>NZ_JBIUYQ010000016.1:33204-191961 GCF_044744605.1 Kitasatospora sp. NPDC087271
CGCGGGGGTCCTGCCCTGGGGCGTAAGGCCCCGGGCCCTCTGTTCCCCCTCGTCGGGGCGCGGGGGGCGCCCCGCCCGGCGGGTGTTGGCCCCCCCCCCCCCCGCGGCGGGGGGGGGGCCCCCCCCCGCCCCCCCCCGACGGCCTTCGTGCTGTTCGCAGTGGAAGAATGGGGCCATGAGCGAGTTCCAGATCCCAGGGCGCCACGCGCGGCTGCTGGCCTACGCGCAGAGCCTGACGCCTCCGGCCGGGTGGAAGATCGAGATCTCCGGCGACGAGATCATCATGATGGCCGGCCCATCGGTGATCCACCAGCGCAACCTGCTGCTCGTCCGCGAGCAGTTCGACGCGCGCCGCCCGTCCGACCTGATGCCGAGCGAGAACACCGATCTGGCGTCGCCGAACGTGGGCAAGCTGCGCAACCCCGACCTGACCTACATCCCGATCTCGGTCGTCGAACTGGGCGGCAACGAGGTGCCGGCCGAGGAGGCGGCGATCGCGGTGGAGATCGTCTCGCCGTCGAACCCGGAGAACGACCTGGTCGGCAAGGTGCGCGACTACCCGCAGATGCGGATCCCGCTGTACCTGCTGATCGATCCGCGCGAGGGCGACATCACCCTCTACTCCGAGCCCTCCGACGGCGCCTACCGCCAACGCTGGACCGGCAGCTTCGGCGACCGGGTGCCGGTCCCCGCCCCCTTCGGCTTCGAGCTCGCCACCGACGGTCTCATCCGTTACCCGGCCTGACCGATCAGGTCGCCCGGCGGCTGCCGCCGGGCGACCCGCACCGCCCGAGGCGGCACCGTCAGAACAGAAACACCCGGAACAGAAACGCCCGGAACGGCACCGCTCAGAACGGGAAGGCGGTGCGCCCGTGCTGGACGGAGATCCACTTCACGGTGGTGAACGCGTCCACCGTGGACTCCCCGTTGAGCCGCCCGATGCCGGAGTTCTTCTCCCCGCCGAACGGCACCGCCGGCTCGTCGGCGATGGTCCCGCCGTTGACGTGGATCATGCCGGTCTCGATCCGGTGCGCGACCCGGACGCCGCGCTCGACGTCGCCGGTGTGCACCGCGCCGCTGAGCCCGAAGGGGCTGTCGTTGGCGAGCCGGACGGCCTCGTCCTCGCCGTCGAAGGGCACCACGAGGACGACCGGGCCGAAGAGTTCGCGCTGGAGGATCGGCGCGTCCTCGGCCAGGCCGGTGAGGACGACGGGCTCCATCAGGCTGCCGACCGTGGTGCCGCGCAGCAGTGCGGTGGCGCCGGCGGCGATGGCCTGGTCGACCTGGGCGGTGATGGTGTCGGCCTGGACGGGGTTGATCAGCGGGCCGATCTGGGTGGCCGGGTCCTTGGGGTCGCCGACGGTGAGCGAGGAGACCTTCGCGACGAACTTGGCGGTGAACTCGGCCTCGACGGAGCGGTCGACGAGGATGCGGTTGGCGGCCATGCAGACCTGGCCCTGGTGGGCGAAGCGGCTGAACACGGCGGCGTCCACGGCGTAGTCGAGGTCGGCGTCGTCGAGCACGATCAGCGCGCTGTTGCCGCCGAGTTCGAGCACGGTGCGCTTGAAGTTGGCGGCGGCGACGGTGGCGACGTGCCGGCCGATCCGGTCGGAGCCGGTGAAGGCGATGAC
Source organism: Kitasatospora sp. NPDC087271 (assembly GCF_044744605.1). Classification (NCBI taxonomy): domain Bacteria; kingdom Bacillati; phylum Actinomycetota; class Actinomycetes; order Kitasatosporales; family Streptomycetaceae; genus Kitasatospora; species Kitasatospora sp. NPDC087271. The sequence goes on from NZ_JBIUYQ010000016.1 coordinate 34,836, forward strand.
CTTGGGCACCGGGTGCTCGATGAAGGCGTCGCCGATCTCGGCGATGTCGGTGACCACGACGTTGAACAGCCCGGCCGGCAGGCCCGCCTCCTCGAAGAGCCGGGCGATCAGGGTGCCGCCGACGATCGGGGTCTCCTGGTGCGGCTTGAGCACCACGCCGTTGCCGAGTGCGAGGGCGGGGGCGACGGCCTTGATCGAGAGGTACAGCGGGAAGTTGAACGGGCTGATCACGCCGACGACGCCGACCGGCAGCCGGTAGAGGCGGTTCTCCTGGCCCTGCGTGATCGAGGGCAGCAGCCGGCCCTCCAGACCCAGGGACACCCGCAGGCAGTCCCGCAGCATGTCCTTGACCAGGGAGAGCTCGAAGGCGGCCTTGAGCGCGGTGCCGCCGAGCTCGGCCATGATGGCGCGGGTGATCTCCTCCTCGCGCTCCTCGACCAGGCGCAGCACGCGTTCGAAGACGAGCCGGCGGGCGTAGGGGGTGGTGGCGGCCCACTGCTTCTGGGCCCGTTCGGCGGCCCGGTAGGCCCGGTCGACCTCGGCGACGGTGGCGACGGTGATGGTGGCGAGCTTGTCGCCGGTGTAGGGGTCGACGTCGACGATGTCCCAGGAGCCGCTGCCGCTGCACCATTCGCCGTCGATGTACTGCAGCGCCAACTCGGAGAAGTACGACATCTGATCCCTCTCGTGCCGGTTCGGGGAACGTCGGCGGGCGAGCCGCTACGGCCCGGTCTGATTGGGCATCATCGTACTGACGTCTCAGAGCTCTTGGCGTACGGAGTACAGGAGCTGCCGGGTCTGTTCGGGGTCGAGGCTGTCGGCGAGCAGCCCTTCCATGGCGTGGCGGTACTCGGCGACCTCGGCCGGCTTGTCGAGGTAGAGCGCGGTGGTGAACTGTTCGACGTAGACGACGTCGGCGAGTTCGGGTTCGGCGAAGCCGAGCACGGTGAAGGCGCCGCTCTCGGCGCTCAGCCCGGTGCAGCCCAGCGGCAGCACCCGGAGCCGGACGTTGGGCAGTTCGCCGAGTTCGAGCAGCCGGTCGATCTGGTTGCGCATCAGCTCGGGGCCGCCCCAGGGGCGGCGCAGCGCGGCCTCGTCGAGGATCGCGAGCAAGCGGGGGCCGCTCTCGGCGGTGAGCAGGGCCTGGCGTTTGAGCCGGACCTCGACGCGGCGTTCGATCTCGCCGGGGTCGGTGACGTGGCCGCCGGCGGCGATGACGGCGCGGGCGTAGTCGGCGGTCTGGAGCAGCCCGTGGACGAACTGGACCTCGTAGCTGCGGATCTCGGCGACGGCTTCTTCCAGGCCGACGTAGTTCTGGAACCAGGCGGGCAGCACGTCGCCGTACTCGTGCCACCAGGAGGTGGCGTTGGCGTCCCGGACGAGTCCGAGGACGGTGGCGCGCTCCTGCTCGGCCTCGACGCCGTACAGGGTGAGCAGGTCGGCGACGTCGCGTTCCTTGAAGCCGACCCGGCCGAGTTCCATCCGGCTGATCTTGGACTCGGAGGCGCGGATCGAGTAGCCGGCCTCCTCGCGACTGACGCCCCTGGCCTCGCGGAGCTTGCGCAGCTGGGTGCCGAGCAGCAGTCGCCGTACCGTGGCGCCTCCGCTTGTCTGAGTCGTGCTCATCGCGTCAACCTCCGCACTCGCGCAGCAGCCCCCCGGCCGTCGGCGGCAGTCTGCCACCTGGTACCGACGAACAACAGTCCGTCCGGTCAGGCCCTCCCGCGCGGCGTCCGGAACGGGCCTACGGTAGACCCAAGTCCTGGGAAATGTCTGAGAGTTGACACGACCCTTGACTGGCCTGCCATCTTCGGGGTAAGGCGGCGGACCGCCCGGGGGAACGCGACGGCGCCCGCCCTCCAACTGGTCGGGGAAGAGGGCAGGCGCCAGGAGACCGCGTTGGCCCGGCGACGCTGGCGGGGGCAGCGGGTTGAGCTCCCGGCGATGCGGCACCGGGGGTTCAGGGGGCCGGTCGGCCCGTCAGACGACCAGCGGGCGGTCGGTGGGACGGATCGGGGCCGGCAGTGGGGTCTTGCCGCCGAGGTACTTGTCCACCGCGGCTGCGGCCGAGCGGCCTTCCGCGATGGCCCAGACGATCAGCGACTGACCGCGGCCGGCGTCTCCGCAGACGTACACGCCATCGACATTGGTGGCGAACCGGCCGTCGCGGCCAATGTTACCGCGCGCGTCCAGGTCCACGCCGAGCTGCTCGACCAGGCCGTTGCGGACGTCGGTGCCGGTGAAGCCCATGGCCAGGGTGACGAGCTGCGCCGGGATGGCCCGCTCGGTGCCGGGGACGGGCTCGAAGCGGCCGTCCTTGAACTCGACCTCGACGAGGTGCAGCTCCTGGACGTTGCCGACCGTCTGTCCCTCTTCGGGGGCGGAGCCGGTGAAGTGGGTGGTGTTCACGGAGTAGATCCGCTCGCCGCCCTCCTCGTGCGCGGAGGTGACCTTGTAGGTCATCGGCATGGTCGGCCAGGGCTGGTGGCCGGGGCGTTCCTCGGAGGGCCGCGGCATGATCTCCAGCTGGGTGACGGAGGCCGCGCCCTGGCGGTGGGCGGTGCCGACGCAGTCGGCGCCGGTGTCGCCGCCGCCGATGACGACGACGTGCTTGCCCTTGGCGCTGATCGGCGACTCGACGAAGTCGCCCTCCTGCACCTTGTTGGCCAGCGGCAGGTACTCCATGGCCTGGTGGACGCCCTTGAGCTCGCGCCCGGGCACCGCCAGGTCGCGCGCGGTGGTGGCGCCGGCGGCGACGACGACGGCGTCGAAGCGCTCGCGCAGCTGCTGGCCGGTGATGTCCTCGCCGACGTGCACGCCGGTGCGGAAGCGGGTGCCCTCCGCGCGCATCTGCTCGACGCGGCGGTTGATGTGGCGCTTCTCCATCTTGAACTCGGGGATGCCGTAGCGCAGCAGGCCGCCGACGCGGTCGGCGCGCTCGTACACGACGACGGTGTGCCCGGCCCGGGTGAGCTGCTGGGCGACGGCCAGGCCGGCCGGGCCGGAGCCGACGACGGCGACGGTCTTGCCGGACAGCCGCTCCGGGACCTGCGGCGTGACGCCGCCGCGGTCCCAGGCCTTGTCGATGATGGTGACCTCGACGTTCTTGATGGTCACCGCGTCCTGGTTGATGCCGAGCACGCAGGCCGACTCGCAGGGCGCCGGGCAGAGGCGGCCGGTGAACTCCGGGAAGTTGTTGGTCGCGTGCAGCCGCTCGATCGCGCCGACGAAGTCGTCCCGGTAGGCGAGGTCGTTCCACTCGGGGATGAGGTTCCCGAGCGGGCAGCCGTTGTGGCAGAACGGGATGCCGCAGTCCATGCAGCGGCCGGCCTGCTCGGTGATGATCGGCAGGAGGCTGCGCTCGACGTAGACCTCGTTCCAGTCCCGCAGGCGCACGTCGACGGGGCGCCGCTCGGCCAGCTGCTTGGGCGTGGTCAGGAAGCCCTTGGGGTCAGCCATTAGCCGCCTCCATCATCTTGCGAGTGGTCTCGGCCTCGGAGAGGCCATCGCGCTCAGCGGCGTCCTTGGCGGCGAGCACGGCCTTGTAGTCGGTCGGCATGATCGTGGAGAAGCGGGAGACCCCGCTGCCCCAGTCGGCCAGGAGTTCGGCGGCGACGGTGGAGCCGGTCTCCTCGTAGTGCTGCTGCACGGTCTCGCGCAGCCAGTCGCGGTCGGCGGCGGAGGGGGCCTCGATGCCCACCAGGCCGTCGTTGACGTTCGCGGGGCGCAGGTCCAGGACGTAGGCGATGCCGCCGGACATGCCGGCCGCCAGGTTGCGCCCGGTCTCGCCGAGGATGACGACCCGGCCGCCGGTCATGTACTCCAGGCCGTGGTCGCCCACGCCCTCGACGACCAGGGTGGCGCCGGAGTTGCGGACCGCGAAGCGCTCGCCGGCCTTGCCGCGCAGGTGGATCCGGCCGGAGGTGGCGCCGTAGCCGATGGTGTTGCCGGCGATGACGTGGTTCTGCGCGTCGTTGCCGATGGCCGCGGCGTCGCGGGCCGGGCGGACGATCACGACACCGCCGGAGAGGCCCTTGCCGACGTAGTCGTTGGCGTCGCCCTCCAGCCGCAGGATCACGCCGCGCGGCACGAAGGCGCCGAAGGACTGCCCGGCGGAGCCGGTGAAGGTGACGTCGATAGTGCCCTCGGGCAGGCCCTCGCCGCGGTAGCGCTTGGTCACCTCGTGGCCGAGCATGGTGCCGACGGTGCGGTTGACGTTGCGGATCGGCAGCTGGATGCGGACGGTCTCGCCGCGCTCCAGGGCGTCCTCGGCGAGCGTGATCAGCTGGTTGTCCAGGGCCTTGTCGAGCGCGTGGTCCTGGGAGGTGGTGCGGTGGCGGGCCGCGCCCTCGGGCAGCTGCGGGACGTGGAAGAGCGGGGCCAGGTCGAGCCCGGCGGCCTTCCAGTGGTCGACGGCGGCGGCCGCGTTAATGTGCTCGGCGTGGCCGACGGCCTCCTCGATCGTGCGGAAGCCCAGCTCGGCGAGGATCTCCCGGACCTCCTCGGCGATGAACTCGAAGAAGTTGACCACGAACTCGGGCTTGCCGGAGAAGCGCTCGCGCAGCACCGGGTTCTGGGTGGCGACGCCGACCGGGCAGGTGTCCAGGTGGCAGACGCGCATCATGATGCAACCGGAGACGACCAGCGGCGCGGTGGCGAAGCCGAACTCCTCGGCGCCGAGCAGCGCGGCGATGACGACGTCACGGCCGGTCTTGAGCTGGCCGTCGGTCTGCACGACGATGCGGTCGCGCAGGCCGTTGAGCAGCAGGGTCTGCTGGGTCTCGGCGAGGCCGAGCTCCCAGGGGCCGCCCGCGTGCTTCAGCGAGGTCAGCGGGGAGGCGCCGGTGCCGCCGTCGTGCCCGGAGACCAGCACCACGTCGGCGTGCGCCTTGGAGACGCCCGCGGCGACCGTGCCGACGCCGACCTCGGACACCAGCTTCACGTGGATGCGGGCGGCCGGGTTGGCGTTCTTGAGGTCGTGGATGAGCTGCGCCAGGTCCTCGATCGAGTAGATGTCGTGGTGCGGCGGCGGCGAGATCAGGCCGACACCCGGGGTGGAGTGCCGGGTCTTGGCGACCCACGGGTAGACCTTGTGGCCGGGCAGCTGGCCGCCCTCGCCGGGCTTGGCGCCCTGGGCCATCTTGATCTGGATGTCGTCGGCGTTGACCAGGTACTCGGAGGTGACGCCGAAGCGGCCGGAGGCGACCTGCTTGATGGCCGAGCGGCGCTGCGGGTCGTACAGGCGGTCCGGGTCCTCGCCGCCCTCGCCGGTGTTGGACTTGCCGCCGAGGCGGTTCATCGCGATGGCGAGGGTCTCGTGCGCCTCCAGGGAGATGGAGCCGTACGACATGGCGCCGGTGGAGAAGCGCTTGACGATCTCGGAGACCGGCTCGACCTCCTCGACCGGGATCGGGGTCCGGCCGAGGGCGTCCAGCTGGAACAGGCCGCGCAGCGTCATCAGGCGGGTGGACTGCTCGTTCACCCGGTCCGTGTACTGCTTGAAGATGTCGTACCGGCGGTTGCGGGTGGAGTGCTGGAGCCGGAAGACGGTGTCCGGGTCGAACAGGTGCGGCTCGCCCTCGCGGCGCCACTGGTACTCGCCGCCGATCTCCAGCGCGCGGTGCGCGGCCGGGATGCCGGAGGCCGGGTAGGCCTTGGCGTGGCGGGCGGCGGTCTCCTTGGCGATCTCCTCCAGGCCGATGCCGCCGAGCTTGGTGGTGGTGCCGGCGAAGTAGCCGTCGACCAGCTCCTGGGAGAGGCCGATGGCCTCGAAGACCTGGGCGCCGCGGTAGGAGGCGACGGTCGAGATGCCCATCTTGGACATGACCTTGAGCACGCCCTTGCCGAGCGCCTTGATCAGGTTCTTGATGGCCTTCTCGGGCTCGACGCCCTGGATGAACACCTTCTGGGCGACGAGGTCCTCGACGGACTCCATGGCCAGGTACGGGTTGACGGCGCCGGCGCCGTAGCCGATCAGCAGCGCGACGTGGTGCACCTCGCGGACGTCGCCGGCCTCGACCAGCAGCGACACCTGGGTGCGCTGCTTGGTGCGGATGAGGTGGTGGTGGATCGCGGAGGTGAGCAGCAGCGAGGGGATCGGGGCGTGCTCGGCGTCGGAGTGCCGGTCGGAGAGCACGACGATCCGGGCGCCGTCGGCGATCGCGGCGTCGGCCTCGGCGGCGATCTCGGCCAGCCGGGCGGCCAGGCCCTGGCCGCCGGCGGCGACCTTGTAGAGGCCGGAGAGCGTGACGGCCTTGAGGCCGGGCTGGTCGCCGTCGTGGTTGATGTGGACGAGCTTGGCCAGCTCGTCGTTGTCGATCACCGGGAAGGTGATGCCGACCGAGCGGCAGGCGGCGGCCTCGGCGGCCAGCAGGTTGCCCTCGGGGCCGAGGTTGCTGAGCAGCGAGGTGACGAGCTCCTCGCGGATGGCGTCCAGCGGCGGGTTGGTGACCTGCGCGAAGAGCTGGACGAAGTAGTCGAAGAGCAGGCGCGGCTTCTCGCTGAGCGCGGCGATCGGCGAGTCGGTGCCCATCGAGCCGAGCGCCTCGCCGCCGGTCTTGGCCATCGGCGCGAGGATGACCCGCAGCTCCTCCTCGGTGTAGCCGAAGGTCTGCTGGCGGCGGGTGACCGAGGCGTGGGTGTGGAAGATGTGCTCGCGCTCGGGCAGCTTGGCGAGCTGGATCTGCCCGGCGGCGACCCACTCCGCGTAGGGGTGCTCGGCGGCGAGGGAGGACTTGATCTCCTCGTCCCCGACGATGCGGCCCTCGGCGGTGTCGACGAGGAACATCCGGCCGGGCTGGAGGCGGCCCTTCTTGGCGACCTTCTCCTGGTCGATGTCGAGCACGCCGACCTCGGAGGAGAGGACGACGAGGCCGTCCTCGGTGATCCAGTAGCGGGCCGGGCGCAGGCCGTTGCGGTCGAGCACGGCGCCGATCTGGGTGCCGTCGGTGAAGGTGACGCAGGCCGGGCCGTCCCAGGGCTCCATCAGGTTGGAGTGGTACTGGTAGAAGGCCCGGCGGGCCGGGTCCATGGTGGCGTGGTTCTCCCACGCCTCCGGGATCATCATCAGCACCGAGTGCGGCAGCGAGCGGCCGCCGAGGTGGAGCAGCTCCAGGACCTCGTCGAAGGACGCGGAGTCGGAGTGCTCCGGGGTGCAGACCGGGAAGATCCGCTCCAGGCCCCGGCCGTTGCGGTCGGCGGGGATGAGGTCGGTGGCGAGCTGGGACTCGCGGGCGCTCATCCAGTTGCGGTTGCCCTTGACCGTGTTGATCTCGCCGTTGTGGGCGACGAACCGGTACGGGTGGGCGAGCGGCCAGCTCGGGAAGGTGTTGGTGGAGAAGCGCGAGTGCACCAGGCCGACGGCGGAGGCGTAGGAGCGGTCCGACAGGTCGGGGAAGAAGGGCTCCAGCTGGCCGGTGGTCAGCATGCCCTTGTAGACGATGGTGCGCGCGGACAGCGACGGGAAGTAGACCCCGACCTCGCGCTCGGAGCGCTTGCGGACGACGAAGGCGGTCCGGTCGAGCTCGATCCCGGCCAGGCCCTCCTTGGCGAGGAAGAGCTGCCGGAAGCGCGGCATGACGCCGCGGGCGGTGGCGCCGAGCAAGTCCGGGGTGACGGGGACGTCGCGCCAGCCGAGGACGGTGAGGTCCTCCTCGGCCGCGATGGCCTCGATCCGGGCGACGGCGTCCGCGTCGGCGGCGTCCGCGTCGGGCAGGAAGGCGATGCCGACCGCGTAGGAGCCGGCGGCGGGGAGCTCGAAGTCGACCTTGCCGCGCAGGAAGGCGTCCGGGATCTGGGTGAGGATGCCGGCGCCGTCACCGGAGTCCGGCTCGGCGCCGGTGGCGCCGCGGTGCTCCAGGTTGCGCAGGACGGTCAGCGCCTGTTCGACGATGGTGTGGTCGGCGATGCCGGTCAGCGTGGCGACGAAACCGACGCCGCAGGCGTCGTGCTCGTTTCGCGGGTCGTACAGGCCCTGAGCGGTAGGTCGCGCATCCGGAACGAGCGCGTACGGCTGGCGGGCTGCGCCGGCCTGGGGCTCGTTGGCGGAGTGCATGGATGCAGGCAGCATCGGCTCTCCCGTCGTCGTCTTTCGGCTGTGTGGTGCAAGGAGGGACGACGTTGGCCCTGATGCGATTTCGTGCAAGTTACATGATGCCCAAGATCCCGGGAAGTGGAATATCTCGTCCACATGGCGGACTGATCCGCAGGTCAAGGGGGGAATGAGAGGACGCGCCACAATGCGCGTCCCCTCGATTGTGCCCGGCGGTCGGCCGCCTGAAACAGGGGCGAAACCCGATCGCCACACGGGACGATCAAGGACGCCTGTGAATCGATCCCGAGGGGTCACCCACGGATGCGAATCCTCGGCCCCGAGGCCCGAATGGTGAGACTAGGCCAGGCGCCACCCGGCAGCCGTGTGCGGAACGTCACGCACTGCCCGGCATAGTCATGCACTCCTCCGGGTCGTCACACACGCCGGCCGACGGCCCAGGCGCCCCGGTGCCTAGCCGACGTGCCCGCCGATCAGCCACCCCAGCAGGTACGTCACCCCGGCCGCCGCCCCGCCCAGCACCAGCTGCCGCAGCCCGCTGAACCACCAGCTGCGCGCCGTCACCCGCGCCACCACCGCGCCGCACAGGAACAGCCCCACCACCGACAGCAGCAGCGCCGGCACCAGCGAGGTCGCCCCCAGCAGGTACGGCAGCAGCGGCAGCAGCGCGCCCACCGCGAAGCAGACGAAGGACGACCCGGCGGCCACCCACGGTGACGGCAGGTCGTTCGGGTCGATGCCCAGCTCCTCCCGGGCGTGGATCTCCAGGGCCTGGTCCGGATTGGCGGACAGCTGCCGGGCCACCTCGTGGGCGAGGTCCGGCTCCACCCCGCGGGCGATGTACAGCTGCGCCAGCTCGGCCAGCTCGCCGTGCGGGTTGCGGCTCAGCTCCAGCCGCTCGGCCTCGATCTCGGCCTGCACCAGCTCGGCCTGCGAGGCCACCGAGGTGTACTCCCCCGCCGCCATCGAGCAGGCGCCGGCCGCCAGCCCGGCGAGCCCGGTCAGCACCACCGTGCCGCTGGACACCGAGCCGCCGACCACGCCGGTCATCAGCGCGAAGTTGGAGACCAGGCCGTCCATCGCCCCGAACACGGCGGGCCGCAGCCAGCCTCCGTTCACGTCCCGGTGGTGCCCGGCAGCGGGTATGCGGGGGTGGTGCCCGGCCTCGGGCTCCAGGGTGGTCGCGCTCACGGCAGTTCCCCTCCGTTCGATTCGTCTGCCCCGACCGTAGACCGTCTGACCTGCGCATTTCCAGCAAAGTAAGGCTGTCCGAACAGCGCTTCGGCCGCCCTGCGCGAGCATCGCGCGGGCGGCCGAAGCGGGGGGAACTCCCAGGTCAGGTCAGGTTCTTGGCATTCGTGTCGGCGCTCTCGACGGCTTCGGAGGCTGCCTCCGCGTCCGCCTTCTCGTCCGTGGACTGAGACAGTTCGGCGGTCTCGCCGGCCCCGGCGACCTTCTCGGACGGCGCGGGCTTCCCGGCGGCCTTCTCCGCCGAAGCCGCCTTGCCGGCCTTCTCGGCCTTCTCGGCCCTGCCCGACTTCTCGGACACCGCGGCCTTGCCGGACACCGCGGCCTTCTCGGACGCCGCCGCCTTGTCGGACGGGCCCCGCGCCTCGCCCTCCTCGTCGGCCAGCGGGTCGATGCTCGCCGGGTCCTCCCGGCCGGGCCGCTTCTTGCCGACGACCACCAGGTAGACCACGGCGCCGATGAACACCACGATCGACGTCCAGTCGTTCAGCCGCAGGCCGAAGTAGACGTGCGCCTCGTCGATCCGCAGCCACTCGGTCCAGAACCGGCCCACCGTGTACGCGGCCACGTACAGCGCGAAGGCCCGGCCGTGCCCCAGCTTGAAGCGGCGGTCGGCCCAGATGACCAGCAGCGCGACCCCGACGCACCAGATCGACTCGTACAGGAAGGTCGGGTGGTAGACGCCCTTGACGACCTCGCCGCCCGGCAGCGTCTTGTCGATCTCCAGGCCCCACGGCAGCGTGGTCGGCCGGCCGTACAGCTCCTGGTTGAAGTAGTTGCCCCAGCGGCCCATCGCCTGCGCGAGCGCGATGCCCGGCGCGATGGCGTCCGCGTACGCGGGCAGCGGCACGCCCCGGCGGCGGCAGCCGATCCAGGCCCCGACCGCGCCGAGCGCGACGGCGCCCCAGATGCCGAGGCCGCCCTCCCAGATCTTGAAGGCGTTCCAGGGGTTCTTGCCGGCCCCGAAGTACAGCTGGTGGTCGGTGATCACGTGGTACAGCCGGCCGCCGACCAGGCCGAAGGGCACGGCCCAGACGGCGATGTCGCCGACCGTGTGCTTGGCACCGCCCCGGGCGACCCAGCGCTTGCTGCCGAGCCAGACGGCCACGACGACACCGAGGATGATGCAGAAGGCGTAGGCGCGCAGCGGGACCGGTCCGAGGTGCAGGACGCCCCGCGACGGGCTGGGAATGTAGGCGATATCCATGGCGGTTCCGACGCTACAGGGTCTGCGGCCCCTGCTGGGCACCCCCGGGGTCACAGATACCGAACAACGGGCACCGGGAACGACGCCGCCGCCCCCTCCGGACGGGGAGGAGGCGGCGGCGGTCACCCGGCGGTGTGCGGGGCTCAGCCCGCGGTCGGCGACGGGTTGTTGGCCTCCGAGGCGGTGCTGGTGGGCGCCGGGGTCTGCCCGTTGGAGCCCGCGGTGCCCAGCTGCTTGCCCTGGTTGGCGGCGTCGACCCACTTCACCAGGTTCGCCGGGGTGATCTCCTCGGCGCCGTTCTTGGGGTAGATCGGCTGGCCGTTGAGCAGCACGGTCGGGGTGGACTTGTAGCTGGACTTGTCGAAGTCCTGCTGCACGGACGACACCCATCCGCCGTACTTGTTGTCGTTGACGCAGGCCTGGAAGGCGGGCGTGTCGAGACCGTTGACCTGCTTGGCGAGGTTGATCAGGACGGCCTTGTCGCCGAAGGCGTCGCTGGTCTCGTCCGGCTGGTTGCGGTACAGCACGTCGTGGAAGTCCCGGAAGTGCCCGGCGTCCTGGGCGCAGGCCAGCGCGTTGGCGCCGGCCTTGGAGCCCTTGCCCGGGACGGCCCGGTCGATGAACGACACGATGTGGTAGTTGGTGTAGATCTTGCCGGCGTCTTCCAGCTGGTCGACGGTCGAGGAGAACTCGCGCTCGAAGATCCCGCAGGCCGGGCAGCGCGGGTCCTCGTAGACGGTGAGGACGGCCGGGGCGTTGGCCGAGCCGGCCGGGATGACCAGGTTCTTGTCGCCGATCGTCCCGGCGGGGGCGGCGACCGGGGTCTCCGGCTTGGAGCGCTGGTTCTGCACCACGACGCCGGTGACCACGGCGGCGGCGATCACCACGAGCACCGCGCCGCCCACCAACAGCTTCTTCCTGCGCCTGGACGTGGCCTCGTCGGCCGCCCGCTGCTCCAGCATCCGCTCGCGGGCGGTGCGCTTGCCTTCTCGGTTCTTCTCGCTCATTGCCTTGACATCCACAATCGGGGAGGGCCTTCGTGGGGTGGGGTGGGGGTGCGGCGGGGCCGGCCGGTCAGCTCGCCAGCCAGCCGTCCGCCGAGAACCTGGTGCGGGGCCGCCACAGCAGCCACCCGGCCAGCAGGAGGAACCCGGTGTCGCGCAGGATCTCCTGGAGGTACTCGGTCTGCGAGGCGTCGACGTGCCCGCCGCCGCCGAAGCAGCCGCAGTCGATCGAGATGCCGCGCGCCCAGGCGGCGGCGATCCCGGCGATGAAGGTGAGCAGCAGCAGCGCGGAGACGCCGGCGACGATCCGGACGCCGAGGCCGATCACCAGCAGCAGGGCGAGCGCCAGCTCCAGGAAGGGCAGGGCGTAGCCGACCGGCTTGACCAGGCCCTCGGGCAGGATCTCGTAGGCGCGGACCGCCTGGGCGGCCTCCGCCGGGTCGGCGATCTTGGCCAGGCCGGCCCAGCCCCAGACCACCGCGAGGCCGAGCCGGACGACGGTGCCCAGCCACGGACTCCAGGCCGGCACCGGCCTCCGGGCGGGCGGCGCGGGCGCCGTGTCACCGGGCTGCGCTGCCGGGCCGGCCATCAGGGAACCCCCCTCGGGAAACTCGTTCACTTCCTGATGAACCGTAAGGGATGAAGGGCGGTTCCTCCATATTCAGGAATTAAGCCGGATGGGTGACGTCTGGTGATGGTGTGTCCGAATCCGGCGAACGTCCGTTCAGGAGCCGGTGACCGGGCGGGAGGCCGGGCGGGCGCCCCGGGCCGAACAGGTCGGCGCGGCCCTCAGGAGCGGCAGCCGGGCGGGCGACCGGGGTCGAACAGGTCGGCGCGGCCCTCGTGGTGCGGGTGGGCTGCCCGTTCGGCGGCGTCCCAGCGGGCCGCCTCGGCGCAGGCGTACGCGTCCCGCACGGCCCGCTCGGCACCGCGCTTGGCCAGCGCCTGCCCCACCTCGGTGTGCGCTCCGACGGCGGCGCCGAGCGCCAGCGCGGCGGCGGCCGCCCGCAGCAGAACGGCCCGATGGAGACCCGGCACCGGCTCACTCCTTCGCTCGCTCGGCAACCCCCGTACACCTCGTTCGTGCACTCGTCCCTCCACTCAACGCCGGTCAACCCCGCCTGATGCGTGTGCCCGTAGCTGTTCACCCGTTCGGGGCCGCGCGAGCGCCGCCGCCCGGCGAGCCGGGCGCACGCAAGCGCGACGGCCCGCCGCCCCCGGAAGGAGCGACGGGCCGTCAGGTGGTACGAGGGTCAGCGCCGGCGGACGCCCGCCGCCAGCTCGCCGGCCAGGGCGCGCACCGCGTCCAGCGCGGCCGCCTCGTCGTCGCCGGCCTCCAGGATCCGCTTCACGAACGCGGAGCCCACGATCACGCCGTCGGCGAAGCCCGCCACCTCGGCGGCCTGCTCGGGGGTGGAGACGCCGAGGCCGACGCAGACCGGCAGGTCGGTGGTGGCCCGGGTGCGGGCGACCAGGTCCTCGGCGAGCGAGCCGACCTGGGCGCGGGTCCCGGTCACGCCCATCACGGCGGCCGCGTAGACGAAGCCGCTGCCGGCCGCGGTGACCTCGGCCAGGCGCGGGTCCTTGCTGCTGGGGGCGACCACGAACACGGTGTCCAGCCCGTGCTCGTCCGCCGCCTTGCGCCACTCCTCGGACTCCTCCACCGGCAGGTCCGGCAGGATGCAGCCGGCGCCGCCCGCGGCCGCGAGGTCGGCGGCGAAGCGCGCGGTGCCGTAGCGGTCGACCGGGTTCCAGTACGTCATCACCAGCACCGCCGCCTCGGGGTGGGCGGTGGCGACCTCCTGGACGGTGCGCAGCACGTCCTTGATCCGCACGCCGCCGCGCAGCGCGATGTCGTCGGCGGTCTGGATGACGGCGCCGTCCAGCACCGGGTCGGAGTGCGGCAGGCCGACCTCGACGATGTCGCAGCCGCCCTCGATCAGCGCGTTGATCGCCCGGATGCCGCCGTCGACGGTCGGGAAGCCGCCCGGCAGGTAGCCGATCAGCGCGGCGCGGTCCTCGGCCTTGGCGGCCGCCAGGATGCCACTGAGCTTCGATGCCATGGTCACTTACCCCCGTGGGCCGCGTCGTGGGCCGAACCGCCGGCCGGCTCGTCGTACAGGCCGAAGTACTCGGCCGCGGTGTGCATGTCCTTGTCGCCGCGCCCGGAGAGCGAGACCAGGATGGTGGCCTCGGGCCCGAGCTCGCGGCCCAGCTCCAGGGCGCCGGCCAGCGCGTGGGCGCTCTCGATGGCCGGGATGATGCCCTCGGTGCGGGACAGCAGCCGCAGCGCCTGCATGGCGGCGTCGTCGGTGACGGGGCGGTACTCGGCCCGTCCGGTGTCCTTCAGCCAGGCGTGCTCCGGGCCGACGCCCGGGTAGTCGAGGCCGGCGGAGATGGAGTGCGACTCGATGGTCTGGCCGTCCTCGTCCTGGAGGACGTAGGTGCGCGAGCCGTGCAGCACGCCGGGGTCGCCCTTGGTGAGGGTGGCGGCGTGCTTGGGGGTGTCGGCGCCCTCGCCGGCGGCCTCGCAGCCGATCAGGCGCACGCCGGCGTCGGGGATGAACTCGTGGAAGATGCCCATCGCGTTGGAGCCGCCGCCGACGCAGGCGACGACGGCGTCGGGCAGCCGCCCGGTGCGGTCGAGCACCTGCTGGCGGGCCTCGACGCCGATGACCCGGTGGAAGTCGCGGACCATCATCGGGAAGGGGTGCGGGCCGGCCACGGTGCCGAACAGGTAGTGGGTGGAGTCCACGTTGGCGACCCAGTCGCGGAACGCCTCGTTGATGGCGTCCTTGAGGGTGCGGCTGCCGGAGGTGACGGACACCACCTCGGCGCCGAGCATCCGCATCCGGGCCACGTTCAGCGCCTGGCGCTGGGTGTCGACCTCGCCCATGTAGATGGTGCAGTCGAAGCCGAACAGGGCGCAGGCGGTGGCGGTGGCCACGCCGTGCTGGCCGGCACCGGTCTCGGCGATGATCCGGGTCTTGCCCATCCGCCGGGTGAGCAGGGCCTGGCCCAGCACGTTGTTGATCTTGTGCGAGCCGGTGTGGTTGAGGTCCTCGCGCTTGAGCAGGACGCGCGCGCCGCCCGCCTCGGCGGAGAAGCGGTGCACGTCGGTCAGCGGGCTCGGGCGGCCGGTGTAGTCCTTGAGCAGGCCGTCGAGTTCGGCGGCGAAGGCCGGGTCGGCCTTGGCCTTCTCGTACTCCTCGGCGACCTGCTCGACGGCGGCGACCAGCGCCTCGGGGATGAAGCGGCCGCCGTAGGCACCGAAGTAGCCTCGGGCGTCCGGCACCTGGGCGCCGGGCAGGTAGTCCTTCGCGGACTTGTCGGACATGGTGGAGTCCTTTGGGAGATGACGACAGGGACGTCTCGTGGCTGGGCTCAGCCGGATGTCCGTCGCCATCGGCGGCCCGGCACCTGCCCGGGCTCGCAGCCGATCACGTAGCGCACCCGCCGCCCCAGCACCCGGCGTGCGGGCGCGCGGCAGCCGCGCGGGCGGCAACCGGGGGCGAGGCGGCTGGCGATCTTCATGTCGGCGGGTCAGTCCTTGTGCCGGACGGCGGGGTGGGCGCCGGCCGCGACCAGGTCGGCGACCGCGGCGCGCGGGTCCTTGCCGGTCACCAGGGACTCGCCGACCAGGACGGCGTCGGCGCCCAGGTTGGCGTAGGAGATCACGTCCAGCGGGCCGCGCACGCCGGACTCGGCGATCTTGACGACGCTGTCCGGGATGGCGTGGACGACGTTGCCGAAGGTGTTGCGGTCCACCTCAAGGGTCTTGAGGTTGCGGGCGTTGACGCCGATGATCCGCGCCCCGGCGTCCACCGCGCGCTTGATCTCCTCCTCGTCGTGCACCTCGACCAGCGGGGTGAGGCCGATCGACTCGGCCCGCTCGATCAGCGACACCAGGGCCGACTGGTCGAGGGCGGCGACGATCAGCAGCGCGAGGTCGGCGCCGTGCGCGCGGGCCTCCCACAGCTGGTAGGCGGTGACGATGAAGTCCTTGCGCAGCAGCGGGGTGTCCACCGCCGCGCGGACGGCGTCCAGGTCGGCCAGCGAGCCGCCGAAGCGGCGCTGCTCGGTGAGCACGCTGATCGCGGCGGCGCCGCCGGCCGCGTAGTCGCCCGCCAGGGCGGCCGGGTCGGCGATCGCGGCCAGCGCGCCCTTGGACGGGCTGGAGCGCTTCACCTCGCAGATCACCCGGACCCCGTCGCCCTTGAGCGCGGCGACGCCGTCCTTGGCCTCGGGGGCCTTGGCGGCGAGTTCCTTCAGCTGGTCCAGGGAGACCCGGGCCTGCCGTTCGGCGAGGTCCTCACGGACCCCCTCGATGATCGTGTCGAGCACACTCATGCGCACACCTCGCTTCGCTCAGCAGGCGCTGCGCGCAACACGCACCTGTCAATGGTTCGCTCGCTCACGCGAAGTGCCCCCCAACATTTCTGTTCGTTCGCCGGCGACGAGCCGTCCGGGCGGTGGCCCGGCGGCACTTCGATGGTATCGGCACCCGGGGGCGCGGGGCGCATCCGCCCGGTGTGCGTCTCGCGTGCCGGACGCCCCCCTGGGCGGCTCCCAACTGCGGTTTCACCGGTTCTCCGGCACCGCCCGGACGTGCGGTGCGGACCAAGTGGACCGATGTACGGGCCCCGCTGTGGACCGGTGCGCCAGCCCGCGCGGGTCGCTACCCGTCGGCGCGGGCGATCAAACCAGCAGGGGCGCCAGCCCCGCCCCGACGGGCAGGTTGCGCACCACCGTGAACACCAGCAACAGCAGGAGGACCAGCACCCAGCGCCGGGCCCCGAGCGGGGCCCTGGGCCGCGGCCCGCCGCCGGTCAGCGCGGCCCAGGCCCAGCGCAGCCACAGCAGCGCCAGGACGCCGAACAGCAGGACGGCCGCGGCGTTGTCGTGCAGCGCGCCGGTGAAGTCCCCGTGGGCCAGCCCGTGGACGCAGCGCAGCCCCCCACAGCCGGGGCACCACCAGCCGGTGGCGGCCAGGAAGGGGCAGTCGGGGTAGTGCCCGGGGGTGTTCGGGTCCACCGCGGCGACGTAGACGGCGGGGACGGCCACCGCCGCCAGCGCGGCCAGCGGCGGACCCAGCCGGCGCAGGACGGGCGGCAGGGCGGAGGTGGTGGAGGCGGAGGTCACGCCCCGATTCTGCCCGGGCCGGGCCCGGACAGAACGAAACGGCGGGCGTGGCGCGCCCGCCGTTCGGTACTGCTACGAAGTCGGTACTGCCGCGAGTCGTACTCCTGCGAGTCGTACTGCTGCGAGGAGTCCGTCGTCAGGCGGCGACGGCGGCCCGGGCCGCGCGCTGCTCCTCGTGCGAGGTGTACACGTTGGCGCTCGGCTGCTTGCCCATGCCCGCCATCGACATGGCCTTGCCGACCACACCGCCGGCCAGGATGACCGCGATGCCGGCCCAGACCAGCATCACCGACGGGAGGATCATCGCGACCCCCGCGATCCCGAAACCGATGAACGTGATGGTCACGCCGGTCCAGGCGGCGGTGGTGTGACCGTGTGCTGCTGCTGCCATCTGAGTGGTGCTCCTAGCCTCTCGGGGCCCGGCCGGGCCTGCGGGGCCGCCGGCGGGTTGACGGGTTCCATTGTGCCGGGCCACACACCGGCGGCCCAAAGCGGGTGGCGGGTCTATCGCGTCACACCGGCGCCGGGGCCCGTTGAGGGCTGCTGAGGCCCGCTGGGGCCCGAAGCCCGGGCCCGCCCGGGCCCGGCGCTCAAGGCCGGCGCTCAGACTCCGCGCTCAGACCGTGGTCGGGTCCTCGCCCCGGTCCAGCGCCTTCCACAGGTCGGCCGGGGTGTCGCTCTTCGCCGGGGCCTTGCGGGTGGGCGCCTCGTAGCGGCTGCCCATGGCCGGCCAGCTCCGGCCGTAGCGGAGGGTGAGCAGCCCGGCGACGGCCAGCAGCAGCCCGCCGGCCAGCGCCACCCAGGGCCAGCCGGTGTGGCCGACCTCGGTGGCCGCCGAGCCGGACAGCGCCAACTTGCGGGCCGCCTCGGCGTCCAGCGCGGCGGTGTCCCCGGCGCCCGCGGCCGAGGCGGCGGCCGCGCCGAGGCCCGCCAGCAGGGTCAGCGCGCCGACCGCGAGCCGGCCCGCGCCGCGCACCGCGAACACCGCGACGGCCGCCGCGAGCCCCACCAGGGCGAGCCCGCCAGGGAGTTCGGAGATCGCGCCGCCGGAGACGGACACCGCCAGGGTGCCGGCCCGGCCCTCGGCCCAGACCCGGCCGACGGCCGTGAGCACCAGCACGGCGCTCAGCACGGTCAGCAGGAGCATCACGCCGAGCGTCCGGCGGCCCGACGCGGGGGCCGGCGGGGCGGGTACGGGGGTCTGGTCAGGTGCGCTCACCCGTCCACTATCCCCCGCCCGGCGTCCGGCCCCGCACCCGGGGTGGGCGGCCCGGCCGGGAACTCGTCCGTCCGCAGCACCAGCGTCCGCCCGGCGAGCGGCAGGAAGAGATCGTTGCCGAACGGAACCCGCTCCGCCTCCCGGTACCCGTCGTCGACGGACGGCGCGGTGTGCACGGTGCAGGCCGCCGCCGCCGGGTCGACCACCACGTACAGCGGGATCCCGCTGCACGCGTACGCCAGCGCCGCCGCGGCCAGGTGCGACCGGGCCACCTCCAGGACGGCCTCGACGGCGCCCTGGGGGTACCGGCCCCGGCCGTCGGGCTCCGCCCCCGGGGCGGTCACCGTCAGGTCGGGGATCAGGTCGGGGGCCCCGGCCGGGGCGTCGATCACGGCGCCGGACAGCACCCGGCCGTGCCCGCCCAACTGGTCCTCGATCTGGGCGGCCGCATCGAGCACCACCACCCGCCGCAGTTCGTCGGGCGACACCTCGGACATCCCGGCCGCCTCCCTTGACGACTGACGACACTGACGACACTGACGACGTACGACTGACGACTTACGACAGTTCCGGCGTCCGCAGCGTATTGGCGGTGGCGACGGCCCGCAGCACGGCGGCCGCCTTGTTGCGGCACTCGGTGTCCTCCCCGTGCGGGTCGGAGTCCGCGACCACGCCCGCGCCGGCCTGCACGAAGGCGGTGCCGTCGCGCAGCACGGCGGTGCGGATCGCGATCGCGGTGTCGGAGTCCCCGGCGAAGTCCAGGTAGCCGACGCAGCCGCCGTACAGGCCGCGGCGGGTGGGCTCCAGCTCCTCGATGATCCGCATCGCGCGGGGCTTGGGCGCGCCGGACAGGGTGCCGGCCGGGAAGCAGGCGGTCAGCACGTCGAAGGCGGTCCGCCCGGGCGCCACCCGGCCGGTGACGGTGGAGACGATGTGCATCACGTGGCTGTAGCGCTCGATGTGCATGAAGTCGACCACCTCCACGCTGCCCGGCTCGCAGACCCGGCCCAGGTCGTTGCGGCCCAGGTCGACCAGCATCAGGTGCTCGGCCCGCTCCTTGGGGTCGGCGAGCAGCTCGGCGGCCAGCGCCGCGTCCTCGTGCGGGGTGGCGCCGCGGTGCCTCGTCCCGGCGATCGGGTGCACCATCGCCTCGCCGCCGGTCACCTTGACCAGCGCCTCCGGGCTGGAGCCGACCACGTCGAAGCCGCCCTCGGCGGTGCCGTCCGGCCCCGGGAAGCGGAACAGGTACATGTACGGGCTGGGGTTGGTCGTGCGCAGCACCCGGTAGACGTCCAGCGCCGAGGCCGGGCAGGGCGCCTCGAAGCGCTGCGAAGGGACGACCTGGAAGGCCTCGCCGGCCCGGATCCGCTCCTTGACCACCTCCACCGCCGCCCGGTACGGCGCGCCGCCGAACGGGGAGCGGGCCTCGCCCGGCCCGGCCGGGGTGAAGGTGGCCAGGCCCGGGTCGACCGGCTTGAGCAGGTCGGCCTCCATGGCGTCCAGCCGGGCCACCGCGTCCGCGTAGGCCTCGTCCACGCCGCTGGCGAGGTCGTTGTGGTTGACGGCGTTGGCGATCAGCAGCACCGTGCCGTCGACGTGGTCGAGCACGGCGAGGTCGGTGGCGAGCAGCATGGTCAGCTCGGGCAGCCGCAGGTCGTCCGGGTTGAGGTCGGGCAGCTTCTCCAGCCGGCGGACGACGTCGTAGCCCAGGTAGCCGACCAGGCCGCCGGTGAGCGGCGGCAGGCCGTCGTCGTCGCGGCGCGGGGTGTGCAGCGCCTCCAGCGCGGCGCGCAGCACCTGCAAGGGGTCGCCGCCGGTCGGGATGCCGACCGGCGGGGTGCCCAGCCAGCGGGCCTCGCCGTCCTCCCCGACGGTGAGGACGGCGGCGCTGCGGACGCCGACGAAGGAGTAGCGCGACCAGCTGCGGCCCTGCTCGGCGGACTCCAGCAGGAAGGTGCCGGGCCGCTCCTCGGCGAGGCTGCGGTACAGGCCGATCGGGGTGAGACCGTCCGCGAGGAGCCTGCGGGTGACCGGGATGACCCGGGTGTCGACGGCGAGCTTGCGGAAGGCTTCGAGATCCATGGCGAGCGGCACCTTCTGGAGTTCCGGCAGGAGGAGTGGGCGGAGGGGTCAGGCGAGCGGGAGCACGTCGGCGTCGAAGCAGGTGCGGTCGCCGGTGTGGCAGGCGGCACCGGTCTGGTCGACCTTCACCAGCAGGGTGTCGCCGTCGCAGTCCAGCGCCACCGACTTGACCGCCTGGGCGTGGCCGGAGGTGTCGCCCTTCACCCAGTACTCGCGGCGGCTGCGGCTCCAGTAGGTGCAGCGGCCGGTGGTGAGCGTGCGGTGCAGCGCCTCGTCGTCCATCCAGCCCAGCATCAGCACCTCGCCGGTGTCGTACTGCTGCGCGATCGCCGGGAGCAGGCCGTCCTCGGTGCGCTTGAGGCGCGCGGCGATCTCGGGGGCCAGGGCAGTGGTGCCGGGGGTGGCGGGTGTGGTGGACATGGGGCCATTGTTGCAGTCCGGCCCGCCGCCCCGGCGCGGCCTGTGCCCCTGTGCGGTGTGCCCCTACTCGGTGCGCTCACAACCGCCGGGCCGGATCCGTACCGCGGGAAGCCTGGCCCGGGAGCCTGTCCGGCCCCACCCCGAACATCGCCGTAAAGGGGTGATTTCGGCCAACCGCCTGCCGGGCGGGCCCCGCGTGGGCCATCCTCATGGCCATGACCTCCGAGCAGCAGCCGCCCGCAGCCGCCGACTCCCGCCCGTCCCGGGGCCTGGTCCTCGCCGTCGTGGCCGTCCTGGCCGTGCTGCTCGCGGTGGTGGCCACCGTCCTGCTCTGGCCGGAGGAGCGCAAGCCCGCCGCCGCGCCGCCCCCGCCGACCCCCACGGCCACCCCGACCCCGACGCCCACGCCGACACCCACCCCGACCAAGGCCCCGCCGTACGCCTTCTTCCCGGTCGGCGCCTGCTTCGACCACCCGCAGCTCAGCCCGGTGATCACCAAGGCCGAGGAGCGCCCCTGCACCGGCGAGCACGACGGCCAGGTGATCGCCGACCTGAAACTGGCCGACGGCCTGACCGGCGAGATCCCGATCGCGCTCGCCATGCGCGAGGGCTGCAAGGAGGCCGAGGCCGCCGCCAAGGCCCGCCAGAACGACGGGAAGACGTACTACGGCCGCCAGTTCGGCCCTGCCCAGGCCAACTACCAGCAGGGCTGGCGGGACTACACCTGCACCCTGACCGCCGGCAACAAGCAGGGCGGCCCCAAGCTCACCGGCAACCTGCGCTGACAGCCTCTATCGTGGCGCCATGTCGAACCACGCCCTCGCCGAACGCCACCGCCTCGCCGCACTCCTGGCCGCCGCCGGGCCGGACGCCCCCACCCTCTGCGCCGGGTGGACCACCCGCGACCTCGCCGCCCACCTGGTGGTCCGCGAGCACCGCCCGGACGCGGCGGCCGGACTGCTGATCGGCGCCCTCGCCGACCGGGCCCGCCGGGTGCAGTCCGCGTACGCCGAGCGCCCGTACGAGGAGCTGCTGAAGCTCTTCCGCTCCGGCCCGCCGGTGCTCTCCCCGTTCGCCCTGCCCGGCGCCGACGAGGCCGCGAACACCGTCGAGTACTACGTGCACGCCGAGGACGTCCTGCGGGCCGCCGACGACTGGACCCCCGCCCCGGTCCCCGCCGGCCGCGCCGAAGCCCTGTGGCGCCGACTGCCCCTGCTGGCCCGCCTGGAAGCCGGCCGCCGCTCCCCCGTCCGACTGGTGCTGAGCCGCCCCGACGGCCAGTCCCTCACCGTCGGCCCCACCGGCTCCCCCACCGTCCAACTCACCGGCGAACCGGGCGAACTGATCCTCTTCACCTACGGCCGCGGCACCCACACCACCCTCACCGTCGACGGCCCCCCGGACGCCCTCGAAGCCCTCCGCCACGTCCTGCCACTGCCTTAAAGAGAGAAAAATGATGCGCTGCCCCTCGGAATACCGAGGGGCAGCGCTCGACGACCCAAGACCAAGAGGATTGGGAGGAGGTCGGAAACTCCCCGCTGGCTATCGGCTCCGCCACGAATCGAGAGAGACGCTCGGTCCATTGGTCAGATAATTGATCAGGGCCTCCCTGGTAGTGGAGACGAATTCCTCCGGTACAGCCCCGACGCCGATCCACGCAACGTCCGAGTGCTTGGCAGGTTCCCCGTTCGCGAGCTCACCGGACCACCGGTGTGCCGCGAAAACGACGGTCAGGAAGCCGTTGGGAGCCTCGACGCCGCGAGCACCGTGGATGACGTGGGCAAGTTGCAAATCCTCAGGAGCGACGACGAGCCCGGTCTCCTCCCTGAGCTCGCGAACCGCCGTCCCCGTGATCGGCTCGCCTGGTTCGTTCTTGCCGACCGGCAGATCCCACAGGCCTTGCGCGAACTTGGCCTTGGGCCCCCGCCGGAGAAGAACGACACGTTGAGCTTCAAGGTCATGGACGATGACGGCGGCGACCAGCAGGGTCATCGACTCCGTGGCGGGCTTGAGAGCAGTCGTCTGATCGGCGGTCGGCTGGTCCACTCGGTCGAGTCCTTCCTGCGTTACAGCTGTCATGTCAGTGCCTCACGTGTTCGGCGTTCCAGATCTACGGCTCCAGGAACACCACGTCTACGGTAGATCGCCAAGCAAGGGCGGATTGAGGAAATCGCCTTTCTCGTCCGATCCGAGGTCATGCCGGCCATGAGGTCGAGCGCACGTCCCCAGGCTGCGACCGCCTCGTCCGCTCGGGCTTGAACAGCCAAGCTGTCACCCAGGTCTGCGTAGGTGAGGGCGTGAACCCGCTTGTACTTCTCGGCATCCCAACGAATCAGCGCGGCACGGTGCTGCTGTTCGGTTACTGCGTGGTCCCCGAGGTCGGTGAGGGTTCGGGCAGTGTGGCTGGCGACAGTACCGACCGCAGGGCCGCTGACGAATGAGAAACTGGGCTGCGGGTCGCCGTCTCGGACGAGGGCGTTCTCTGCGGCGAGGAGTGCCTTGGCTGCGGCGGGCTTGTCCCGGGTGGCGGCGAAAGCACGAGCGTGAGTGATGTGAAGAAGCGCCTCGGTCTTTCCATCCACCCGACCAACGCTCCGAGCGAGTGCATTCTCGATCAGCGCCGCACAGTGGTGGGGCTGCTTGAGACTGAGCGCCTGATGAGCCAGGGTGCGCATCATCCATCCGGCGTGACCATGCGGATCCGACTCCACAGCGAGTTGGTAACCGACCTGGTAGTAACGCTGGGCGGCGCCTTCTTGGCCGAGGTCGTGGTGTTTCCATCCAGCAAGGTAGGCAAGTTCGGCCACGGCTCCGAAGGCGTGCCGCCGCACACTTTCGTTGGGGAAGCGGCCGTTGAGCATCGGGGCTGCCGTGTCGGCCAGGTAGGCGGTCACGGTGGTCAGCCCATGCCCGCCGCCGAGTCGTTCGTCTGCCGCGCTGAACGCGGCAGTGATCTGCCGAACGACCTCAACTTCTTCAACACCGATGCGAGCCAAGCCGGTCCGGGCCCTCATCAGACGCGAGATGGGCTCAGGATCGTAGAGCAGCGGCATGGCTACACCGGCAGTTGTGAATGCGGCGACAGCCAGAAAGGTGCGGCGCTCGACATCTGCACGGCCGAGATCGGCAACCGCCTCGACCGGATCACTACTCACCGCCAAGGACTCTTCCGGGGTGGCGAAGCCGAGTTCGGCAAGGGTGACCCGACGCCCGGACCGGCGGGAGAGCGCCTCTGCGATGTAGTGGCCGACTTGCCCGGCCGGCTGCGCGCCGTTGATCCAGTGGGCCACGGCGGACTTGTTGGTGAGGAGCATCTCTCCGTTCTCCGCACCGATGCACCGCACAGCACGGGCTAACGCCTCATAGGTCCATCCGCCCGCTGAAATCGTCTCCCTGAGGCGGTGATTGGGTTCCCTGCGTGTGGCCACGATCGATCCCCTGAGGTCGAGCTGTAAACCGCGTAAACCACTCTACGTGTCGACATGCATACCGATCGTGCTGTTGGGCCGGTTCACTGGATTCGAGCCTGCCAGGGCCATTGAGTCCTGTCGCTCCGAAGGTCGAACCACCGTGCGGCTGCTCATCGCCGCGCCGATCAACGCCCCAGTCCGGGAGGGCTGATGAACACCGACGACTGCGCTGTACTCCCGATGCCGAAGTCCCAAGAGGTGCAACCGACCACGGCTGCGGTGAAATTCGCCCGGCTCTGGGTGGTGCATGTGGCTCGGTCCTGGCCGGAACTCCTCTCCGAGAAGTCGCTGCGGGACATGGAGTTGTGCGCCGACGAGCTGCTGGCCAACGCCGTTGAGCACACCGGAAAGCGCTGCCGCGTCACGGTCCGGTGGACCGGAGTCCGCCTCCGGGTCGAGGTCGCGGACAGGAGTCCGCAGCCGCCGGTGAGGAGCACGGCGGACGACATGGCCACCGGCGGCCGTGGCCTGCTCCTGGTGGAGGCGCTGGCCTACTCCTGGGGCTGGTACCCGGCGGAGGAGGGCAAGGTGGTCTGGTTCGAGGCGGCGCCCGACCAACTCGCGACGGGGGACTCGCGGCTCGCCGTACCAGCCCTTCCGGCTCATGTTCACGCCCGGACGGAAGTCGCGATGACCGCTCCTTCCGCCTCGTCTCGTTACGAGATCCGCCTGATCGACTCCCGAAGCCCCCACTTCTTCCTGCTGGAGTGCTGGGGGATCTACGACCGCGAACAGCACGAGTACCTGCGCGCTCCGGGTTCCTCGGACCGGATCAGGCGCTTCTACACCGTGTCGGCCGCTGACGCGTACCTGCGCCGCTCCGACACCTGACGACCTGACGACCTGACGACCTGACTGCCAGGCAAACAGCTTTGGCTGGCTTCCGCCCTGGTGAGGCCAGCCAGGGCATCCCCGAGGGCTCAGGCGCCCTCGGGGAACCGCCGCCACTCGCGGCGCTTCTCCGAATTGCTCAGCAGAGGAGGGAAAGTGCACAGCCTCATCGCCAGTCCATTCTTGGACGAGTACCTGTTGGTGCGCCCCGGTAGCTGATGGTCGACGCCCTCAGCCGGCTCGGCCGTACCCCGTGTCCCCCGATCGAGCTACGCCGGGCCGAGCAGCGATGGGCCGCCTACGTGGACGACCCCGAGGTGCTGTCCCGGTTCGCCGGTAGTTCCCTGTTGCACACCGATCTGAACAACGAGAACGTGTTGATTCCCGGGGGCCATGCGCTGCTGGTCGACTGGGCGTGGGCCACCCGGGGAGCGCCCTGGATCGAATCGGCCCTGTGGGTGATCTGGTTGATCGCTGCGGGCGGTCACAGCCCGGCTGGGGCGGAAGCGTGGGCCGCCAGGGTCCCTGCGTGGCGGGCCGGCGATCCGGCGGTGGTGGACGTCTTCGCGCAGGCTCAGGCCCGGATGTGGGCCGAGATCGCCGGAGACGATCCGGACCCGTGGACCGATGGCCTGAACCGGGCAGCTCAGCTGTGGGCCCGTTTCCGGGGGCGCGGCTGAGGGCTCCCGGCCGCGCTCCCCGGCTGCGGATGTCAGTGGGCGGGTGCAGACTCGCAGAGGGCCGGGGAGGGTGCGTGCGCGCGCCCGACGGAACCGGCCTGGTCACGTCTTCCGTCGAAGGGGCACCACCTCATGCTCACCACCGACTTTCCGGCCGGCGCGCCCTGCTGGATCGACCTCGGCAGCCCGGACATCCCCGCCACGGCCGAGTTCTACGGCAAGGTCTTCGGCTGGACGTTCCGGTCCGGCGGCCCGGAGGCGGGCGGCTACGGCTTCTTCCAGTTGAACGGCAGGACGGTCGGCGCCGTCGGCCCGCTCGACGAGGGTGACCAGCCGACCTGGACGACGTACTTCCGTACGGCCGACGTGAACGCCACCGCGCAGGCCGCCGAGCAGGCGGGCGGTTCGGTCCTGGTCCCGCCGATGGACGTCATGGGCGAGGGGTGGTTCGCCCAGTTCGCCGACCCGCAGGGGGCCAGGTTCGCGGTCTGGCAGCCGGGCACGACCACCGGCCTGGACGTGGTGTCGGAGGACGGCGCGCTGGTCTGGTCCGAGCTGCACACTTCGGACCAGAGCGCCGGGTTCGGCTTCTACCAGGCGCTGTTCGGCTGGCGGGTGGAGAAGTTCGAGCCGGCTCCGGGCATGGACTACCGGGTGATCTCGACCTCCGAGGGCGACCAACAGGCCACGGCCTTCGGCGGCATCGCCCCGACCATGTCCCCGCAGGAGCCCTCCGCCTGGACGCCGTACTTCGCCGCCGGCGACGTGGACGCGCTGATCGCGAAGGCGAAGGCGGCCGGCGGCACGGTGGTGATGGGGCCCGAGGACGTGCCGAACGTCGGCCGGATCGCCTGGATCGTGGACCCGCACGGCACGCCGTTCGCGCTGATCAAGGGCGAGCCCCGCGAACAGTCCTGAGCACGCGAGAGGGCCCGCTGCGCCGGTGCGCAGCGGGCCCTCTCGCGGCAGTACGGACGGTCACCGCACCGGGTGCCCGGCCTCCCGCAGCGCGTCCTTGACCTGCCCGATCCGCAGGTCCCCGAAGTGGAAGACGCTCGCGGCGAGCACCGCGTCCGCACCCGCTTCGACGGCCGGCGCGAAGTCCGCGAGCTTGCCGGCGCCGCCGGAGGCGATGACGGGCACGGAGACGGCCTTGCGGACGGCCCGGATCATCTCCAGGTCGTACCCGTCCTTGGTGCCGTCGGCGTCCATCGAGTTGAGCAGGATCTCGCCGGCGCCGAGTTCGGCCGCGCGCCCGGCCCATTCGACGGCGTCGAGGCCGGTGCCCTTGCGCCCGCCGTGGGTGGTCACCTCGTAGCCGGACGCGGTCTCGGTGCCGGGAGCGCAGCGCCGGGCGTCCACGGACAGCACCAGGACCTGCCGCCCGAACCGCTGGGCGATCTCGCGGACCAGTTCCGGCCGGGCGATGGCGGCGGTGTTGACGCCGACCTTGTCGGCGCCGGCCCGCAGCAGCTTGTCGACGTCCTCGACGGCGCGGATGCCGCCGCCGACGGTGAGCGGGATGAAGACCTGTTCGGCGGTGCGGCGGACCACGTCGTAGGTGGTTTCCCGGTCGCCGGAGGAGGCGGTGATATCGAGGAAGGTCAACTCGTCGGCGCCCTCGGCATCGTAGAGCTTGGCCATCTCGACCGGGTCTCCGGCGTCGCGCAGGTTCTGGAAGTTGACGCCCTTGACCACCCGCCCGGCGTCGACGTCCAGGCAGGGGATGACACGTACGGCGAGGGTCACGGCTGGTTGCCTTCCAGGGTCTTTGCCAGCCCGGCACGATAGGCGTCGAGCTCGACCTCGACCATCATCCGGGAGTCGATCAGCCCGTCGACCACCACCATGGTGGCCACCGGGCGGGCGGCGTCGAAGAGTTGGTGGTGGGCGCGGCCCACCTCGTCGGCGTCGCGGGCGTGGGTGATGTACATCCGGGTGCGGACCACGTCGTCCGCCGTCAGACCGTACGCGGCGAGGGCGTTGAGCCCGACGCCGAACGCGGCGAGGGTCTGCCGGTAGGGGTCTCCCTCGTGCTCGATCCGGCCGTTCACCCAGGCGGTGGAGCCGGCCACGTGCACGTGGTCTCCCGCGGCGACCGCCCGCGAGTAGCCGAACTGGTCCTCCCAGGGGGAGAATCCGCCGACCCTGCCACGCACGATCCGACGTTCCGTCATCCTGAAACCGCCTCCAGGGCCTCTTCGAGGGTGAACTTCTGCTCGTAGAGTGCCTTGCCCACGATGGCGCCCTCGACACCCTCACCGACCAGGCCGGCGATGGCGCGCAGGTCGTCGAGCGAGGAGACGCCGCCGGAGGCGACGACGGGGCGGTCGGTGGCGGCGCAGACGTCGCGCAGCAGCTGCAGGTTGGGGCCGGTCAGGGTGCCGTCCCGGTTGACGTCGGTGACGACGTAGCGGGCGCAGCCCTCCTGGTTGAGCCGCTCCAGCACCTCGAAGAGCTGGCCGCCGTCGCGGGTCCAGCCGCGGCCGCGCAGGGTGGTGCCGACGACGTCCAGGCCGACGGCGATCTTGTCGCCGTGCTCGGCGATGGCCTTGGCGACCCACTCGGGGGCTTCCAGGGCGGCGGTGCCGAGGTTGACCCGGGTGCAGCCGGTGGCGAGCGCGTTGGCGAGCGACTCGTCGTCGCGGATGCCGCCGGACAGCTCGACCTTGATGTCGAGGCGGCCGGTGACCTCGCGCAGCAGCTCGTAGTTGGTGCCGGTGCCGAAGGCGGCGTCGAGGTCGACCAGGTGCAGCCACTCGGCGCCGGCGTTCTGCCAGGCGAGGGCGGCGGCGAGGGGTTCGCCGAAGGAGGTCTCGGTGCCGGACGCGCCCTTGACCAGGCGGACTGCCTGGCCGTCCCGGACGTCGACGGCGGGAAGCAGTTCGAGGCGGCTCATAGTCACAACTCTTCCAAGCTCAGAGGGTGTTGACCCAGTTGGTCAGGAGGGCGGCGCCGGCGTCGCCGGACTTCTCGGGGTGGAACTGGGTGGCCCAGAGCGGGCCGTTCTCGATGGCGGCGACGAAGGGCTGCCCGTGGGTGGCCCAGGTGACGAGCGGGGCGTGGATCCGTGCGCTGTGGGTCTCCAGCTCCCAGTGCCGCACGCCGTAGGAGTGCACGAAGTAGAAGCGGCTCTGCGGGTCGAGGCCGGCGAACATCCGGCTGCCCTCGGGCACGTCCACGGTGTTCCAGCCCATGTGCGGGATGACGGGGGCGTCCAGCGGCTCGACGACGCCGGGCCACTCGTCGCAGCCGGCCGTCTCCACGCCGTGCTCGACCCCCTTCTCGAAGAGGATCTGCATGCCGACGCAGATGCCCATGACGGGGCGGCCTCCGGCGAGCCGGCGGCCGATGATCCAGTCGCCCCGGACGGACTTCAGGCCGCGCATGCAGGCCTCGAAGGCGCCGACGCCGGGGACGAGCAGGCCGTCCGCGTTCATCGCGGTGTCGTAGTCGGAGGTGACGGTGACGTCCGCCCCGGTCCGTTCGAGCGCGCGCTGCGCGGAGCGGAGGTTGCCCGACCCGTAGTCGAGGACGACGACGTTCTTGCCCATGTTCAGGTGTCCAGTCTCTCTACTGCGGGTCTAGAGGCGCATGATGCCGGAGGCCAGGCACATGACCGAGCCGAACGCGAGCACCAGGATGACGCCCTTGGGCAGCTTCTGCTTCCAGAACGAGATCACGCCGCCGGCCAGGAAGAGGCCGACGAAGATGAGGGCGAGGGCCGCCTTGCTCACAGTGCACCCTTGGTCGAGGGGAGGATTCCGGCCGCGCGCGGGTCGCGCTCGGCGGCGTAGCGCAGGGCTCGGGCCAGCGCCTTGAACTGGCATTCCACGATGTGGTGGGCGTTGCGCCCGTACGGCACGTGGACGTGCAGGGCGACCTGCGCCTGGGCCACGAAGGACTCCAGGATGTGCCGGGTCATCGTGGTGTCGTACGAGCCGATCATCGGCGCCATGTGCTCGGGCTCGGTGTGCACCAGGTACGGCCGGCCGGAGAGGTCCACGGTGACCTGGGCGAGCGACTCGTCCAGCGGCACCGTGCAGTTGCCGAAGCGGTAGATGCCGACCTTGTCGCCGAGCGCCTGCTTGAAGGCGGCGCCGAGCGCGAGGGCGGTGTCCTCGATGGTGTGGTGGGTGTCGATGTGCAGGTCGCCGTCGGTCTTGACGGTGAGGTCGAAGAGACCGTGGCGGCCGAGCTGGTCGAGCATGTGGTCGTAGAACCCGACGCCCGTGGAGATGTCGGTCTTCCCGGTGCCGTCGAGGTCGATCTCGACCAGGACCGCGGTCTCCTTGGTGGTGCGTTCGACGCGTCCGATGCGGGACATACGGGTTACAGCTCCTTGATCACTGTGCGGACGGCGTCCAGGAAGGCGTCGTTCTCTGCGGGCGTGCCGGCGGTGACGCGCAGCCACCCGGGGACGCCGTTGTCACGGACCAGGACGCCCTGGTCGAGGATGGCCTGCCAGACGGCGTGGGTGTCGGCGAAGCGGCCGAACTGGACGAAGTTGGCGTCCGAGTCGGTGACCTCCAGGCCGAGCCCGCGCAGCGCGTCGACCAGCCGGTCGCGCTCCTCCTTGAGCCGGCCGACGTACCCGAGCAGGGTGTCGGTGTGCTCCAGGCAGGCCAGCGCGGTGGCCTGGGTGACGGACGACAGGTGGTACGGCAGGCGGACCAGCTGCACCGCGTCCACCACGGCCGGGTCGGCGGCCAGGTAGCCCAGGCGCAGCCCGGCCGCGCCGAAGGCCTTGGACATGGTGCGGGAGACCACCAGGTTGGGGCGGCCCTCGATGAGCGGCAGCAGCGAGGCCCGGTGCGAGAACTCGACGTAGGCCTCGTCGACGACGACCAGGCTGGGCCCGGCGGCCTGCGCGGCCTCGTAGAGCCGCAGCACGGTGTCGGCGGCGACGGCGGTGCCGGTCGGGTTGTTCGGCGAGCAGATGAAGACCACGTTCGGCCGGTGCTCGGCGATCGCGCCGAGGGCGGCGTCCAGGTCGATGGTGAAGTCGTCGCGCCGCGGGCCGGAGATCCACTCGGTGCCGGTGCCCCGGGAGATCAGCGCGTGCATCGAGTAGGAGGGCTCGAAGCCGAGCGCGCTGCGGCCGGGGCCGCCGAAGGTCTGCAGCAGCTGCTGGAGCACCTCGTTGGAGCCGTTGGCGGCCCAGACCTGCTGCCGGGTGACGGCGAAGCCGGTGGTCCGGCCGAGGTAGGCGGCGAGGCCTTCGCGCAGTTCGACGGCGTCCCGGTCGGGGTAGCGGTTGAGGTTGCGGGCGGCCTCGGCGACGCGCTCGGCGATCCGGGCGACCAGCTCCTCGGGGAGCGGGTACGGGTTCTCGTTGGTGTTCAGCTGGACGGGCACGTCCAGCTGCGGCGCGCCGTACGGGGACTGGCCGCGCAGCTCGTCGCGGATGGGGAGGTCGTCGATCCGGGTCACCCGAGTCGCACCAGCCACCGGAGTCGCACCAGCCTCAGAAGTAACAGGAGTCACAGGATTCACAGCAGTCACGATCCCGGCACCGTCCAGTCGAAGCGCGCCTTGATCGCGTCGCCGTGCCCGGGCAGGTCCTCCGCGTTGGCGAGGTTGACCACGTGCGCGGCGACGTCCGCGAGCGCGTCCCGGTCGTACTCGACGACCTGGACGCCGCGCAGGAAGGTCTGCACGGACAGGCCGGAGGAGTGGCAGGCGCAGCCGCCGGTGGGCAGCACGTGGTTGGAGCCGGCCGCGTAGTCGCCCAGCGAGACCGGCGTCCAGCGGCCGATGAAGACGGCGCCCGCGTTGACGACCTTGGCGGCCGCCGCGTGCGGGTCCCGGGTCTGGATCTCCAGGTGCTCGGCCGCGTAGGCGTTGACCACGGCGAGGCCCTGCTCCAGGTCGTCGACCAGGATGATCCCGGACTGCCGGCCGCCCAGCGCCTCGGCGACCCGCTCGCTGTGCTTGGTCCTGGCGACCTGGACGGCGAGTTCCGCCTCGACCGCGTCGGCCAGCGCCGGCGAGTCGGTGACGAGCACCGAGCCGGAGGTCGGTCCGTGCTCGGCCTGGCTGATCAGGTCGGCGGCCACGTCGGAGGGCAGCGCGCTGTCGTCGGCGAGGACGGCGATCTCGGTCGGACCGGCCTCCGAGTCGATGCCGATCCGGCCGGCGAAGAAGCGCTTGGCAGCGGCCACGTAGATGTTGCCGGGGCCGGTGACCATGTTGACCGGCGCGCACTCCTCGGTGCCCAGCGCGAACATCGCCACGGCCTGGGCGCCCCCGACGGAGTACACCTCGTCCACGCCGAGCAGCGCGCAGGCCGCCAGGATGGTCGGGTGGACGCGGCCGTCGAACTCCTTCTGCGGCGGCGAGGTGACGGCGATGCCCTGGACGCCCGCCTCCTGGGCCGGCACCACGTTCATCACCACGGAGGACGGGTAGACCGCCAGCCCGCCCGGCACGTACAGGCCGACGCGCTCCACGGGCACCCAGCGCTGGGTGACGGTGCCGCCCGGCACCACCCGGGTGGTGTGCTCGGTGCGGCGCTGGTCGGCGTGCACGGCGCGGGCCCGGCGGATCGACTCCTCCAGCGCGGCCCGCACCTTCGGGTCCAGCGTCTCCAGGGCCTCGGTCAGCTGCTCGGCCGGGACGCGGGTCGACTCCAGCCGGACGCCGTCGAAGCGCTCGGTGATCTCGATCACGGCCGCGACCCCGCGATGGCGTACGTCCTCGGCGATCGGCCGCACCTTCTCCAGGGCGGCCGCCACGTCGAACTCGGCACGGGGCAGCAGGTCACGCGGGTCGTCCAGCGAGCCGCGGAGGTCGATTCGAGAGATCACGCCACCCAGTGTAAGGAGTGGCCGGAACCCCTGGTCCCGCATTTCAGTCCGTGATACGAAAGGCGAGACGACCGGGGGGACGGGGAAAACCATGCTGGAGCACGCCCCGGAGGGCTGGACCGACACGGAGCGTGAGCTCTGGGAGGCCTTCCGTCGCGGCAACGTCTTCGACCGGCGCAGTGGCGACGCCGCCTCCGACGACCCCTTCGGGGACGCCGTCTGGGGCCCCGGGCGGACCGTCCGGGCCCGGGTCCTCGCCCATCTGCTGCTGGCCGGCCCGGCCGCCACCACCGGGCGGGTCGCCTCGCTGCGGCTCAACGGCGTGCTGGTCACCGGCGCGCTCAACCTGGCCGGCGGCGCCATCGGCCACTACGTCGAGCTCCGCGAGTGCCGTTTCGAGCGCAAGATCCTCATCTCGGAGGCCTCGGCCTCGACGCTGCGCTTCGTCACCTGCCTGATCCCCCGCCTGGAGGCCTCCCGGCTCACCACCACCGGCGACCTCCACCTGGCCCGCTGCCGGATACCCGAGGGCGTACGGCTCACCGACGCCAAGGTCGGCACCGACCTGCTGCTCAACCAGACCGTCCTGGGCGGCGACCGCTACGGCCGCGCGCTGTCCGCCGACGGCCTGGCCGTCCACCAGGACTTCGAGGCCGAACGCGTGGACGTGGAGGGCGAGTTGAGCCTCCGTACGGCCCGGATAGGCGGGCGGCTGTCGCTGCGCGGCGCCCAGCTGCGCGCCGTCCCGCAGAACCGCACCTGCCTCAACGCCGTCCGGCTCACCGTCGGCCACACCCTCTACCTGACCAGCTCCGCCGACGGCGGCTGGTTCGGCTCCCGCAGCTACTACGGCTCCGGCTACGGCCAGAACCCGCCGCCCGGCGCCCCCAGCACCCCGTTCCGCGCCTTCGGCCGGGTCCGGCTCTCCGACGCCCGCTTCGAGAGCGCCTGCCTGATCTCCGGCGAGTTCCACCTGGAGGGTGACGACGAGCTCTCGCTGCGCCGCATCCACACCCCCGAGCTGCGGTTCACCTGCCGGGTCCGCCCCACCGGCACCGTCTCGCTCTCCCGCGCCCGGGTCGGCAACCTCGTCGACAGCCCGGACGCCTGGCCGCGCGGCCGCCACCTGGGCCTGACCGGCTTCGTCTACGAGGTGCTGCGCCCGGTCGGGCCCTTCAGCGTCCAGCAGCGGATCGCCTGGCTGGAGGGCTCCTCGGTGGACTTCCAGCCCGAGTCCTACGAGCAGCTCGCCGCCGCCCTGCGCCGCGACGGCGCCGACGACGACGCCCGCGAGGTGCTGTACGCCAAGCAGCGCCGCCGCCACCGGATCCTCCCGCTGCCCGCCCGGATCTGGGGCCGGGTCCAGGACGCCACCGTCGGCTACGGCTACCGCCCCGGCCGGGCCGGCCTGTGGCTGCTGCTCGCCTGGGCCCTGGGGAGCGTGTGGTTCGCCACCCACCCGCTGGAGCCGCTGAAGGCCGACGAGCACCCGCACTGGAACCCGGTGCTGTACACGTTCAGCCAGCTCGTCCCGGTCGTCGAGCTCGGCCAGCAGGGATGGAACCCCGGGGGCCTCAGCCAGTACGTCTCCGCCGGGCTGGTGATCGTCGGCTGGCTGCTCGCCACCACCGTCGTGGCCGGCGCCACCCGCATGCTGCAACGGGGCTGACCGCCCCCAGGGCCGCCCCGAGGACCGTCCTGGGGCCCGCCCTCGGGCACAACCCCGACGCGCCGCGACCGCGCGGGGAACTACGCTGTCCGCCGTGACAGAACGGCTGCCGCTCTTCCCGCTGAACAACGTGCTCTACCCGGGCCTCGTGCTGCCCCTGAACGTCTTCGAGGAGCGTTACCGCCGTCTCGTCGCCGACCTGCTCCAACTACCGGCCGACACACCGCGCCGCTTCGGCGTGCTCGCCATCAAGGACGGCCGCGAGGTCTCCCCGGTCCGCCCCGACGAGGGCCCGGCCGGGCCGCTCGACGGCCTCGGCACCGCCACCGGGGACCCGCTGGAGGCGATGTTCCACATCGGCTGCGTCGCCGACGTCGCCTCCGTCCAGGAGCAGCCCGACGGCCGCTACGAGCTGCTGGTCACCGGCACCACGCGGTTCCGGCTCCGCTCGGCGGACGTCTCCGGCCCGTACCTGACCGGCGAGGCCGAACTCGTCGAGGAACAGCCCGGCGAGGGCTCCGGCGCCCTCGCCGCCGAGGTCGAGCGGGCCTTCCGGGTCTACCAGAAGCGCCTCGCCGGGGCCCGCGAGGCCAGCACCGTCGGGCGCCAGGAGCTCCCGGACGACCCGCAGGTGCTCTCCTACCTGGTCGCCGCCGCCTCGGTGTTCGAGACCCCGGTCAAGCAGCAGCTGCTGGCCTGCCCCGACACCGCCCAGCGGCTGCGCACCGAACTCGACCTGCTGCGCCGCGAGAGCTCCGTGCTCAGCTGGCTGCCGTCGCTGCCCGCCGTCGACCTCACCCGCCAGTCGTTCAGCCCCAACTGATCCGGAAAACCCGCACGTAGTCCGGGACACCCGCACGTAAGTCCGGGGGAACCCGCACGGCGAAGAAGGAGCCCCACATGGCGAAGAAGCCGAAGAAGGGCGGGCAGGGCACCCCCGCTACCGTCGCCCTGGAGACCGCCGCCGTCCCGTTCACCGTGCACGCCTACGAGCACGACCCGGCCGCCGCCTCCTACGGCGGCGAGGCCGCCGAGGTCCTGGGCGTCGCCGCCGAGCGGGTCTTCAAGACCCTGGTCGCCGACGTGGACGGCGTGCTCACCGTCGGCGTGGTCCCGGTCGCCGGGCAGCTCGACCTCAAGGCCCTCGCCGCCGCCGTCGGCGGCAAGCGCGCCGCCATGGCCGACCCGGCCGCCGCCGAGCGCAGCAGCGGCTACGTCCTCGGCGGCATCTCCCCGCTCGGCCAGCGCCGCCCGCTGCGGACCGTGGTCGACGCCAGCGCGCTCACCCACCCCACCGTCTACGTCTCCGGCGGGCGCCGCGGCCTGGAGGTCGAACTCGCCCCGGCCGACCTGGTCACCCTGACCGGTGCCCGCACCGCACCGATCGCCCGCTGACCCCGGCTGACCCCCGCCGCCCCGGCCGACGGGCCCACCCGCGGGTGGGCCCGGGCCCACGCGGTCAGCCCTGCCCGCGCTCCCCCGGCCGCGCGGCGTCCTCCGGCCGAGCGCCGTCGTTCGGCCGCGCAGCGCCGTCCGGCCGAGCGCCGTCGTCCGCCCGCACGGCGTCCTGCGGCCGCGCAGCGCCGTCCGCAGGGGCCTGCGGCACGGCCGCCCCGTACGGCCCGGCCCAGTACGGCGGCGGGTCCTCCTCGCGCTTGCCGAACGCCGCCGACAGCGCCAGCAGCACCACCATCGCCGCCATCGGCCACACCAGCAGCGCCCCCAGCGCACCGAGGTCGATGCTCGCGTCGAAGTGCCCGCCGTTGCCGACCCGCCGGGCTTCGGCGATCAGGTCGTTGCTGGGGCCGAGCCACCGCCCGAGCCGCCAGGCACCGACCGAGCCGAGCAGTCCGCCGACCACCAGTCCGAGCGCGACCGCGATGCCGCCGCCGCGCTGCCGGGTGGCCAGGAAGGCCCCGAGCGCGGTCAGCAGGCCGGCGCCGAGCGCGATCAGGGCGAAGACCGCGTCGGCCCCCGCCCGCTGCTCGCCCTCGGGGTCGGCGTAGAGGATGCGGTCGCCGTCGACGACCAGCGGCACCTTGGGCGCGAGCCAGACCCACAGTCCCGCCATCACCAGTCCGACCGCAATGCAGGCCAGTACCGTGCCCGCGCCGAGCCGCAGCTCGGGCAGCAGCCGCTCCTTGAGCGTGGGGCCCGGCGACTGCGCGACCGCCAGGCCGTCCGGCGGCGGGGTCCCGGCGTCGGGGGCGGGCGGCGGCGCGTACGGATCGGGGGTGATGTCCGGCACCGCGTCCGCGGCGGCGCGGGTGGGGTCCGGAGGCGTGTTCGGTACGGTCACGGACCCCATCGTTTCACGATCGCGGCCGGGACGAGCCGTCGCCCGTACCTGGCGGAACCTGAACCCCGCACCTCGCGGAGCCCGAGCCCCGCACCTCGCGGAGCCGGACCCCGGGACACGCCGGGACACCCCCTACCGGGAGACGGCCCGCCGGTAGGCCCAGGTGGCGATCGCCAGCGACACCACGCCGACGCCCGCGCAGACGGCGAGGTCGCCCGCGATCAGCGCCCAGTCCGGGTCGGGTTCGAAGGTCCGGGCGAAGGCCTCGACGCCGTACGTGGAGGGCAGCAGGTCGCGCAGCCACAGGGCGGGCTGCGGGAGGTGGTCGACGGGCAGCACGCCGAGCAGCAGGGCCGCCGACATGCCGAGCTGCCCGAGCATGGTGGCGATCTCCTGGCGGGGCGCGAGCAGCCCGCAGGCGGCCCCGAGCCCGGACAGGGCGGCTCCGGCGAGCGGGACGACGGCCAGCAGCACCCACAGCTGCCCGAGCGGCAGCCCGAACATCACGGCGCCGAAGGCCGCGGTGAGGACCGTCCCGGGCAGCGTGAACGAGGCGTAGGCGCCGGCCGCGCCGAGCACCACGGAGGCGGCGGGTACGGGCAGCGTCGCGTAGTGGTCGAGTCCGCCGGTGGCCCGCAGCTTCCCGAAGTACTGGGCGAGCAGGTTGAGGGCGACGAACGCCACCACCAGCACGCTGGACCCGGCGACCACGGACCGCGCGGCCGAGGTCTGCCCGGCGTCCACCACGCCCCGCATCATCACGAGGATGCCGACGGACTGGAAGGTGGCGACGAACAGCAGCGGGATCCGCGCCACCCGGGCCCGGGCGAGCTGGGCCCGGTAGACGGCGGCGAGGGCGGGCAGCAGCCGGGCCGCGGGGGCGAGCGGGGCGGGGGTGCCGCCGGTCGCGGGGGCGGCGGCCTGCGGCGGCACCGAGAGCAGCGTCACTTGGCCAGTCCTCCGTGGCGGCCCCCGAGCTTGAGGTAGGCGTCCTCAAGGCTCGGGGTGGCGAGGGTGAAGTCGTCGAGGGCGGCGAAGGCCGGGCCGGTGGTGACGGCGGCGACCAGTTCGCGGGCCTGTTCGGGGGTGGTGCGGACGGTCCAGCGGCGGCCGGTGCGTTCGGCCCGTTCGGCGAGTTCGGCGACGGCGGGGACGGCGAGCGGCGCCTCGTCCCGCCAGACCAGGTCGAGCCGGACGTCGCCGTCGACGAGTGCCTTGAGTCCGCCGGGGGTGTCGCAGGCGATGACCCGCCCGTCGTCGATGACGGCGACCCGGTCGAGCACGGTCTCGGCCTCGATGACGTTGTGGGTGACCAGCAGGACGGTGGCGCCGCGTTCGGTGCGGCGCCGGTCGACGGCGGTCCAGACGGCCCGCCGGGCGACGGGGTCCATGCCGGTGGTGGGTTCGTCGAGGACGAGCAGCGGCCGTTCCCCGACGAGGGCGGCGGCGACGCAGGCGAGCCGGCGCTGACCGCCGGAGAGCTTGGCGAGCGGCCGCTGGGCGAGGGGTTCGAGCCCGAGTTCGGCGAGGACGTCGGCGGCTTCGGCGCGGGCCCGGGCCCGGGTGAGGCCGCGCAGCCGTCCGGTGGTCTCGGCGGCGAGCGCGACGGTCAGCTCGTCGAGGGCGCTGGATTCCTGGCCGAGGTAGCCGAGCAGCCGGGCGGCCCGTTCGGGGTGGCGGACGATGTCGTGGCCGAGGAGTTCGACGGATCCGGAGTCCGGCCGCAGCAGGCCGGTGAGCTGGCGGACGAGGGTGGACTTGCCGGCCCCGTTGGGTCCGAGCAGTCCGAAGATCTCGCCCTGGCGGACGGTGAGGCTGATTCCGTCGTTGGCCCGGATCTCGGTGGCGCCGGCTCCGCGCCCGGTGCGATAGGTCCTCACGAGGTCGCGCACGGCGACGCACGGCGGGGTGTTCTGGGGTGCTCGCCCTGCCGACTCGTTCACGACCGAAGACTTTACGCGTTCGCACGGGCGAACCGGACAAGGGGGCCTGATCACCGAAAACCGGCGCGCGGCCCGCCGGGTCCCACCGGGTCCGACCCGGGCCGTGCGCCCGTCAGTCGTCCACGACCACCATCGATCCGCCGGGCACCCGCACCGCCAGTTCCTTCCAGAATCCGGCCCGGATGGCGTAGCGGTCGTGTTCGTCGATCTGGTCGTCCTTGTGCGCGAGCAGTCCGAAGCGGGCGGCGTAGCGGAGGAGTTCGCCGTCGACCCGGTGCGGGATGCGGGGGTAGTCGGGCCAGAGCACGGTGAGCCGTTCGACGTCGCCCAGCCGTTCGCTCCAGCGGCGGGCGAAGACCTGGCCGACTTCGTGGGCGTCGCCGCCGATGGAGGTGATGTCCTCCTCGCGGTCGGCCCAGCGCTGTTCGGCGGTGGTGAGGTGGGCGAGGGTGGGGAGGCTGTCGCCGGCGGTGACGGCGGGTTCGGGGGCGGGGCGGTCGACCCAGCCGCGGTCGGAGGACCAGCGCAGGACGGGGCCGGCCTGTCCGGCGGCGCCCGTCGAGCCGACGGCCTGTCCGTTGGTGCCGTGCCCGTTCGCCTGCCCGTTCAGGAGCCCGTTGGCGCTCTGTCCGTTGGTGCCCTGTCCGTTGGTGCCGTGCCCGTTGGCGCCGTGCCCGTTGACGAGCCCGGTGCCGCCGTGGCCGTTCGCGAGTCCGGTGCCGCCGTGCCCGTTGACGGCCGAGGCGACGGCGGGGGTGCGCCCGGCGAGGTCCTTGGGGGTGGGGACGACCTTGAGCGCGGCGGCCGGCTGGGGCCGCCCCGCCGCTGGAACCGCCCCTGGAACGGCCCCTGGGGCGGCGCCCGGGACGGCCCCGACGGCGGAGGCCCCGACGGCAGCGGGCACGGCGGCCGGGGCGACGGCGGCCGGCTGGACGACCGGGGGCGCCACGACCGGCGCCGCGGCGGGTGCCGCCACGGGCGGGCCGACGGGCGGGGCGGCGAGGATCTTGGCGATCTCCTGGCGGGCGCCGGGCGCGGGGAAGACGCTGGCGTTCTCCCGGAGGCTGAAGGAGCCCTCGATCCACTCGCGGTCGAGCACTCTTCGCTCGTCGGCCTCGCCGACCAGGTCCTCGGACTGGTTGAAGTCGCCGTCGGCGGCCTGGAGCGCCCACAGGTGGACGGCCACGCCGTGTTCCTTGGCGGTCATCATGCCGGGCAGCAGGTCGCCGTCGCCGGTGATCAGGACGACGTCGGCGCAGGCCCGGTTGCGGGCGAGTTCGGAGAGTTCGGCGTGCATGGCGGCGTCGACGCCCTTCTGCACCCAGCGCCCTTCGGCGCGGGTGAGGGCGCCGAGCCGCACGGTGACGCGGGGCAGGACGCGCAGCCGGCGGTGTTCGGGCATCGGGCGCCGGTCGGGGGCGGCGTCGAACCAGTAGATGCGCAGCAGCGGCAGTCCGGTCTCGGCCTCGGCGCGTTCGCGCAGCGCGGTGATCAGCGCGGTGTGGTCGACGGTGACTCTGGAACGGGACGGGTCACCGGCGAGCAGGCTGGCGGCGGCGCCCAGCAGGTATCCGGCATCCACCAGGACGACACAGCGGTCCATCGCGCACCTCTTTCCACTCGCCCTCGTGTGGGGGTCGGGCCGGGTGGGCGCGGATCCGCCCGTCGTCCGGGCGTGGTGGGGTGAGGGGCCCCCGTGGCCGCCCGATCGTTGGGTCACCTTTTCCCCCTGGTTCGCGCGCCGAACCTCGACGGATGTCGCGGTACCGCAACGGCAAGCCCAACGGAACGCAAAGGCGGGCCCCGTTCAACGACGGGGCCCGCCCTTGGTCACGCCGGGGAGTGCGAGCGGGCGCTCGCCGCGGGGTGCGAGCGCCCGCGGCCCGGCGGGGCCGGGTGTCAGCCCTTGAGCTCGGCGGCGACCAGCTCGGCCAGCTGGACGGCGTTGAGCGCGGCGCCCTTGCGCAGGTTGTCGTTGGACACGAACAGCGACAGTCCGTGCTCGACGGTCTCGTCGGCCCGGATGCGGCCGACGTAGCTCGGGTCCCGGCCGGCGGCCTGGAGCGGGGTGGGGATGTCGGACAGCTCGACGCCGGGGGCGGCGGCGAGCAGTTCGGCGGCGCGCTCGGGGCTGATCGGGCGCTCGAAGCGGGCGTTGATCTGGAGCGAGTGGCCGGAGAAGACCGGGACGCGCACGCAGGTGCCGGCGACCTTGAGGTCCGGGATGCCGAGGATCTTGCGGCTCTCGTGGCGGAGCTTCTGCTCCTCGTCGGTCTCGTTGGAGCCGTCCTCGACGATGGAGCCGGCCAGCGGCACCACGTTGAAGGCGATCGGGCGCTGGTAGACCTTGGGCTCGGGGAACTCGACGGCGGAGCCGTCGTGGGCGAGCGCGGCGGCGCCGTCGACGACCTTGGCGGCCTGGTCCTGGAGTTCGGCCACGCCGGCCACGCCGCTGCCGGAGACGGCCTGGTAGGTGGAGACGACGAGCGCGGCGAGGCCGGCCTCCTCGTGCAGCGGGCGCAGCACGGGCATGGCGGCCATGGTGGTGCAGTTCGGGTTGGCGATGATGCCCTTGGGCCGGTCGGCGATGGCGCCGGGGTTGACCTCGGAGACGACCAGCGGGACGTCGGGGTCGCGGCGCCAGGCGGAGGAGTTGTCGATGACGACGGCGCCGGCCGCGGCGGCCTTGGGGGCGAGGGCCTTGGAGGTGGAGCCGCCGGCCGAGAAGATCACGATGTCCAGGCCCGTGTAGTCGGCCGTGGCCGCGTCCTCGACGGTGACCTCGGTGCCCTGCCACGGCAGGGTGCGTCCGGCCGAGCGGGCCGAGGCGAACAGCCGCAGCTGCTCGACCGGGCCCAGTCCGCCTTCACGACCAGCGCGCTCCGCCAGGATCTCGCGGACCACTCCGCCGACCTGGCCGGTGGCCCCGACAATGCCGATCTTCATTCCGACTACTCCTCTGGATGGTGCTGTCTACAGCCGCACTCTGCCCATCATGCCTTGTCACGCGGGTGCGGCGGCCTGGTGTTCCACGGTGTGAGAGAGCGCTAGTGGTCCAGACCACTCACCAGCTTCAGCGCGGCCTCGACCTCCGCCTCCCCGGCCGGCAGCAGCGGCAGCCGGACGTCCGGGGTGGGGATCCGGCCCTGGGCGTGCAGCACGCCCTTGATCACCGTCGGGTTCGGCGCGGCGAAGGCGGCCAGCGCCAGCCCGGTGAGCCGGTGCCCGAGCGCCCGGGCCCGGGCGGCGTCCCCGGCCCGCCAGGCCCGCGTCAGCTCGACGAACCGGGCGGTGGCCAGATGGGCGGAGGCGAGGATGCCGCCGGCCGCGCCAAGCGCCAGCAGCGGCGACAGGAAGGCGTCCTCCCCGGTCAGCACCGCGAAGTCGGCGGGGGCGGCGGCGAGCAGTTCCACCGCCGTCCGGTCCACTCCCCCGGTCGCGTACTTGACGCCCGCCACGCCGTCCAGCGCGGCGAGTTCGAGCAGCGCGGCGGCGGACAGCTGCTGCCCGGTGCGGTACGGGATGTGGTAGACGACCAGCGGCAGCGGGCTGCTCCCGGCGAGCGCCCGGAAGTGCGCGACCGTCCCGGCCTCGCCCGGCCGCAGGAACGCCGGGACGGTGACCAGCGCGGCCGCGGCCTGCGGCACCCGCTTGCCGAGCGCGGCCAGCGACTCGGCGGTGGAGCGGGTGTCGCCGCCGTGCGCGCCGACGGTCAGGAGGGCCCCGCGGGCGGCGCAGGCGGCCGCGGCGGTCTCGACCACGGCCCAGCGCTCGTCCTCGCTCAGCGCGGCGGGCTCGCCGGTGGTCCCGAGGGCGACCAGCCCGGCCGCGCCGGCCTCCAGCAGTTCGGCGGCGAGCACGGCGAGGGCGTCCAGCGCGACCGTGCCGTCCGCGGCGAAGGGCGTGATCAGGGGGACGTGGATGCCGGTGAGTTCCATGGCCACGATCCTGCGGCCCGCCGATCACCCAGGTCCAGTTCACATTCGTGATGCTTCTCGTAAGCTGAGCCGATGCTCGACGTCCGACGCCTGCGCCTGCTGCGCGAACTCGCCCACCTCGGCACCATCGCCGCCGTCGCCGAAGCGCTCTCCTTCAGCCCTTCGGCGGTGTCCCAGCAGCTGTCCGTCCTGGAGAAGGAGGCGGGCGTCCCGCTGCTGGAGCGCACCGGGCGGCGGGTCGCGCTCACTCCGGCCGGGCGCAACCTCGTCCGGCACGCCGAGGCGGTGCTCGCCCTGCTGGAGCAGGCGGGCGCCGAACTCGCCCACGCCCGGCGGGGCTTGGCCGGCCCGCTGCGGATCGGCACCTATCCGTCGGCGGCCCGCGCGATCATCCCGGCGGTGCTGGGCGAGCTGGCCGCCTGGCATCCGGGCCTGGAGCCGATGGTGACCGAGGTGGATCCGGCGGGCGTCGCGGCGGCACTGCGCGCGGGCGAGCTGGACGTCGCGCTGGTCCACGAGTACGACCTGGTCCCGGCCGATCCGGAGCCGGGCCTGGCGGTGACCCGTCCGGTGTTCACCGAGCCGATGTACCTGGCGGCCCGCGCCCCGGGCACCGTCGCCGAGCAGCGCGGCGCGCCGTGGATCATGGCCCCGCCGGGCACGCTCTGCCACAGCATGGCCGTCCGGGCCTGCGAGTCCGCCGGGTTCGCGCCCCGGATCCGGCACCAGATCGACGACTTCGCGACCGTCCTGGCCCTGGTGGCGGCCGGCCAGGGCGTGGCCCTGGTCCCGCAGCTGGGCGCCGCGCAGCCCCCGCCCGGCGTGGTCCTCACCCGGCTGCCGATGTACCGCCGCACCCGGGCCGCCTTCCGCGCGGGCGCCGGCTCGCACCCGGCCATCTCGGCCTTCGTCTCCGCCCTGCACACGGCCGTCCCCCCGGGCCTGGGCGGGCACGGCTGATCCCCCGGGGGCGCACCCCCGGGGGATCGGTCACCGGCTCAGCCCGCCAGGCAGCTCGGCCCGAGCAGCTGCTTGAGGTCCCCGAACAGCGCCGGGTCCGACTTCACCCGGTGCCGGTCCAGCCGCAGCACGGTCGTCTTGTTCCGGCCCTCCAGCCGCACCCGGACCTCCGTGGTGCCCCGGTGGCTGCCCAGCACCTCGCCGAGCCGGGCGATCAGCGGCGGGGTGATCTTCACGCTCGGGATGTTGATGACGATCGGCGCCTCGGCGTGCGCGTTCGACAGGTCCGGGACGGACAGCTCCATCCCCATCAGTCGCGGCACGTCCTCCCGCTTGTCCAGCTTGCCGCGCACGAACACCACGGCGTCCTCGACGAGTTGGGCCGAGACCAGCTGGTAGCTGGCGGGGAAGAACATGCAGTCGATCGAGCCCGCGAGGTCCTCGACGGTCGCGATCGCCCAGGCGTTGCCCTGCTTGGTCATCTTGCGCTGGAGGCCCGAGATGATGCCGCCGATGGTGACGATGGTGCCGTCGGGCCGTTCGGCGAGGTCGGCCACCGCGCAGTCCGCCTTGTCGGCGAGCACGTGCTCGATGCCGTGCAGCGGGTGCGAGGAGACGTACAGGCCGAGCATCTCGCGCTCCTGGGTGAGCAGGAAGGACTTCTCCCACTCCTCCTCGGAGAAGACGACGTCGAGGCCGAAGCTGGGCTCGTCGGAGACGGCGTCCCCGCCGAACAGGTCGAACTGGCCCTCGGCCTCCTTGCGCTTGACCCCGACGACGTTGTCGATCATCGGCTCGAACTGCGCGCTGAGGCCCTTGCGGGTGTGCCCGAGCGAGTCGAAGGAGCCCGCCTTGATCAGCGATTCGACGGTCCGCTTGTTGCAGACCACCGACTCCACCTTGTCGAGGAAGTCCGGGAAGGAGCTGAACTTCCCCTTCGACTTGCGGGTGCGGATCATCGACTCGACGACGGGGCCGCCGACGTTGCGGATCGCGGTGAGGCCGAACCGGACGAGCGTGTCACCGTGCGGGGTGAAGTCCGAGTCCGACTCGTTGACGTCCGGCGGCAGCACCTGGATGCCCATCTTGCGGCACTCGTTGAGGTAGATCGCCGACTTGTCCTTGTCGTCCTTGACGGACGTCAGCAGGCCGGACATGTACTCGGCCGGGTAGTTCGCCTTGAGGTAGGCCGTCCAGTACGAGACCAGCCCGTACCCGGCGGTGTGCGCCTTGTTGAACGCGTAGCCGGAGAAGGGGACCAGGACGTCCCACACCGCCTGGATCGCCGCGTCCGAGTAGCCGTGGTCCCGGCAGCCCTTCTGGAAGGGCACGAACTCGGCCTCCAGGATCTCCTTCTTCTTCTTGCCCATGGCCCGGCGCAGCAGGTCGGCCTGGCCGAGCGAGTAGCCG
Organism: Kitasatospora sp. NPDC087271; assembly: GCF_044744605.1. NCBI lineage: Bacteria > Bacillati > Actinomycetota > Actinomycetes > Kitasatosporales > Streptomycetaceae > Kitasatospora > Kitasatospora sp. NPDC087271. The sequence continues at coordinate 79,217 of NZ_JBIUYQ010000016.1, forward strand.
GCGAGGATCTGGGCGGCCTTCTGCACCTGCTCCTGGTAGACGATCAGGCCGTACGTCGGCTTGAGGATCTCCTCCAGGGGCTTCTCCAGCTCCGGGTGGATCGGGGTGATCTCCTGCTGGCCGTTCTTGCGCAGCGCGTAGTTGGTGTGCGAGTTGACGCCCATCGGGCCCGGTCGGTACAGCGCGAGGACGGCGGAGATGTCCTCGAAGTTGTCGGGCTTCATCAGCCGCAGCAGCGAGCGCATGGGGCCGCCGTCGAGCTGGAAGACGCCGAGCGTGTCGCCGCGCGCCAGCAGTTCGTAGGTCGGCTTGTCGTCCAGGGGCAGATCAAGCAGGTTGATCTTGATGCCCTTGTTCTTCTCGATCGCCTTGACGGCGTCGTCCATGATCGTCAGGTTGCGCAGGCCGAGGAAGTCCATCTTGAGAAGGCCGAGGCCCTCGCAGGTGGGGTAGTCGAACTGCGTGATGGTGACGCCGTCGGTGTGCCGGGTCCAGACCGGGATGTGGTCGGTCAGCGGCTCGGCGGACATGATGACGCCGGCCGCGTGCACGCCGGGCTGGCGGATCAGGCCCTCGATGCCACGCGCGGTGTCGATGACCTTCTTCACGTCCGGGTCGGTCTCGTACAGCCCCCGGATCTCGCCGGCCTCGCTGTAGCGCGGGTGGCTGCTGTCCGTGATGCCGGACAGCGGGATGCCCTTGCCCATCACGTCCGGCGGCATCGCCTTGGTGATCCGGTCGCCCATCGCGTACGGGTAGCCGAGGACGCGCGAGGAGTCCTTGATGGCGGCCTTCGCCTTGATGGTGCCGTACGTGACGATCATGGCGACCTTGTCGGATCCCCACTTCTCGGTCACGTACCGGATCACGTCACCGCGCCGGCGCTCGTCGAAGTCGATGTCGACATCGGGCATGGAGATGCGCTCGGGGTTGAGGAAGCGCTCGAAGATCAGGCCGTGCGGGATGGGGTCGAGGTCGGTGATGCCCATCGCGTACGCGACCAGCGAGCCGGCCGCCGAACCACGGCCGGGGCCCACCGCGATGCCCTGCTGCTTGGCCCACATGATGAAGTCGGCGACCACGAGGAAGTACGCCGGGAACCCCATCTGGATGATGGTGTCCATCTCGTACTCGGCGAGCTTCTTGTGCTCCTCGTCGTACCCGCCCGGGAAGCGCCAGTCCATGCCCTTCCACACCTGGGACTTGAAGAAGTCCGCCTCGGACTCGAAGCCCTCCGGGATCGGGAAGCGCGGCATGAGGTTGCGGAACTTGAACATGCCCTCGGTGTCGACCCGGGAGGCGACGAGGAGCTGGCTGTTGCGGCAGCCCTCCTGCCAGGCGTCCGAGGAGTCCAGGGCGTACATCTCGGCGGCCGACTTGATGTAGTAGCCGGTGCCGTCGAAGCGGAAGCGGTCCGGGTCGGAGAGGTTCTTGCCGGTCTGCACGCAGAGCAGCAGGTCGTGCGCCCCGGCGTCGGCCTCGGTGGTGTAGTGCGAGTCGTTGGTGACGACCGGGGGGATGTTCAGCTTCTTGCTGATCTCCAGCAGCCCGTCGCGGACCCGCTTCTCGATGTCGAGGCCGTGGTCCATCAGCTCCAGGAAGTAGTTCTCCTTGCCGAAGATGTCCTGGTAGTCGGCGGCCGACTTCACCGCCTCGTCGAACTGGCCCAGGCGCAGCCGGGTCTGCACCTCGCCGGACGGGCAGCCGGTGGTGGCCATCAGGCCGCCGGACAGGTCGGAGATCAGCTCCTTGTCCATCCGGGGCCACTTCACCAGCCAGCCCTCGGCGTAGGAGCGCGAGGTCAGCTTGAAGAGGTTGTGCAGGCCCTCCTTGTTGCGGGCCCAGATGGTCTTGTGGGTGTAGGCGCCGGAGGCGGAGACGTCGTCCCGCTTCTGGTGCGGCTGGCCCCACAGGATGCGCTTGGTGTTGGAGCGGGACTCCGGCGCGACGTACGCCTCGATGCCGATCACCGGGGTGATCCCGGCGGCGGTCGCCTGCTTGTGGAACTCGGCGGCGCCGTACATGTTCCCGTGGTCGGTCATCGCGACGTGGGTCTGGCCCAGCCGCTCGACCTCCTTGAACATCTGCTTCAGCCGGGCGGCACCGTCCAGCATCGAGTACTCGGTGTGGACGTGCAGATGCGCGAACGGCTGATCGCTCAAGGCGGGGCCTCCGGAGGCGAGTGCGGGTCTGGTGGGCCGGCGAACGCGCAGGTCACAGGGGGTGCCTGGAAACAGATGTGGCCCGAACCACCTCACGGGGTCCGGACCATCACTCACGCGTTCACGCGTCTACTCTAGCTCCCCTTCGGAGGCGGCTCCCTCCCGCTCGGAGCCTCCCGAGCTCAGCCCGGCGAGTCGCGCCCCGGCGGCCTCGCGGACCTCCGGTACCTCCATCGGGTCGTCCCGCAGGTGGGCGAGGCGTTCCCGGACGTGGGGGCGGTCGGGGGCGTGCGCGACGGCCAGGAGGCGGGCGTCGGCCTCGCAGTCCCAGAGGCACTCGGTGTACACCTCGGCCAGCCCGGCGGGGGCGACGGCGGCCAGTGCCTCCAGGTAGGCGGGGCGCTCGGAGGAGTGCGGCGTCCACAGCCAGAAGCGGCGCAGCAGCGACGCGGCCCCGGAGGCGTCGGGGCCGAACCGGGCCAGGCCCCGGGCGGTGTGCATCGGGCCGCACCACTCCTGGGCCGCCCACTGCCGCTCCAGCTCGCCCGTCGCCATGGACGGATCACTCGCGCCGCCGCCGTGCTCCGGCAGCAGGGCGGGCGGGCTCGCGCTGTCCCGCTCGGGGGCCGGGTCCGTCGAACCGCGGGGGCCGCGGGGGCCACGCCGCCGGCGTACGTCCTGCCCGTCACGGACGTCCTGCCCGGCCGCCAGGTCCTCCCACCACTGGGGCGGCCAGACCACGGCCACCGACTCCAGAACGGCCACCCGGTGCTCGCCCTCGCGGACGTGGGTGCGGAGTGCGTCCCGGGCCTCGGCGGAGCCGCCGAGCGCCAGCAGCTCCAGGACTCCGGTGGCCCGCAGGCAGGTGTCCTCGTCCCCGGTCAGCAGTTCGACGATCGGTCCGACCGGCAGTTCCAGGTCCCGGACGAGCCGCGCCAGGTAGAGGTGCCGGTCGTCCACCTGCCGGTCCCAGCGCCAGTCCCAGCGGATGCACCCGTAGACCAGGTCGGCGGCTGCCGCCGGGTCCTCCGCCGCCATCTGCGCGCCCAGGCCCCGGCCGCGCTGCAACAGCCCGGGCAGGGTGCCTGCCGGGGCGTACTCGTATCTCCGCTGTGCCACGTGCCCAATCGTCCCTCAGCCCCCGACGGCTGGGCGGCGGGGGCTGGGGGTGGGGGTGGGGGTGGGGGTTAGGTGTCCTCGTCGGGCGGGGTCGCGCGGAGGGCGGTGATGACGCCCAGGACGACGGTGGCGATCGCCAGGGCGAGGAGGACGGCGAAGGCGGTGGCGATCAGGAAACGCACGAGTCGTCGCCTCGTTCGGCGGCGAGGAGGAGGGAGAGGAGGTTGAGGAGAGTGGAGGCGGGGGCGGCGTTGAAGCGGACGAGGATGCGGCCGTCGATGGTCTTGTCGGTGGTGGCCGAGGGCCAGATCAGGCCGAACCTCCGGCCACGCTCCTGGACTTCGGCGAGGAGCGTGTGGATGTGGTCGTCGGTGTAGTGCCGGATCCGGGGGTCGGTCGGCAGCATGGGGCGACGGCGCAGGAGGGGGAAGGACATCAGGCGGCGTCCAGCTCGAACCACACCATTTTGCCGCGTTCCTGGGGGTCCACGCCCCAGCGGTGGGTGAGGCCTTCGATGAGTTGGAGGCCCCGACCGGACTGGGCGAGGGGCGCCGGCTCCTGCTTCTTGGGGAGGTCCGGGCTCTCGTCGCTGACGGACACCCGGAGGGTGGGGCCGACAGCGAGGATGAGGACGAGCGGCGCGGGGGTGCCGCCGTGCCGCCAGGCGTTCACGAGCATTTCGACGAGCGCGAGTTCGGCGTCCGCAGTGGCCGAGGGCGAGTACCCGCAACGACCCATCGCGTCCCGGAGGGACTGGCGGGCGATGGCGAGGGAGGGCGTGTTGAGGTGACGCATGGGAGTTCTCCCGAGGCGTGATGGTGAAGGAGAGGAAACGGCGGACACGCTGGCCAGCGAGCACCACTGACGGTCCGTCGGATCGCTGTGACATTGACCATAGCGCAGCTGAGTATCCAAATTTCTACCCTCTCGGGAAGTTCCCCCTATGGTGGTAACTGGTGGACCGGCGCTCGACGAGCGCGGCACACTTGGCCGGACTGCACCTTCGGAAGGAACCCATGCCTCCACGCTCCAACCCGACACTCCGCCAGCGCAGGCTTGGCACCGAGCTACGGAGGATGCGCGAGCAGGCTGGCTACGGCGGCTCAGAACTCGGCCGTATCGTCGGCATGAGTCCAGCCCAGGTAACCCAGATGGAATCTGGACGGATCGGCATCAGTGTCGACCGCCTCAGCATCATCGCCGCAGCCTGCAACTGCGCCAACCGCCCGCTGATCGACGCCCTCGCCGAAATAATCGCGGAGCGCGGGAGAGGCTGGTGGGAGGAGTACCGCGAGGTCCTGACAACGGACTTTATCGAGGTCGCGGAGATCGAAGGCTACTCGACAGCACTCGCCACCTGTACGACCACCTACATCCCCGGCTTGTTGCAGACCGGCGCCTACGCCTCCGCAGTCTTCACACGGGTCTATCCCCCGCTGTCCCGCCCGGACATCGACGTCCGAACCGCGTTCCGGGTGCAACGACAGCAGATCGTCCGCTCGGGCAAGACTCCACTTCAGGCATTCATCCACGAAGCCGCGCTGCGAATGCAGTTCGGCGGACCCAAGGTGCTCTCCGAGCAGTTGGACGCGCTCGTCGAAGACTCCGAGCACAGCGGGATCTCAATCCGCGTAGTGCCCTTCGCTGTCGCCACCTTCCCTGGAGCCTCCGAGAACCTCACGTTCGCGAAGGGTCCCATTCCCGAGTTGGATACCGTCCAGATGGATGTCGCCCAAGGCGTCCTGTTCTTCGAGTCCCCAGCAGACCTGGCCAAACATCGGGCGATCTTCGCTCGCATGGACTCCCTTGCGCTCTCCGAGGAGAAGTCGCGGGACCTCATCCGATCAGTCAAGAAAGAAGTGGAAGACAGCTATGCCTGAGTCGAAGTGGCAGAAGTCCAGCTACAGCGGCGCGACCAATGAGTGTGTCGAGGTCCGCACCATCGACGGCTTGGTCGAACTCCGCGAGTCCGACGAGGGCCACCTCACCATCCCCACCACCCCCGCCCACTTCGCCGCCTTCCTCCAGGCCGCCAAATCCGGCGAGTTCGACCACCACGCCTAGACACCCCACCAGCCCCTCGCGCACCTCTGCGCGAGGGGCCGCAACTCCCCACCGCCCAAACAATGGAGGCCAACATGACCAACACCGAGTGGCAGAAGTCGTCCTTCAGCGGCAACGTCGAGAACTGTGTGGAGGTCCGAACGGCCAACGGGCTGGTCGAACTCCGCGAGTCCGACGAGGACCACCTCACCCTCCCCACCACCCCCGCCCACTTCGCCGCCTTCCTCCAGGCCGCCAAAGCCGGCGAGTTCGACCACCACGCCTAGGGCTGTGACAGCGTAGGTTCGCCGCTGGGACCGGCGCCCCTCGACGCCGCAGCCTGACCGACCGCGAACCGCAGCCCCGGAGTGCCGAAAGGGACAGGTTCACGAGAAGGACAGCGGCAGAAGGACGGCTCAGGAGGCGGACGGCTCGATCTCCCCCGCGAAGACGATGACCTGGTCGATGAGGCTCCGCCGCAGATGGACGACGTCCGTTCCCGCCAGACGGGGGCCTCCATCCGGCGTGGTGAAGACCCACTGGTACCGGGCCCACTCGCCAGGCATGTCCACCGCCGAGCAGCGCGCCATCGTGCCGGCCCCCGCCGGGTGGCGCCGGATGTCCAGCACGAACTGCTCGACCGCCGCGATTCCTTCGCTGCGACCCAACGGCCCCCAGAAGACCACGTCTGAGGTCAGGGCCTGGGAGAGCAGGGCAGTCACATAGCTGTCGTCCGAGGCGTTGAACGCGGAGATGAACGTGTCGATCGCGGAGCGTGCCGTCTCTTCCTGCATGCCCCAGTAATACCAGCCGTTGCACGTGCGCTCGCCCCGCGAGCCGCCTTCCGATCACGTCGGACCATCCCGGTCACAGCACTGGACACACCACAGCGCAGGAAGTCGGCCAGCCCGACTTCCTGCGCCGAACAACCAACGGGGCCCAGACGACCGGCACCAACTGGCAGAAATCCAGCTACAGCGCCGCGAACAACGAGTGCGTGGAGATCCGCACCACCGACGGCCAGGTCGAACTCCGCGAGTCCGACCAGGGCCACCTCACCCTCCCCACCACCCCACCGACTTCGCCGCCTTCCTCCAGGCCGCCAAAGCCGGCGAGTTCGACCACCACGCCTGAAGACAGCCCAACCGGGTCAGCGGCTGTTGAACGTGATGCTGTACAGCACGCTGTTGGAGCTCGGCTGGTTGGACTCCTGGCCGGCCGTGATCGAAGGGGCGAACCACTGGCCGGTCACGGTGTCGTGCCAGCTCACGGTGAGCCTGTACTGCCCGGCCCTGACGGTGTTGTACCAGTCATTGACGAGGAGGTAGCTGCCCGCGCTCGTCCCGCCCTGCACTCCGTCCCAGGTGAAGCACTGGGCGCTGGCCCCACGAACGATCCGCATGCTGTTCGAGTTGCAGCCCTCCGCCGTGACCTTGGCGGATGCCGAAGATGCTGCGGCGAGGCTGGTACCGACGACGCCGGCCATGAGTGCCGCCAAAACGGTCATTCGTCCCATGCGCATGAAATCCGTCCCCTTTTCTCTGCATTCCGAAATGCATGACCGGAGAGCCCGGTGCCACCGCCGACCGGTTACTGGTGAGTCTAGAGACGGGCAAGGTGCCCCAGTAGAGACCAATTCCGGCCAGCCGACCGGTAGTTCGACCCTGTCTACGAACAGGTACCGATCTCCGGAGTACCGGAACGGCTCCGCGTCGGCGGAACCGGAGACGAGCGTGCGGGCGAGGCGGCCTCACCCCGACGGGTGAAGCCGCCGTACGCATCACCAGGGCACTACGCCGGCGTCCTCGAAGAACTGGCCGGTCGGGCCGTCGTCGGGCAGGGTCGCGAGCTTGATCGCGATCGCCGCGCCCTGTTCGGGGGTGCGCACGCCGCGGAAGCCGTTGAGGTCGGTCGCGACGTAGCCGGGGCAGCCGACGTTGATCAGGATGTTCGTGCCGCTCAACTCCCGGGCGTACTGGAGGGTGACGGCGTTCAGGAACGTCTTCGACGGCGCGTACGCCACGGCCACCGGACCCGCCGTCTGCTCGGCAGCGGCTCCTGACTGGCGGGTGAGGGAGCCGACGCTGCTGGACATGTTCACGATCCGCGGTGAGGCGGAGCGGCGCAGCAGCGGCATCATCGCGTTGGTGACGCGGATGACGCCGATCACGTTGGTCTCCACGACCGTCCGGATGGTGGCGGGATCGACCCGGGTGGGCTCCTGGGGCACGCCGCCGGTGATGGCGGCGTTGTTGACGAGCACGTCGAGGCGCCCGGCCCGTTCCTCGATCAGCCGGGCGGCGGCGGTCGCGCTCGCGTCGTCGGTCACGTCCAGCGGTACGCCGAACGCGTCGACGCCGGCGGCGCACAGCCTCTCCACCGCGGCCTCGCGGCGCTGGTCGTCGCGGGCGCCGACGCCGACGCTCCAGCCGAGCGCGCCCAGGCCCGCGGCGATCTCGTAGCCGATTCCCTTGTTCGCGCCGGTGACCAGCGCAGTCGTTCGTTCGCTCATGGGGCCATGCTGCCGTCGGCCCCCGGTCGGGGTCCAAGACCGATCGGGTCGACACCGATACCGTCCGGGTATTGATCCGGAGTACCGTGGCCGGATGGAGACCCGGGAACTGCGCTACTTCGTCGCCGTCGCCGAAGAGCTGCACTTCGGGCGCGCCGCGCAGCGCCTCGGGATCGCGCAACCGCCGCTGTCACGGGCGATCCAGCAGCTCGAACGACGGCTCGGGGCAGCGCTGCTGGATCGGACCAGCCGTACCGTCACGCTGACGGAGGCCGGCTCGGTCCTGCTGGTCGAGGGCCGGGCGGCCCTGGAGGCGGTCGACGCCGCCGAGCGTCGGACCCGCCGCGCCGCCGCTTCCCCCACCGGCCGCCCCGGCCTGGTCCTGGTCACGAAAGCCAGCGCGTCCAGCGAACTGCTGGCGGAACTCCTCGACGCGTACGCCGCCGAACCCGGCGCGGTCCCCGTCGACGTCATCCTGTGCGGCCCGGCCGAGCAGGCACGATTTCTGCTCGAAGGCCGGGCCGACGTGGCGCTGCTGCACCGGCCGTTCGACTCGACGGCCAGGCTCCACACCGAAGAACTCGGCACGGAGGGCCAGGTGGTGGTCCTGCCGGCCGGGCATCCGCTCACCGCCCGAGACCACGTGCACATGGCCGACATCACGGGGCTGCCGGGCCTGCCCCTGCCACGCTGGCCCAACCCCGACGGCACCTACCCACCCGGCCCCGGCCCCCAGGTCCGCGACCACGCGCAGCTGTTGCAGCTCGTCGCGCTCGGCCGGGCTTGCGCGGTCTCACCGGAGTCGTGCCGAGCCCGACTGCACGGTGACCTCGTGGCCGTGCCCGTGCTGGACGCGCCGAAGGTCACCACCGTGATCGCCTGGCCACCTCACAGCCGGTCCAGGGCCGTCGCCGACTTCGTCCGGACGGCGACACGTCTCCGGTAGTTCCGACCTGCCCGGCCGGGTTCCACCTGTCGTGGCCCGGCTCGACCGTCACCGGACATCGCCGTCACGACCAGCGGAAGTCCCAGCCGGTGGGACTCCCGTGCGGCCGTGGGCGATCGCCGAGGACCAGGGGTGAAGGCAGCCGCCTCCGCGACGCCTGTCGAAGTTGCGTTTTCCCCGCCCAAGTGGCCTCTTGCGCCGGCCATTGCGGGCGCCCCGAACAGCCAGCGGATCGCGAGACGCCTCACCGCGCAGGAAGTCGGCCAGCCCGACTTCCTGCGCCGAACAACCACCGGGGAACAACCCACCACCCGCCGCCAAGCAGCCGAAGCCGGCGAGTTCGACCACCGCTCCCCAGTGCCGCTCACGCGCCGCCCGCCGCGGGATCAGGCGCTGCCCGCCTTTTCCTCGACCAGGACGGCGCCGGACGCCGCTTCGGTCTTGCGCAGCGGAAGTTTGGACCAGCGGAAGGGAGCCAGCAGCAGGCCGAGGTAGGAGTCCGGCAGACGGACCTGGTCGGCCAGGCCGATGTCCTCGGGCGGCATCCGGTCAGCGGGCAGGTAGAAGGTCCCGAACAGCAGATCCCACAGGACGACCTTGCCGCCGAAGTTCTTGTTCGCTTCGCGCAGGTCCCTGGAGTGGTGCCAACGGTGCCCTTCCGGTCCGGGCACCAGGTAGTTCAGCGGGCCCAGACGGACGTCCATGTTGGAGTGCATGGTGACGCCGTGGCAGTTGTAGAAGGTGAGGAGGATGATCAGGCCGGAGAGGCTGTGCAGCGTCCACCCGGTCAGGGCCAGCGGGAAGACGATCGCCACGTCGTCGAGGAAGAAGTCGATGGGGTGGAACCGGGCGGAGTTGAGCCAGTAGAGCCGCTCCGAGCTGTGGTGCACCGCGTGGAAGCGCCAGAAGACCCGCGAACCGTGAATCCAGCGATGCATCCAGTAGTAGAAGAACTCTCCCACCAGGAGCGCCAGCGCGGCCTGGGCGACGGGAGGCCAACTCGTCGGCCACAACGTGCTGTCCAGCTCTTCGGAAAGCAGGACGGATCCGGCGAACAGGACCGAGAGGAACAGCGGCTCGATCAGCCGGGCGACCACCAGAAGGGCCACCAGACTGGAGGTGGCGTCCGAGACGACGTCCTTGCGCGAGCGGTTCCAGCCCTCGTAGAACGGCTGGACCCGCTCCAGGACGGCCACGTACACCGAGGCGAACAGGGTGACCATCGGCACGATGGCCCACTGCGGGAACGAGGTGTCGACCAGGGTGATGGATGCCCCGAGTGTCAGCACCATGAGGATCGGATAGCTGAGATAGCGGATGGTGAAACGCAGGGTTCTCCGCGCGCCGCCGAGTTCTGTTTCCGTCGTTGATTTCATTCCTGATCTCCCCGTGGACTTCTTCGGACTTCTTCAGGCTTCTTCTGCACCCCTCCGCGCGGGACGGGCAGGTATCTACTGGCTTCCGGCGATCTGCTGCCATATCCGGACCGGCCCCAGCGGCGAGAATCCGTTCGCCTCGGCAGCCGCCAGCTCCGCGTCCCGCTCGTACCCGACCAGGTCGATTCCCGGTGCCTCTTCGTGAGCACAGGAGATGAGACCGGCCCATGTCCGGGGAGATTCCCCCGAGGGTCCGAAGACGTTCGACACCCCCGCCACACCATGGCTCAGGTGGAGCACGGCTCCCGCCACCAGGCCGTCGCCCGAGAATCCCCCGAGGAAGACCACGCCGTCATCGAGCAGAAGGGTTTCGGGGAACGTGTTCACCGACGTGTCGCCGCCCGCCCATGCCCGCTCCCACGTCCGCAGCTCATCGGTGCCGGTGATACGCCGCCACCGCTGGTCGGCGCCGTCCCGTGACGCCACCTGCGCCGGGGCCGCGGCTGCGGCCGGCCGGTGGATCCACTCCGCCTCGATGAGAATGCGATAGTTCCCCGGGAGGAGGTCGGCGTTGGCGAAACTGTCCTTGACGAAAAGCGGCCCCAGCGGCGCCTCCCGCAGTACGTCGAGAACCTCCGAACCGGACATCGACGGGCTCAGGATCACCAGGTTCGGGTAGTACGTGAGACTCTTCTTCAGATTCACCCACGCGACGTCGGAGATCTCTCCGGAGAACCCGTGCGCCCGACACATCGCCTCGCACCAGGACGAGTTGTTCCGGGCGGCGGCGAGCAGCATCGGTGCCACCGGAGGGGCGGCGGCCGGAGCCCGGCCATGGCCGAACCATCTCGCCGCGAAGGCCGCGACCGAGCGAACGGATCGGCACCAACGGACCCGCAACCTCGTAACGTCCACCAACTCCCTTTCGTCAAGGCCGACTCCGCAGCCGGCCGGCTTCCGCACCGCCGACCCTTCGAAAGGGATGGGTCCTGTCCGGAAAATCCCCTGACGACCCAGGCCGAGCGCCTTCAACGACCTTCGTGCACATCGGTGTTGCGCGGCGCTCCGCTATGATCACCCCTGCTCATGACCACGTCAAGATCCTTCCCGAGGGCACCTGCGACACCCGCACACGCCCGCCGGCGTCGACGCGTCCGTGAGCCGGAAGCGCGGTCGGGCCGACAATTCCCGCGCGCACTCGCGGTTTCGTGCACCAGAATGCCCGCATGGAAACGGACACCGTGGCGGAACTGGTCACGCGGGCACTGTCGGCAATGCGCGCCATCACCGCCTCGGACGATCCGGACGACCACGACGGCTGGAACGAGTACTCACCGCTGCTGTGGCGGGCGGCCGCCGACGAGGCGGCGCTGCCGCTCGGCCTGGAGCTGATCGGTTCGACCGATCCGATCGAGCGCACGGCGGGCTGCGACCTGCTGCGCGACACCAGCTATCACCACGAGGCAACCCGCGCCGGGACGGCCACCGCACTGGTCGCCCTCGCCCAGCGGGAGACCGACGACCACGTGCTGCGGGCCCTGGCGCGCGCGATCGAGCAGACGCACGACCCGCGCGCCGTCCCCGTCCTCGTCGCCCTCGCCGGGCATCCTGACGCCGAGGTCCGCGAGGGGGTGGCCCGCTCGTTCGCGGAGGTCCTCACCGGCCTGCCGGACGGGCCGGACATCCACACCCTCATCAGGCTGACCCAGGACCAGGACCCGCACGTCCGCGACTGGGCGACGTTCACCCTCGGCGTCCAGTCCGCGGCGGACAGCCCCGCGATCCGGGCCGCGCTCTGGGAGCGGACGGCCGACGAGCACGACGAGACCCGCACGGAAGCGATCCACGGACTGGCCAGTCGGCACGACCCCCGCGTCGTCCCGCTCCTGGCCGAACTGATCGGCAACCCCGAGGGCGCACACGCCCTCACGTTCAGCGCGGAGCCGATCACGGGCGACCCCGAACTCCTGCCGCCCCTCCCGGAGTACGAGCCCGGCGACGACTGGACCACCGACGCCGTGAACGCCTGCAACCCGGTCCGGCGGGCCCGCCTGGACGCCTTCGCCTGGGAACTGGTCTGCACGCTCCACCGGCTCCGCCCCGACCTGGACGCCGCCGTCTCGATGGAACGCTGCGGCTGGGGCCGCTCCCTCGACATCCACGCCGCCTCGGAGCCGACGGGCTACGACATCGAGGCGCTGCTCACCCGCGCGGACGGCGACCCCGCGCGCGCTGCCGAACTGGTCTCGACCGACCTGCCGAGAATCCAGCCCGACTGACACCTCGCCCCTTTCGGGAGCCGAGACTTCAGGTCTAGCCCTCGGCACCCCTGCCGCTCAGGAGGTCCGCGATGCGCGCGTCGACCTGCTCGCGGTCGTAGCCCCGCCGCACGATCTCGAACGCCGGCGGGGGTGGCGGCGAACCGGCTTCGGACAGGGCCCTGAGATAGAGGTCGACCTGCTGGCGTTCGTAACCACGCCGCACCAAGTCGAAGCCACGGAACTCTGGCGATGCTGACACTTCGCGGGTCCTCCAACCTTCGGTGTCCACGTTCGTCGTCATGACACGGGCTACAGCAGCCCCGGTGCGGCCACCGGTGATCACCGGCGTGGCCGCGGCTCCCACCCTAGACTCTGCCCACCGACAGGCGGCGTCCGATGTCCTGATGGCCCGAACTCCACCTCCGCCACCGGAAGTCGGTTGACGGATCATCCGGCATTCGGGTTCATCCGAAAACCCGCCGGCCGGGGTGGCGTAAAAAGGCGTCAAGACTCTCGATCGCGCCATATGGATTCCGTATGGAGTCGCGGGGCGGAGGATTCCGATGCCTACGATCCATCTTTGCCGAGTAGAAAGATGGATCTGACATGAAACCCCTGTCCCGCCTCAAACGCGCCCTGGCCTGCGGAATCGCCGCAGTCGCCGGGGTCGCCGGCCTGACCGTGCAGGCCCAGGCCGCGGAGTCACCCCTCCACGCGGACAAGACCTGCGGAACCCCGGCCTCGGTGGGCGGCGGCAACTGCATGACCGCGCTGATCGGATCCGCCTTCGACACGATCAGGCTCATGCGCAACGCCGCCAACCTCAACAAGCTGGACAACGCGGAGTTCACCCAGAGCACCGCGTCGAAGTTGAGCGCGAAGTTTCCCGGGTTCAACGTCATGGTGTTCAAGACCGTGGGCACCGACCTGTATGACACCGAGTGGTTCAAGAACGAGTACAAGTCCGACATGAAGGGGGTGTTGATCGACACCACCTACAAGCTCAACCATTTCATGGACAAGGAGAAGAAGGAGCCCTCCGGCTACGACATATTCCGGATCTGGGTCTTCCAGGGGGACTCGACCATCCGCAACCGCGGCGACGGCGGTTACATGAACTGGGCGTTCATCGGCAATGACGGCGACACCGTCAAGAAGGAGCCGTGGACCTGCCGGGCGGGCACCGCGCGGCCCTACAAGTGCGACGGCGACGTGCGCACCATCCACTTCCCCGCGCGGTCCGGCTACGGCACCAGGACCGGCAGCCTGACCCCCGACTCCAGCCCCGGCTACCACGCCTGCCTGGACGTCAACGGCAACGGCAACGCGAACGGCACCCCCGTGCAGATGTGGGAGTGCAACGGCAGCGACGCCCAGAAGTGGACCTACAACGGGTACAAGCTCCAGGCCGCCAACGGCAAGTGCCTCGACCTGGAGGCCAACAAGACCGCGAACGGGACCAAGCTCCAGGTCTGGGACTGCCTGGAGATCCCCGGTCAGCGCTGGAACATGTCGGCCAGCGGCGGTTTCCGGCACATGGCGGACATGGACGACCGGTCCAAGGACGTCTGCATCGACGACTTCAACGGCCAGACCGCCAACGGCAGCACCGTGGCGGCCTGGGCCTGCGGCTCCGAGGACAAGCGGGACGCGCCCAACCAGAACTGGGCCTGGGGCGGCACCCCGCCGACCACCAACCCGCCCACGCCCGGCGGAGGCGGCGGCAACGGCGCCGACGTGACCCTGAAGCTCGACAACGGCCTGGGCGCCGTCCCGGTCAACGGCTCCGCCGGCGCGTCGGTCGTCGCCGGGATCCGGGGTGGCAACGAGTCCAAGTGGAAGCTCACCCCGGTCGGCGGCGGTCGCTACCGGATCACCAGCTCGTACGGGCTGGAACTCACCGAGAACGGCAACTACATGGCCGAACTCCAGCCGTGGAGCAACTCCTCCCAGCAGAAGTGGGAGCTCGTCGGAGTCGGGAACGGCAAGTACCAGATCCGGATCTCCGACGACGACTGCCTCGCCCACGACGCCGACTTCAAGCAGCTCGGCGTGTGGACGTGCAAGTCGGGCTGGCAGCAGGCGTGGGTGCTGGAGTCCGCGTCCGGCGGCGTGATCACCCCGACCGACCCGACCAACCCGACGAAGCCGGACCCGAAGCCCAAGCCGGACCCCAAGCCGAAGCCGGACCCGAAGCCGGACACCAAGCCGACCGTCCCGACCGAGCGGCCGCTGTTCCTGAAGCTCTCCAACGGCCTGGGCGCCTCGGCCCCCACCGAGACCTCGACCTGGGGCGCCCCGATCGTGGGCGGGATCCTGGGGTACAAGGGGTCCACCTGGACGATCAAGCCGCTGGGCGGGGACCGCTACCGGATCGTCAACGACCTCGGGTACAACCTCACCGAGAACCCCGAGACCTACGTCGCCGAGCAGCAGGCGTGGGGCAACACCTCCAACCAGAAGTGGGAGTTCGTCAGCCTCGGCAACGGCAAGTACCGGATCCAGATCGGCGACGACGACTGCCTCACCCACGACTCCGACTTCAAGCAGCTCGGGGTGTGGAGCTGTGAGGGCGGCTGGAAGCAGGAATGGTCCTTCCAGCTCCTCTGACCGACCAGGCCAGGCCGTATCAGGCCAGGCCGGAGTCACGGCGAAGGGCGCCGGCCGCACGGCCGGCGCCCTTCGCCGTTCTCAGCGGGCGCCCCGCCCGGAGGCGGCGTGGTAGCGCAGGCCGTCCATCAGGAGGTCGAGGAGGCGTTCCATCCGGGCGTGGTGCTCGGGGGTGGTCGCGGCCATGGACAGGCCGCTGAGGCTGAACAGCACGTCCTCCGGTTCGACGTCGGCGCGCAGCACGCCCGACTCGGCCCCGGCCCGCAGGAGTTGGGTGATCGCGGCGGTCAGCATCGCGCGGCTGTGCGAGAAGGGGTCGCTGCCGGAGGCTATGAGCGCGCGCAGCGCGTCGGACATCCCGCGCTTGGTCGTCATGTAGCGGACGAAGCCGTCCATCCAGGCGCGCAGCGCGGCGTCGGGCCCCCTGCCGTCCAGCAGTTCCGCGGCGGAGTCGCACAGCTTGGCGAGTTCGCTGCGGTAGACCGCCTCGACGAGTTCCTCACGGGTGGCGAAGTGCCGGTAGAGGGTGCCGATGCCCACGCCGGCCTCCTTGGCGATCGCCCCGAGCGTCGCGTCCGGCCCGTCCTGGGCGAAGGCCCGCGCGGCCACTTCGATCAGTCGGTCGCGGTTGCGGCGCGCGTCGGCGCGCAGCGGCCGGGGGTCGGCGGTGGTCACGGCTGGTCCTCCTCGGGTTGCAAACGGAGGATGCTCCGCTTAGCCTGGAGACATGCGGAGGGCCCTCCGGTTTCCACTCTACCGGCCGCCCCCTCCCGCGCACCCCCAGCTCCGGTCACCCAGCCAGACGGGAACATCATGAACGCCAACACCCCGCGCCTCACCACCCCCTTCGGCGCCGAGTCCACCGCCGCCGAGGTCGTCTCCGGCACCGACCTGACCGGCCGCCGCACCGTCGTCACCGGCGGCGCCTCCGGCATCGGCGTCGAGACCGCACGCGCCCTCGCCTCGGCGGGCGCGCAGGTCACCCTCGCGGTCCGCAACCTCGACGCCGGCGCCCGCACCGCCGAGGACATCACCGCGACCACCGGCAACAAGGACGTCCGGGTCGCGCCGCTGGACCTCGCCGACCAGGCCTCCGTCGCCGCGTTCGTCGCCGCCTGGGACGGGCCCCTGCACATCCTGGTCAACAACGCCGGCGTGATGGCCTCGCCCGAGCTCCGCACGCCGGAGGGCTGGGAGCTCCAGTTCGCCACCAACCACCTCGGGCACTTCGCGCTGGCCACCGGCCTGCACGCGGCCCTGGCCCGGGACGGCGGCGCCCGCGTGGTGTCCGTCAGCTCCAGCGCCCACCACCGCTCCCCGGTCGTCTTCGAGGACATCCACTTCCGCGAGCGCGCCTACGATCCCTGGTCCGCCTACGGCCAGTCCAAGACCGCCAACGTCCTGTTCGCGGTCGAGGCCGCCAAGCGCTGGGCGGCGGACGGCATCACCGTCAACGCCCTGATGCCCGGCGGCATCCGGACCGCCCTCCAGCGCCACGTCTCCGAGGAGGAGCTCGACCGGCTGCGCGCCCAGGCCGCCAACGGCGCGGAGCTGCTGTGGAAGACCACCGAGCAGGGCGCGGCGACCTCCGTCCTGCTCGCGGCCTCACCGCTGCTGGCGGGCGTCAGCGGCCGCTACTTCGAGGACTGCAACGAAGCCGTCCGCGGCGAACTCGGCGCCCGCAGCGGCGTCGCCGAGTACGCCCTCGACCCCGAGGCGGCCGCCCTGCTCTGGCAGGTCTCGCACGACACCCTGGGCAGCCGCGACTGACGGTCCGCGGCAGAACGCCCCGCGCTCCGCTCCCCGACTCACCGACTCACCGAGGGGAAGCGGGGCGCGGGGCGGGCCCGCTACTTGCGCGGCCCGGCCAGGGCGTAGAGCCCGGCGCCGGTCACCAGGAGGGCCACCGCGGTCCAGGTGGACGCCTCCGTGCCAGGGGGGTAGGACATCCAACCGAACGCCTTCCCCACGGTGTTGGGCGGCAGCGGCGGAGAGAGGACGGCGAACGCGAGCCACACGGTCGGCAGGGTCCAGGCGAGGTGCGCCCCGCACAGCACAGCCCCGAACGCGGCCAGGCCGGCCAGGCCCGCGGCGTCCCGGAGGACGACCTCGGTGGGGGCGAACCTCGGCCCCGCCGCCTGGACCGCCAGCAGCGCCGCACCCGCGACCACACCGATCAGCAGCGCGTGCGCCGCCCGGCGGGGCACCCACCGGATCGCGGCCGTCCTGTCCAGTGCGGGGTCCTGCCCGCCGAGCCCGACGGAGCCGGCCGCCACGCTCGCGGCGAGCACGAAGTACACGATCGGGTTGATCGCGTCCGCGTCCATCGCACCCGTGCCGCCGCCGCCCCGGTTGAAGGCCCACACCACCAGCGCGGTGAGCGCGACCGCGGCGGCCGACGTGGACACCTGCCGTGAACGCGCGTACAGCATCAGCCACCTCATCGCGACGCTCCCCCGGCCAGCTTCGTGACCTGCTTGTACCCCTCGCAGGAGAGCGCGGCGGCGTGCAGCTCGACGATCCGCGAGCGCTGCTCGGCCGGCGGCAGGGCCATCAGCTTCTGCCACGCGACGTCGGCCTCCGCCCAGGTTTCGAGCGCGTACCGGCTGGTGCCCTTCTCCTGCAGCGGTTGGAGCTGGGGGTCGTGGAGGGCCCAGCTCACGGCGATGCTCTGGGCGGGGATGTCGTGGCTCCCCCCGCCCTCCTTGTCGTTGTCCGGGTAGCAGCTCGGCGCCAGGCCCCTGGCGATCAGCGCGCGGGTCAGTTTCTCGCCCTTCGCATCGGCGAGCATCCGGTCGTTGAAGTCGACCAGCAGCACGTCTGCGGAGAGTTCGCGCGCCGCGGCGAGCTCGTGCAGCGCGGTGTCCTCCCGCACCGAGGCCGGAGCCTTGTCGCCCAGGGCGTCGTGCAGCACGCGCATCGCGTCCTTGCTGCGCAACGCGAGCTCGGCCAGGTGCGAACGGCTCGCCTGCGTCACGCACACCGGCCCGTCGCACACCAGCGCCGCGGCGGCCTTGTCGACGACGTAGGTGTCGCGCGCGGCGGCCGGGAGGACCAGCAGGGCCAGGCCCAGGCCGGCCAGGAGGGGAGTCACCGCGAGCAGCCGGGCCCGGCGGGTCGCGGCCGCCAGCAGCGCGAAGCCGGTGGCGAGCAGGCCGAGCAGCCAGAGCGTCTGGCCGAGGTGGACGGAGCCGGACAGGGTCAGCAGCATCTGCCGCGGCTCCACGGTCGCCGGGGACAGCTGGGCGAACCGGTTCGACACCCTGCCCGTCGGCACCGCCCCTTCGTTGTTCATGCGCAGGAACAGGCCCGTCCCCACGAAGACGACCACCACCAGGGCCGGCGGCGTGAGGGCGGAGGGCAGCGCCCGCGCGACGCCCATGCCGAACACGGCGCCCGCGACCAGGGCCAGTGCCGCCACCAGCGAGATCGGCAGCCAGCCGAGGGCTGCGTAGGTGGTCGGACCGGCCGCCACCTGGGCTCCGCCCACCAGGACCAGCAGACCGAAGCCCACCGCCGCGGCGAGCCCGATCGCACCGGCCGGCAGCGCCGCACGGCGCCAGGCCGGCAGCGGCGTGGTCGACAGCAGCTCGGTCATCCGCGAGCGGGATTCGCGCAGCCCGTACACCGCCCCGATGCCGATCACGAACGGCCACCAGTAGGCCAGCAGGGACCGGGTCCACATGGCCATGGTGGTCCACTGGGCCGTCCACCCCGCGGTGCCGTGCCACCAGAACGCGTCGAACGGGAAGAAGACCGCCAGGCTCCCGGCCAGCACGACGATGCCGGCCCACGGGGCGGCGGAGCGCCTCAGCTCCGTCCGCAGCACACGTCCGTTCACCAGGCGCTCCCCTGCTGGCCGGAGTTGCGGAGCAGCGCCGAGTAGCCGCGCTCCAGGGGGCTGTCGCCCGGGTGGTCGGGGCTGCCTGCCGCACCCAACTCGTCCGGCGTGCCCTGGAAGACGAGGCGGCCGTCGGCGAACAGCACCACGTCGGAGCAGGCGGCCGCGACGTCCTCGACCAGGTGGGTGGAGACGACCACGCAGGTGTCGCGGCCCAGGTCCTGCAGCAGCTCGCGGAAGCGCAGCCGCTGCGCCGGGTCCAGGCCGGCCGTCGGCTCGTCCAGCAGCAGCACCGCGGGGGAGTTGACGATGGCCTGGGCGATGCCGGCCCGCCGCACCATGCCACCGGACAGGGTCTTCATCCGGTGGTCGGCGCGGTCCGCCAGGCCCACCCGTTCCACGGCCCGTTGCACGGCCCCGGGGATGTCCGCCTTCGGCACCTCCTTCAGCCAGGCCATGTACTCGACGAACTCGCGCACCGTGAAGCGCTTGTAGTAGCCGAAGTCCTGCGGCAGGTAGCCGATCTGGCGGCGCAGGGCCCGGTGGTCGCCCACCCTGCCCCCCAGGGAGGTGCCGAGCATCTCCAGTTCGCCCTCGGTGGGGCGCAGCACGGTGGCCAGCGTCCGGATCAGGGTGGTCTTGCCCGCCCCGTTGGGCCCGAGGAGCCCGTGGGCGCCGACGCCCAGGGACAGGTCGAGCCCGTCGACGGCCATCTTGCTCCGTCCGACGCGCACCCTCAGGCCGCTGGCCCGGATCTCCCAGGCGTAGGTCTTCGGCGCGGTGTCGGCCGCGCTCGCCGTATACGTCATGCGATGGTCCCTTTCCAGGGTGGACATGGGTTTCACAGCGTTGAGTACGCGTCCCTGCGGGTGATCACGGCGCAGATGCCGAGTGTGAGGAGCAGCCCCCACACGGGCAACTGGTCGCGGTGCAGGGCGAGTTCGAGGACGGCGGGGATGCGGCCGGTGACGAACGCGGGCACCACGACGGCGGCGCCCCACGCGGCCACCAGCCCCACGGCGGCGCGGGTCACGCCGACCACGCTGCCCAGCGCCAGGGCGGTGGAGGTGAAGGCCAGGGAGGGCAGCAGCCACTGCGCGGCCGTCGTGTTCCCGGTCAGCCATCCCCCCAGCAGGAGCCCGGGCACGACCACCACGAGGACCGCGGTGGTGCGCCTGAGCAGCAGGGCCAGGCCGGCCCGGGCGGTCGAGGCGGTCAGTTCGTGCGCCGGGTCCAGACCGCGTGACCACGACGCGGCGACACCGCACAGCGGCAGCACGGGCGCGATCAGCGCCACCATCGAGGAGCCGCCGAAGACCTTCGCCGGCGCGGCCACGTCCAGCAGCAGCGCCACCAGGGTGACGACGGCGGTCATCGCCAGCCACGGGGTCATGGCCGGTGTCAGCCAGACCGACACCCACGTCGGGCGGTGCCGCCGCCGGGGCGCCCCGGCGGCCACGCCCAACTGCGCGTCCAGACCGGCCCGGACGGTGTCGACGAGCGCGGCGACGCCGGGCGCCTCGGTGGCCACGGAGGCCGCCAGCAGGCTCCGGCACGGCGCGCACGTCTCCAGGTGGGCTTCCAGCGCCCACACCGTGTCCGCGGCCATCGCCGTGTCACCACGCGCGTAGTCGTCGATCAGCCGCCTCGACGCGTGTTCCGCGTTCATGCCAGCGCCTCCCGCATCGCGATCCGGGCCCGGCGGGCACGGGTCTTGACCGTGCCTTCGGGCAGTCTGAGCAGGACGGCGGTCTCCCGGACGGAGAGCCCGTCGAGCACCGTCGCCTGCAGTACGTCTCGGAGTTCCGGCGCCAGCCGCCGCAGGGCGTCGCCCACGTCGCCGCCGACGGTCCCGGCGAGCGCCTCCTCCTCCGCCGCGGGCACCACGGCCCGCTCGGCGGCGGCGGCCGGCGGTTCGGCGTGGTGGGCACGACGGCGGAAGGCGTCGACGAGGCGGCGCGCCGCGATCGTCCACAGCCACCCGACGGCCGTCCCGCCGACGGCGCTCCCGGCGAACGCGCCGGCCGCGCGCCACACCGCCAGATAGGTCTCCTGCATGACCTCGGCGACGATCTGCTCGTCCGCGCAGCGGCGGCGCAACCGCACCGCCAGCCACGGCGACGTGCGCCGGTACAGCTCGTCGAACGCCGCGCGGTCACTTCTGGCGATCAGCTGGACGAGGCGTTCCTCGTCCAGCTCGTCCAGTGCTCTCCTGCGTGATCTCACACCAGCCAGACGCCCGCGACCGCACGCAGGTTCTGCGCTCGACGTGACCTGCGCCACATCGCCACCCCGGCATGACAGCAGCGCAGGAAGTCGACCTACCCGACTTCCTGCGCTGCGGCTACCTCGACACCCTTCAGTCGGGCAGGTTCCCGTCGCCCCCCAGGTTGGCGACCATCCGACGCAGGACGTCGATCGTGGTCGCGAACTCGGCCGCGCCGATGCCCTCGTGCGCCTGCCGGTGCACCCGCAGATTGCGCTCCCGCGCCCGGAGGCGGCCGGCCTCCCCCGCCTCGGTCAGCGTCATGGCCCCTGCCTCCTCCGTCAGCCACCCCCGGGCGGCGAGGTCGTCGAAGACGCCGCCGAAGTCGATCCCGAGGTCCTCGTACCTCGCCAGCCGCTCGACCAACGCCGCCCGGGTCCACCGGCCCGGATCCCCGGCCACGTGGTTGAGCGTCCACCAGTGCGGCTGCGTGAGGTCCTCCACCGCCAACTGCGCACGGAGGGCCCCGACCACCCGCCGGCACGCCTCACCGCTCCACGCGCCGATGGGCTGGGCGGCCAGCTCCTCCTGCGAGTACTCCCGGACTGCCATGTCCATTCGCCCCCTTCGAGCGATCACCGGAACACGGCCACCGTAGAACCTCAACTGCCCTTGAGATCAAGGCCGGTTCAGAAGGCGGCCGCCCGGATCAGGCACCTGTGGCGGCAGGCACCCCGGCGCCCTACCGCCCCTCGGCCGCCCGCGCCAGCAGCGCGATCTCGGCCGCCACCGCCTCCGGCTCGGCCGCGACGCTGACGTGGGCGACGCCGTCCAGCCCGGGATGCGTGCCGACCCGCACCGCCCGCTCGGCGTTGCGCAGCAGGTCGAAGTCGTTGATGTCGTTGCCGAAGGCCGCGTACGCGCCGATGCCCATCGACGTCAGGGCCTCCCACTTCGTCGTGGAACCGGGCGCGAAGTCGATGATCGCCTCGTCGAGGTGGTGGTTCACCATCAGCCCGAGCCCCCGGCCGGCCTCGGCGAGTTCCGCCATGTCCGACGCCTCGACGACCAGGAACTTCACCACCTCGGGCAGCTCGGCGAGCTCCACCCGGCTCGCCAGGCCACCCTGGTCGACGCGGCCCCGGATCGGGTGGTCCACCGGCCCGGTGTACGCGTAGTCCCAGGGCCCGTCCGCGAGATAGCCCGCCTCGTGGCGCGCGACCGCCGCCATCAGCCCGCCCAGCACCGCCGGTTCGAACGCGGCCCGGGCCCGCACCTGCCCGTCGACCGACACCAGGCTCCCGTTCCCGCCGATCAGCATCGCGGCCGGGAAGGCGCCGTCGAGCACCGGCAGCATGTCCCGAACCGGCCTGGCCGACGCGAAGACCACCCGGTACCCGGCCCGCTCGCACTCCCCGATCGCCGTCAGGATCCGACCGTCGATCGTCCGCCCGTCGAAGCAGAGCGTGCCGTCGAGATCGAAAACCACCGTGCGGGTGCGAAGGTTGACCATTCCCGGATGATATCCGTCCGTTCGGAGCCCGCGATGTGATCCCCGCGACGCCGCCCCCGACACCCGTTCGACCGCGATCGCCCCCGGTGCTCCGACCTCCCGAAAGCCGCTTGCCGGGCGGGCGACGGTCCCCGTACCGTCGCCCGACATGACCCCGACCCTGCGTACCGAGCGCCTGCTGCTCGACCCGTACGTCCTCGCGGACGAAGAGGACTTCGTGGCGCTGTTCCAGAACCGGCAGGTGTCCCGGTGGATGGGCGACGGCCCGCAGTCCGAGGCCGAGGACCGGGCCCTGTTCGGCCGCGTCTTCACCCAGGTCTACGCCTCGAACCGGTTCGACGTCTGGGCCGTGCGGCACGACGGCCGCCTCGTCGGGCACGCCGAGATCAAGCCCGCCACCGCGGTCGAGGGCTTCGAGATCGTCTACGCGCTGGCCCCGGAGGCGTGGGGCCGCGGCCTGGGCACCGAACTGGCGGCCGCGATCGTCGACTACGGCTTCACCGCCCTGGGGCTGGCCGAGGTGCACGCGACGGTCGCCGACGCCAACCTCGCTTCGCTGGCGTTGCTGGGCAGGATCGGCTTCCGGCACGTCCGCGACATCACGGAGGACGACGGCAGCACGACCCGCCTGCTCACCCGGGGCCGCGCCGATGCCTCCGGGGCCGCCTCGCCGTAGCTTTCCCGCCGGAGCAGAAACGCCGAGGCCGGAAGGGCCGAGGCCGGAAGGACTGAGGCCGGAAGGCCGGAACGAACGCTCCCCCGATCGGGGGAGGCCCCCCACGAGCTGCGCCGCAATACTGGCGATCATGATCAGGGGAATCCGGCCGCTGCTGCGCGGCTCCACGTACTCGGGTGTGCTGTTCGCCTTCCTCGGCGCGCTGGCGAGCCTGCCGCTGCTGCCGTTCGCGATGCTGCCGATGATGGCCTGGCCGTCCGGCCCCTACCTCGCACGGGCGGTGCTCACCCTGCTGGCCTGGGCGGCGCTGCTCGCCGTGGTCGGGCTGGCCCGCACCACCCGGCGGGTGCTGATCGGCGGCGCCCGCCGGCTGCTGAGGGTGCCGCTGCCGGATCCGGTGTCCGACACCCGGGCGGCGGACACCCCCGGCACCGACCGCTGGCGCACCCCGCTGTGGCTGCTGCTGCACGTGGCACTGGGCTGGGTGGGGGGCCTGGTGAGCCTCGTCCTGCTCGGCGCGGCCGTGGCCCTGCCGGGCGGCTGGGTCTCCGGTGATGCCCGGCTGAGCTGGCCCGGCCGGTCGGTGCAGGTGACGGGCCTCTGGAGCTGGGTGGTGGCGGCGGCCTGCCTGCTGCTGGCGCCGGTGGTGTGCGCGGCGGTGGCGAGCGCCCTGCGCGGTCTGGCCCCGAAGCTGCTGGGGCCGTCGGCGGCCGAGCGGCTGGCGATGGCGGCGGAGCGGGAGCGCCGGCTGGCCGAACGCAACCGGCTGGCGCACGAGTTGCACGACTCGATCGGGCACACCCTGACGGCGGCCACGATCCAGGCGGCGGTGGCGGGCGAGGTGCTCTCCGCCGACCCGGTGGCGGCGCGGGCCGCCATGCGCAGCATCGAGGAGTCGACCCGGGCCGCCCTGGAGGACCTGGACTACGTGCTGGGCGCGCTGCGCGAGGAGGAGTCGGGGGCGGCCCCGGCCCGGACCTTGGCCGACCTGCCCGAGCTGCTGGACCGGTTGCGGCACGCCGGCGCGGCGGTGGAGCCGGAGCTGTCCGGCGAGCTGGCGCAGGTGCAGGGGACGCTCTCCCGGGCGGCGTACCGGATCCTCCAGGAGGGGCTGACGAACGCGCTGCGGCACGGAGCCGGCGGCCCGATCGAGGTCCGGGTGGCGGCCGGGCCGGACACCCTGGAGCTCAGCGTGGTCAACCGGACCGGGACGGGTCCGCGCCAGGGCGCCTTCCCGACGTCCGGCCACGGCCTGCCGGGCCTGGCCGAGCGGGTCCGGCTGCTGCACGGCGATATCGAGGCCGGGCCGGACGGGCCCCAGGCCTGGCGGCTGGCCGTGCAGCTGCCCGTGCGGTTGTCGGCATGACCGGCCCAGGCCCCACCGACGCCCCGGGCAACGCCCCCGTCACCCTCCTGATCGCGGACGACGACGAGGTGACCCGCAGCGGCCTGCGCACCCTGCTCGCGGTGCAGCCGGGGATCACGGTGGTCGGGGAGGCGTCCGACGGCGTCGACGCGGTCGAGCAGGCACAGCGGCTGCGGCCGGACGTGGTCCTGATGGACGTACGGATGCCGCGCCGCAACGGGATCGAGGCCACCCGGCAGTTGCTGGCCGAGTCGGCCGTGCCGCCGAAGGTCGTGGTGATCACCACCTTCGAGAACGACGGCTACGTCACCGCCGCGCTCAGCGCGGGGGCGAGCGGGTTCGTGCTGAAGCGGCTTCCGGTGCGGCAGATCGCGGAGGCGGTGCGGGTGGCGGCGGCCGGGGAGGCGATCCTCTTCCCGGCGGCGCTGCGCCGGATGGTCTCCGCCCGCCCGCTGGACTCCGCCGAGGCGCTGCCCCGGGCGGCGTTGACGGTGCGGGAGGAGGAGGTGCTGCGGTCGATGGCCACGGGCCAGTCCAACCCGGAGATCGCGGAGTCGCTCAGGGTGAGCCTGGAGACGGTGAAGACGCACGTCGGGAACGTGCTGACCAAGCTCGGCGCGCAGAACCGGACCCACGCCGTGGTGATCGCGTACGAGTCCGGCCTGGTGGTGCCGGGGCTCGCCGGCTGACCGGCCGCCCCGACGACCCCCTCGCCTCCCGGTCAGGAATCCAGCTCGCCGAGGAAGTCCAGCGCGATGGCCCAGGCCCGCTCCGCCGCCTCGGCGTCGTAGTCGGCCAGCTCGGTGTCGGTGAACAGGTGCCCGGCGCCCCGGTAGCGGTGCACCTCGACGTCGGCCCCGGCCCGCCGCATCCCCAGGTACCAGGCGTTCAGCCAGTCCTCGGTCTCGAACGGGTCCGGCTCGGCGACGTGCAGCTGCACCGGGATCTCGGTGGCCGCGTCCTCGCGCAGGTCGGAGGTGCCGTGCAGGAGCAGCAGGCCGCGGGCCTTGTCGTCGGCGAGGGCGAGGTTCTGCGCGAGCGAGCCGCCGAGCGAGAAGCCCGCGTAGACCAGGCCGCCGTCCGACAGCGGAGCGGCGGCGGTGACGGCCCGGCGCAGCAGTTCCTCGCTGCCGCCGACCTCCTCCTGGTACGCCAGTCCGGCCTCGATGTCGTCGAAGGTCCGCCCGTCGTACAGGTCCGGGGTGTGCACGGTGTGCCCGGCGGCGCGCAGCCGGTCGGCGGCGGCGTGGACGGCGGGGCGCAGCCCGAGGGCGGAGTGGAAGAGGACGATCTGGGCCACGGTCGGGGTCCTTCGGCAGCTGAGGGCGGGTACTCCCCCATGATCCCGCATGATCCGGCGACCCGACTTCCCCGGCCGACCCGCCCCGGCTTCCCCGGCCCGCCCGCACCGAACCGCAGCCCCCTTCCCCTCCACGACGGGTCGTCAGGTCGCCTGATTTACCTACGCTTTACTAACGGGTAACCTTCCGGACGTGAACGATCTTGTCCATGACATGACCCCCGCCCACCCGCGCCGCCGCCAGGTCCTGAAGGCCGGCGCGCTGGCCGCCGGCGCGACCGCCGCCCTCCCGATCGCCCTCCCCACCCCCGCCGGAGCCGCCGAGCCGGCCCAGGCCGCCGGAGCCGCCCAGACCCCCGGAACCCCCGAAGCCGCCCCCCGCTTCCTGCACGGCATAGCCTCCGGCGACCCCCTCCCCGACGGCGTCCTGCTCTGGACCAGGGTGACGCCCCGCCCCGAGGCCGTCCCCGGCTCGGGCCTCGGCCCCGACACCGAGGTCCGCTGGGAGCTGGCCGCCGACCAGGCCTTCGCCCGCGTCGTCGCGAGCGGCACGGTGACCGCCACCGCCGCCGCCGACCACACCGTCAAGGCCGACGTCCGCGGCCTGACCCCGGACACCCCCTACTGGTACCGCTTCACCGCCACCGCCGGTACCGGCACCGCCGCCTCCCCCACCGGCCGCACCCGCACCACCCCCGCCACCGACGCCGCCCTCTCCCGGCTGCGGTTCGGCGTCGCCTCCTGCGCCAACTGGGAGGGCGGCTACTTCTCCGCCTACCGCCACCTCGCCGCCCGCGGCGACCTGGACGCCTTCCTCTTCCTCGGCGACTACATCTACGAGTACAAGACCGGCGAGTTCTGCGCCCGCGGCACGGTCGTGCGCCCGCACGCCCCCACCCACGAGATCCTCACCCTCGCCGACTACCGCACCAGGCACGGCCAGTACAAGACCGACGACGACCTCCAGGCCCTGCACGCCAAGCTCCCGACCATCGCGATCTGGGACGACCACGAGTTCGCCAACGACGCCTGGTCCGGCGGCGCCGAGAACCACACCCCGGGCACCGAGGGCGCCTGGGCCGACCGGATGGCCGCCGCCAAGCAGGCCTACTTCGAGTGGATGCCGGTCCGGCCCTCGATCGCCGGCACCACCTACCGCCGCCTGCGCTACGGCAAGCTCGCCGACCTGCACCTGATGGACCAGCGCTCGTTCCGCTCCCAGCAGGCGAAGACGGGCAGC
The DNA here is from genome assembly GCF_044744605.1 of Kitasatospora sp. NPDC087271. Classification (NCBI taxonomy): domain Bacteria; kingdom Bacillati; phylum Actinomycetota; class Actinomycetes; order Kitasatosporales; family Streptomycetaceae; genus Kitasatospora; species Kitasatospora sp. NPDC087271. The sequence continues at coordinate 106,388 of NZ_JBIUYQ010000016.1, forward strand.
GGTGCCGTCGACTCGGCCGACCGCACCCTCACCGGCCGCGCCCAACTGGACTGGCTCAAGGTCGGGTTGTCCGCCTCCGACACCACCTGGCGGCTGATCGGCAACGAGGTGATGATCTCCCCGGTCGCCTTCCTCTCGCTGCCCGACTACCTGCTGCGCCCGCTGGCCAAGCTGCTCGGCCTGCCCGGCGAGGGCGTGGCGGTCAACCCCGACCAGTGGGACGGCTACACCCACGACCGCCGCGAGCTGCTCGGCCACCTCAAGGCGAACGGCATCACCAACACCGTCTTCCTGACCGGCGACATCCACTCCGCCTGGGCCGCCGACGTCCCGAACGAGGCCGCCACCTACCCGCTGTCCGGCAGTGTCGCCACCGAGTTCGTGGTCACCTCGGTGACCTCCGACAACGTCGACGACCTGCTGAAGGTCGCCCCGCAGACCGTCTCGCTGGCGGCCGGCACCGCGATCAGGACGGCCAACCCGCACGTCAAGTGGGTCGACCTGGACTCGCACGGCTACGGGATCCTGGACATCACGCCCGAGCAGACCCAGATGGACTACTACGTCCTCTCCGACCGCACCCGCAAGGACGCGACCAGCAGCTGGACCCGCTCCTACCGCACCCGCACCGGCACCCAGCGGATCGAGCGCGCGAACGCCCCGATCGCCTGACCCCACCCCGGGCCCCCACGCCGGGCCCCACGTCTGTCACCCGGGCCCGCCGCACCCACGCGGCGGGCCCGCAGCACGACGGCCCTACGACACCACGTCCTTGCGCGCGAACCCCCGGAACGCCAGCGCGAGCAGCACCGCCGCGTACGACAGCGACAGCGAGACGCCCTGCACCATGCCGCCCCACTCCAACTGCGGCTGCAGGGCGTCCGCCCAGGCGTACTGCCAGTGCGCGGGCAGCCACTCCCGCAGGCCCCCCAGCGCCGTGACGGCGTCCAGCACCCCGGTGATGATCGACGCGAACACCGCCCCGCCGACGGCGCCCAGCGGCGCGTCCGTCGCCGTGGAGAGCCAGAACGCCAGCGCGGCGATCACGATCTCGGCGAGGAACACGTAGGCCGCCGCGACGGCCAGCCGGGGCAGCGCCTCCCCGGCCGAAAGGCTGGCCCCGGTGGGCAGCTTGAGGTCCCCCCAGCCGTACGCGGCGGTGCCGACGACCAGCCCGATCAGCGGCAGCATCGCCACCGCCACCGCCGAGAACGCCAGCCCGACCGCGAACTTGCGGGCCAGCAGCCGGGCCCGGGGCACCGGCGCGGCCAGCAGGTAGCGCAGCGAGGACCAGCTCGCCTCGGAGGCGACCGTGTCGCCGCAGAACAGCGCCACCGGGATGACCAGCAGGAAGCCGGTGCCCACGAACAGCATGGTGGCGGCGAAGTTGGGCCCGGACGCGGTGGCCAGGTCGATGAAGGTGGTCCGGTCGGGGCGGCTCGGGGTGCCGCCGATCTGGAACGCGGCCAGCATCACGAACGGCAGGGCGGCCAGCACCGCGCCGATCACCAGGGTGCGGCGGCGCCGCAGTTGGCGCATCGCCTCCACCCGCAGCGGCAGCGTCCGGCCCGCCCGGTACCCCTCGGCGTGGTCCGCCGACACGATGCCGCTCGCGCCACCGCTCACATCGCTGCTCACGTCACCGCTCACGTCACCGCTCGCCCCACCACTCACGCCACTGCTCACGCCGCACCTCCGATCAACGACAGGAACGCGTCCTCCAGCCGCCGCTGCGGCCCGGCGCTCTCCACCGGCACGCCGAGGCGCACCAGTTCGGCCAGCAGTTCGTGCGCCGCCAGCCCGTCCAGGCGCACCAGCAGCCCGCCCTCGACGGCCTCCGCCGAACCGACCCCGGCCAGCGCGCCCACCTTCTCGACGACCGACCCGGGCTCGTACCCGGCGGGCACGCCGAGGAACAGCAGCTCGCCCGCACCGACGATCTCGCCGACGGCTCCGGTGGTGATCAGCCGCCCGCGGTCCATCACCACCAGGTCCGTGCAGCTCTGCTCGACCTCGGCGAGCAGGTGGCTGGAGACGATGACGGTACGGCCGGCGGCGGCGTACCGGATCATCACCTCGCGCATCTCGCGGATCTGCGGCGGGTCGAGCCCGTTGGTCGGCTCGTCGAGGATCAGCAGGTCCGGCATCCCGAGCATGGCCTGGGCGATGGCGAGCCGCTGGCGCATGCCCTGCGAGTAGGTCCGCACCGCGCGGTCGAGCGCCTCGCCGAGACCGGCGATGGCCAGCGCCTCGTCGAAGCGGGCGTCCGCCTCCGGCCGGCCGGTGGCCTGCCAGTACAGCCGCAGGTTGGCCCGGCCGGTGAGGTGCGGCAGGAAGCCCGCGCCCTCGACGAAGGCGCCGACCCGGGAGAGCACCGGTGCGCCGGGGCGCACCAGGTGGCCGAAGATCCGGATCTCGCCCGCGTCGGGCCGGATCAGGCCCATCAGCATCCGCAGCGTGGTGGTCTTGCCGGCGCCGTTGGGCCCGAGCAGGCCGAGCACCTGCCCCTGCTCCACCCGGAAGCCCAACTCCCGCACGGCGTAACGGTCCTGAGCGCCCTTGTAGCGCTTGCTCAGGCCGGTGATCTGCAACGGCACCCCGGCCAGCGCCGGATCGTACGCCGGCCCGTCGCCCGCCCCCCGCCGACGGCGGCGCAGCAGCCGGGGCGACAGCACCAGGCCGAGCGCCACCACGACGGCCGCCAGCGGCAGCAGCCAGGTGCGCGCGGGCAGCGGCGTGGCCTCGGTGACGAGTTCGTCGTCGGTCGGCACGGTGAGCGCCCCGGCCGGCGCGACCCGGTAGGTGGCGGGCTCGACGGGCGAGGCGTACGCGAGGTCGGTGGCGGCCAGGACGAGCCGCAGCCGGTGTCCGGCGGCGAAGGTGTGGTCGACGGCGGGCAGCGCGACGGTGACGGTGCGGCCCGCGTCGGCGCCGGTGACCCGCAGCGGGGCGGCGAGCTGCTGCGGGAGCACGGCCTTGCCGTCCGGGCCCACGTCGTACAGCTTGGCGAAGAGCACCGCGTCCGGCCGGTCGGCGTGCACCTGGACGGGCACGGTGGGCTGCCCGGTCAGGTGCAGCGGCTGGTCCAGCGGCGCGGAGTCGAAGGCGGCGTGCTGGCCGGGGAAGTCGAGCGACAGCCCGGCGCCCAGCGAGGCGGCCTGGCTCAGCGCGCCGATCCCGGGCAGCGTCGAGATCCCGGGCGGGGCCCCGCCGGGCGGGTTGGCGATGGTCTGCTCACCGCCGGCCAGTTCGACACCGTGGGAGCCGGTTCCGCCCAGGCCCGGGTAGCGGTCGGCGGAGGCGCCGCGCAGCACGGCCTGGAAGCCGGTGGAGTCGACGCCCCCGGTGCGGGTGACCCGGAACGCGGGGCCGGTGTCGTCGCCCTGCCCCTTCAGGTAGCGGTCGAACCAGGCGGTCACCCGGTCGTCGACCCGGGCGCTGGTGTCGGTGCCGCCGTCGTGCCCGCCGGCGAACCAGTCCACCGAGACGGGTGCCCCGTTGGCCGCGACGGCCCGGGCGATCCGGTCGCCCTGGTCGAGCGGGAACAGCGAGTCCTGCTGGCCCTGCACGACCAGGGTGGGCGCCTTGAGCTGCGCGGCCACCGAGGACGGGCTGGAGCGGTCCAGCAGCGCGACGGCCTCCGGGTCGGCGTGCCCGGCGGTGGCGACCCGGTCGTACATCTGGCAGAGCGACTCCAGGAACCGCCCGCAGCCGACCGGCCCGCCCGCGGCGTCGCCGCCCTGCCCCGGCCCGCCCTGCCCGGCCCCGCCGCCGCGCGGCGCGCCGCCCGAGGGCCCGAGGTCGCCGGCCGCGCCGGTGGTGAAGAAGATCCCGGCCCAGAGCTTCTTGAACACGCCGTCGACGGCGCCCGAGCCCTGCACGCCCTGCGGGAACAGCGCGTCGGCGAGGTTCCACCAGGTGATCTGGGTGGCCACCGCGTCGATCCGGTGGTCGTACGCGGAGGCCAGCAGCGAGACGGCGCCGCCGTACGAGGCACCGGTGATGCCGACCCGGGGGTCGCCGGGCCCGTCGAGCTGCACCTCGGGCCGCTGGGCCAGCCAGTCCACCAGGTGCTTGACGTCCTCGACCTCGCGGTCGGGCGCGTTGAGGCCGATCTTCCCGCCCGAGTGCCCGAAGCCGCGCGCCGACCAGGTCAGCACCGCGTAGCCCTGCCGGGCCAGCTGCTGGGCGCGTTCGCGCTCGCCGTCCTTGGAGCCGCCGAAGCCGTGCGCGAGCAGGACCGCCGGGCGCGGGGTGCTGCCGGTGGTGAAGAAGGAGGTGTCCACCTGGACCTGCTGGTCACTGCCGGGGGTCTCCGGCATGGCGAGGAAACGGTCCTCCTGATGGACCGCCGGCTCACCGCCGGACGCCACCGTCGCCGTACCGACCCCGGCCACCACCACCAGGGCCACCGCACCGGCCACCACCCTGCGCCGCACCGTCGTACCCCGGCTGCGCCACCGGCGCCACGCCCCACCGAACTCCATGGGGGCTGATCGTATCCGCCCCCCGGGTAGGCGTCCGATAAGGCCACCGCCGAAGCCGCCGCTTCCGCCCCGTTCACCCCGTTGCGCCCCGGTACGGCACGGGACGACGGAGATCCCCGCACCCCACCAGGGGTACGGGGATCCGCAGGGCGCGCCCTACAGCACCCGCGTCATCGTCCGATGCGGTATCCCCGCGTCCTCGTACACCGGGCCCTCGGCCGCGTACCCCAGCCGCTCGTAGAACCCCAGCGCCCGCACCTGCGCGTGCAGTTCCACCTCGACGGCCCCGCGGTCGAGCCCGGCCGCCTCGATCGCCCGCACCAGCTGGGCCCCGAGCCCGGTCCCCCGGGCCGCCGACACCACCGCGAGGCGTCCGAGCAGCACCCTGCCCTCGACACCCCCGGTGAGCTTCAGCGCCTGCTCCCCGAAGATCAGCCGTCCGGTCCCGAGCGCGGTCCCGTCCGCCGCCACGGCCAGCAGGTGCACCGAGGTCGCGTCGTACTCGTCGTACTCCAGCTCCTCCGGCACGTTCTGCTCGACGATGAACACCTCGCGCCGCACGTCCCGCACCAGCGCCAGGTCCGCGGCGCCCGCCGCGGTCCGGATGGCCGCCGTCATCTCAGCTCTCCGACGAGATGATGTCGAGCGCCTTGCGCAGGTCGGGCGAGTACTCGCTGGAGAACTCGACCCACTGCCCGTCCGCCGGGTGCTCGAAGCCGAGCGACACGGCGTGCAGCCACTGCCGGGTCAGCCCGAGCCGCTTGGCCAGCGTCGGGTCGGCGCCGTAGGTCAGGTCGCCCACGCAGGGGTGGCGCAGCGCGGACATGTGGACCCGGATCTGGTGGGTGCGCCCGGTCTCCAGCTTGATGTCGAGCAGCGAGGCCGAGCGGTAGGCCTCGATCAGGTCGTAGTGGGTGACGGACGGCTTGCCGTCCTTGGTCACGGCCCACTTCCAGTCCGAGCTGGGGTGCCGCCCGATCGGCGCGTCCACGGTGCCGCTCAGCGGGTCCGGGTGCCCCTGCACGAGGGCGTGGTAGCGCTTCTCGGTGATCCGGTCGTGGAACTGCCGCTTGAGGTCGGTGTACGCGCGCTCGGACTTGGCGACGACCATCAGCCCGGAGGTGCCGACGTCCAGCCGGTGCACGACGCCCTGGCGCTCGGCGGCGCCGGAGGTGGAGATCCGGTAGCCGGCCGCGGCGAGCCCGCCGATGACGGTGGTGCCGGTCCAGCCGGGGCTGGGGTGCGCGGCGACGCCGACCGGCTTGTCGACGAGCACGATGTCCTCGTCGTCGTGGATGATCCGCATGCCCTCGACCGGCTCGGCGATGATCCGCACGGGGGCGGCGGGGGCCGGGATCTCGACCTCCAGCCAGGAGCCGGCGGTCACCCGGTCCGACTTTCCGGCCACGGCGCCGTCGAGCGTCACCTTGCCGTCGGCGGCCAACTCGGCGGCCTTCGTCCGGGAGAAGCCGAACATCCGGGCGAGGGCGGCGTCGAGGCGCTCGCCCTCCAGGCCGTCGGGTACGGGGAGGCTGCGGATCTGCGCTGCGGTACTCACCCGTACGAGTATGCCGGAACCGCGGCCCTCCGCCGCCCGCCCGACCGCCCGGGGGCCCCTGCTACTCGGTCTTGCCGCCCTGCTGGTGGACGGTGCCGTCCGGGTTGCTGCCCCGGAAGGAGAGCAGCACGACGAGGATTCCGCCGCAGACGATCGCCGAGTCGGCGAGGTTGAAGACCGCGAAGTGCTGGACGGAGATGAAGTCGACGACGTGCCCGCGGAAGACGCCCGGCGAGCGGAACAGCCGGTCGGTGAGGTTGCCCAGGGCCCCGCCGAGCAGCAGCCCGAGCGCGATCGCCCAGGGCAGGCTGTACAGCCGGCGGGCGATCCGCCAGATCACCACGATGACGGCCGAGGCGATCATCGTGAAGACGACGGTCAGCGCCTGCCCCATGCCGAAGGCGGCGCCGGAGTTGCGGATGACCTGGAAGGTGACGACGTCCCCGATCACCTTGATCGCCGCGTGGTTCTCCAGCCGGGCCACGACCAGCAGCTTGCTGCCGAGGTCGATCAGGAAGGCGAGCAGCGCGACGACCATCAGCACGCCGACCCGCCGACGGCCCTTCGGCGCCTCCGCCGCGGCCGGGGCGCTCGCCTCGGCGGGCCCAGCAGGCTCGGCGGGCTCGGTGGACTCGGCCACGGCCACCTCCACGGCTTCGGCGGGGGTCGGGACGGCGTCGTCCCGCGTCTGGGGGGAACCTTGCGTACTGATGATCCGCTCCGCTGCCGGTGGAGCTCCCCCGGTTGGAGGTGGGGGAGGGTGGGCCCGTGGTCGCCGTACCGGACACCTCCGAACCGGACGTGTCCCGAGGATTCAGGCGACGTTACGGGGTCGAGCGTACGGCAAGCCCGACCCCCTGCGCCGCCCCGGTCGGCCGCGTCAGCGGCGTTCCTGCTTGGCCTTGCACTGCACGCAGAGCGTGGCCCGGGGGAAGGCCTGCATCCGGGCCTTCCCGATGGCCTGCCCGCAGGACTCGCAGGTGCCGAAGCCGACGCCCTCCAGCCTGGTCAGGGCCCGCTCGGTCTGGGCGAGGCTGTCCCGGGCGTTGTTGGCGAGCGCGAGCTCGCTCTCCCGCGAGATGTTCTTCGTACCGGCGTCCACCTGGTCGTCACCGGCTCCGTCGTTGGAGTCACGCATCAGGCCGGAGATGGCCGCCTCCGCGGCGTCGATCTCGTTCTGCAGCCGCTCCAGCTCGCTGATGAGCTCGGTGTGCAGCTCGTGGACCTCGTCGGTGGTCCACGGGTCCTCGCCGGGCCGGACCGGCAGCGTGGCCGGGTCCACCGACTCGGCGCCGCGCGGCACGGTGACGGTGTCGGTGCTGCTCTTCTGCCGTGCGGTAGTGGTCACGGTCCCCTCCCCTGGATCGGCCGCCACGGCCTTGCGTGCCCGCTTGGTGGCGGTACCCGCGCCGGTTGCCTTCTCAGCCATGGCTTCGACCCCATCTACGAACGAATCGAGCCGCCGGTTCCCGGCGGCCTCCAGTGCCGGAACGATAATCCCGATCAAAACCGGTCACAACATGACATTCCGACGCCCCATGATGATCCCACCCAGGCAGCCGCCCCAGCCGCCACGCCCCGCGCGCTGACCAGACTTGTGCCCAGATCACCCCCGCCTAACCACCACCGCCGCCGGCCCCGGAGCGCCCCGGTCGTCCACCGCGGGGAAAAACGATTTGGACAAACCGACTCGCCCGGCCGATACACTGGCCCTGCAAGGCGCAGATGGGACGAGTACCGACGTACGCAGCCACCAGCGACCCGGGGACGGTGCGAGCCCGGGGGTGTGCACGGCGGGAAGATCACCCCGGAGCCGCCGGAAGAACGGCCGCCCGCCACCGCGCGGGCCGGCCCACTAGACCCGGCAGCAAGCCCAAACAAGAGGGCCGCAGCAGCACCGCGGCCAAGGAGGGTGGTACCGCGGGGCGGCTCGCCGTCTCGTCCCTCCGTCGGATCCCGTTCACATCCGCCGGAGGTATGACGCCCGCGATGAGCACCTACAACTCCGTCCCCGCACAGGTGGACCTGCCCGCCCTCGAACACCGGATCCTGTCGTTCTGGCAGGACAACAAGATCTTCCAGCGCAGCCTGGAGCAGTCCGAGGGCCGCCCCGAGTGGGTCTTCTACGAGGGCCCGCCGACCGCCAACGGCATGCCCGGCGCCCACCACATCGAGGCCCGCGTCTTCAAGGACGTCTTCCCCCGCTTCCGGACGATGAAGGGCTACCACGTCGCCCGCAAGGCCGGCTGGGACTGCCACGGCCTCCCGGTCGAGCTCGCCGTCGAGAAGGAGCTGGGCTTCTCCGGCAAGCAGGACATCGAGGCGTACGGCATCGCCGAGTTCAACGCCAAGTGCCGCGAGTCGGTGACCCGCCACACCGACGCCTTCGCCGAGCTGACCACCCGCATGGGGTACTGGGTCGACCTCGACGAGGCCTACCGGACGATGGACCCGTCGTACGTCCAGTCCGTCTGGTGGTCGCTCAAGCAGATCTTCGACAAGGGCCTGCTGGTCCAGGACCACCGGGTCGCCCCCTGGTGCCCGCGCTGCGGCACCGGCCTGTCCGACCACGAGCTGGCCCAGGGCTACGAGACCGTCGTCGACCCCTCGGTCTTCGTCCGCTTCCCGCTGACCAGCGGCCCGCTGGCCGGCCGGGCCGCGCTGCTGGTCTGGACCACCACCCCGTGGACCCTGGTCTCCAACACCGCCGCCGCCGTCCACCCGGAGGTCACCTACGTGGTGGCCACCGACGGCGAGGAGAAGCTGGTCGTCGCCGAGCCGCTGCTCGCCAAGGCCCTCGGCGAGGGCTGGGAGGCCACCGGCGAGTCCTTCACCGGCGCCGAGATGGAGCGCTGGGCCTACCGCCGCCCGTTCGACCTGGTCGAGATCGAGAACGCGCACTACGTCCTCAACGCCGACTACGTCACCACCGAGGACGGCACCGGCATCGTCCACCAGTCGCCCGCCTTCGGCGCGGACGACCTCGCGACCTGCCGCAGGTACGGCCTGCCGGTGGTCAACCCGGTGCTCGCCGACGGCACCTTCGCCCCCGAGGTCCCGCTGGTCGGCGGCCAGTTCTTCAAGAAGGCCGACGAGGCCCTGGTCGCGGACCTCAAGGAGCGCGGCCTGCTCTTCCGCCACCTCCCGTACGAGCACAGCTACCCGCACTGCTGGCGCTGCCACACCGCGCTGCTCTACTACGCGCAGCCGTCCTGGTACATCCGCACCACCGCGGTCAAGGACGCCCTGATCCGGGAGAACGAGGCCACCAACTGGTACCCGGAGAACGTGAAGCACGGCCGCTTCGGCGACTGGCTGAACAACAACATCGACTGGGCGCTCAGCCGTAACCGCTACTGGGGCACCCCGCTGCCGATCTGGCGCTGCGAGGAGGGCCACCTCACCTGCGTCGGCTCGCTGGCCGAGCTCTCCGAGCTCACCGGCACCGACCAGAGCGAGCTCGACCCGCACCGCCCGTACATCGACGACGTGACCTTCGCCTGCCGCGAGTGCGGCGGCACCTCGACCCGGGTCCCCGAGGTCATCGACGCCTGGTACGACTCGGGCTCGATGCCCTTCGCCCAGTACGGCTACCCGTACCAGAACAAGGAGCTGTTCGAGAAGCGCTACCCGGCGCAGTTCATCTCCGAGGCGATCGACCAGACCCGTGGCTGGTTCTACACGCTGATGGCGGTCGGCACCCTGGTGTTCGACAAGAACAGCTACGAGAACGTCGTCTGCCTGGGCCACATCCTGGCCGAGGACGGCCGCAAGATGTCCAAGCACCTGGGCAACATCCTGCAGCCGATCCCGCTGATGGACCAGCACGGCGCCGACGCCGTCCGCTGGTTCATGGCCGCCGGCGGTTCGCCCTGGTCGGCCCGCCGGGTCGGCCACGGCACCATCCAGGAGGTGGTCCGCAAGACCCTCCTCACCTACTGGAACACCGTCGCCTTCCAGGCCCTGTACGCCCGCACCGCCGGCTGGTCCCCCTCGGCGGCCGATCCGGCCCCGGCCGACCGCCCGCAGCTGGACCGCTGGGTGCTCTCCGAGCTGAACACCCTGGTCCGCGAGGTCGACGCCGCCTTCGAGGCGTACGACACCCAGCGCGCCGGCAAGCTGCTGTCCGGCTTCGTCGACGACCTGTCCAACTGGTACGTCCGCCGCGGCCGCCGCCGCTTCTGGCAGGGCGACGCGGCCGCGCTCGCCACCCTGCACGAGGCGCTGGAGACGGTCACCCGCCTGATGGCCCCGATGACCCCGTTCATCACCGAGCAGGTCTGGCAGGACCTGGTCGTCCCGGTCGCCGCGGACGCCCCGGCCTCGGTCCACCTGGCCACCTGGCCGCAGGCGGACGAGTCGCTGATCGACACCGACCTCTCCCGGCACATGGCGCTGGTCCGCCGCCTGGTGGAGCTCGGCCGGGCCACCCGCGCCGAGTCCGGTGTGAAGACCCGTCAGCCGCTGTCCCGCGCGCTGATCGCCGCCCAGGGCTGGGACGAGCTGCCCGCCGACCTGCGCGCGCAGATCGCCGAGGAGCTCAACGTCTCCACCCTGGAGTCGCTCGCCGAGGTCGGCGGCTCGCTCGTCGACACCAGCGCCAAGGCCAACTTCCGCGCCCTGGGCAAGCGGTTCGGCAAGGGCGTGCAGGACGTCGCCAAGGCGGTCGCCGCCACCGACGCCGCCCGCCTGGCCGCCGAACTGCGCGCCGACGGCGAGACCTCGGTCGAGCTGAACGGCGAGCCGGTCGCCCTCTCCCCGGACGAGGTGATCATCACCGAGACCCCGCGCGAGGGCTGGGCCGTCGCCAACGAGTCCGGCGCCACCGTCGCCCTCGACCTGGCCATCACCCCGGAGCTCAAGCGGCTCGGCGTCGCCCGCGACGCCATCCGCCAGATCCAGGAGGCCCGCAAGAACTCCGGTCTCGACGTCGCCGACCGGATCGTCCTGCGCTGGCGGGCCACCACCGAGGAGACCGCCGAGGCCATCGCCGAGCACGGCCCCCTCGTCGCCGAGGAGGTCCTGGCCACCGACTTCGCCGCCGGCACGGCCGACTGGGACTCCGAGACCTTCGCCGACGAAGCCCTCGGCCTCGCCTTCCAGCTCCGCAAGGCCTGACCGACTCCGAAGCCGCCGTCACCCCGCCCGGGGCGACGGCGGCTTCGCCGTACCCGCGCGCCCCCGAAGCGACGTCACCACCCCGCGCGCGCCCGCACCACAGCAGAGCGCCCCCTGTCCGACCCGTGGGTCGAACAGGGGGCGCTCTCAAAAGGCCGCGCTACAACCTCAGTTGTCGCCGTCCTCGTCGATCAGGAAGCCCCGCATCGGCGCCGGCGCCTGCTGCATCGGCTGCGGAGGCTGCGGGCGGACGGCCGCCATCGGCTGCGTCATCCCGGCCGGCTGCATCTGCGGCGCGCCGGTGTTGCCACCGGACGCCTGGCCGCCGAAGCTCGGCGCCGGCGGGTTGCCGCCGAAGGAACTCTGCCCGCCGAACGACGGCGCGTTGCCGCCGAAGGCCGGCTGGTTGCCACCGAAGGCCGGGGCACCGCTCATCGCACCGGCACCGGCCGGAGCCATCGACGAGGCCGCCGGCGGCAGCGACGCGGTGGCGGGGATCCGCGGCGGGGCGAGCGAGTCGTCGGCCTGCGACTCCAGCTGGCGCAGCTGGGTCTCCAGGTACGACTTGAGGCGCGTCCGGTACTCGCGCTCGAACGCCCGCAGGTCCTCGACCTTGCGCTCCAGCGTGGCGCGCGCGGACTCCAGCGAGCCCATCGCGACGCGGTGCTTCTCCTGCGCGTCCCGCTCCAGGGCGTCGGCCTTGGCACGGGCGTCGCGCTCCAGGCCCTCGGCGCGGCTGCGGGCCTCGCCGACGATCTTGTTGGCCTCGGAACGGGCCTCCGAGATCGCCTGGTCGGCGGTCTGCTGAGCGAGCGCCAGGACGCGGGCGGCACTGTCGCCACCGGGGCCCTGCTGCTGCATGGGGGCGCCCATGGGGCCGCCCATCTGCTGCTGCTGCGGGCCGCCCATCGGGCCGCCCATCGGCTGCATCTGCTGCTGCTGGCCCATGCCCTGGCCCATCGGGTTGCCCATCTGCTGCGGGCCACCGGGGCCGCCCATGGGCTGGAGCATCTGACCGCCCATCGGCTGGACCAGCTGCTGCTGGCCGCCCATGGTCTGGTTCATCTGCTGCTGCTGCGGGCCGCCCATCTGCTGGGGGCCGGCGGGGAGCTGCGGGGCGCCGGAGGGCAGGCCGAGCGGCTGGTTGCCCATCTGCTGCTGCTGCGGGCCGCCCATCTGCTGCTGCGGACCACCGGGGCCCATCTGCTGCTGCTGCGGGCCGGGGCCCTGCTGGCCGGGAACCGGCGGGCCGGATATGGCGGCCGGAACGGGGGCGCCCGAACGGGCGTCCTGCGGCGGCTCCTTCCGCATGTTCGCCTGGTTCTGCGCGGCGGCGCGAGTCGCGGCGGCCAGCTTGGCGCGCAGGTCCTCGTTCTCGCGAAGCAGGCGGGTCAGCTCTCCTTCGACCTCGTCGAGGAAGGCATCGACCTCGTCCTCGTCATAGCCTTCGCGCAGGCGGACGGTCGTGAACTGCTTGTTCCGAACGTCCTCGGGGGTCAATGGCATCTCTTCACCTCAACGTGATCGTCGGCACACCGGCATCCTGTCGCATCGCTCACCTACGACTAGGGCCGCACAAGCGAGATCAGGACATACACAATGATCATCAGTACGAAGAAGGACAGGTCGAGCGCCACGCCCCCGAAACGCAACGGCGGAATGAACCGCCGAAGAAGCTTGAGCGGCGGATCCGTGACAGTGTACGTGGCCTCCAGGACCAGGACCATGGCCTTGCCGGGCCGCCACGAACGCGCGAACTGGAAGACCCAGTCCATGACCAGTCGCACGAGCAGGAACACCAGGAAGACGGTCAGGGCGTAGTAGAGCACCGCCCACACGATGTCCATCGCGTTTCCCTCTCCCCGGTTCCGGGCCCTTGGGCCTGCCGCTCGTCACCTGTCGCTAATCCACTGTTGATCAGATCCACACGTAAAGTCGTGGCCGGGTCAGCTCTGGTTGAAGAACCCACCCTCGGCGATCCGAGCCTTGTCCTCCGCCGTGACATCGACGTTAGCAGGCGACAGCAGGAACACCTTCTGTGTCACGCGCTCGATACTGCCGTGCAGACCGAAGACGAGTCCAGCGGCGAAGTCTACGAGTCGCTTCGCGTCGGTGTCGTCCATCTCGGTCAGATTCATGATCACGGGGGTCCCGCCACGGAACTGTTCCCCGATGGTACGGGCCTCGTTGTAGGTCCGCGGGTGCAGCGTGGTGATGCGGTAGGGCTCTCGTTCGTTCACTACCTTGGGCATGATCACCGGGGCGCTCTTCTCCAGGTTGTGGCGGCGTTCGGGTGTGATGGACGACACTGGGGCCATCCTCGGGGTCTCCTGCCGGATCGGCACCGCGGCCGGGACCGGCTGCGGAGTGATCGAGGAGACCGGGGCGGGCGCGGCGGCCGGCCGGGGGATGTCCTCGGTCCGCTGTCCCGTTCGAATCGGCTCGGGGTCCGCGTCGTAGTCGTCGTCAGGGTCGTACCCCTGACCGTCGTACGTCTCGTCCTCCACGAGGCCGAGGTAGACCGCCATCTTGCGCATTGCGCCGGCCATGCTCCTGTCTCCTCCGCTCATAGCCACCTCGCTGGCGCTCGGTGGCGGCTTCGCGAAACGCGCACCTTCCGATGGTCGCTCGCTCTGCTCGCTCCGTGCGGACCGGCTCCGTCCCGGCGGCCAGGCCGTGCGGCCCTGCCTGCGGATTCCGCGGTCCACCCACGACGGCCCGTCAGGCCGACGGCCGGTCAGAGTTCGTGGGGTGGGGGCCGCGGAGCTGCGATCCACGGTTCGCTAGCGCTCCGAGGAGCTGCTAGATTCTGTCCTATTTTGTCCTGCAGTCTGATCTACTACCCGGTGACGTTACCTGAGGGGTGACCTCACTCCGAGTACCGCCGTTCCGACGCGCACATGTGTCGCCCCGGCGGCAATCGCCTGCTCAAGGTCACCGCTCATTCCTGCGGAGACCATGGTGGCAGCAGGATGGGTCGCGCGTACTGCGGTTGCGATTTCCGTCAGCCGCTCGAAGGCACGGAGCGGGTCTCCGGCGAGCGGACCGGCCAACGGAGCGACGGTCATCACACCGTCCAGCCGCAGGCCGGGCGTGTCGGCGATCGCGTCCGTGAGTTCCGCGACGTCCTCCGGGGCGACTCCGGCCCGGTGGGCCCCCTCGCCGTGCTCCTTGTCCAGGGCCACCTGCACCAGGCAACCCAGCTCCGGGCGCTCGGACTTGAGCACCGCCGCGGAGAGCGACCCGACCAGCCGCAGCCGGTCCACCGAGTGCACGTGGTTCGCGTACCGGACGACCGAGCGGACCTTGTTGGTCTGCAGCTGTCCGACGAAGTGCCAGTCAAGAGGAAGGTTTCTGCACTGCTCTGCCTTGGGTGCGGCGTCCTGGTCGCGGTTCTCCGCGACATCCGTCACACCCAGTCCGGCCAACAGCGCGGTGTCCTCGGCGGGGTAGGTCTTGGTGACGACGACCAGGGTGACCTCGTCGCGCGGCCGTCCGGCAGCCGCGCAGGCGTCGGCGATCCGCCGCTCGACCACGTCGAGGTTGGTCCCCAGCTCCTCGTACCGGGCCCGCTGCCCCTCCGTCAGGGTCTCCAGCCAGCTCTGGTCGGGAAGGCCGCCGCGACTCCCCGGGAACGGTCCGTAGATGTCGTTCGTCATCAATGATCAGAGCCCAACCAGACGTAGCTCGCGAGCCGGCCGGTGCGCTGCTCGCGGCGATAGGAGTAGTGATCCGCGGATTCGAGGGTGCAGACCGGTGACCGCACCAACCCGGTGACCCCGGCGGCGGCCAGCTGGGCCGCGACCCCCTCGGCCACGTCCAGCGCCGGTGTTCCCCAGGAGGTCTCGGCGAACGCGGCGGGCACCACCGCGGCGACCTCCGCCCGCAGGCCGGCCGGCACCTCGTAGCACCGGCCGCAGACCGACGGGCCGGTGGCCGCGGCGATCCGGCCGGGTTCGGCCCCCAGTTCGACCATCGCCCGCACGACCGCGGGCACCACCCCGGCCGCCAGCCCGGGCCGGCCCGCGTGGGCCGCGCCCACCACGCCCGCCACCGGGTCGGCCAGCAGCACCGGAGTGCAGTCGGCGGTCAGGACGGCGAGCGCGAGCGGCCGGTCGGTGACCACCGCGTCCACCGTGGGGGCGTCCCCCGGCGACTGGCGCTGCGTCACCACGGCGACCCGCGCGCCGTGCACCTGGTTCATCCAGACCACGTCGGCCGGGTCGAGCCCGAGCTCCCCGGCGGCGATCGCCCGGTTCTCCCGGACGGTCTCCGGGTCGTCCCCCACCGCCCCGCCGAGGTTGAGCTCCCCGTACGGCGAAGTGCTCACCCCGCCCCACCTGTCGGTGAAGGCGAAGTGAGCACCCGCGCGTACGGCGTGATCGATCACTTAAGGAAATCCGGGACGTCGAGCTCCTCCGCCGGGCTCTCGACGAACGGCTGCCGGACCGGCTGCACCTGCGGCGGCACCGGGGCGGTGGTCACGGTCTCGGTGGCGCGCGGCGCGGCGTGGGTCTCCCCCTCCGAACGCGACGTCACCGAGCCGATGCTCCCGTAGGACGGCCGGGTGGCCGGGCGCTCCGGGGCGGCCGGCGGCGTGGCCGCGGCGGCGGGGGTGGCCTTGACCACCGGGTCGCGGACGATCGCCGGCGGCTGCCCGCCGTCGAAGCCGGCCGCGATGACGGTGACCCGGACCTCGTCGCCGAGCGCGTCGTCGATGACCGCGCCGAAGATGATGTTGGCCTCGGGGTGCGCGGCCTCGCTGACCAGCTGGGCCGACTCGTTGATCTCGAACAGGCCGAGGTCGGAGCCGCCCGAGATGGAGAGCAGCACGCCGCGGGCGCCGTCGATCGAGGCCTCCAGCAGCGGCGAGGAGATCGCCATCACGGCGGCCGCCTTGGCACGGTCCTCGCCGCGGGCCGAACCGATGCCCATGAGCGCCGAACCGGCCTCCGACATGACGGACTTGACGTCGGCGAAGTCGAGGTTGATCAGGCCGGGGGTGGTGATCAGGTCGGTGATGCCCTGGACACCGGAGAGCAGGACCTGGTCGGCCGAGCGGAACGCGTCGAGCACGCTGACCTGGCGGTCCGAGATGGACAGCAGCCGGTCGTTGGGGATCACGATGAGGGTGTCGACCTCTTCGCGCAGGCTCGCGATGCCGTCCTCGGCCTGGTTGGCGCGGCGGCGGCCCTCGAAGGTGAAGGGGCGGGTGACCACGCCGATGGTCAGGGCGCCGAGCGAACGGGCGATGTTGGCGACCACGGGCGCGCCGCCCGTGCCCGTGCCACCACCCTCACCCGCGGTGACGAAGACCATGTCGGCCCCCTTGAGGACCTCCTCGATCTCCTCGCGGTGGTCCTCGGCGGCCTTGCGGCCGACCTCGGGGTTGGCGCCGGCGCCGAGGCCCCGGGTGAGTTCACGGCCCACATCGAGCTTGACGTCGGCGTCGCTCATCAGGAGGGCCTGCGCATCGGTGTTGATCGCGATGAACTCGACGCCCTTGAGACCGACCTCGATCATCCGGTTGATGGCGTTGACACCACCGCCGCCGATTCCGACGACCTTGATGACTGCGAGGTAGTTCTGCGGTGCTGCCACGTCGAAGGCCTCTCGCCTCGAATTTCCGGGTCGGCCCGACCCGACGGGGGATCGTACCGACGGATGTCGATGGGTAGGGAGCCTGGTTTCCGACTGAATGTCCGAAATGCCGACCGCCGACCCCAACCCTAAACTTGACCTTTAGGGTTAGTCCTGTGCCTCCGTCACATCACCAGGGGGCACAGTCTGGTGACACAGGACACTAGGTGGCTCCAGGCACGTGTTTCAACGAACACGCCGAGCTTCCCCTTTTCTTTTGAGCCTATGTGATCATCGGCCGGCACATGAAACCGGGGTGACCACCAAGGGTCGGGCCGACACTTCACAGCGTCAACCCCTCCCTCAGGCACAGAACCTACCGGATCATCCCGACACCGCCGGCGCCTCCGGCGCACTCACGTCGAAGTTCGAGCCCTTCTGAGCCATCAACGCGACCAGTGTCCGGGCCTTGCGGTCGGTCTGCTCCGGGCTCCCCCAGCGCACCGTCGCACCCCCGCTGAGCTGCAGCTGAATATCGTCGTACGAGTGCACCAGCACCGCTCCGGCCCGCTTGGCCACCTCGGGCGGCAGTCCGGCGGCCACCGACACCGCGCCCTGAACCAGCTGCGAACGGGAGATCACCCCGTCCGCGTCCTTGGCCTGCTGACTGAGCCGCAGTTCCACCACCGGCACCCCCTCCGGCGGGGCCGCCTCGGTGGCGAAGCTCACGCCGGCGGCGTCCACCTGGGTGAACTGACCGTCCTCCCCCTTGACGGCGGCCACCGCCGTGCGCTGGACGACCTTCACCCGCAGGGTGTGCGGCCAGCCCCGCCACACCTCGGCCTTCGCCACCCGGGGGATCGCCTCCACCCGGCGCTGGACGGCGTCCAGGTCCACTCTGGCCAGCGGGCCGTCACCGATCCCGCCGATCGCCTCGCGGACCTGGTCCGCCGTCAGCTTCTCGTCCTTCGGCCCCTGGACCGCGACCTCGCGCACGTCCAGCACCGAGGAGAAGAACACCACCCAGGCCAGCACGCCCAGCACCGCGGCGCCGAGCACGCTCAGCACCACGATGCCCCGCCGGGAGAGCCGGAGCCGAGGAGCGGACTCCTCGGCCTCCAGCTCTTCCTCCAGCGGGTCGGCGAGCCGGCCGTCAGCCACGGCGGCGACCGCCGCGGGAGGCCTGGATCGCCTCGTAGACCATGCCGACCAGCAGGTCGTCGGCGTCCCGGCGGCCGAACTCGGCGGCGGCCCGGCTCATGTCCCACAGCCGCTGCGGGTCGGTGAGCACCGGCAGCACGTTCTGCAGCACCCACTCCGGGGTCAGCTCGGCGTCGTCCACCAGCAGGCCGCCGCCGGCCTTGACCATCGGCTGGGCGTTCAGCCGCTGCTCGCCGTTGCCGATCGGCAGCGGGACGAACGCGGCGGGCAGCCCGACGGCGGCCAGCTCGGCGACGGTCATGGCGCCGGCCCGGCAGAGCATCAGGTCCGCCGCCGCGTAGGCGAGGTCCATCCGGTCGACGTACGGCACCGCGCGGTACGGCGGCATCCCGGGGATGTCCTCGACCTGCGGCAGCTCGTTCTTCGGGCCGACGGCGTGCAGGATCTGCACGCCGTACTGCTGGAGCCGCGGGGCGATCGCGGTGACCACCTCGTTGAGCCGGCGCGCGCCCTGGGAGCCGCCGGAGACCAGCAGGGTGGGCAGCCGCTGGTCGAGGCCGAAGTAGTGCCGGGCCTCCGGCCTGGCGGCGCCCCGGTCCAGGGTGGCGATGGTCCGGCGCAGCGGGATGCCGATGTACCGGGAGTCGCGCAGCTTGCTGTCCGGCGTGGAGACCGCGACGAAGTCCGTGTAGCGGGCGCCGATCTTGTTGGCCAGGCCCGGACGGGCGTTCGCCTCGTGCACCACGATCGGCACGCCGGCCCGCTTGGCGGCCAGGTAGGCGGGCATCGCGACGTAGCCGCCGAAGCCGACCACGGCGTCCGCGTTGACCCGCTCGATGATCTCCTGGGCGGCCCGGACGGTGCCGCGCAGCCGGCCGGGGACGGTGATCAGCTCGGGGGTGGGCTTGCGGGGCAGCGGGACGGCCGGAATCAGCTCCAGCTGGTAGCCGCGTTCCGGCACCAGCCGGGTCTCCAGTCCGCGCTCGGTTCCCAGGGCGGTGATCCCGATGGACGGGTCGTGCCTGCGGAGGGCGTCCGCGAGGGCCAGCGCCGGCTCGATGTGACCGGCGGTCCCCCCGCCGGCGAGTACGACATGCACCGAAATTCACCGCTCCCTGCGTGCCGGCCCCGGGGCCGGGCGCGCTGTGGTTCGTCGTCGTGGCAGCACCCGGGCCAGTCGTCTCCTGATCCGGGAGTTCTTGCTCCGGGCGGCCAGCGCCGCCTTCGCGCCCGAGGTGCTGCGCGCCAGGCACAGCAGCACACCGATCGCGGACATGGCCGACAGCATGGCGGAACCGCCGTAGGAGAACAGCGGGAGCGGGACGCCCGCGATGGGCAGCAGTCCCAGCGCCGACCCCAGGTTGATCATGGCCTGCGCCATGATCCAGGTGGTGGCGGCTCCCGCGGCGTACCTGACGAAGGGGTCCTTCGTACCGATGGCCACACGGATACCCGCGTAGCCTAGTGCCGCGAAGAGACCGATCACCGACAGCGTCCCCACCAGGCCCAGTTCCTCGCCGGTCGCGGCGAAGATGAAGTCGGTGTGCGCCTCGGGCAGCTGGCCCCATTTCTCCACGCCGGCACCGAGACCGGTGCCGAAGCCTCCGCCGAGCGCGAACGAGTACACGCCGTGCAGCGCCTGGAAGCAGGCCCCGTCCGGGTCGGGCTTGGTGACGCCGATGCAGCCCAGGCGCTCCGCCCGGTGCGGGACGGTGATCACCAGCGCGGTGCAGACGACCACGGCCACCCCGACGGTGGCCACGAACAGCCGCAGCGGCGCGCCGACCATCCAGAGCAGCGCGAACAGCATCGCCACCAGGATCATCGAGGTGCCCATGTCGCCGCCGAGCATGATCAGCGCGAGCAGCAGCAGGGCGCCCGGCACCAGCGGGACGAGCAGGTGCTTCCAGGTGGTGAGGGTGCCGGCCTTCTGCTTGCGGGCGAGCAGGTCGGCGCCCCAGAGCACCAGCGCGAGCTTGGCGAACTCCGAGGGCTGGAACTGGAAGAAGCCGAAGTCCAGCCAGTTCTGGTTGCCGTTGATCCGCACCCCGATGCCGGGTACGGCGACCAGCGCGAGCGCGCCGATCACCCCGAACATCACCGGGTAGACGATCACCCGCAGCACCGCCAGCGGCACGGAGGCGAAGCCGATCAGCAGGACCAGGCCGAGGATGGCCGCGATCAGCTGCTTGAGGAAGTAGTACTGCGCCGAGTGGTGCTGGCCCAGGGCGAGGATCTGCGAGGCCGAGAAGACCATCATCAGGCCGAGCACCACCAGCAGCAGCGTCGTGCCGATGACGAGCAGGTAGGGCGTGAGCGGCCGGTCCAGCCAGTACCGCACCCGGTACCGGAAGGCCCGTACCCGGGCCAGCGGTCCGGCCGACTTGTACTTGGTCGTGGTGGCCGAGATCACGCGCCACGGCTCGGCGGCCTCCCGCTCCGGTGCTCCGGAACCCGCCCTGCCCTGCCCAGCCACTCCCCGCTCACTCTCTCTTCACGGCTCACCCGCCGCCGGGCCGCTCCCGGCCCGGTACGGCCCTTCGGCTCACTCCCCGCGGTCCGCCAGCTGCCGGACCTCGGCGGCGAAGAGGTCGCCGCGCTCGCCGTAGTTGGTGAACATGTCCATCGAGGCGCAGGCCGGTGCCAGCAGCACCGTGTCACCCGGCCGGGCGAGCGAGGCGGCCGTCCGGACGACCTCCGCCATCGCCACCGCGCCAGTCTGGCCCTCGGCCGCCTCGATCACCGGGACATCCGGAGCGTGTCGCTCCAGCGCCTCCCGGATCAGCGCGCGGTCCTCGCCGATCAGCACGGCGGCGCGCAGCCGCCCGGCCGCGCCCTGGACCAGGTCGTCGAAGGTCGCGCCCTTGGCCAGGCCGCCGGCGATCCAGACGACCGGCCGGTAGGCGGCCAGCGAGGCGGCGGCGGCGTGGGTGTTGGTGGCCTTGGAGTCGTCGATGTAGGTGACCTCGTCGACCACGCCGACCTCGGCGATCCGGTGGGCGTCCGGGCGGAAGGCCCGCAGGCCCTCCCGGACGGCCTTCGGCTCGACGCCGTACGCCCGGGCCAGCGCCGCCGCGGCGAGCGCGTTGGCGATGTTGTGCGGGGCAGCGGGGCGGCGCGCAGCGCCTTCCTCGGAAGGGTGGTGGTGGGCGACGGGTGGGCTGACGTCCTCGACGGTGCCCAGCTCGGCCGCGTTCTTGGCCCGGTCGGCCACGAACGCGCGGTCCACCAGCAGCCCGTCCACCACGCCGAGGTTCGACAGGGCGGGCGCGCCGAGGCCGAAGCCGATCGCCCGGCAGCCCTCCTCGACGTCGGCCTCGCGGACCAGCGCCTCGGTGGCCGGGTCGGCCAGGTTGTACACGCAGGCGACGGTGTTGCCCTGGTAGATCCGGCCCTTGTCGGCGGCGTACGCCTCCATCGAGCCGTGCCAGTCGAGGTGGTCGGGGGCCAGGTTGAGCACGACCGCCGAGTGCGGGCGCAGCGAGGGCGCCCAGTGCAGCTGGTAGCTGGAGAGCTCGACGGCGAGCACGTCGTACGGCTCCTCGGCGAGGACCGCGTCCAGGACCGACACCCCGACGTTGCCGACGGCGGCGGTGCGCTTCCCGGCGGCGGTGAGGATCGAGGCGAGCATCTGGACGGTGGTGGTCTTGCCGTTGGTGCCGGTGACGGCCAGCCAGGGGGCGGGCTCGCCGGTGGCGGGCAGCGGCCGGCGCAGGCGCCAGGCGAGTTCGACGTCGCCCCAGACCTCGATGCCGGCCGCCGCGGCGGCGGCGAACAGCGGGCGGTCGGGCGCCCAGCCGGGCGAGGTGACGACCAGCCGGGTGCCCTCGGGCAGGCTGTCGCCGTCGCCGAGGCGGACGGTGACGCCGAGCGCCTCCAGCTCGGCGGCCCGGGCGGTCAGGCCCGCGCCGCTGCCGCCGTCCACCACGGTGACGCGGGCGCCGAGGCCGTGCAGGACGCGCGCGGCGCTGATGCCGGAGACACCGAGCCCGGCGACGACGACGGGCAGGTTCGCAAAGTCAGGGTTCGTCATCCGGTCCGGTATCCCGCGTAGAAGAGGCCGAGGCCGACGGCCACGCAGAGTCCCTGGATGATCCAGAACCGGACCACGACCAGGACTTCGCTCCAGCCCTTGAGTTCGAAGTGGTGCTGCAGTGGCGCCATCTTGAAGACGCGCTTGCCGGTCATCCGGAACGAGCCGACCTGGATGATCACCGACAGGGTGATGATCATGAAGAGGCCGCCGAGCAGGATCAGCAGCAGCTCGGTGCGCGAGCAGATCGCCAGGCCGGCCAGGGCGCCGCCGAGGGCGAGCGAGCCGGTGTCGCCCATGAAGATCTTGGCGGGCGAGGTGTTCCACCAGAGGAAGCCGAAGCAGGAGCCCATCAGGGCGGCGGCGACCACCGCGAGGTCCAGCGGGTCGCGGACGTCGTAGCAGCTGACGGTCGCGGTGACGGAGTAGGCGCAGCTCTGCCCGTACTCCCAGACGCCGATGAAGGTGTAGGCGCCGAAGGCCATCACCGAGGCACCGGTGGCGAGGCCGTCCAGACCGTCCGTCAGGTTCACGCCGTTGGAGGTCGCGGCGATCATGAAGTAGGCGAAGATGACGAACAGCACGGGGCCGATCGACCAGCCGTAGTCCCGGACGAAGGACAGGTGCTGGGACGCCGGGGTGAGCCCGCGGTCGTCCTGGAACTGCAGCGCCAGCACGGCGAAGGCCAGGCCGACGATGGACTGGCCGGCCAGCTTCGCCTTGGCCCGCAGACCGAGCGAGCGGCGCTTGACCACCTTGATGTAGTCGTCCAGGAAGCCGACCAGGCCCAGACCGGTCGTCAGGAAGAGCACCAGCAGGCCGGAGGCCGTCGGGCTCTCGCCCGTTATCGCCTTGGTCCCGAAGTAGGCGATCAGGGTCGCCAGGATGAAGGCGATGCCGCCCATGGTGGGCGTGCCCTTCTTGCTGTGGTGCGCCTTCGGCCCGTCGTCGCGGATGTACTGGCCGTAGCCCTGCCGGGCGAGCAGCTTGATCAGGGCGGGGGTACCGACCAGCGACAGGATCAGGCCGATCATGCCGGAGAAGAGGATCTGCTTCATTACGCGGCCACACCGTCCGAGAGGAGGGCCTCGGCCACCTTCTCCAGCCCCACCGAACGGGACGCCTTCACCAGGACCACATCCCCCGGCCGAAGTTGACTGCGCAGCAGCTCGACCGCCGCGTCCGCGTCGGACACCAGCACCGACTCCTCACCCCACGAACCTTCGTTCCTCGCGCCGAGTTCCATGCAGGCCGCCTCGCGTCCACCGACCGCCACCAGCTTGGTGACGTCCAGTCGGACGGCGAGCCGCCCGATGGCGTCGTGCTCGGCCAGGCTCTCCTCGCCGAGCTCCCGCATCTCGCCGAGCACCGCCCAGGTGCGGCGGCGCTCCGGGCCGCGTCCCCCCATCGAGACCAGCGCCCGCAGCGCGGCCCGCATCGAGTCGGGGTTCGCGTTGTAGGCGTCGTTGACGACGGTGACACCAT
The DNA here is from genome assembly GCF_044744605.1 of Kitasatospora sp. NPDC087271. NCBI lineage: Bacteria > Bacillati > Actinomycetota > Actinomycetes > Kitasatosporales > Streptomycetaceae > Kitasatospora > Kitasatospora sp. NPDC087271. Next base: position 129,810 of record NZ_JBIUYQ010000016.1, read on the forward strand.
CGGCCCGGTCGACGACCTCCATGCGCCAGCGGGACAGCGCACCCGCTTCGCCCAGGGCGGTCGCGGTGTCGTCGACGGACATCCCGAGCTCCACCGCCACCGCAGCGGCGGCGAGGGCGTTCGAGACGTGGTGCTCACCGTACAGGCGCAGCTGCACGGGCGCGGAACCGGCCGGGGTGGTGAGCGTGAAGGATGGCCGTCCGGCGGCGTCCAGCCGAACGTTCGTCGCCCGGACGTGGGCATCCGGGGATTCCCCGAACAGGACCACCTTCGCCCTGGTACGGCCGGCCATCGCGCGCACCAGCCGGTCGTCCGCGTTGAGGATCGCGGCGCCGTCGGCGGGCAGCGCCTCGACGAGTTCGCCCTTGGCCTCGGCGATCGCCTCCTGCGAGCCGAACTCGCCGACGTGCGCGGTGCCGACGTTCAGCACCACGCCGATCCGGGGCGGCGTGATCGAGGTGAGGTACTCGATGTCGCCCTTGTGCCGGGCGCCCATCTCCATGACCAGGTGCCGGGTGCCGGGCTCGACCCGCAGAGCGGTCATCGGGTGGCCGATCTCGTTGTTGAGCGAGCCGGGCGGGTAGACCGTGTCGCCGAGGCGCTGCAGCAGCTGGGCGATCAGGTCCTTGGTGCTGGTCTTGCCGGCCGAGCCGGTCAGCGCGACGACGGCGGTGCCCTCGGCGCGGGCGACCACGGCCCGGGCCAGCTTGCCGAGCGCGTCCACCACACTGTCGACCAGGACGGCGGGCACGCCGACCGGGCGGTCGGCCAGCACCGCGACGGCGCCGGCCCCGACCGCGACGTCCGCGTAGTCGTGGCCGTCCACGCGCTCGCCGACGAAGGCCGCGAACAGGCCGCCGGGGCGCACCTTCCGCGAGTCGACCTCGACCGGGCCGGTCACCAGGGCGCCGGGGTCGGCGCCGTCCAGGGTGCCCCCGACTGCGGCGGCCACCTCGGCGAGGGTCAGTGCGATCACTGCTGCTCTACTCCTCGGTCGCCCCGGGCGGCCGTGGTCTGCGTGATGGATTCGCGCAGCACCTCCCGGTCGTCGAAGGGGCGGATCTCGTCTCGTACGTACTGGCCAAGTTCGTGGCCCTTGCCGGCCACCAGCACGGTGTCCCCGGCGTGGGCGCGGGCGACGGCGATCCGGATCGCCTCGGCCCGGTCGGGGACGACCAGGACGGTCCCGCGCTCGGCCTCGGGCACCGCGGCGGCGCCGGTCAGCATGCTGGCGAGGATCGCCAGCGGGTCTTCGCTGCGCGGGTTGTCGCTGGTCAACAGGGCGGTGTCGGCGAGCCGGGCGGCGATGGCGCCCATCGGGCCGCGCTTGTGCGGGTCCCGGTCTCCGCCGCAGCCGACGACGACGTGCAGCCGGCCCTTGGTGACCTCGCGCAGCGAGCCGAGGACGGCCTGGAGGGCGTCCGGCTTGTGCGCGTAGTCGACCACGGCGACGAACGCCTGTCCGGCGTCCACCCGCTCCAGCCGACCCGGCACGCCGGGCACCGCGGCGACGCCGGCCACGGCCCGCTCCAGCGGCAGGCCGGCGGCGACCAGCAGGGTGATCGCGGCGAGCGCGTTGGCCACGTTGAACGGGCCGGGCAGCGGCACGGCCGCGTCGGCCTCGGCGCCGTCCGGGCCGAGCACCCGGAAGGTGGAGCCGACCGGGCCGAGCTGGACGTCCACGGCCCGCCAGTCGGCCTCGACGGCGCCGGTGGCGGAGAAGGTGGTCACCGGGATCTTGGCCTCGGCGGCCAGCCGGCGGCCGTACTCGTCGTCCACGTTGACCACGCCGTGGCGGGACTTGCCGGGCTGGAAGAGCCGGGCCTTCGCCTGGAAGTAGTCCTCCATGTCCGGGTGGAAGTCGAGGTGCTCGGGGGTGAGGTTGTTGAACAGGGAGACGTCGTACGTCACCCCGTCGGTGCGGCCGTAGACCAGCGCGTGGCTGGAGACCTCCATGGTCACCGCGTCCGCGCCGCGCTCGGCCATCACGCCGAGGATCGCGTGCAGGTCGGTGGCCTCGGGGGTGGTGCGCTCGCTCTTGATCCGCTCGTCGCCGACCCGCATCTCGACGGTGCCGATCACCCCGGGGGCGCGCCCGGCGCCGAGCAGGCCGCCCTCGACCAGGTAGGACGTGGTGGTCTTGCCGTTGGTGCCGGTCAGCCCGATCATCAGCAGCCGCTCGGAGGGGCGACCGTAGACGGCTGCCGCGAGCTCGCCCATCCGGGCCCGCGGCCGGTCGACGACCAGCAGCGGCAGGCCGGTGCCGGCCGCCAGCTCGGCGCCGGCCGGGTCGGTGAGCAGCGCCGCCGCGCCCGCCGCCGCGGCCTGGGCCGCGAAGGCCGCGCCGTGGTGGTTGGCGCCGGGGAAGGCCACGTACACGTCGCCGGGGCGCACCGCCCGGGAGTCGTGGGTGACGCCGCTGACGAGGCCCCCCTCGACGGGATCGAGGCCCAGCTGGCGGGCCAGTTCGGCGAGCGGCAGGGCGGCGGTCCCGGCCGGGCGGGGCGGACTCACGGTGATTTGATCGGGTTTCGGCACGGCGGGAAGGCTATCCGCCGAAGGGTGTCCAGGGCCAAACCGGCCCTTCGCCGCGCCGCCGTCCGGCCCGACCCGCTCGTTGCTCATACTCGCTCACGGCTTCCACTCGACGGGCAGGTTGGGCGCCTGGCTGCCGCTGGGCGGGACCTGCATGGTCTTCAGGGTGAACTCCATCACCTGCTTGAACACCGGTCCGCACAGCTGGCCGCCGAAGTGGCCGTTGACCGGCCCCTGGAGGGTGCAGGAGACGGTGTACCGGGGGGCGTCGGCGGGGGCGAAGCCGATGAAGGAGGCGGTGTAGCCGTCGTAGCCGACGCCGTTGGCGGCCCCCCGGTTGGCGGTGCCGGTCTTGCCGGCGACCCGGTAGCCGGGGATGGCGGCCTTGCCGCCGGTGCCCTGCTCGTCGTCGACGACCGACTCCAGCATCGAGGTGAGGGTCTTGGCGGTCTGTTCGCTGACCACCTGGGTCTGCTCGCCCGGCGGGGTCGCGGTGTACTTGCCGTCCGGGCTGGTGGTGCCCTGGACGATGCTGGGCGCGACCCGGACGCCGCCGTTGGCGATGGTCGAGTACACCGAGGTGGCCTGCAGCGCGTTCATCTGCAGCGGGCCCTGACCGAAGGCGATGTTGTACTTCTCCGAGGCGACCAGGTCCCCCGGCTTCTTGAGCATCCCAGGGGTCTCGCCGGGGAAGTTCAGACCGGTCGGCTGGCCCACGCCGAACTTGCGCATGTAGCCGTCCAGCGTCTTGTTGACCTCCGACTGGTCGGCGCCGAGGGTCTCGACCGCCTCGATGGTGCCGATGTTGGAGGACTTGGCCAGCACCCCGGCCAGGGTCAGGTACCAGTCGCCGTGCTCGACGTCGTCCTTGAACTGCTGGCCGGCCCGGACCAGCCGGTTGGGCACGGTGACCTTGGTGTCCCAGTTGGCCTTGCCGGTGTCCAGGACGGCGGCCAGGCTCATCAGCTTGGCGGTGCTGCCCGGCTCGTACGCGTCGACCAGCGCGGCGTTGCCCATCTGGGACTGCTTGGCGGTGCTCAGGTCGTTCGGGTTGAAGCCGGGCGCGGTGGCCATCGCCAGGACCTGACCGGTCTTCACATCCTGGACGACGACGTAGCCCTTCTCCGCCCCGGAGTTGGCGACCTGGTCGGTGAGCGCCCGCTGGGCGGCCCACTGGATGTCCCGGTTGATGGTCAGCTTCACGTCGGTGCCGGGCACGGCCGGGTCCATCGAGCCCCCGGCGGTGGGCACCAGCCGGCCGCCCGCCTGGGCGTAGCTGCTGTGCCCGTCCTTGCCGGCCAGCTGCTTCTGGTACTGGAGCTCCAGGCCGCCGGCGCCCTCGCCCTCGCCGTTGACGAAGCCGACCAGGTTGGCGGCCAGGCCGTCGGCGGGGTAGATCCGCTTCTGGGTCTCCCGGTTGAACACCCCGGCCAGCGGGTTGGCGCACTCGTTGTCGACCCGGGTGCGTCCGCCCTGGTCGGCGGCCTTGGTCAGCAGCCGCTTCTGGGCCTGGCAGGTCCGCGAGCCGGCCTGCTTCTCCAGGCCCGCCTTGAGGTCGCTGATCTGGCTCTTGGTGGCCGGGGTCTGCTGGGCGGCGAGCCGCTTGTAGCGGGTCTTGGGGGTGTGCAGGTCGGCGGCGATCTTGTCCTTGGGCACGCCGAGGATCGGCGCCAGCAGGGCGGCCGCCTGCTCCGGGGCGTCCGGGATGCCGGTCGCCGCCGGGGTGAACATCGCCGGGTCGGCGGTGATGTCGTACGCGTCGACGGTGGCGGCCAGCGCCACCCCGTCGGAGGACGTTATCGAGCCGCGCTCGGCGGTGATCGGGATGTTCAGGTAGCGGTTGGTGTTGGCGTCGGCGGCCAGCGCGTCGGAGTCCAGCAGCTGGAGCTGCACCAGGCGGCCGGCGAACACCGAGAACACCAGCGACATCACCACGGTGATCACCCGCAGGCGGCGTTTGGGCTCGGCCAGCCGGAGCGCCTTGGGGCGCAGCGGGCGGCGCGGCCGGACGGCGGCCTGGCTCCGGGCCGGCGGGCGGCCCTCGGGGCGGCGCTGCTGCGGTGCCCGGGGTGTACGGGCGGCGGCGGCCTTGGCGGGCTGGCCCTTGGCCGGCTGCCCCTTCGCGGGCTGGGCCTTGACGGGCTGTCCCTTCGCGGGCTGGGCCTTGCCGGCGGACTGGCCGCGCGGCGCGGCCGCGCGGGGCGCGGCGCCCTTGGGCGGCTGGCGGCGGCCGTTGCCGGAGCCCCCGGACGGCTGACGTGGCGTGCTCATCGGCCCGCACCTCCGGTCGACGGCGCGGCCGGGGAGGCCGGGTTGATCTGGACCACGGAGTCACCGGCCGTCGCCGCGGGACTCGGCGCGCCTGGGGGCGCGCTCGCCGGGGGCGCACCCGCCGGGGCGCTCGGCGCCGGCTGCTTCATCGGCCACGGGTCGACCGTCGAGCGCTTGACCGGCGGGCTGTCCTGCGCCGGTCCGGGCGTGCCGATCACCTTGCCGCCGTTCGGGACGTCCAGGAAGGCCATCCCGCCGGCCGGGACCATGCCCAGCTCGGCGGCCCGCCGCGCCAACGCGTCCGGCGCCGAGCTCTGGTCGATCTGGTGCTGGAGGCCCTGCTTCTCGTCGGTCGCCACGGTGGTCTGCTTCTGCAGCCGGGACAGTTCGAAGGAGCCCTCGTTGAGCGCCGTGTTCAGCGCCAGCAGCCCGAGCAGCCCCGCCGCGAGCAGCACCACCACGAGCACCGCGAAGGGCGTGCGGCCCCGCACCGGACGCCGCCCCGGCCGGACCGTGATCCGCGCCCTGCCCTGTCCGGGGAACGATCCCCGCCCCGCCCGGACCCCACCGGCCACCGGCCCCACTGCTCTCCTCCGCCCTTCGGACCCCGCCGGGGCCGACGTTTCAGCCCCGCTTGCTACGGTCCCTGATCCTCTCCGCCACCCGCAGCCGTACGGGCGCGGCGCGCCGGTTCTCCTCGATCTCCTCCTCCGTGGCCAGCTCGGCACCACGGGTGATCAGCTTGAGCCAGGGCTGGTGCTCCTCCGGGATGAACGGCAGCCCCGGCGGCGCGGTGTTGGTCGACCCGGCGGCGAAGTACTGCTTCACCAGCCGGTCTTCCAGCGACTGGTAGGACATCACGACCATCCGACCGCCGATCGCCAGGGCCTCCAGCGCACCGGGAATCGCCCGGTCCAGGACCTCCAGCTCGCCGTTGACCTCGATCCGCAGCGCCTGGAACGTCCGCTTGGCCGGGTTCCCGCCGGTCCGGCGGGTCGCCGCCGGAATGGCGTTCCGCACCAACTCGACCAGACGCGCGCTGTTGGTGAACGGTTCCTTCTCCCGCTCCCGGAGGATCACCGAGGCGATCTTCCCGGCGAACCGCTCCTCGCCGTAGACCTTGAGGATCCGGGCCAGGGCACCGTGGCTGTAGGTGTTCAGCACCTCCGCCGCGCTGATCCCCCGGGTCTGGTCCATCCGCATGTCCAGCGGCGCGTCCTGCGCGTACGCGAAACCGCGATCGGCCTCGTCCAGCTGCATCGAGGAGACGCCGAGGTCGAACAGGACGCCGTCCACCCGGTCGATGTCCAGGCGCTCCAGCACCTCGGGGATCTCGTCGTAGACGGCGTGCACCAGGGTGGCCCGGTCGCCGAAGGGCGCCAGCCGCTCGCCGGAGAGCTTCAGCGCCTGCGGGTCGCGGTCCACCGCGACCAGCCGCACCTCGGGGAACTGGGTGAGCAGCGCCTCGCTGTGCCCGCCGAGGCCGAGGGTGGCGTCCACCACCACCGCCCCGGGGCGCGAGATCGCCGGAGCCAGGGCGTCCATGCACCGCTGCAGCATGACCGGAACGTGCTTGGGGCCCGGATCGTTGGTGGTCATGCGCGGTGGCGCCCTTCCTCAGGTGCGGAGCAGCCCGACGACCGGGAGCTCCGACCATTCTCGCCCACCACTGCACGACGCGACGACGCGGCCCGTGGTCCCCGCCCGCTCCAGGGGGAAGATCGTGACCGCCCGGCGCCGGGGAAGGTGCGCCAGGTGGGCACGGAGCGGGTGGAGGCCACGGGCCGCATCAACCGGGCCACCCGGGCCGGAAAAGCCCGGTTGACGGGATCCGGCGGGTGTGCTCCACTGCGCCGCAAACTCTATCGCGCGGGCCCCGCCAGTCAATGGTCCGCTCCGGCGCACCACCCGGGCGGCGGTACGGATCACCGCAGGTCGCAGCCATGGAAGTGGCCCCGCAGAGGTACCGGCCGGGGGCCCGCGGGAGCGGCCGCGCGCCCCACCCGCGCACCCGCCCCACGGGCGCTCCGGGACCAGCCCGGACAAACCCTCCCGAACGCGTGGAACGGTCCGCCTGTTGTGGCTATGCGCTCGATCACAGCGGCCCGATCTGTAGCTCTCCTCCCCACCGCGGACGCCCGAATCGCACTAACGTCGCCACCATGACAGTGACCCCCGACCGGCCGACGCCGACCGACGCTGCCGACTCCCCGCGACCCGCCATCATCGACCGCTTCGTCACGGACAACCGCGAGTACGCCGTGACCTTCCGGGACGGCGGCATGGACGCCCGCCCGGTCCAGAAGATCGCCGTGGTGGCGTGCATGGACGCCCGCCTCGACCTGTTCGCGGCGCTCGGCCTCGAACTGGGCGACGCCCACGTCATCCGCAACGCGGGCGGCGTCGTCACCGACGACACCATCCGCTCCCTCACCATCAGTCAGCGCGCCCTCGGCACCCGCTCGGTCGCGCTGATCCACCACACCGGCTGCGGCCTGCTCGGGCTGACCGAGGACTTCCGCCGCGAGCTGGAACTGGAGGTCGGCCAGCGCCCGCAGTGGGCGGTGGAGGCCTTCGTCGACCTCGACGGCGACGTCCGCCAGTCCATGCAGCGGGTCCGCACCTCGCCCTTCCTGCTGCACACCGACGACGTCCGCGGCTTCGTCTTCGACGTCCACACCGGGCTCCTGCGCGAAATCCACTGAACCCCGTACCCGCACCACCGCCCCCGCACCGCGCACCGCCCGGCCAACGGCGTCCGGGCATCCGGGGCCGTCCCGAGGGTGACTTCTGGTCACCGGTCAGGGGAGAATGCGCCTGCCGGTCAGACCCCGAACCACCTGGGGCGGCCAGGCCGCAGGCCGCTACCCCGGCACCGGATCCCCGACGGAACCGCCCCCGGGAAGGCCGCGTCAAGCATGGGGTGGGGTCCGGCCTCGGGGTGAGGCGGGCACAGGGTGCCAGGGAGCGTATACGGGTGACGAGCTACAGCGATCAGGCCGGTCTCGGCAGTCCTGCGGGGGGCGGCCAGGGGACGGACGGGTACCACCGGGCCGGACTTCCCGAGCTCGCCGCGGTCGTGGACCGGATCCGCGCCAACATCGAGAGCGTGATCGAGGGCAAGCCGGAGGCCGTCCGGATCGCACTGACCGTCCTGCTCGCCGAGGGCCACCTGCTGCTGGAGGACGTGCCCGGCGTCGGCAAGACCATGCTGGCCAAGGCGCTCGCCCGCTCGGTCGACTGCACCGTCCGCCGCATCCAGTTCACGCCCGACCTGCTGCCCTCGGACGTCACCGGCACCAACATCTACGACCAGCACCAGCGCGACTTCGAGTTCCGCCCGGGCGCGATCTTCGCGCAGATCGTGGTCGGCGACGAGATCAACCGCGCCTCGCCCAAGACCCAGTCCGCGCTGCTGGAGTCGATGGAGGAACGCCAGGTCACCATCGACGGCACCAGCTACGAGCTGCCCTCGCCGTTCATGGTCGTGGCCACCCAGAACCCGGTCGAGATGGAGGGCACCTACCCCCTGCCGGAGGCCCAGCGGGACCGCTTCATGGCCCGCATCTCGATCGGCTATCCCAGCCCCGAGGCCGAGTTCGCGATGCTCGACGTGCACTCCGGCGCCAGCCCCCTGGAGGACCTCCAGCCGGTGGCGCACGCCGCCGACATCCTCAAGCTGGTCGACCTGGTGCGCAGCGTGCACATCGCCGACCCGGTCCGCCGCTACGCCGTCGACCTGGTCGGCGCCACCCGCGCCAGCCACGAGCTGCGTCTGGGCGCCTCGCCGCGCGCCACCCTGCACCTGGTCCGGGCCGCCCGCGCCGCCGCCGCGCTCGACGGGCGCGACTACGTCACCCCGGACGACATCCAGCGCCTGGCCGTGCCCGTCCTCGCGCACCGCCTGATGCCGACCGCCGAGACCCAGCTCAGCCGCCGCACCGCCGAGCAGATCGTGACCGACCTGGTCGCCCGGCTGCCGCTGCCGCGCCCGCAGGGCGGCCCGGCCGTCCGGAGGGGCTGAGGTGGCCCCGTCCGACCCGACGTCAGGACTGCGGGCCGGGCTGCGCGGCCTCACCACCCGGGGGCGCTCCTTCCTCGCCGCCGGCGTCACCGCGGTCGGCTGCGCCTACCTGCTCGACCAGGACGCGCTGCTGCGCGTCGGCGTGCTGCTCGCCGCGCTGCCGCTGGCCGCCGCGCTGGTGGTCGCCAACACCCGCTACCGGGTGGCCAGCGGCCGCCGGCTGAGCCCGCGTCGCGCGGTGGCCGGCCAGGAGGCCCGGGTCCACCTGCGGGTCGACAACGTCTCCCGGGTGCCCACCGGGCTGCTGCTCCTGGAGGACAAGGTCCCGTACGTGCTCGGGCCGCGCCCGCGCTTCGTGCTGGACCGGGTCGAGCCGCGCGGCCACCGCGAGGTCTCCTACCGGGTCCGCTCCGACCTGCGCGGCCGCTACCCGCTCGGGCCGCTCCAGCTGCGGCTGTCCGACCCGTTCGGGATGTGCGAGGTGAACCGTTCCTTCTCCGCCTCCGACGTCCTCACCGTCGTCCCCCAGGTCCAGGCCCTGCCGCACGTGCGGCTGAGCGGCGAGTGGGGCGGCCAGGGCGAGAGCCGTGCCCGCACCCTGGCACTGGCCGGCGACGACGACGTGATCCTGCGCGAGTACCGGCCCGGCGACGACCTGCGCCGGGTGCACTGGAAGTCCACCGCCCGGTACGGCGAACTGATGGTGCGCCGCGAGGAGCAGCCGCAGCGGGCCCGCGCGACCGTCCTGCTGGACACCCGGGAGATCGGCCACCGGGGCATCGGCCCCGCCTCCTCCTTCGAGTGGGCCGTGAGCTGCGCCGCCTCGGTCGCCGTGCACCTGCTGGAGCGCGGCTACCAGACCCAGCTGCTCACCGACACCGGCCAGTGGGTGCCCGGCGCCGGCGGCGGCAACACCGCGGCCGACGCCTCCGGGCTGATCCTGGACGCGCTCGCGGTGGCCGACCTGTCCGACGGCGCCGGCCTCTCCCGCGCCGAGGAGCCGCTGCGCGCCGGCGGCGAGGGACTGCTGGTCGCCGTGCTCGGCGAACTCGACGAGGCGCAGACCGCCCGGCTGGCCCGGCTGCGCAACCGCACCGGCGGGGCCGTCGCGTTCCTCCTCGACACCGGCACCTGGGCGGGCCTGCGGATGCTCGCCCCCGACACCGGCGGCGACGAGTTCCGCAACCGGGTCCGGCAGCTGCGCGAGGCCGGCTGGACCGTCCTGCCGGTCAGCTCCGGGGACTCCGTCCCGGACCTCTGGCAGGCCGCCGACGGCGCCAAGACGACCTCCCCCTACCGAGAAGAGGCCGGCGCGTGACCACCCGGGCCAAACTGACCGTCTACTCGGCGCTGGCCACCGCCCTCGCGTCGCTCTGCCTGACCCCGCTGCTCACCACCAGGAGCTGGGTCACCCACGCCTTCCTGGTGATCGCGGTGATCGCGGCGGTCGGCGCGGGCCTGCGGCGGGCCCCGCTGTACCGCTGGACGGTGCCCGTCGGCCAGCTGCTGGTGCTGTTCCTGCTGATCCTGATCGGCTTCGCCGGCTCCGGCTCGCTGCTGGGCGGCGTGGTGCCCGGGCCGTCCTCGCTGCGCGCCCTGGACCACGTCATCAACTCCGGCCTGGACGACATCCAGGTGTACGCCATCCCGGCGCCGCCCAACCCCGGCCTGCGGCTGATCCTGGTCACCTCGGTCGGCCTGGTCGCCGTCGTGGTGGACACCGTCGCGGTGACGTACCGGCGCTCGGCGCTGGCCGGGCTGCCGCTGCTGGCGCTGTACTCGGTCGGCAACGGGCTCTCCGGAGACCACGGCAGCTGGCTCTGGTTCGCCCTGGCGTCGGCCGGCTACCTGGTGCTGCTGTTCGCCGAGGGGCAGGACCGGGTCTCCCGCTGGGGCCGGGTCTTCCACGGCGGCTCGCGCGACGGGACGAGCTCCGGCCGGGTCAGCCCGGGCGGCCAGCAGGTCGGCGTCCTCGCGCTGGTCGCGGCGCTGCTGCTGCCGGTCGTCCTGCCGCACTGGGACTCCGGCCTGCTGAGCCCCGACTCCGGCGGGTCCTCGGGCAAGAGCTCCATCGGGTCGGCCACCAGCCTCGACCCGCTGGTCAGCCTGGAGTCGGCGGTCACCAAGCCCACCAACAACGAACTGCTCAGCTACACCCTGGACAGCGAGATCGCCGACCAGATCTACCTGCGCACCGGGGCGCTGGACCAGTTCGACGGCACCAACTGGCGGCTCGGCAGCACCACGGTCAACGACCTCCCGTCCTCCTTCCCCGCCCCCGAGGGCCTGCGGGACGCCAACCTCCCCCGGATCGAGGGCGACTTCCAGATCAGCGACCGGCTGGAGAAGAGCTGGCTGCCGATGCCCTACCCGGCCGCCTCCGTCCAGGTCCCCAACCGGTCCGACTGGAAGCTCGACCCGCTCACCCGCACCGTCCTGCCGACCAACGACCGGGCGATCCGCAGCCTGCGCTACCACGTCAGCGCGCTGGACGTGCGGCCCACCGCGAACGAGCTGCGCACCGCGTCGACCGCGCCGCAGGACATCCGGGACCACTACACCGGCCTCCCCCAGGACCTCCCGCCGGTCGTCGCGCAGCAGGCCCACGAGGTCACCGCCAAGGCGACGAACGACTACGACCGGGCGATGGCGCTGGTGAGCTGGTTCACCGGCCCGCAGTTCCAGTACGACACCGCGGTCAACGGCGGCACCGGCAGCAACGCGATCGCGGTCTTCCTGCGCGACCGCAAGGGCTTCTGCGTCCACTTCGCCTCCACCATGGCGGCGATGGCCCGCACCCTGAAGATCCCGTCCCGGGTGGCCGTCGGCTTCACCCCCGGCGACGCCAAGGGCGGCAACGTCTACTCGGTGACCGGCCGGATGTACCACGCCTGGCCCGAGCTGTACTTCTCGGGCTACGGCTGGCTGCGCTTCGAGCCCACCCCGAGCCGCGGCGTCCAGCCCCGCTACACCGAGCAGTCCACCACCCCGACCACCGCGCCGACCCAGCAGCCGACCGCCTCCGCGCAGAGCTCGGCGCCGGTCGCGGCGCCGACCGACAGCAAGGACTGCGACGCGAAGCAGCGCCAGCTGGGTGAGTGCGGCGGCAAGAGCAAGGCCGTCAGCAGCGCCGCCGAGGACTCCTGGCTGCTGTCCGGGCAGGTCCTGGGCAGCGCCGCCGTGGTGGTGCTGGTGATCGCGCTGCTGCTGGTGCCGATGCTCTGGCGGTCGGCGCTGCGCCGGCGCCGGCTCGGCTCCGGCGGCCGGCGCGGGCCCGGCGGCGGCCCGGCCGAGCTCACCGACGCCCAGGTGCTGGCCGCCTGGGACGAACTGATCGACTCCGCCTGGGACCTCGGCATTCCCCCGGACGAGTCACGCACCCCGCGCTCGGCCGCCCGGCGGATCACCGAGAAGGCCGAGCTGGACGCGGACTCGGCGGCGGCCGCCGGGCGGCTGGCGCTGGCCACCGAACGGGTGCTCTACGCCCCGGCCGGCCAGGTCACCACCGCCCCGCTGTCGGCCGACGTCCGGACCGCCCGGCAGGGCCTGCGGGCCGCCGCCGGCCGGGCCGGGCGGACCAGGGCGGTGCTGCTGCCGCCGTCCTCGGCCCAGCTGTGGTGGCGGATCTCGGACGCCCTGCGGGCGGCCCGGGAGGCGGTCGGCACCAGCGTCGGCCGGGTGTCCGCCGCGGTCACCGGCCCGGTGCGGCGGGTGGTCTCCCGGCGCAAGCGCAAGCCGGAGTCCGAGCAGGCCTCCGGGGAGTCCTGAGCGGGGCCCGGGCGAACGGGCCGTCGCGCGGACGCGGGAACGCCGGGGCGGGCAGTCGATCGACTGCCCGCCCCGGCGTTCGTCCAACGTGTGCGCGCCCCGGCGGGCGCGCCGTGCGCGGCTCAGAAGCCGCCGGCCTGCTCGTCCCGACGACGCTGCCAGCGCTGTTCCACCCGGTCCATCATCCCGGCCTTGCGGCGGGGCGCGGCGGCCGGCCGGGGGCCGGAGCCCTGGCCCGCGGGGCCGCGGCGCCAGCCGGTCACGGCGAACACCGCGCACCCGAGCATCACCAGGAAGCCCACGACGCTGACCCAGATCTGGTCGGGGACGACCATGCCGCCCATCAGCAGGCCGATGCCCACCACGAAGCCGGCAACGGCCAGGTACACCCGCCGGCGGGTGTAGGTGCGCAGCCCGGTTCCCTCAAGCGCCGTCGCGAATTTGGGATCTTCGGCATACAGCGCTCGCTCCATCTGGTCGAGCAGTCGCTGCTCGTGCTCCGAGAGCGGCACGGAGTCCTCCTACTCGTCGGTCGCGGGTGCGACCGGTCCGCCACCCCGGTCGGGGAGGCAAAGTCCAATCAGCCTTCGGGGCACACGGTCGGACGCCTGTGCGGGGGGACCCGGCCCGTGTCGTCCATATGCCCCACGCATCCGGCTGTCATGCTTTCCGGCTTTACCCAGATCATACGGTCCGTGGGCCCGTTACGGAGTGGTCTGCGCCGCGTGGGACGGGCCACTTCGACCGGGCACGGCCGCACCCGGCTCAACGCCACGGGACGCGGACAAGTGCCCGAACGGGTGGAATCGGTCCGGACCTGGGCAGGTTCGGGACCACCCGGACGAGGCCGGGGGGCGTCCGGAAGGCGAACTGCCGCCGCACGGTGTGCGAACCGTACGGCGGCGGACGGTCCCGCGGCCGCTCAGGCCAGGGTGGCCAGCAGGTGCAACTGGGTCGCCACGGCGTGGAACGCGGGCTGCTCGGCGGCGGCCTCCTCCAGCTTCAGCAGCGCCTCCATCGCGCCCGGCTCGGCGTCCACCAGCACCCCGGGGACCAGGTCGGCGAAGACCCGGACGCCGTGCACCGACTCCACCCGCAGGCCCGCGCCCTCGGCCAGCCGGCCCAGCTCCTCGCCGGTGAAGCGGCGCGGCATCGGGTCCTGCTCGCCCCAGCGGCCGTCGGTCGCGGACAGCACCGTACGGGCCTCGGTGAAGTGGCCGGCCAGCGCGCGGGCCAGCACGGCGCCGTTGCGGTTGGCGGCCAGCAGGCTGACCAGGCCGCCCCGGCGCAGGGTGCCGGCCAGGCTGCCGAGCGCCTCCGCCGGGTCGTCCACGACCTCCAGCACGCCGTGGCAGAGCACCGCGTCCACGGTGCCGGGGGCGACCAGCTCGGGCAGCGTCTGGGTGTCGCCCTGGACGGCCCGGACCAGCTCCGTCACCCCGGCCTCGGCGGCCCGGCGCTCCAGCGCGAACAGCGCGTCCGGGCTGGGGTCGACCACGGTGACCCGGTGGCCGAGCTTGGCCACCGGCACGGCGAAGTTGCCGGTGCCGCCGCCGGTGTCGACCACGTCGAGCACCGGCTGGTCCAGCTCGGCCGCCCGCTTCTCGAGGGCGGCCCGCACCACCTCCCACACCACGGCGGTACGCAGGGCACTGCGGGGACGCGTCGGGTACAAGGCGGGGCTCCTCGGCACATGCAGATCGATCAGGATGCCTCCACCTTAGACCGGGCGGGTGGCGGGGCCCGTCACCCCCGGCGGGTCGTCGCCGTCCAGCGGCAGCCGCGGGGCCGGCGGGGTCGGGCACAGGCCGAGCAGGCGCTCGACCAGGCGCAGGAACAGGGCGGAGTTGCGGACCAGGTCGTCGGCGTCACGGGCCGAGGCGGCACCCCTGATCCCGGCCTCGGCGGCCGCCCGGCGGCGGGCGCCGGCGCCGTAGTAGAGCGCCCACTCGGCCAGCTCGGGGGCCACCTCGGGCAGCACCTCCCAGGCACTGCGGATGGCCTTGCGCCGGCGCGGGCTCTTCTCCGGCCGCCCCCGCACCGCGAGCACGGCCGCCACCGTGCGCAGCGCGGCCAGGTGGGCGGTGGCGTACCGCTCCAGCGGGTCCTCCAGCACGCGGGCCCGGGCGAGCGTGCGGTGGGCGTCGGCGAGGAGGTCGAGGGCGGCCGGCGGCGCGGCGGTCCGGCGCAGCACGGGGTGGACGTCCCCGCCACCCGGGCGCCCGCCCGGGGAGGACGGCGGGGCGGCGGAGTGGAGGCGGACGGTGACGGGCTCAGGACGGCTGATGGTCATGGTCTCCCCCGTTCCGAGGCAGCGCGCGGACCGGGCGGTCCGTGCCCCTCCATCGTGAACGGGACCACTGACAACGCGGCCCGAAACGGGTGAGCGGCGGCGGGCACCGGCCTGTCCCCCCAGGTCCTGTGCCGCCGCCGTACGCCGCCGCTCCGCCGTTCCCCACAGGCGGCGGTGGCCAGCTCCCCCTTCCGGTGGCCGGTCTCCCCCCGGCCCGCTCCGCCGCCCCGTGTCGGCGGTGCGAGGCCCGTGACCGGCTCCCGCGGCGGACCTCCGCCGCCGCCCCGCCGACCCCTCATCTGCCGGCTGGGCGGACGGATCCGCCACCCGGGGCGGGGCGCCCGACGCGCCGCCGTCCCGGTGCCACCACTCTCCCGTCCCGGCAGGTCGGCGGGCCATCCGCTGACGTACTCAACCCCGGATCTGAGTACGCGTACTCAGATCCGTCGGCCCCGGACCCGGCCGTGGCCGGAACCGGCGGGCCGACCCGGCACGTCCGGGTACGGTACGGCCGTGGCCGGGGCGGACCGGCCACGGCCACGAGAAGGAGGGGGAAAGCGATGAGGAGGGGGAAGCCATGACGATCGTGCCGCTGATCTTCACCAGCGGACTCGCCAGCGGCATCAACGCCTACGCGGTGGTGCTGCTGCTCGGACTGCTGGGCCGCTTCGGCGGCGCGGACTCGGTGCCGCCCGCGCTGGAGCGCACCGACGTGCTGGCCGCGGCCGCCGTACTGTTCCTGCTGGAGGCGGTGGCCGACAAGATCCCGTTCGTCGACAGCCTCTGGGACTCCGTGCACACCGTGATCCGGCCGATCGCGGGCGCCACCGTCGGCGCGCTGATCGCGAGCACCGACCCGGGCTCGCTCGGCGAGGTCGCGGCGGGCGCGATGGGCGGCACCACGGCGCTGGTCAGCCACCTGGTCAAGGCCTCGCTGCGGATGGCGGTCAACACCTCGCCCGAACCGGCCAGCAACATCGCGGTCAGCATGGCGGAGGACCTGTCGGTGGCCGGGCTGGTATCCCTGGCGATCTTCCACCCCTGGCTGGCCGCCTCGATCGCCGCCGTCCTGCTCGCCGTCGGCCTGCTGCTGGTCTGGTTCGCGGTCAACCGGATCCGCGCCTTCCGGGCCCGCCGCCGCGAACGCCGCGCCGCCCGCGACGCCGGGTCCGCCGCCCGCGAGCAGGAGGCGGACCGGCCGTACGTCCCGCGGCGCTGAGGACGGCGCCCGCCCGGCCCGGCCCTGCCCAGGTCACGGCCTAGGATCAGGTGCCATGGCACGGATCGTCATCATCGGCGCAGGAATGAGCGGGCTCGCGGCGGCCTCCAGGCTGGCCACCCTCGGACACCGGGTGACGGTCTGCGAGGCCGGCGGCACGTACGGGGGCATGGTCGGCCAGTACGAGCGCGACGGATTCGCCTTCGACACCGGCCCCGGCCTGCTGACCCTCCCGGCCGTCTACCGCGACCTCGCGCTGAAGACCGGCAAGGAGCCGCTGGAGCAGCTCGTCGACCTCGCCCCGGTGGACCCGGAGAGCCGGCACCTGTTCCCGGACGGCACCGCCGTCAGCCTGCCCAACGCCTCCCGCGGCGGCGTCAGCCAGGCCCTGGACGCCGCCTTCGGCGTCGGCTCGGGCGCCCGCTGGAGCGCGGTCATGAACCACGGCCGGACGGTCTGGGAGGCCACCCGCCGCCCGCTCCTGGAGGAGCCGCTCCCGGCCGACCGGTCGCCGCTGCACACCGACCCCTACCCCGTCCCGCCCCGGCGCGGCCTGCTCGCCCGGCTCGGCCGGCCCCGCCCGTGGACCCTCGCCGACGTCGCCGCCCGCGAACTCGGCGGCCACCCCGGCCTCACCGCCCTGCTGGCGGAGCACGCCCTGCGCTTCGGCCTGCCCCCCGGGTCCGCCCCCGCCGGGGCCACCGTGCTGCCGTACATGGAGCAGTCCTTCGGCGTCTGGTACGTCCGGGGCGGCCTGCGGGCCCTGGCGGACGCGGTGCACCGGCGCTGCGAGCTGCGCAAGGTGGAGTTCCGCTTCGACACCCCGGTCACCGGGGTGCTGGTCGAGGACGGCCGGGCCCGTGGCGTCGACACCCCGGGCGGGCGGATCGACGCGGACCTGGTGGTCTCCTCGATGGACACCAGGGCGCTGTTCCGTGACGGTCTCGCCCGGTGGCCGGAGCTCGGGCCCGACCACGGGGAGCCGTCCGAGGTGCCCGGCCGGTTCAGCGTGCTGCTCGCGCTGCGCGGCGCCCGGCCGGCCGGCACCCCGCACCGGACGGTGGTGCACGCCGCCGACCCGGCGGCCGAGCAGAACGCCCTGACTCTCCCGGCCCCGCCCTGCGAGCGCCCCACCCTCCAGGTGCTGCGTCCGGACGATCCCTCGCTGCGTCCCGACGACGCGCACGAGAGCGTGGTGCTGACCGCGACCGTCCCCGCCCAGGGCGACGTCGACTGGACGGCGCCCGGGGTCGCCGAGCGCCACGCGGACCGGCTGCTGGCGCACGCCGACGCCGCCGGCCTGGGCCTGCGCGAACGGGTGCTGTGGCGGGTCGTGCGCACCCCGGACGACACCCGCCGGGAGACCGGCGCCCTCGGCGGGTCGGTCCCCCGCCCCGCGCTCGCCGGAGACGGCGGCGGATGGCTCCAGCCCGCCAACGAGTCGCCCGTCCCCGGCCTCTACCTGATCGGCGGAGCGGCCCACCCCGGCGGCGGACTGGCCCGGGCCGGGATGTCCGCCTGCATCGCCGCCAACCTGATCGGCCCGGCGTAGGGGCCCTGGCGCCGGACCTCAGCCCTGGGGCCAGGTGTTCTGCTGCTGGTAGCCGTAGGTGTGGTCGTAGGACTGCTGCTGCGGGATGCCCTGGGGGTGCTGGCCCGGCTGCTGGCCGGGGTGCTGCTCCAGGTGTTGCTCGGGGTGCTGCTGCGGGGTCTGCCACTGCTGCTGGGGGTGCTGCTCCCAGCCGGGCTGCTGCTGCGGGTAGGACTGGTACTGGTCCTGCTGCGGGTAGCCGTTGTACGGGTCGGACTGCTGGGGGTAGGCCCCGTAGCCCTGGTCGTAGGCGAAGACGGGCTGCTGCTGGCTCTGCCACTGCTGCTGCTCGTAGGCCGGCTGCGGCTGGGCGGCGTTGTCGTAGCCGGACTGGTAGGCCTCGGCGTAGGGGTCGTGCGGCGCCTGCGCCTGCTGCTGCTCGTAGTAGGCGGGCGCGTAGACGCCGTCCTGGGCGAGTTCCCGCATCTCGAAGGCGGCGGTCTGCTCGACCTCGGGGACGTCCTCGGCAACCGGGGCGGGGGCGGCGACCGGGGCCTCCTCGACGGCGCTGACCTCACCGATCCGCTTGTCGGTGGCCTCGACCGCGGCCACGGCGGCCGCGCCGCCGGTGAGGGCGCCGAGCAGGGGCACCTTGGCGAGCGGGCCGGGCAGCGAGCCGTCGGCCTTGCGCAGCGACCAGCCGGCCCGGTAGCCGCGCTTGACGGAGAGGGTGACGAAGCTCTGGCCGGCCGCGAAGAGGGCGGCGCCGGCGCCGATCACCGGGACGGAGCCGAGCACCATGCCGGCGGCCACTGCGAGGAAGCCGACCAGGGCGAGGGCCCGCCAGTGCAGCGGGGCCCGGTTCTGCAGCAGGACCTCGGCGACCAGCCAGAGCGCCACCACCGCCAACGCGACGTACAGCAGCAGGTATCCGATGCCCATCCGCCCGCTACCTCCAGTCGCGTGCCCGCGCTCGCCGCGCGTGTGCGGCGACTGTACCGGTTCAACGGCCGGGGTACCGCATCGCGTTCCCGCCGGTCGCGGCCGGGGCGCACACGACCGAGCCCGTCACCGTCGGGGCGGTGACGGGCCGGTGAACGTCTTGGCCCGCGGGCCCGATCGGCCCGGCACAGGACCCCCGACGGGGCCTACGCGTGGCGCTGGTGCAGGCCGAGGTTCTGGTAGATCTCCAGCGTCGCCGTGGAGTGGTTGAGCGTGATGAAGTGCAGGCCGGGCGCGCCCTCGGCGAGGAGGCGTTCGGCCATCGCGGTGGCGTGTTCCATGCCGATCGCGCGCAGCGCCGCCGGGTCGTCGACGGCGGCCCGCAGCCGGGCCTCCAGGTCGGCGGGGAAGGCGGAGCCGCTCAGCTGGGGGAAGCGTTCCAACTGCTTGGCGTTGGTGACCGGCATGATCTCCGGGATGATCGGCGTCTCGCAGCCGGCGGCGGTGACCCGGTCGCGCAGCCGCAGGTAGTCGTCGACCTCGAAGAACATCTGGGTGATCGCGTAGTCGGCGCCCGCCCGGACCTTGCCGACGAAGTGCCGGATGTCCTCGTCCCAGTCGGTGGAGCGCGGGTGCATGTTCGGCGAGGCGGCGACGCCGACGCAGAAGTCGCCGATGCCCTTGATCAGCTCGACCAGCTCGTACGCGTACGTGACGCCGTCGGGGTGCTTGACCCACTCGCCCATCGGGTCGCCGGGCGGGTCCCCCCGGACCGCGAGGACGTTGCGCACGCCCTGGTCGGCGTACTGGCCGATGATGTTGCGCAGTTCGGCGATCGAGTGGTCGACGGCGGTCAGGTGAGCGACCGGGGTCAGCGTGGTCTCGGTGGCGATCCGGCCGACCATGTTGACGGTGCGCTCGCGCGAGGAGCCGCCCGCGCCGTACGTCATGCAGACGAAGTTGGGGTCCAGCGGTTCGAGCCGGCGGATGGCGTCCCAGAGTCTCTGCTCGCCGACCTCGGTGCGCGGGGGCATGAACTCGAAGGAGAAGGACCGCTTTCCGGCTGCCAGGAGTTCGCGGACCGTCAGTGCGCGGTCCGGTCTGGTGGAAGCGATGCCGAGTGCCATGCTGGCAGGTTATCCGGCGTTCGAAGGGGCCGGACAACTCGGTACCACGGATTGAGACAAGCGGTGGACGATACTCCGTCCGGTGGTCCGTCGGATTCCGACCGGCGTTCGGGGCCCGCGCCGGGTGCGCCCGCACGCCCGCGCGCACGCCCGCTCGCACATTCGT
This sequence comes from Kitasatospora sp. NPDC087271, assembly GCF_044744605.1. NCBI lineage: Bacteria > Bacillati > Actinomycetota > Actinomycetes > Kitasatosporales > Streptomycetaceae > Kitasatospora > Kitasatospora sp. NPDC087271. The sequence continues at coordinate 149,686 of NZ_JBIUYQ010000016.1, forward strand.
TCCCGGCTACCCCGCTACGCTTGCTGCACCCCAGCGAACCAGCGGAGCCTCATCGTGACCTCGTCCAGCAACCGGCCGGCCAACCCCATAGACGTGGAGGACGTCCGCGCGCGCGTCAACGCCGCCCTCGCCGCGTTCATGGACGGCCAGTCCGCCCTGTTGGACAAGATCTCCCCGCAGCTCGTGCCCGCCGCCGACGCCCTGCGCGACTTCCTGCTGGACGGCGGCAAGCGGCTGCGCCCGGCCTTCTGCTACTGGGGCTGGCGCGGCGCCGGCGGCCCGGCCGGCGACGAGGGCATCGCGAACGCGGCGGCCGCGCTGGAACTGCTCCAGGCGAGCGCCCTGGTGCACGACGACCTGATGGACCGCAGCGACACCCGCCGCGGCCTGCCCTCGATCCACCGCCGCTTCGAGGCGCTGCACCGGGCGAACGGCTGGCGCGGCGACCGCGAGCAGTACGGCGCCTCGGCGGCGGTGCTGCTCGGCGACCTGCTGCTGATCTGGTGCGACGAGCTGTTCCTGCGCTCGGGCCTGGAGCCGGCCGCCGTGCTGGCCGCCAAGCCGGTGTTCGACCTGATGCGCACCGAGGTCATGGTCGGCCAGTACCTGGACGTCCTGGAGCCGGTGGCCGGCGACTCCGCCGACGAGGGCGCGCTCGACCGGGCGCAGACGGTGCTGCACTACAAGTCGGCGAAGTACACGATCGAGCGCCCCCTCCAGGTCGGCGCGCTGCTGGCCGGGGCCGGCCCGGAGCTGGTGGCGGCGCTGGGGGCGTTCGGGCTGCCGCTGGGCGAGGCCTTCCAGCTGCGGGACGACCTGCTCGGCGTCTTCGGCGATCCGGCGGTCACCGGCAAGCCGGCCGGGGACGACCTGCGCGAGGGCAAGCGCACCCTGCTGGTGGCGCACGCGATGCGGGGCCTGCCGGCCGCCGACGCCCGGCACCTGGACGAGCGGCTCGGCGCGCCGGACCTGGTGCCCGAGGAGGTCACCGGGCTGCGCGACCTGGTGGCCCGCAGCGGCGCGCCCGAGCGGGTGGAGCGCCGGATCGACGAGCTGATGCGGCAGTCCCTGGCCGCGCTGGAGGCGGCGCCGCTGGCCGACGAGCAGGCCCGCACGGTGCTGCTGGCCCTGGCCGAGGCCGCCACCGTCCGCAAGTACTGAGATCCGCACGCAGGGGGATCCGCAGGTACGGAGAACGGTGACGGCCCCCGGGGCCGTCAGGCCGAGCGCACCCGCCGGGCGAGCTCGGCTGCGGCGGCCTGCGGGTCGTCGGCGGCCGTGATGGCACGGACCACGACGATCCGGCGGGCGCCGGCGGCCAGCACCTCGTCGAGGTTGCCGAGGTCGATGCCGCCGATGGCGAACCACGGCCGGTCGGTGCTCTGCTTCGCCGCGTACGAGACCAGGCCGAGGCCCGGCGCCGGGCGGCCCGGCTTGGTCGGGGTCGGCCAGACCGGGCCCGTGCAGAAGTAGTCCACGCCGGGCTCGGCGAGCGCCGCGTCCACCTCGGACTCGGCGTGGCAGGACCGGCCGATCAGCACCTCGTCACCGAGGATCGCCCGGGCGGCCGGCACCGGCAGGTCGTCCTGCCCGAGGTGCAGCACGTCCGGCCGGGCCGCGTGCGCGACGTCGGCGCGGTCGTTGACGGCCAGCAGCTTGCCGTGGCGGCGGCAGGCGTCCGCGAAGACCTCCAGGGCCGCCAGCTCCTGCTTGGCCTCCAGGCCCTTGTCCCGGAGCTGGACGATGTCCACCCCGCCCGCCAGCGCCGCGTCCAGGAACTGGGCGAGGTCGCCCTGCTCCCGGCGGGCGTCGGTGCACAGGTACAGCCGGGCGTCGGCCAGCCGCCGGCGCGGTGCGTCCGCCGCCATCAGATCAGCATCGCCTGGGCGCGCCGCTTGACCTCGGTGCCGCGGTTCTCCTGCAGCGCCTGGATCGGGCTGCCGGGCAGCGACGGGTCCTCGGTGAAGAGCCACTCCAGGATCTCCACGTCGTTGTACCCGCAGTCGCGCAGCACGGTCAGGGTGCCGGACAGGTGCTTGACCAGCCCCTGGCCGTCGATGAACGCCGCAGGGACCTGCAGCGACTTGTTGGGGCCCCGCCGGACGGCGATCAGCCCGCCGCTGCGGACCAGGTCGCGCACCTCGGTGACGCGCACCCCCCACTGCTCCGAGATGTCGGGCAGGTACATCCACTCGGAAACCAGGGCTTCAATCTTGCTTTCAATCTCACTCACGCCACCAGACTGCCACCTCCACAGCCCCCCGCGCACCAGCCGCTACCCCGCGACCGCCGACTTCAGCGGCACCGAGGGGTCCGCCGCGCGGGCCCGGTCCAGCGCGGTGCCGCGCTCGATCAGCCGGCGGCCCTGGGTGAGGTCGCGCGGCCGGTCGACGGCCAGCAGCGCGCTCGGCACCCCGTCGCGCAGCCAGAGCGCCGTCCAGGAGGCGTCCTGCGGGCCGCCGCGCCACAGCAGTTCGTCGCCCTCGGCGTGCCGCCCGGCGTACTGGACCATCCGCCCGAACTGCTCCGACCAGAAGTACGGCACCGGGTCGTACGGCGGCGCGTCCGCGCCGAGGACGGCGGCCGCCACGGCCTCGCCGGACTGCAACGCGTGGTCCCAGTGCTGGACGGCCAGCCGGGCGCCGGAACGGGCGGACGGGTAGCTGACGCAGTCCCCGGCCGCGAAGACGCCGGGCAGGCCGGTGCGCAGCCGCCCGTCCACCAGGACGGCGCCGGTGCCGTCCAGCTCGACGCCGGAACCGGCCAGCCAGCCCGTCGCGGGCCGGGCGCCGACGCCGACCACGACCTCGTCGGCGGGCAGGTGCGAGCCGTCCGCCAGCAGCACCGCGCCCTCCTCGACGGCGGCCACGCCGACCCCGCAGCGCAGGTCGACACCGGCCTCGGCGTACCAGGCGGCCATCGCCGAACCGACCTCGGCCGGCAGCGCGCCGGGGACGGGCGCCGGGCCCGCCTCGACCACCGTCACCTCGCAGCCGGCCGCGCGGGCGGCGGTGGACACCTCGGCGCCGATCCAGCCCGCGCCGACCAGCACCAGCCGCAGGCCGGGCCGCAGCAGGGCGCGCAGCGCCAGCGCGTCGTCCAGGGTGTGCAGCAGGTGCGCGCGCTCGGCGCCGGGCAGGGCGCGCGGGGTGGCGCCGGTGGCGATCACCAGGGCGTCGTAGGGGAGGTCGCCGGCGTCGGTGTGCAGCACGCCGGGGGCGAGGCCGGTGGCGCGGCGGCCGGTGAGCAGTTCGATGCCCAGGTGCGGGTAGTCGATGTCCAGGGTGGTGGCGTCGGCCTTGCCGAGCAGCACGTCCTTGGAGAGCGGCGGCCGGTCGTACGGCGCGTGCGGCTCCTCCCCGACCAGCGTGATCCGCCCCCGCCAGCCACCCTGCCGCAGCTTCAGGGCGCACTGCGCCCCGGCCAGCCCGGCCCCGACGACGACCACCTGATCCGTTCCGTTCAGCTCTGCCACGCCCGTCACTGTACTCAGCGCCCTGCCGGGGCCACCGGCCCGTCCACCCCGCGTACGGGCCTTCGGCCGGGCCCGCCCCCGGCGTTATGGTGGGGGCACCATCACGGGAGCCCGGCGTACCGGGCTGAGAGGCGGGCTGGCACGGCCCGCGACCGTCCGAACCTGATCCGGGTCATTCCGGCGAAGGGAGAAGAGCAGCCTTGTCACGCTTGCCCGAGGAAACCCACGCCGACGTGCTGGTGATCGGCGGGGGCGTCATCGGCCTCGCCGTCGCCTGGCGCGCCGCGCGGCGCGGGCTGGGGAACATCGTCGTGGTCGACCCCTCCCCCGGCGGCGGGGCGGCCGGGGTCGCGGCCGGGATGCTCGCCCCGGTCACCGAGCTGCAGTACGGCGAGGAGCCGCTGCTGCGCCTCGGCATGGCCTCCAACCAGCGGTACGGGGACTTCGCCGCCGAGCTCACCGAGGCGAGCGGCGGCCTGGACACCGGGTACCGCCGGTGCGGCACGATCGCCGTCGCGCTGGACTCCGACGACCGCGAGGAACTGCGCGAGTTGCACGCCTTCCACCAGCGGCTCGGCCTGGACTCGGCCTGGCTGACCGGCCGGGAGGCCCGCAGGCTGGAGCCGATGCTCGCCCCCGGCGTGCGCGGCGGCCTGCACGTCGCGGACGACCACCAGGTGGATCCCCGCCGGCTGCTGACCGCCCTGGTGGCCGCCTGCGAGCTCGCCGGGGTCGTGCTCCACCGGGCCGAGGCCGTCGGGCTGCTGGTCGAGGACGGCCGCGCGGTCGGCGCCCGGCTCGGCACCGGCGAGACCCGGAGGGCCGACCAGGTGGTGCTCGCGGCCGGCCCGCACAGCCACCGGCTGCCCGGGCTGCCGGAGGGCGTGCTGCCGGCCGTCCGCCCGGTGAAGGGGCAGATCCTGCGGCTGCGGATCCCCGAGGCGTACCGGCCGTTCCTGTCCCGCAACGTCCGCGCGGTGGTGCGCGGACAGCACCTGTACCTGGTGCCCCGGGAGAACGGCGAGCTGGTGATCGGCGCGACCACCGAGGAGCAGGGCTACGACACCACGGTCACCGCCGGCGGGGTGTACGAACTGCTGCGCGACGCCCACGAGTTGGTGCCGGGCATCACCGAACTCCTGCTGCTGGAGACCTCGGCCGGGCTGCGTCCCGGCTCGCCGGACAACGCCCCGCTGCTGGGCCCGACCGCGCTGCCCGGGCTGGTCGCCGCCACCGGCCACTACCGCAACGGCGTGCTGCTCACCCCGGTGACCGCCGACCTGCTCGCCGAGTACCTGGCGACCGGCGAACTCCCCGAGCTTGCACAGCCGTTCACACCCACCCGGTTCTCCCCCGACCGCTCCACCACGAAGGCCTCCGCATGACCGAGATCGCACCACCCCAGACCACACCGGCCCAGATCACACCGGCCCAGACCACGCCGGCCGAGATCGGGCTGACCGTCAACGGCGAGCCCCGCCGGGTGTCCGCCACGACCACCCTCGCGGAGGTGGTGGCCACCCTCAGCGCCGCCCACAGCGGCGTCGCCGCCGCCCTCAACGAGGCCGTGGTGCCGCGCAGTTCGTGGCCGGCCACGGAACTGTCGGCGGGCGACCGGATCGAGATCCTCACCGCCGTCCAGGGAGGCTGACATGGCTGACGACCTGCTGACCATCGCCGGGGAGTCCTTCGGCTCCCGGCTGATCATGGGCACCGGCGGCGCACCCAGCCTGGAGATCCTGGAACGGGCGCTGCTGGCCTCCGGCACCGAGCTGACCACCGTGGCGATGCGCCGGGTCGACGCCGGCACCCAGGGCTCCGTCCTGGACGTGCTGACCCGCAACGGCATCCGGGTGCTGCCCAACACGGCGGGCTGCTTCACCGCCGGGGAGGCCGTGCTGACCGCCCGGCTGGCCCGCGAGGCGCTCGGCACCGACTGGGTGAAGCTGGAGGTGATCGCCGACGAGCGGACCCTCCTGCCGGACCCGATCGAGCTGCTGGACGCCGCCGAGACCCTGGTCGACGACGGCTTCACGGTGCTGCCGTACACCAACGACGACCCGGTGCTGGCCCGCAAGCTGGAGGACGTCGGCTGCGCGGCGATCATGCCGCTGGGCTCGCCGATCGGCTCCGGCCTGGGCATCCGCAACCCGCACAACTTCCAGCTGATCGTGGAGGACGCGGGCGTCCCGGTGATCCTGGACGCGGGCGCCGGCACCGCCTCGGACGTCGCGCTGGCGATGGAGCTGGGCTGCGCGGCGGTGATGCTCGCCTCCGCGGTGACCAGGGCGCAGGACCCGGTGCTGATGGCCGAGGCGATGCGGCACGCCGCCGAGGCGGGCCGGTTCGCCCACCGGGCCGGCCGCATCCCGCGCCGGTTCCACGCCGAGGCCTCCTCGGCGATGGCCGGCCGGGCGGAGCTGGACACCCGCGAGCACCCGGCGTTCTGACGCCCTGGCGCCCGGCACCCACCCGCGTGTGCCGTGTCACAAACCGGGCACAGCCGGGCCCGGAGGCGATGTCCTCCGGGTCCGGCTGCCGCCTGCGGCCCTAGACTCTCCGGGTGGACATGGCACTGCACGACCCCCTGATCGGTACCCTGCTCGACGGCCGGTACCGGGTCGAGCAGCGCATCGCGACCGGCGGGATGTCCACCGTCTACAAGGGCACCGACACCCGGCTGGACCGGGTCGTCGCCCTCAAGGTGATGCACCCCGCGCTGGCCGGGGACGACGGCTTCACCGCCCGGTTCATCCGCGAGGCCAAGGCCGTCGCCCGGCTCTCCCACCCGAACGTGGTGAACGTCTTCGACCAGGGCGCGGACGGCGCCAACGTCTTCCTCGCCATGGAGTACGTGCCCGGCCGCACCCTGCGGGACCTGCTGCGCGACCGCGGCGCACTGTCCGTGCGGGCCGCGCTGGACGTGCTGGAGCCGGTGCTGGCCGCCCTCGGCGCCGCCCACCGGGCCGGGCTGGTGCACCGGGACGTCAAGCCGGAGAACGTGCTGATCACCGAGGACGGGCTGGTCAAGGTCGCCGACTTCGGCCTGGTCCGGGTCCTCGGCACCGCCGACGGCGCGCCCACCTCGACCAGCACCGCGACCGGCGGCACGGTCCTCGGCACCGTCTCCTACCTGGCCCCCGAGCAGATCCTCCCGGACGCCCCCACCGACCAGCGGGTCGACGTCTACGCGGCCGGCATCCTGCTCTACGAGATGCTCACCGGCCGCCGCCCGCACACCGGCGACAACCCCGTCCAGGTGATGTACAAGCACCTGCACGAGGACGTCCCCGCCCCCTCGCTGATCGCCCCGGCCGTCGGCCCCGGGCTGGACGCCATAGTGGCCGGCGCCTGCGCCCGGACGGCCGAGGCCCGCCCGTACGACGCGGTCGAACTGCTCGCCGCCCTCCAGCGGATCCGCCGCACGCTCACCCCGGCCGAGCTGGACGCCGAGCCGCCGGCCTCCACCCGGCCCAGCCCGCGCTACCCGACCAGCGAGCCGACCTCGGTGATCCAGCAGCCGGCGGGGCCCGCCGCCGGGGCGCCGGAGCCCACCAGCGTGCTGGACGTGCCGGCGGAGCTGCTGGACCAGCTGCTGGTCGAGCCGCGCCCGTACGACGAGCCGACCCCGGTGCGCGGGCGCCGGCCCGGCCTGCTGCGCCGCCTCCCCCGCAAGCCGCTGATCTGGGTCGCCGCGCTGACCGCCCTGGTGCTGGCGGTCGGCGGTGCGACGTACGGGCTGTCCGAAGGTCTGTACGGGCCGGTGCCCGGCGTGCTCGGCAAGGACCGGGCCGAGGCGCAGCGGATCCTGGACAAGGACGGCATGCACGGCCGCTTCGTCGAGGTGTTCAGCGAGAGCGTCCCGGCCGGGCAGGTGATCGCCACCGACCCCGGAGTGGGCGCGCGGACCCGCAAGAGCGACACCGTGACGGTGACCGTCTCCAGGGGCCCCAAGCGGATCGCGGTGCCGGACCTGGCCGGGAAGACCGCCGACCAGGCCGCCGACGCGCTGACCGCGGCCCAGCTGACCAGGGGCGGCGTGACCGGGACGTACGACGACACCGTGCCGGAGGGCGTGGTGATCAGCAGTTCGCCGGCGGCCGGGCAGCTGCTCCAGGAGAACACCGCGGTCTCGCTGGTGGTCAGCAAGGGCATGGTGCCCGTCCCGGACGTCACCGGGATGAGCAAGGACGACGCGGCGAAGGCGCTCCAGGCGGCCGGCTTCACGATGCAGACCAGCGGGGTCAACCTGTTCGGCACCGGCAAGGTGTCCAGTCAGTCCCCGGCGGCCGGCGAGCGGCGCCCGCAGCACACCGCGGTGACGGTCAACTTCCCCTTCTTCTAAGGGGATTCCTCCGAACGTCGGCCCGCCCTCAGCGCAGCGGGCCGTCGCCCGGCTCCTCCTGGTGGGAGTAGCGCTGCTCGCGCCACGGGTCGGCGAGGTTGTGGTAGCCGCGCTCCTCCCAGAAGCCCCGGCGGTCGGCCCGCATGTACTCCACCGCGCGGACCCACTTGGGGCCCTTCCAGGCGTACAGCCCGGGGACGATCAGCCGGACGGGGAAACCGTGCTCGGCGGTCAGCGGCTCGCCGTTGCGGTGGGTGGCGAAGATCGTCCGCGGGTCGGCGAAGTCGGCCAGCCGCAGGTTGGCGCTGTAGCCGTACTCGGCCCAGACCATCACGTGGGTGACGCCGGGCGCGGGGGGCTCCAGGTCGAGGAGGGCGGCGGCCGGCACGCCCGACCACTCGTTGCCGAGCAGCGTGAACTTGGTGACGCAGTGCAGGTCGGCGACGACGGTGGTGCGCGGCAGGGCGTGGAAGGCCTCGAAGTCCCAGCTGTGCTTCTCCGCCGAGGCGGTGGCGCCGAACACCTGGAGGTCCCAGGTCAGCGGCTTGAAGCGGGGTACGGGCCCGTAGTGCAGGGCGGGCCAGCCGCGCTGCACGCGCTGCCCCGGGGGGAGCCTCGGGTCAGACGGCGGAAACGGTTCTTGTTCGGACTGACCCATGACTCCATGGTGACAGACGGCGGCCGACGCGCCGTGCGCGCCCCTTCGCGCGACCACACGCCCCGCCCCCAAGAACCGGTGACCGAGCCCGTATCGGCTCAAATCGGATATTCCAAAACATGTCCTAGTGAGTGTGAACTTACTGGAATTTTCTCCCATTTCGATGCCAGGATGCGCAGCGCAGGAGTCACAACAGGCCGTAGCGCAGGGAGGCACCAGCCATGCAGGGCGACCCAGAGGTCATCGAGTTCCTCAACGAGCAGCTCACCGCGGAGCTCACCGCGATCAACCAGTACTTCCTGCACGCCAAGATGCAGGAGAACTTCGGCTGGACGAAGCTCGCCAAGTACACCCGGCACGAGTCCTTCGACGAGATGAAGCACGCCGAGACCCTCACCGACCGGATCCTCTTCCTGGACGGGCTGCCGAACTACCAGCGGCTGTTCCACGTCCGGATCGGCCAGACGGTCAAGGAGATGTTCGAGGCGGACCGCCAGATCGAGGTCGAGGCGATCGACCGGCTGAAGCGCGGGATCGTGGTGATGCGCGCCAAGAACGACGTCACCTCGGCGAACATCTTCGAGGACATCCTGGCCGACGAGGAGCACCACATCGACTACCTCGACACCCAGCTGGAACTCCTGGAGAAGCTCGGCGAAGCCCTCTACCTCGCCCAGGTGATCGAGCAGCCGGACTCCTGAGCCCTCAGGCCGCGCGCAGCGGGGCGACCGGGGTCGGGGCGGCCTGAGTCACGGTGGCCGCCGGCGCGGACGCGGCCTGGTCCTGCGGGTCGGCCAGGCCGAGCTTCGCGGCGAGGCGGGCGGTCGGGCAGGGCCGGGCGCCGTGCTCGCCGAGCAGGGCCTGGATCCGGCGGACGCAGGATCCGCAGTCGGTGCCGGCCTTGCAGCCCCGGGCGATCTGGCGCGGGGTGCCGGCCCCGGCGTCGATCGCCTTCTTCACCTGGTCCTCGGTGACCGCATGGCACATGCACACGTACATCGCGGACTCTCCAGGGTGGTGCGGCGCCGACTGGCGGAACGATCTTGACTAAGGCTTGCCTTACTTCACTAAGCCTCACCTTACCCGGCGATCCGGGCACGAAAAAGCCCCTCCGGGCTCGGGGACCCCGAATCCGGAGGGGCTTTCGTCACATTCGTTCACCGGTGACCCGCCGGCGGCGGCTCACCCGTGGCAGCTCCCGTGGCAGCTCACTGGCCGCGGTACATCTCCGCCACCAGGAACGCCAGGTCCAGCGACTGGCTGCGGTTGAGCCGCGGGTCGCAGGCCGTCTCGTAGCGCTGGTGCAGGTCGTCGACCAGCACCTCGTCGCCACCGCCGACGCACTCGGTCACGTCGTCGCCGGTCAGCTCCACGTGGATGCCACCCGGGTGGGTGCCCAGCGCGCGGTGCACCTCGAAGAAGCCCTTGACCTCGTCGAGCACGTCGTCGAAGCTGCGGGTCTTGTGGCCGCTGGAGGCCTCGAAGGTGTTGCCGTGCATCGGGTCGCAGATCCACACCGGCTGGGCGCCGGACGCGGTGACCTTCTCCACCAGGGTGGGCAGGTGGTCGCGGACCTTGCCCGCACCCATCCGGGTGATGAAGGTGAGGCGGCCGGGCTCGCGCTCCGGGTCCAGCTTCTCGATCAGGGTCAGTGCCTCGTCGACCGAGGTGGTCGGGCCGAGCTTGACGCCGATCGGGTTGCGGACCTTCGAGGCGAACTCGATGTGCGCGTGGTCCAGCTGGCGGGTGCGCTCGCCGATCCACACCATGTGGCCGGAGACGTCGTACAGCTCGCCGGTGCGCGAGTCCACGCGGGTCAGCGCGGTCTCGTAGTCGAGGATCAGCGCCTCGTGCGAGGAGAAGAACTCGACGGTCTTGAACTCCTCCGGCGCCACACCGCAGGCGTTCATGAACGCCAGGGCGTTGTCGATCTCCCGGGCGAGCTGCTCGTAGCGCTGGCCGGCCGGCGAGTTGCGCACGAAGTCCTGGTTCCAGGCGTGCACCTGGCGCAGGTCCGCGTAGCCACCGGTGGTGAACGCGCGCACCAGGTTCAGCGTCGCGGCGGACGCGTTGTACATCCGCTTGAGGCGCTCCGGGTCCGGGATGCGGGACTCGGGGGTGAACTCGAAGCCGTTCACCGAGTCGCCGCGGTAGACCGGCAGCGTCACGCCGTCGCGGGTCTCGGTCGACTTGGAGCGCGGCTTGGAGTACTGGCCGGCGATCCGGCCCACCTTCACGACCGGCACCGAGGCCGCGTACGTCAGCACGGCGGCCATCTGCAGCAGGGTCTTCAGCTTGTTGCGGATGTGCTCCGCCGAGACGCCGTCGAAGGCCTCGGCACAGTCACCGCCCTGCAGCAGGAAGGCCTCCCCGCGCGCCACGGCGCCGAGCCGGGCGCGCAGCTGGTCGCACTCGCCGGCGAACACGAGCGGCGGATAGGAGGCGAGCTCGGCAAGGGTCTTGCGCAGAGCCTCTTGGTCCGGCCATTCAGGCTGCTGCGCCGCGGGCAGGGACTGCCAGGAGCGGTCAGTCCTCGATGTCTCAGTCGTCACGGTCACACCACCAAGGCTACGGGGTGACCCGAGCGATTCGTGACCATTGCCCGAGGGGTGAGACATAACTCGGACAAACACGTGACCGGGCTCACCCTCCCCGCACGATCCGCTACGCTCGAACCATGCACGCGCCCCGCACCCACTCCTGGTGGTGGGCCTCCCCCAAGGGTGGCCCACCGATCGCGCGTTCCTAGACGAACACGACGGCCGCCCCTCGGGGCGGCCGTCGGCGTATGCGCAGACGGCCCTCCGGGAGCGGATCCCAGCACCGCACCTCACCAGTCCCCCGGAAGGAAGCCGCTCCGTGACCGCCACCGCCGACCTGCTCGCCCGCCTCACCGCTCCCGACGCGCCCGCGTTCGCCCTGCTGCACCGCCGCACCCCCCGGCTCGCCCCGGACACCGTCGAGGTGCTGGTGGGCACCGTCGACAGCTACCGGAACCTCGCCGACCTGCCGGTCCGCACCGGCGTCCCGGCCGACGGCCCCGTCCACGACCTGCTCGCGCTCGTCCCGTACCGGCAGATCCGCGAGCGCGGCTTCGAGGCGCACGACGACGGGACCCCGCTGCAGGCCCTCTCGGTGGCCGAACAGCACACCCTGCCGCTGGCCGAACTCGCCGCCGCCCTGCCGCAGTCGCCGGTCTCGCTCACCGGCGGCTCGTTCGACATCGACGACGAGGCGTACGCCGCGATCGTCCGCCGGGTGATCGAGGAGGAGATCGGCAACGGCGAGGGCGCCAACTTCGTGATCCGGCGCGACTTCGGCGCCACCCTGGAGAACTTCTCGCCCGCACTCGCGCTCACCCTGTTCCGGCGGCTGCTGGAGCAGGAGCGCGGCGCCTACTGGACCTTCCTGGTGCACACCGGAGAACGCGTCCTGGTCGGCGCCTCCCCCGAGGTGCACGTCCGCCAGAGCGGCGGCACCGTCGTGATGAACCCGATCTCCGGCACCTACCGCTATCCGACCGGCGGCTCGGACATCGACTCGCTGCTCCGGTTCCTCCACGACCCCAAGGAGCTGGAGGAACTGACGATGGTCGTCGACGAAGAGCTCAAGATGATGTGCACGGTCGGCGACCTCGGCGGCCAGGTGCTCGGGCCCCGGCTCAAGGAGATGTCCCACCTCGCCCACACCGAGTACGAGCTGCGCGGACGCACCTCGCTGGACGTCCGCGAGGTGCTCCGCGAGACGATGTTCGCCGCCACCGTCACCGGCAGCCCGGTGCAGAACGCCACCCGGGTCATCAAGCGGTACGAGCCCGGAGGGCGCGGCTACTACTCCGGCGCGCTCGCCCTGATCGGCCGCTCCGCCAGCGGCGGACAGCTGCTGGACTCGCCGATCTGCATCCGCACCGCCGACATCGACCCGGCCACCGGCCGCCTGGTCGTCCGGGTCGGCGCCACGCTGGTCCGCCACTCCGTCCCCGAGTCCGAGGTCGCCGAGACCCACGCCAAGGCCGCCGGGGTGCTCACCGCGATCGGCGCCCGGCCCGCGCCCGCCCGGCTGCCCGGCCCCACCGGCCCCCGGCTGGCCGACGACCACCGCGTCCAGGCCGCCCTGGACGCCCGGCGGGCCGACCTCGCCCCGTTCTGGCTGCGGATGCAGACACCGACCGTGGTCACCGAGCCCGCGCCGACCCTGGTGGTCGACGGCGAGGACACCTTCACCTCGATGCTCGCCCACCTGCTCACCTCGATCGGCCACCAGGTCAGCGTCGTCCGCTACGACGCGCCCGGGCTGCCCGCCCTGCTGGCGGCGCACCGCGGGCCGCTGGTGCTGGGCCCCGGGCCCGGCGACCCGGCGCTCGCCGACGACCCCAAGATGGCCCTGCTGCGGCCGGTCGTCGCGGACGCCCTGGCAGCCGTCCGGTCCGGAGCCCGCACCGCGCCGCTGCTCGCGGTCTGCCTCAGCCACCAGCTGCTCTGCGGTGAGCTCGGGCTGGCGCTGGGCCGCAAGGACGTCCCGTACCAGGGCGCGCAGGAGAGCATCGATCTGTTCGGCACCAAGCACACCGTCGGCTTCTACAACACGTTCACCGCGCGCTGCTCGGACGCCGACGCGGCCCGGCTCGCCGCCCGGGGCGTCGAGGTCGCCCGGGACGCCGCCACCGGGGACGTCCACGCGCTGCGCGGGCCCGGCTTCGCCGGCCTCCAGTTCCACCCCGAGTCGGTGCTGACCCGCGACGGCGTCGGCATCGTGGCGGGCCTGCTGCGCGAGGCGGCGGCCGTCCGCGGCTGAGCAGCCTGCGGGGGGCCGGTCCGGGACCGGCCCCCCGCCGCACGCGGGATCGCCGAGGCGGCCGGCTCCCGCCGGAGCCGTCAGATGTCGTCGTCCAGCCCCTGCTCGATCGCGTACCTCACCAGTTCCACCCGGTTGTGCAGTTGCAGCTTGCCGAGCGTGTTCTGGACGTGGTTCTGCACCGTCCGGTGCGACAGCACCAGCCGGTCGGCGATCTGCCGGTACGACAGGCCCTTGGCCACCAGGCGCAGGACCTCGGTCTCCCGGGCGGTCAGCTGCGGGACGGCCGGCGCGGAGGCCGGAGCCGGTTCGGCGGCCAGTCGGCGGAACTCGCCCAGCACCAGGCCGGCCAGACCCGGGGTGAACACGGCGTCGCCCACGGCCGTGCGCCGCACCGCGTCCAGCAGTTCCTCCCGCCCGGCCGACTTGACCAGGTACCCGGTCGCGCCGGACTTCACCGCCTCCAGCACGTCCTGGTGCTCGCCGCTGGCCGAGAGCACCAGCACCCGCACCGCCGGGTCCTGCGCGACCACCTGGCGGCACACCTCGGCGCCGGGCAGACCGGGCAGGTTGAGGTCCAGCACGACGACCTGCGGCGAGCAGGCGCGGGCCCGACGCACGGCCTCCTCACCGTCGCCCGCGGTGGCCACCACGTCCAGCCCGGCCTCGGCGAGGTCCCGCGAGACGGCGTCGCGCCACATCGGGTGGTCGTCCACGACCATCACCCGTATCGGCCGGTCAGTCGTCGGCTGATCGGTCATCAGAGCCCTTCCTCGGGACGCGGAGTTCGACCTCGACGCCCTCCCCGGGCGCCGAGTACAGCTCGGCCGTGCCGCCGAGGTCCAGCAGCCGGCCGCGGATGGACTGGGAGACGCCCAGCCGCCCGGCCCGCTCCGCCTCGCCGAGGCGGCCGGGGGCGAAGCCGGGGCCGTCGTCGCGGATGCTGACCGTGACGGCCTGCGGCTCGTCCTCCACCAGGATCCAGGCCCGGGCCCGCTCCCCGGCGTGCCGGCGGACGTTGTCGACGGCGGCGCCGACCGCCGCGGCCAGTTCGCCGGCCGCCCCGGCGGACAGCAGCACCGGCCCGCCGGGGGCGGACAGCGTGATCCGCTCGTCGGCGTACGGGCGCAGCAGCGCGGTGAGGTCCTGCGGCTCCCCGGCCCCGCACTCCGGCGGGCGCTGCCCCGGGATCGGGCCGCCGGTCATCAGCGCCCGCAGGGCGCGCTCCTGCTCGCCGGCCAGCCGGCCGAGTTCGGCGAAGTCGGCGCCGCCGCCCGGGCGTCCACCGGCCGCGGCGGCAGCGCCCTCGGCCGGCCGCGCGGTGAGTTCCGCGCCGTGGCGCTGGACGAGGGCGAGCACCTGGAGCACGCCGTCGTGGATGTCGCGGGAGAGCCGCTCGCGCTCCCGGGTGGCCGCCTCGACCTGGAGTGCCCGGGTGAGCGTCGCCTCGCTGGCGCGGGCCAGTTCGATGACGTAGCCGATGGCGCAGCCGGCCACCATCAGCAGCATGATGTTGTGGACGTTGTCGCCGGTCGCGCCGCCGTGGCCGAGGATGTTGGCGACGCCGATCACCGTGCCCGCGGCGGCCGCCCAGCGCCAGCCGCCCTTGCCGGCGAAGCCGAGCACCGTGCCGGCGGCCCAGATGGTCGGCAGGGTGGGCGCGCCGTGGCTGATCCGCACCGGGTCGTCGGTCAGGCCGCTCATCACGATGCCGGTGACGGCGAGGGTGAGGTCGGTGCCGAGCACGTACCAGGTGCAGCGCTGCGGGCCGGCGAAGGCCCGGGTGCTGGCGAGCGTCCAGAGGGTGAGCGTGCCGAGGAAGATCCAGCCGGCGACGGGGTGCAGGAAGTCCAGGTAGGAGTTGAGGTAGCGCAGCAGGGCGTAGCAGAGGGCCAGCAGCCGGAAGTAGGAGATGGCCTTCCACAACGGCAGTTCGACGGACATGCCCCCGGCCGCGACCGCGCCGCCGACTGCCCCGGTTCTCTCGCCGTCCGTCATCCTTCCGCCCCTCCCCTGGGCCGCGCCCGCGGTCGTCAGGCCGACCCGGTCTCCTTCGGCTCCTGCCCGGACTGCTCGGCCTTCTCCGTCGCGGCGGCCTTCTCGGCGGCGGCCTTCTCGGCCTCCGCCTCCGCCTTCTCCGCCTTGGCGGCGGCCTTGCGCTCGGCGTCGGCCTTCTTCTTGTCGTCGGCGATCTGCCGCTTGGCGGCGGTCGCGTAGATGTCCACGTACTCCTGGCCGGAGAGCCGCATGATCTCGTACATCACCTCGTCCGTCACCGAACGGAGGATGAAGCGGTCGTTCTCCATGCCGTGGTAGCGGGAGAAGTCCAGCGGGCGGCCGATCCGGATGCCGGGGCGGGTGCCGAAGTTGGGGATCACCTGACCGGGCGGCTGGACCTTCTCGGTGTCGATCATGGCGACCGGGATGACCGGCGCGCCGGTGGCCAGCGCGACGCGCGCCAGGCCGCCGACCTTGCCGCGGTACAGCTTGCCGTCGGGCGAGCGGGTGCCCTCGGGGTAGACGCCGAACAGCTCGCCGCCGTCCAGCACCGCGATGGCGCTGCGGATCGCGGCCTCGCCCGCGCCGCGCACGCCCGAGCGGTCCACCGGCAGCTGGCCGACGCCCTTGAAGAACGCGGCGGTCAGCCGGCCCTTGATGCCCGGGGTGTTGAAGTACTCGGCCTTCGCGATGAAGGTCACCCGGCGTTTGATCAGCGCGGGGAAGAAGAAGGAGTCCGAGAAGGACAGGTGGTTGCTCGCGATGATGGCCGCGCCCTCGGTGGGGATGTTCTCCTCACCCTCGATCCACGGCCGGAAGAAGATCCGAAGCAGTGGCGCGACGATCATCTTCATCAGTCGGTAGAACAACCCGGGCCTCCTGTTATGCGGACCGGTCGATCCTAATGCCCCGTGGGCTCGGCCCGCGCCCCGCCCCGCCCCGGCGGGCCGCCGCCGGACTCCCGCAGGCACTCGCGCGGAGGCCGCCGCGAGGGGTGTGCGGCCCGCGCGGGAGCCGCCATGAGGGGTGTACGTCCCGGGCGGGGCCGTGGGACGATGCGGATTCCCGCAGCCTCCCCCTCCAGCGTCCCTCCCCCAGCGCCACCCGCCCGCGAAGGAGTCCGCCATGCCGTTGCTGCCCGGTGCCGAACCGTACCGCCACCGCGGCGGACCGGTGGGGGTGCTGCTGTGCCACGGCTTCACCGGGTCGCCGCAGTCGCTGCGGCCCTGGGCGGAGGAACTGGCCGCGGCCGGGTTCAGCGTGTCGCTGCCGCTGCTGCCCGGGCACGGCACCCGGTGGCGGGACATGCAGGTCACCCGCTGGGAGGACTGGTACGCCGAGGTCGAGCACGAACTGCTGACGCTCTCCGCCGAGTGCGAGCAGGTCTTCGTCTGCGCGCTGTCGATGGGCGGCGCGCTGGCGCTGCGGCTGGCCGCGCTGCACGGTCCGGCGGTGTCCGGGCTGGTGCTGGTCAACCCGTCGGTGCGCTCGGACAACCCCGCGA
Source organism: Kitasatospora sp. NPDC087271 (assembly GCF_044744605.1). Taxonomy (NCBI): domain Bacteria; kingdom Bacillati; phylum Actinomycetota; class Actinomycetes; order Kitasatosporales; family Streptomycetaceae; genus Kitasatospora; species Kitasatospora sp. NPDC087271. The sequence goes on from NZ_JBIUYQ010000016.1 coordinate 166,460, forward strand.
GTGTGCTGCTGCCGGTGCTGCGGCACCTCGTGCCGAGCGTGCCCGGGATCGCCGACGACATCGCCAAGCCCGGCGCGGTCGAGCTGGGCTACGACCGGACGCCGCTGAACGCCGCCTGGTCGCTGGGCCGGCTGTGGCGGGACGTCCGACGGCGGCTGCCGCAGGTGACCCAGCCGGTGCTGCTCTTCCGCAGTCCGCAGGACCACGTCGTCTCGCCGGCCAACTCGGAACTGGTGCTGGCCCGGATATCCTCGACCGACGTGACGGAGCGGCTGTGCCAGCGCAGCTTCCACGTCGCGACGCTGGACCACGACGCGGCGGAAATATTCGCGGCCAGCCAGGACTTCATCCGACGGCTGGCCCCCGCGCACGCGGTGGGCGTCACCGGGGTCGAATCCGACGATCACCATGGCTGAAGGGCCGGAAGTGCACGAGAGCAGCACGGCGGGCGGCGGGGACGAGGCACCCCGCGAGGACGGCACGGCGAAGGACGGCACCGCGCAGAGCGGCGCCCCGGCGGACCGTCCGGGGGCGGACGGCGTCACCGCCCCGGCCGCGGAGGCCCCCGAAGCGACGGCCGCCGACCGGCGCCCGGCCGAACCGGACGCCACCGCGCCCGCGGAGCCCCGCACCCGGCGCGCCCCCGAGCGCAGCCAGGCCGAGCAGGACGAGATCTTCGCCGCCCTGGTCGCCCAGTTCGACGACCCCGTGGACCTCACCAATCCCAACTGGCCGGAGGTCGAGAACCTCCGGGCCCAGAGCGAGCTGAAGGGCGGCCTCAAGGACGCCCCCGGCTCCCGGACCGACCCGGACGACCTCGCCGACCTCGCCCCGCAGCCCCGCCCCCGCTCCGGTCGGCCGGTGATGCCGGCGGCGGGCTCGGGCCCGCGCGACTTCGAGCTGGCCGAGGAGACCGACGAGGACCACTACGTCCCGCCGGAGCCCCCGCCGCTGCCGACCGCCGACGTCACCGCGAAGTTCGCCTGGCTCGCGGTGCTCGGCGGCCCCGCCCTGCTGCTGTTCGACGCGGTGGTGTGGCGGGAGATCGCCGGCTGGCCGGCCTGGGTCGGGATCACCGCCTTCCTCGGCGGCTTCGTCACCCTGGTGACCCGGATGAAGGACCGCGACGAGGACGAGCCCGAGGACCCGGACAACGGCGCGGTCGTCTAGGTTGCCGGAGCCTCCGGCAGCTCCAGCACCGCGAGCACCGGCAGGTGGTCGGTCGCGGCGCGCAGGTCGGCCTCGGTGACGCCGGGCAGCCCGTGCGGCACCCCGCAGCCGAGGACGGTGATCCCGGGCGTGGCGAACACGGCGTCGATCCGCTGGTAGGGGCGCTCGGGGACGGACGTGAACTCGCCGCCCCAGGGCGCGGTCGGGTACCCGTCCTGGAGCCGCGCGGCCAGCAGCTGCCAGCCCCTGCCGTCCGGGTGCTCGTTGAAGTCCCCTGCCACGATGCCGTGTTCGGCGATCCCGAGCTGGTCGAGCAGCAGCTCGAACTGGCCGTACCGCTCGTCGGCGTCCAGGCTGAGGTGGCAGCTGGTGAGGGTGAACGGCGCCGCTCCGGGCAGTCGCAGCAGCGCGGTGGCGAAGCCCCGGGCGTGCAGGCCGCGGGTCTTGGGCAGCAGCCGGTCGTGCACGCCCAGCAGTTGCGCCGCGCCGGGCCGGCCGAGCAGCAGCGGCCCGGCGGCGGTCCGGCCGCCGCCGGCCAGGACGGCCGTCCCGGTGCTCCGGGCCAGCCAGGCGGCCTGGCCCTCGGGCCGCCAGTAGCGCGGCGACTCCTGGATGCAGACCAGGTCGGGCGCGCAGGCCCGGATCACCCGGGCCAGCGCCCGCCGGTCGTCCCGCAGCGAGCGGATGTTGTAGCTGAGCAGGCGCAGCCGGCGCGGACCGGGCGGCGGCGGTTCGGCGGGTGCCGTGGTCATGGTCCTGGTCCTCCCCGTACGTACGTGGCGCGTGGGACGACCGTACGGCAGGGCCGGGGGTGTGCGTCGGCGGCGGCGCGTCCGGGGTTGGTCGGGGTCCGGTCGCACCGCCGCCGGCGGGTTCGGGGGGTGGCTACGCGGTGCGGGCCAGGTCGGCGGCGCCGACGATGCCGGCGGCGGAGCCCATCGAGGCCAGCACGACCTCGGCGCGCGGGCGGTGGATGCCGCCGGTGAGGTAGTGCTCGAAGGCCTTGGCGACCGGGTCGAGCAGCAGGCGGCCGGAGTCGGAGACGCCGCCGCCGAGGACGAAGACGCCCGGGTCGAAGAGCGCGGCGAGGTCGGCCATGCCGCGGCCGAGCCAGTCGGCCAGTTCGGCGTAGCACTCCAGGGCGAGCGGGTCGCCCTCCTCGGCCGCCTCGGTGATGTGGATGCCGCGGATGGTCTCGGCGACGCCGTCGTTGAGCTCCAGCATCCGCCGGCCGCGCACCTGGTCGGCGGCGGCCTTCTCCCGGCCGTAGCGGCGCAGCGCCCGCCCGGAGCCGTACTGCTCCCAGCAGCCCTTGCCGCCGCAGCCGCAGGCCAGGCCGTCGGGGACCATGTTGAGGTGGCCGATCTCGCCGGCCACGCCGAACCGGCCGCGGTGCAGCCGGCCGTCGAGGACGATGCCGCCGCCGATGCCGGTGCCGACGGTGATCAGCACCATGTCCCGGTGGTCGGCGGCGGCGCCGAAGCGGAACTCGGCCCAGGCGGCGCAGTTGGCGTCGTTCTCGACGACGGTGTCCAGGCCTGCGAGCTCCTCGATGCGGCCGCGCAGCGGCTCGTTCTCCCAGTCGATGTTGGGAGCGAAGATCACCGTGGAACGGTTGCTGTCCACGAAGCCGGGGGCGCCGACGCCGACGGCGGTGACGTCGGGGTGCTGCTCCTTGAGCTCGCGCACGGCCTGCGCGATGGCATCGACCGCCCACTGCGGGTCGGCCGGGGTGGGCACCCTGGTCCGGGCCAGGATCGCGCCCGCCTCGTCGACCACGCCTGCCGCGATCTTGGTCCCGCCGACATCGACGCCGATGGTCAGAGCCATGTGTCCCTCAGCTATTCACTCGTTCCCGCTGGGCGGAACGGTACCGCCCAACCCTGCCCCCCGTACACAGCCTCGCATACATTAACCGAAGACAATCATGGACCAACCGGGCCGCCAAGCTTCAAAAGTCGTATCTAATCGCCCGCTTCGTCACGCACCAGAGCAACGCGATCACGGTTCGAAGGTTACGGATTCACTGCTTGGCGGACGCCTCGTCAGGCGTGTCGAGGTCGATCCGCTCGGTGGCGGAGCCCTCGCCGGCCGTCCAGCGGTGCTCGTGGCCGGCCACCGCGGCCCGGTAGGCGGCCAGCAGTTCAGTGCCCGCGGCGGCCAGTCCGGAGCCGGCGGCGGCGAGGTGGGAGTAGACCTCGGGCTGCTGGGTGCGCAGCCGGTCGGCCAGCCCGGAGAGGGTGATCAGGGTGTCGGCGCTCGCCTCCTGCGCCTTCTGGCCGACGGCGGAGGCGAGCTTGCGCACCTCGTCCACCAGCGGGCCCAGCTCCGGCCCGAACGGGTGGGCCTGCGGGCCGCCCGGCTCGGCGGTGGGCTCGGTCCGGTCGTCGGTGCTGGTCATCGCGGGCGCCTCCTCAGCCGGGGCCGCACCCCGCGGCCCTCGGGCCCGACGCTACCGGACAGCCGGCAGGGGCCCCGAAAGGGCTTCAGCCCCGGGGCCAGAGCGCCGGGTCGGGCGCGAACCGTACCGAGAGCGCCCCGTCGTGCAGGCTCGCGCCGGCCACCGTGCAGCGGCGCAGCGCGGACGGCAGGGTGAGCACCCGGCGGTGGGCGCCGAGGCCGACGACCAGTTCGTCGCCGCGCCGGACGAGGTCCAGCTCGGCCCGGTCGGCGCCGGGCAGCACGAGGTGCCAGACCAGCAGGCCTTCCTCGGCGAGGCGGTCCTCGACCGGCCAGGGCTCGGGGGCCAGCCGCTCCGGGCCGGGCCCGCCCCCGTACAGGCGGTCGGCGACGGCCTCCAGGGTGGCCTCGGCCAGTCCGGTGGCCAGCACCGGGGCATCGGTCTCGGCGGCGAGCTCGGCCAGTTCCTCCCGGCGGCGGCGGGCCAGCGCGGCCAGCCACGGGTCCGGCGAGTCGGCCGCGCCCTCGGGCAGCACTCCGTGCACCACGACGGCGTCCGGCCGGTGGCCGTGCAGGGCCAACCCGGCCCGGATCCGGCCCAGTTCCCGGTACGGGTGGCCGTCGGCGGGCACGACCAGGCGCACGCTGGTGCCGGGCGCGGCGATCGCGGCGCGGGACTCGGCGAGCACCGCGGCGGCCTTGGTCCGCCCCTCGTACAGCCACTCGGCGGGCATCGGCACGCCGGCCAGGCCGGCCAGCAGCGGGCGCAGCGCCCGGGCGGCCTGCCGCTGCTCGGGGACGAGCCGGTCCAGGTAGCGCTCCAGCTGCTCGGGCAGGGCGAGGGTGGCGATCAGCTCGGCGGGCGGCGGGGCGAGCACGACCAGGACGTCCTGGTCGGCGGCGGGCAGGGCGCGCAGCAGGGCGATCCGGGCGATGCCGGGGAGGGCGGTCAGCTCCTCGGGGTCGAGCTGCTCGGCGCCGAGCAGGTCGAGGGCGGGCTTGAGCCGGCTGGTGAGCTCGCCGGCGGCGTACCGGAAGGCGGCCTGCTCGTCGATCCGGGAGACGGTCAGGCCGGGTGCGTAGCGGGCCGGTTCGGGCTCCAGGCGGGTGCCGAGGACGCCGTCCAGGGCGCGGTGCGGGTCGTCGGCGGCCAGCAGCCAGGTGCGGTGGCCGCGCCGGGCGGCGTGCAGGGCGGTGGCGGCGGCCACCACCGGCGCGCCCGCGTCGCCGCTGACCAGGATGGTGCGTGTCGCCGTCATGCCGTCGGCCCCCGTTCCGCCGCGTCAGCCCTGGACGGGCTTCTTGCCGTCGGCGTCCTCGACGCGCTTCTTCAGACCGGCCAGGGCGCGGTCGATGATGACCTTCTCGGCCTTGCGCTTGATCATGCCGAGCATCGGGATCTTGACGTCCACGGCGAGCTGGTACGTCACCTCGGTGCGGCTGCCGGAGAGCGGGGCGAGGGAGTAGGAGCCGTCCAGCGAGCGGAGCATCTGGCTGCGCACGAGGGTCCAGCCGACCTCGCGGTCGCCGTCCCAGGTGTAGGCGAGGACGTGCTCGTCGCGGATGGCGCCGGCGTCGAGCAGCAGGCGGACCTGGGCGGCGCGGCCGTCCTCGCCGGCTTCCAGGACCTCGACCTCCTTGACCTCTCCGGTCCAGGCCGGGTAGGCGGCGAAGTCGGCGATCACGGCCATGACCGTGGCCGGGGTCGCGTCGATGGTGATGCTCGACCTGGTGTGCTCCGCCATGGAATGGCCCTCCGCGTCGTCCCTCTGCCTGCCGGTCCGGTCGAGCGTGCTCGGCCTTGTCCGCCCGGAGCAGGCTACCGCGACCAGCGATCGGCTCGGCCGCGCGGGCCGCGGCTCGGCGGGGGCCCGGCGCCGGTCGGCGGGGCATGCTACCGGCCGGTCACCTCGGGGCTGTCGTAGGGTGCCATTCGAACGACCCGGTCACGGCCTGGTCGGACCCGGCCGGGTGTGACACTTCGAACACCGGAGCCGACCCCCCTGGTCGAAGCTGCCTACCGGGCAGTAACGTCCTGCCGTCCCGCAGCGTCGCGAACGAGGAGCAGTCTTGCTCGACTTCAGCCTTCCGGCTCTCTATCAGGTACCCGACGGCGGTAATCTCTCCGACCCTGTGCACCGGAACGCGGCGGAGCACCCGGACGTCGCGGTGCTCAGCCGGAAGGTGGACGGCCGCTGGCAGGAGTTGACCGCGGTGCAGTTCCTGGCCGAGGTGCACGCCGCCGCCAAGGGCCTGATCGCCGCGGGCATCGAGCCGGGCGACCGGGTGGGCGTCATGTCCCGCACCCGGTACGAGTGGACGCTGCTGGACTTCGCGATCTGGACGGCCGGCGCGATCACCGTCCCGGTGTACGAGACCTCCTCCGCCGAGCAGGTCGAGTGGATCCTCGGCGACTCCGGCGCGGTCGCCGTCGTCACCGAGACCGACCAGCACGTCAAGGTGGTCGACGAGGTCCGCGGCCGGCTCACCGGGCTGAAGCACACCTGGCAGATCGAGGGCGGCGCGATCGCCGCGCTGGCCGAGGCCGGGAAGGACGTCCCGGACGAGACGGTGCAGGAGCGCCGCTCGACCGCGACCGCCGACTCGATCGCCACCATCGTCTACACCTCGGGCACCACCGGCCGCCCGAAGGGCTGTCAGCTGACGCACGCCAACTTCCTCGCCGAGTGCGGCAACGTGGTGGAGCGCCTGGCCCCGCTGTTCCGCACCGGCGACAGCTCCGTCCTGCTGTTCCTGCCGCTGGCCCACGTGCTCGGTCGGATCGCCGAGATCGCCACCGCGATGGCGCCGATCAAGCTGGGCCACGTCTCCGACGTCAGGGACGTCACCACCGAGCTGGCCGCCTTCAAGCCGAGCCTGATCCTGGGCGTGCCGAGAGTCTTCGAGAAGGTCTACAACACCGCCCGTGCCAAGGCCCAGGCCGACGGCAAGGGCAAGATCTTCGACAAGGCCGCCGACACCGCGATCGCCTACAGCCGGGCGCTGGACGCCGGCGGCGCGGGCCTGGGCCTGCGGATCAAGCACGCGGTCTTCGACAAGCTGGTCTACAGCAAGCTGCGCGCGGCCCTCGGCGGCCGGGCCACCCACGCCATCTCCGGCGGCGCCCCGCTCGGCGAGCGGCTGGGCCACTTCTACCGGGGCATCGGCTTCACCGTCCTGGAGGGCTACGGCCTGACCGAAACCTGCGCGGCCACCGCCTTCAACCCGTGGGACAAGCCGAAGATCGGCACGGTCGGCCAGCCGGTGCCCGGTGCCTCGGTGCGGATCGCCGAGGACGGCGAGGTCTTCTTCAAGGGCCCGCACGTCTTCACCGGCTACTGGAACAACCCGCAGGCCACCGCCGACACCCTCAAGGACGGCTGGATCGCCACCGGTGACCTCGGCTCGCTCGACTCCGAGGGCTACCTGACCATCACCGGCCGCAAGAAGGAGATCATCGTCACCGCGGGCGGCAAGAACGTCGCCCCGGCCGTGATCGAGGACCGCATCCGGGCGCACGCACTGGTCGGCGAGGTCATGGTGGTCGGCGACCGCAAGCCCTTCGTGGCCTGCCTGATCACCGTCGACCCGGACTTCTTCCCCAAGTGGAAGGAGCTCAACGGCAAGCCCGCCACCGCCACGGTGGCCGAGCTGAGCCAGGACCCGGACCTGCTGGCCGCCCTCCAGGCCGCGGTGGACGACGGCAACGCGGCCGTCTCGCACGCCGAGGCGGTCAAGAAGTTCCGCCTGCTGGACACCGAGTTCTCCGAGGAGAGCGGCCACCTGACGCCCTCCCTCAAGCTCAAGCGCAACCTCGTGCTGAAGGACTTCGCCGCCGACATCGAGGCGATCTACCAGAAGTAGCCGGGTACGGGCCCCGCCTCCGGCGAAGGAGACGGGGCCCGCTCACGGGTCCGGACCCGGGTCTAGGCCGCCAGCAGCGAGGTCAGCCGCCCGGCCAGCAGGTCCCAGCGCCAGGAGCGCTCCACCCAGCGCCGCCCGGCCTCGCCCATCCGCCGCCGCAGCTCCTCGTCGCCCAGCAGCCGGACGATCCGCTCGGCGGCCGCGGCGGCCGAGCCGCCCGGCACCACGTACCCGGTCTCGCCCTCCAGCACCGCGTCCGGCGCGCCGCCGGAGTCACCGGCGACCACCGGCAGACCGGTCGCCGAGGCCTCCAGGTAGACGATGCCCAGGCCCTCGACGTCCAGCCCCCCGCGCCTGGTCCGGCAGGGCATCGCGAAGACGTCCCCGGCCCCGTAGTGGGCGGGCAGCTCCTCCCACGGCACCGCGCCGGTGAAGCGCACCGAGGCCCGGACCCCCTTGGCGTCGGCCAGCTTCTCCAGATCCGCCCGGTACGGGCCGCCGCCGACGATCAGCAGCACGGCGTCCGGCACGTCGGCGAGGATCTGCGGCATCGCCTCGATCAGCGTGTCCTGGCCCTTGCGCGGCACCAGCCGGGAGACGCAGACCACCACCGGCCGGTCCGCCAGCCCGAGCCGGCGACGCACCTCGGCGCCCCCCGAGCCCGGGTGGAAGGTCGTCTCGTCCACGCCCGGCGGCAGCTGCACCATCCGGGCCGCGGCCTGCGGCCCGACCGCGCCCGCGATCCGGGACCGGGTGTACTCCCCCAGGTAGGTCAGCACGTCGGTGCCCGCGCCGATCCGCCGCAGCAACTGCCGGGCGGCCGGCAGCTGGGCCCAGGCGGCCTCGTGCCCGTGGGTCATGCCGAGCAGGCGCTCCGCACCGGCCCGGCGCAGCGCGGGCGCCATCAGCCCGAGCGGGGCGGCGGCGCCGAACCAGACCGAGTCGCACTTCTCCGCCCGCAGGATCTCGGCGGCCCGCCGGGTGACCCGCGGTGTGGGAACCATCACCTTCGTCCGGTCCCGGACCACCGGGAACGGCTGCTCGGCGTCGAAGCGGGCCACCTCGCTGCCGTCCCGCCAGGTGGAGGCGTACACCACGATGCTCCCGGCGGGCTGACGTACAGCCATGTTGTGCACGAAGGCCTGGATGCCGCCGGGGCGGGGCGGGAAGTCGTTGGTGACGATCAAGGTTCGGTGCATTCAGGCCACGGCTCGCTTGTCGGGGGGTGCTCGGTGTACCGCTGGGTGATCCGTACGATAGGTCAACACCATGACCCGCCGGGAACGGATCCGCGCACGGCAACCGTTTCACCCCCGGGTCAGTCCTAGTACCTAGGCGGCCGGTGGCGGCCCGGCCAAGCGTGCCGCGCCCGCCCCTCCGACCGCCCGGGCGTCCGTCGCGCGGCGCCTCCGGTGGGACGTCCGAGACGAACGAGGGAGCGCAGTGGAGTTGGCCCCGGCCACCGAGTCCGGTACACCCAGCGGCGCCGCCGGCCCCGGCCCGACGCCGGCCGCCCGGCAGGAGCCGGCCCGTGCCCCCGGCCGCCCGTTCGGGGCGCTCGCCGCACTCGGTGCCACCTGGGTGGCCACCCGGACGGTGCTGGTGCTGCTGATGACCGGCGTGGTCAAGGGGCTCGGCGGGGACATCACCGCCGACGTCTGGATGATCTACCACGCCTGGTACGGCGTCCTGCAGACCGGCACCTTCCCGTTCGACGACGTGACCTGGCAGTACCCGCCCGGCGCGGCCCTGGTGATCCTGCTGCCCGGCCTGCTGCCCTGGTCGTACCTGGTCTCCTTCTGGGTGATCTGCGGGATCGCCGACGTCGCCGCCACCGCCCTGCTGGTCCGCACCGGACTGCGCCGGGGCCGGGCACTGACCGGCGCCTGGATGTGGGTGGTGGCCGTGCCGCTGCTCGGCCCGATGGTCTACAACCGGCTGGACATCATCGTCACCGCGATCGCCCTGGCCGGCCTGCTGGCGCTGATCCGCCGCCCGGCGATCGGCGGGATGCTGCTCGGCCTGGGCGGGATCATCAAGATCTGGCCGCTGCTCGCCCTGATCGGCACCCCCTCCGGCCGCCGCACCCGCCGCGCCTGGACGCTGGCCGCGGCCACCGCCGTCTCGGTGGGCTTCCTGCTCGCGGCCGGGATGAACGGCGCCTTCGGCTTCCTCGCCTTCCAGAAGGAACGCGGCATCGAGGTGGAGTCGCTCGGCGCGCTGCCACTGCACTTCGCCCGGCTCGCGGACGCCTGGGACGGCAGGGTCACCATGAACTACGGCTCCCCGGAGATGCTCGGGCCGTGGGTCCCCGTGATCAGCAAGGTGATGATGGCCGGCACCGTGCTGGGCTTCGCCTGGCTGCTGCTCTGGCGCTTCACCGCCAAGCGCCGCAACGCGACCACCATGTACGACGCGGCGCTCAGCGCGCTGCTCATCTTCACCGTCACCAGCCGGGTGATCAGCCCGCAGTACCTGGTCTGGCTGATCGGCGTCGCCGCCGTCTGCCTGACCGTGCGCGGCAGCAGCCAGCGGCCGGTGGCCCTGCTGATCCTGCTCGCCTGCCCGCTGACGCTGGCCGAGTTCCCGCTGATGTTCAGCCGGATCCTCGCCAGCGAGCCCTGGGGCGTCACCGTGCTCAGCCTGCGCAACCTGCTGCTGCTGGCCGCCACCGTGCTCTCCTGCGTCCGGCTCTGGCGCGCCACCCGCGGCCCGGCACAGCTCCCGGCGACGGTGGTGCTGGCCAAGCCCGAGCCGGTGCCCGCCGGCGCCTACCCGGTGCGCCCCGGCATCGCCTACGAGCAGGACCTGCTGGACGGCATCGACCGGCCCGGCACCCCGGCCAGGCAGCGGCCCGGCACCCCGGCCAGGCAGCGGCGCTGAACGACGCGCGCCTTCAATCGCGCAGCGCGGCCACCTCGTCCAGCCAGAGCCGGGTGAACTCGGCCAGGCCGACGCCCGGTCCGGCCCGGAGCAGCCGGTCCAGCCGGCGGTCCCGGTCCTCCCCCTGCCCGTCGGCCGCGCCGACCGCCCGGTAGAACGCCACGAGCCGCTCGGGCCCGTAGCGCCGGGCGATCAGCTCGCAGGCGAGCCAGGCCTGCTCGTACGCCTGGGCGATGCCGTCGGCCCCCGCGGTGAAGTCCCGGTCGGCGGGCAGCGCGGTGGGCAGCCGGCCGGCGGCGACGTCCCGGGCCAGCTCGGGGGCGATCTGCTGCGGGCGCCGGCCGGAGCCCCGGTAGGCGGTCCAGTCGGCGACGCCCTCGGAGAGCCAGAGCGGTGTCCAGGCCCGGGTGTCGGCCCTGGTCGCGACGTGGGTGGCCTCGTGGGTGACGACCACCTGCCGGCCGAAGTCGCTGAGCCGCCCGAACGTGCCGGGGTTGACCAGCACCCGGTCGGCGGGGGTGTGCCAGGGCGCGCCGGGGGCGGCCGAGGTGACCGCCGCCATGCCCGCCCAGCCCGCCGGGTCGACCTCCAGCAGCCGGGCGAACTGCTCCGCGGTGGCGGGTACTTCGAGCAGCAGGCGGCCCGCCCAGCCGGTGCCCCAGACCTCGCTCACGGCGGGTGCGGCCCGGTCGGCCACCGCGACCAGACCGGCCGGGTCGGGCCCGTCGGCCAGTCCGAGCACCAGGCAGTGCGCGCCCGCTGCGGACCGGGCGGAGCCGAGGTCCCAGAGCGCCGGGGGCCCGCTCGCGCTCTCCTCCCGGTCGACCCGCCAGCCGCCGCCGACCAGGACCAGGTCGATCCGGCGCGGGTACACCACCGGGTAGTCGTCGTACCCGGTGATCCGGACCGCCAGGTCGGCGGCGGCCGTGAGCCTCTCCGGTCCGGCGTCCGCGCCGAGCACCAGGTTGCGGTAGCCGGCCTCGATCGCCGCCGGTCCGGACCAGGAGGGAAGCGCCCGGGCCCGCGCGTCCAGCAGCGCGGCCACCTCGGCCCGCCGGTCCGACGCCCACCGGTCCGACGCCCGCCCGGCCGCGGAGGGGGCCGCCGGGGCCGCCGGCGGCAGCGACAGCTGGGCCAGCCCGCCGGCCGCGAGCAGCAGCGCACCGCGCCGGGACAGCGTCCGGCGGGCGCCGTCTATCGGGTGGGGGGCGTCGGGGTCGGACGGTGCCGGGCTCAGAGCCGGACCACCCCCGCGACCGGCATCGCGTTGACGCTCTCGTAGCGGACCTTGGCGCCCGGGTAGGGGGCGTGCACGATCACCCCGCCGCCGGCGTACATCCCGACGTGGTGCATGTCCCGGTAGAAGATCACCAGGTCTCCCGGCCGCGCTTCGGAGAGGCTGACCCGCTGCCCGGCGTACGCCTGGGCCTGCGAGGTGCGCGGCAGGGTCACTCCGGCCTGCCGCCAGCTGTAGTACATCAGACCGGAGCAGTCGAAGGCGCGGGGCCCGGTGGATCCGTAGAGGTAGGGCGAGCCGATCATCCGCACCGCGGCCGCCAGCGCGGCCGCCCCGCGCTCGGAGGCGGGCGGGGCCGTGCCGAGGTCCAGCCGGTCGGTGCCCCGGGTGGCGCGCTGCTCGGCCTCCCGGGCGTCCTGGGCGGCCATCCGGGCCCGCTCGGCGACGCCCAGGCTGTTGAGCAGCCGCTGGGCCTGGGTGAGCCGCTGCTGGATCTGCTGCTTGCTGTCGGCGAGCGAGCGACGGACCTGGTCGAGTTCGGCGAGCTTGCCGGCGGTCTCGGTGCGGCGCTGGTCGAGCCGGCGCTGGCGGGTGGCCAGTTCGTGCAGGGTCTCCTGCTGCCGCTCGGCGGCCTGGTCGAGGGTGCGGGCCCGGGACAGGTAGCCCTCCGGGTCTGTGGAGAGCATCAGCTGGACGGTCTGGGCCATGCCGCCGCCGCGGTACTCGGCGCCGGCCACGGTGGCGAGGTCGCCGCGCAGCTGGTTGAGCTGGTCCTGGGCGACGGCGATCTCGCCCTGGAGGACGGTCGTCTCGCCCTGGAGCCGCTGCTGCGCCTCCTGGGCGGCGTTGTACTTCTCGGACGCCTGCTCGGCCTCGCCGTAGAGCTGCTCCACCTGCGCCTTGACGTCCTTGCGGGTGGGCGTGTCCGGCGCGGCGGGGGCGGCCTGGGCACTGCCGCCCGTCGTCACACCCAGGGCGGTGGCGGCGGCCGCGGTCAGCACCAGCGCACGGGCGAGCAGTTGGGAACGACGGTGCACGGGCATGGCGGCAGCGGCTCCGATCCGGCGGTGGGGCCCCGCCGCCGCCCCAACGCGGGCGGCCCTGGAAGCGGAGTCCGGTGGCAGACGTTAGCGAGTCCGGGCAACCGAGTCCAAACCCCTGCCAACCCGAATATTTGACCCGCAATCGGACATCAGTCCGAGACGCCGGAAAAGCCGCAGGCCCGGCCTTCCGTGGTGGAAGGCCGGGCCTGGGAGGGCCTGAGCGGGGATCAGACCCGCACGATGGAGGTCAGCGGCATGTTGCCGACGGCCTCGTAGCGGACCGACGCGCCCGGCTTGGGCGCGTGCAGCACCTGGCCGTTGCCCGCGTAGATGCCGACGTGGTGGGCGTCCCCGTAGAAGATCAGCAGGTCGCCGGGCTGGGCCTGGGAGAGGTCGGTGCCGATCCGGGTACCGGCGTGGGCCTGCTCCTGCGAGGTGCGCGGCAGCGAGACGTCGACCTGGTTGAACGCCCAGACCATCAGGCCCGAGCAGTCGAAGGAGCCGGGGCCGGAGGCGCCGTAGACGTACGGGCTGCCGATCTTGGAGGCGGCGATGGACAGCGCCGCGGCGCCGCGCGAGCTGCCGGCGCTCGGCTTGGTGACCGGCGCGGCGGGGGCCTGCGACGCGCTCAGGTCGGTGCGGCTGTTGTCGCGGGAGGAGCGGTCGGCGGCCTGCTGGGCCGCCGCCTGCTGCTGGGCGGCCTTCGCCGCGGCGTCGGCCTTCGCCTTGGCCTCGGCGGCGGCCTTCTCCTCGGCCGCGCGGATCGCCTGGCGCTCCTGCTCGGACAGGGTGTTGAAGAGGTCCTGCGCGGCCTTGAGCTTGCCCTGGACCTCGTCCTTGGCGCTCTTCAGCTGCTGGGTGGTGGTCTCCATCTCGGCGAGCTTGCCCTGGGCCTCGGAGCGCACCTGGTCGAGCTTGCGCTGCTCGTCCTGGAGCTGCTTGAGCTGGCCCTTCTGGGTGCCGCCGGCCTGGTTCAGCGTGTCGGCCTGGCTCAGGAAGGTGTCCGGGCTGGCGGAGAACATCAGCTGGACGGTCTGGGATATGCCGCCGTTGCGGTACTGCTCGCCGGCGATCTCGGCCAGGCCGCCCTGGAGGTCGGTCACCTGTCCCTGCTGCCGCGCCACCTGGTCCTGCAGGTCGGTGACCTGCTTCTGCAGCTGCTGCTGCTTCTCCTGGGCGGCGTTGAGCTTCTCGGTCGCGACCTCGGCCTGCTCGTTGAGCTGGTCGACCTGCTCCTTGACCTGGTCCTTGGTCGGCTGCGGGTCGGCGTGGGCGCCGGACTGCGCGGACAGCGCGACGGCCGCCGCGGCGAAGCCGGTCAGGATCGAGACCCGGGTGCGACTGGCGGGCTTGGGACGACGATGGGACGCCACGAAGGCGGACTCCTTCTTCCTACGCCGTCTACCGGGTGAGCTGACGGGTTCGGGCCGGAAGCGTGCCCTACGACGCCTCACGGCCGTTCCACCGGCCGACCTGGCGCCGATTCACCCCGGAGGAACGTGGTTCCCCGGCTCCGTTCGACAGCACCCCCGACTGCTGGGCTCCCCGTCGGGCAGGCACTGGGCCCGCCCCGCTGCGTCACGAACTCGACGGAAACCACCGCCGCCACCCTGGCTGGGTGATCGGGAGTGCGGTGGTTCGGGGCACGACCCTAGTAACTGAACCGTGATCCGTTCAAATCCTTGTCAGAAAAAAGACGGAAGAAGACCAAAGTTCTTTTGTGAATATGACACATAGTGATCACCGCCGTACATAAAGCTGATCACTCTTCATCGGGGAGTCATGCTGCGGACAAAACCCGAACGCCACCCCCGGTCCGAGGGTGGCGTGGATCACAGGCCCGGACGGGCCCTTCGGGCGTGTCGGGACGTCAGACCCGGCGGATCGTGTTGATCTGCATCGCGTCGACCTTCATCACCTTCACCACGTCACCGGTGTGCGGCGCGTGCACCACCATGCCGTTGCCGATGTACATCCCGACGTGGTGCCGGTCGGGGCCGTAGATGACCAGGTCGCCCGGCTGGGCCTGGTCCAGCGAGACCCTGGTGCCGACGTTGCCCTGCTCCTGCGAGGTGCGCGGCAGCGAGACGCCGGCCTGGCCGTACGCCCAGACCATCAGGCCCGAGCAGTCGAAGGTGGTCGAGCCGGTGGCGCCCCACACGTACGGCGAGCCCTGCTTGCTCATCGCCTTGGCGACGGCCACGCCCGCGTAGCCGCCGGCCTGCGGGAGGCTGCCGAGGTCGGCACGGTCGCTGCCGCGCGAGGCGCGGTCGTCCTGCTGCTGCTGGGCCCGCAGCGCGGCGCGGTCGGAGGCGCTGAGCGAGTTCAGCAGGTCCTGCGCGGCCTTCAGCTTCTGGTTGACGTCCGTCTTGGCCTGGTTCAGGTCCTTGGTGGTGGAGTCGAGCGAGGCCAGGACGGCGGCGGCCTCGGACTTCTCCTGGTCCAGCCGACGCTGCTGGTCCAGCAGGCCCTTGAGCGCCTCGGACTCGCTGGCGCTTGCCTGCTGGGCGCTGGACGCCTTCTCCAGGTAGCCCGACGGGTCCGAGGAGAGCATCAGCTGGACGGACGGGTCGATGCCGCCGGTGCGGTACTGCTCGCCCGCCACGCCGGCCAGGCCGGTCTGCAGCTGGGTCATCTCGTCCTGGCTGCGGGCCACCTTGTCCTGCAGCTGGTCGGACTGCTTGCGGAGCTGGTCGGCCCGCTCCTTGGCGCCGTTGTACTTCTCCGCCGCCTGCTCCTGGTCCTGCTGGAGCTGGTCGATCTGCGCCTTGACGTCGCTCTTGCTCGGCTGGGGCGCGGCGTGCGCGGCGACCTGCGCGGAGAGGGCGACCGCGGTCGCCGCGGCAGCGGTGAGCACGGAGACCCGGGCGCGGCTCGGCTGCTTGGGACGGCGGTGGGAGGCCAAGGGAATTGCTCCTTCTTCCATCGGCCTCACCCGATCAGGTGAGAATCCGGAAAATAGGTTTGACGCCACACCCTAGGGAAGATCCACGGGTTTTGCCACTCCCCCGAAGGCGTGAACTCCACTTCCCCCGCAGGCTTCACTGGATGTGCACACCACCGCAAACCGGGCGCTGACCAGGCGTCATCCCGCCGCGGCAGCCCTCAGGGCCGCGCCAGCCGGTTCAGCAGCAGAACGGAAGCCACGGGGCGCGCGCCGGCCTTCCGCACGCCCTCCGCGACCTCCCGGTCGGTGGACACCACCACCACCGGACGGCCCTGCGGCTCGGCCCGCACCAGACGGCGGATCAGCTCGTCCGCGGTCTCGCCGGTCCGGCTGAACCGCACCCGCACCCCGCGCGGTGGCGCCATGATCACCGGAACGTCCAGGTCCTGCCCGTCGAACACGCAGGTGACCTCCGCCTGCGTGCGCTGGGCCAGCATCGCCAGCCCGCCCAGCAGCCGGATCCGCTGCTGCTCCAGCGGCAGCGTCGGGTAGCCCGTCTTGGTCACGTTGTAGCCGTCCACCACCAGGTGCACCTGCGGGATCGCCAGCAGTTGGTCCAGCAGCGCCGGATCGTCGTCGGCCAGACCGCGCCGGGCCACGTCGTGCGGCGAGGCCGCACCCGGCACCACCGCCTCCACCAGGTCCCCCGGCCGGATCTGGGAGACCGGCAGCGCCAGCTCCCGCTGGAGCCCCTGCGCCGACTGCAGCACCGTGTCCAGCAGCAGCCGCAGCCGCATGTCCTCGACGCTGCGGCCCTCGCGGGCCGACCGGCGGCCCTGCTCGGCCGCCGTCTCCAGCTCGCCGACCCGGTGCCGCAGCCGCCGCGCCTCGGACTCCGCGGCGCCACGCTCGGCGGCCGCCTGCGCCCTCGCGGCCTCCAGCTCGGCGGTCAGCCGCCTGGTCTCGGCCTGCGCCCGGCGGGTGTCGCTCTCCAGCGAGCGCACCTTCTTCCGCAGCGACTCGGCCTCCCGGCGGACGCCCTCGGACTCCGCGCGCTGCCGCTCCAGGTCCGCCCGGGCGGCGGACCGCAGCTCGGCGAGCTCCGCCTGCAACTTCTCCGCCAGCCGGGTGGCCTCGGCGGCCGCGCCCTCGGCGCCGGCCCGCTCGGCCTCCTCCCCGGCCTCGGCCACCAGCCGGCTCCAACCGGCCGACCGCACCAGGTAGGCGGCGGCCGCGACGTCCATCGGATCGGCGGCGCCCGGAACGCTGCCCGACTCCAACGCCTTCACCAGGTCCGGCTGGCCCAGCCTCAGCCGCTCCGCTATCCGCACCCGGAACGCCGGCTCCGACTCCAGCGCCGCGGCCAGCGCCGTGGCCGCGTACTTGGCCCGCCGGGCCGGGGTGAACTTGACGTACTGGCGCAGGCTCTGCGGCAGCTCGCCGGGCGGCAGCCCGCCGAGCGCGTCCGAGGCCAGGCCGACCACGCGCCGGCGCACGCCCTCGGGCAGCGGCCGGTCCAGCTTCTCGGCACCACGCTCCGGCGCCACCTCGCCGGAGCCCGCCGCCCCGCCGGGGCCCACCGACTCATCGGGACCCGCCGCCCCGCCGACGGCCGCAGGCTCGGACGGAGCCGCGTCGGCGGCCCGCGCCTGCACGGCCGCAGCGGGCTGAAGCCCCTGCGCTTCGGCGGGCTCCCTCGCTGCGTCCACCACGTCCTCGGCTCCGATCCTGGTCCTACGGGGTCACGGCCCGCGGCCGCCGCCCTGTCGTCACGCTCCGTGCGTCCTGTCTGTATTGTCCCAGCACGGCGGGCAGGCGCGCCGCGCACCCGCCCCCCGCGCCGTCGGGCGTCAGCCCTGCTCGGCGGAGGCCTCCGCGTTCTCGGCACCCGGACGGGCCACCAGCTCGACCTGGTCCACGGCGTTGCACCAGCGGCAGCGCACCGACTCGATCGTCTCGCTCAGCACCTCGGTCTCCTCGACCTTGGACTCGCCGGCCAGGTCGAAGTGCAGGAACTCGGTGACCCGCGCAGTGCGGGTCACGTCGAAGCGGGTGAGGTTTCCGCACAGGGTGCAGCGCCAGCGCGTCTCGGCGGTCAGGGCGGGGACGGTCATCGGGGGTCCTCTCGGGTGGTCCCTGGGTGGGCTAGGCGCTCCCCCCGGAGCCCCGGCGTCGGCGGCGGGAGGCGGGATTGCCCGCCCCAAGCCTATTGCCTGAGGCAACCATCCCGGCCACCAGTCAGGAGAACGAGCGGGCTAGTCCACCTGCCGTACAAGGCCGTGTCACACGCCCGACACGGAGGGATGCTTGGCCGCATGGCACTGACGGCCCCCGGGCACACCGACGCGCGGGGCGAGCACCCGTCCGTGCCCGCCCCGGCGGTCACCTACGCCCTGATCGCGGTCAACACCCTGGTGTTCCTGCTGGGCCCGGCCGCCGGGCTCAACCCGCTGTACGGCACCGGCCAGTCCCGGCTCTGCGCGGAGCAGCGGTACGAGCAGCGCTGGGGCGTCATCCCCGCCGAGGTGCTGGCCGGCCGCCCGCTGACCGCCGAGCAGCTGGCCCAGGCCCCCGACCCGGCCCCGGGCTGCCCGGCCGCGCCCACCCCGGGCAAGCACCCGGCGCTGTCCGTCCTCACCGGGCTCTTCGTGCACGCCGGCTGGCTGCACCTGCTGGGCAACCTGCTCTTCCTCCACGTCTTCGGCCCCACCGTCGAACGGCGGCTGGGCCGGGCCCGGTTCGCCGTCTTCTACCTGGCCGCCGGCAGCCTGGCCACGTACGGCTTCGCCCTCGCCGAGGCGCACTCCCCGGGCTCCACCCGGGTGCTGATCGGCGCCTCCGGCGCGATCTCCGCCGTCCTCGGCGCCTACCTGCGCTTCCATCCGCGCGCCCGGGTGACGACGCTCGTCCCGCTGCTGCTGTTCCTGCCGCTGCGCTTCCCGGCCTGGCTGGTGCTCGGCCTCTGGTTCGCCCTGCAGTGGTGGTCGGTCCACTCGGCCGGGCCCGGGGTGGCCTATCTGGTTCACGTGATCGGCTTCTCGGCGGGCTTCCTCTACGCCTGCACGGCGGTCAGCCACCCCCCGAGACGACCCGGCTGACGCCCGATACGCTGGCGGCACCCCACAAAGGAGCCCGAACAGTGATCACCGCCATCGTCCTGATCAAGACCAGTGTCGACCGCATCCCGGAGATCGCCGAAGCCATCGCGGCCATCGAGGGCGTCAGCGAGGTGTACTCGGTGACCGGCGGCTACGACCTGGTGGCGATGGTCCGGGTGCGCCGGCACGACGATCTGGCCGCGGTCATCCCGGGCCGGCTGAACAAGGTCCCGGGCGTGGCCCACACCGAGACCCAGATCGCCTTCCGCACCTACTCCCAGCACGACCTCGAGGCCGCCTTCGCCCTCGGCCTGGACGAGTAGGCCCCTCGGCCCCGCCGACCGGGCCCCTCAGCCCTGCTGACGCCCCCGGTCGACCTGCACGGTGGCGACGCAGCGCCCGCCCTCGTTGCGGTAGTTCCACGCGGCACCGTCCGTGACCAGCTCGCGCACGGCGGTCAGGAAGCGGTCGACGTGCTCGTCCGGGGTCCCGGCCCCGAAGCTCACCCGGATCGCGTTCAGGCTGCGCTCGCCGGGCAGCGACGGCTCGGGCGCCCCGCACTCGGAGGGGGAGACCTCTTCGTCCCCGAGCAGGGTGCGCAGCAGCGGGTGCGCGCAGAACAGGCCGTCGCGGACCCCGATGCCGTACTCGGCGGACAGCGCGGCCGAGAAGTGCGAGCTGTTCCAGCCCTGGACGACGAAGGACAGCACGCCCACCCGGGCCGCCTCGGCGCCGAACAGGGTCAGCACCTTGACCTGCGGGATCTCCGCCAGCCCGGCGGTCAGCCGGGCGATCAGCTGCCGCTCCCGGGCCTCCAGCGCGTCGAAGCCCGCCTCGCTCAGCGCCCGGCAGGCCGAGGCGATCGCGTAGGCGCCGATGACGTTCGGCGAGCCGGCCTCGTGCCGGGCCGGACCGGAGTGCCACTGGACGGCCACCGAGCCGTCGCTCTCCCGGGCCACCGTCCGGGTCGCCCCGCCGCCGGCCAGGTACGGGTCGGCCGCGTCCAGCCAGTCCGCCCGGCCGGCCAGCACGCCGGCGCCGAAGGGCGCGTAGATCTTGTGGCCGGAGAAGGCGATCCAGTCGACGTCCAGCTCGCGCACCGAGACCCGGTGGTGCGGGGCCAGCTGGGCGGCGTCCAGCACCACCCGGGCGCCGTGCCGGTGCGCGGTCCCGGTCAGCTCGGCGACCGGCCACAGCTCGCCGGTCACGTTGGAGGCTCCGGTGACGCAGAGCAGCTTGGGGCCCTCGGGCGCCTCGGCGAGCGCGGCGTCCAGGGCGGCGACCGCCTCGGCGTGCGAGCGCGGCGCGCGCAGGTAGTGGACGTCGAGCCCGGCGTGCGCCCAGGGCAGCAGCGAGGCGTGGTGCTCGGTCTCGAAGGCGAACACCCGGGTCCCGGCCGGGACGGCCGAGGCGAGCAGGTTCAGCGAGTCGGTGGTGGCCCGGGTGAAGACCACCTGGTCGCCCTCGCGCAGGTCGAGGAACTCGGCGACGGTGCGGCGGCTCTGCTCGAACAGGTCGGTGGACAGCTGGGAGAGGTACCCGGCGCCGCGGTGCACGCTGCCGTAGTAGGGGGCGTAGGCGGAGACGTCGTCCCAGACCCGCTGGAGCGCCGGGGAGCTGGCCGCGTAGTCGAGGGCCGCGTACCCGACCTTCTCGCCGCTGGCGAGCGGGACCTGGACGTCGTGGCCGAGGACGGCGAGGGGGGCGCAGATTTCGGTGGCGATCGACATGAGGATGCACTCCTTCTGGGGGTGTGGGACCCCGGGAGTGCTAAGTCGTCGGGCGTCCGCGCTTGCCGCACGGACGATTCGCCGAGCGACCCGGTCCTCACCCAGGGCACCCCGCCACGGACGGAGGGTTGCCGGACAGCAAGCTGGGGCTTGACGCTGTCACTCATGACCTGGCCAAGACTCTAGGTCGCGCCCAGCGAGTGGTCAAACAGGCATCCACCATCCGGACAGCCGAGGAGCCCGCGCCGGCGTTCCGGCACGGGCTCCCAAGTACCGCCTCACACCCGGCTGGTGGCCTCCGACCAACGCCGCAGCAGCTCCTGCGCCGCGCCCGAGTCGATGGCCCGCTCCGCCCGCGCCATGCCCGCCGCGAGCTGTTCGGTGAGCGGAGCCTCACCCAGGTCGAGCGCGACCAGCGCCGCCGCCGTGTTCATCAGGACGGCGTCCCTCACCGCCCCGCGCTCGCCGGCCAGCAGCCGCCGCGCGACCTCGGCGTTGTACGAGGGGTCCGCCCCGCGCAGCGCCTCGATGCCGACCAGCTCGACGCCGACGTCCCGCGGGTCGAAGGCGGTCTCGGTGACGGTCCCGTCCCGCACGATCCACACCTGCGAGGTGGTGGTGATGGTCAGCTCGTCCAGGCCGTCGTCGCCCCGGAAGACCAGGCCGGTCGAGCCGCGCCGGGCGAGCACGCCGGCGATCAGTCCGGCGAGCCGGGTGTCGAAGCAGCCGATCGCGTGCGAGGTGACCTTGGCCGGGTTGGTCAGCGGGCCGAGGATGTTGAACGCGGTCGGTACCCCGAGGTCGCGCCGGGCGGTGGCGGCGTGCCGCATCGACGGGTGGAACTTGGCCGCGAAGCAGAAGGTCAGCCCGACCTCCTCGGCGATCTCGGCGACCCGCCGGGCCGACAGGTCGAGGCGGACGCCGAGCTTCTCCAGCACGTCCGAGGAGCCGCTGGCCGAGGAGGAGGCCCGGTTGCCGTGCTTGACCACCTTGGCGCCGGCCGCGGCCGCGACGATCGCCGACATGGTGGAGATGTTGACGGTCTTGGCCCGGTCGCCGCCGGTGCCGACGATGTCCACGGCCGGGCCGGGGATGTCCAGCGGCTCGGCGTGCGCGTACATCGCGTCCACCAGGCCGGTGATCTCGTCGACCGTCTCGCCCTTGGCCCGCAGCGCCACCATGAACCCGGCCACCTGGACGGGGGACGCCTCGCCGCTCATGATCCGGTCCATCGCCCACGCGGTGGCCGAGCGGTCGAGGTCCTCCCCCTTCAACAGCGCCGCCAGGACGTCCGGCCAGGTGCGGACCACCTGCGCGGGTGCGGTACCACCGTTCGCAGGGCTCACGTTCACCATGGCTGACTCCAGCTGTTGTCGGGTTCCCCGCGTCGGGGGGACGTCCGTACGGATGGAGTCAGCCTATCGACCGGCGGGGTTCCCGCGGCGGCGTCTTCTCTGGTCCTGAGACGGCACCGCTCAGCGGCTGACGGGCGCCCGCTTGGCCAGCCGCGCCCGCAGCAGGGTGGCGACCGCCTCGGCCAGCGCCACCGGGTCCACCGGGCGCGAGATCGCGGCGTCGGCCCGGCTCCAGGCGGCCAGCCAGGAGTCCTGCGGCCGGCCGATCAGCACCAGCACCGGCGGGCAGCCGTAGATCTCGTCCTTGAGCTGGCGGCCGAGCCCGAGCCCGCCGGCCGGCACCGCCTCGCCGTCCAGGATGCAGAGGTCCACGCCGCCCTTCTCCAGTGCCTTCAGCACCGCGGGGGTGGTCGCGCACTCCAGGTAGGACAGTTCCGGAAGGTCCTCGACGGGCCGGCGGCCGAGTGCCGTCAGCACCTGCTCGCGGGTGTTGCGGTCATCGCTGTAGACGAGGACGGTGAGCGTCTCGTCGGTCGTGTACGCCATGGGCCCTGCTCCCTCAAGTGTGATCCGGACCACGTTCGCCTGATCCGGATGCTACTCCCGATCACCCGTCGCCGAGTCCCCCTCGCGGACCTTCCCCCCTCAAGCCGCCGCGCCCGCGACTCACCCGCCCGGAGGACGGCCCGTCACCCGGACCCGTCCAGACCACCCGTACGGCCGACAAGGGGCCCGCGCATTACCCCCGGAGGCTCCGCCAAGCGTGCAACGACGCGCTGGGCAACGGGGTCGCGGGCCCCTTCGAGGAACCGTCAGAAAAGGGACACGCCGCTGCTCAGCCGCCATTGGGACCCCCCACCGCCCTCCAGGGGGGCATACCGCACGCACCGGACACTCCGAGGGACACCCCCCGGCGTGAAGACGGAATAAGGGACCGACATAATGTCCGTCGTGGCGACAGCAACAGCAGTAGAAACCGGGCACGCGCACGGATCGGTCAACCGGCCGAACATGGTCAGCGTCGGAACGATCGTCTGGCTCAGTTCCGAGTTGATGTTCTTCGCGGCCCTCTTCGCGATGTACTTCACGCTCCGCTCCGTCAAGGGAGCCGAGTTCTGGACCGAGAAGGCGCACGCCCTCAACGTGCCCTTCTCCTCGGTCAACACCACGATCCTGGTGCTCTCCTCGCTGACCTGCCAGCTCGGCGTGTTCGCTGCCGAGCGCGGGGACGTGAAGAAGCTCCGCTCGTGGTTCGTCATCACCTTCGTGATGGGCGCGATCTTCATCGGCGGCCAGATCTTCGAGTACACCGAGCTGGTCAAGAAGGACGGCCTCTCGCTGTCCTCCGACCCGTACGGCACGGTGTTCTACCTGACCACCGGCTTCCACGGTCTGCACGTGACGGGTGGTCTGATCGCCTTCCTGCTGGTCCTGGGACGGACGTACGCAGCCAAGCGCTTCACGCACGAGCAGGCCACCGCCGCGATCGTCGTGTCGTACTACTGGCACTTCGTCGACGTCGTGTGGATCGGCCTGTTCGCGACCATCTACCTGATCAAGTAACCAGCTGATCAGGTCGCTGGCCACCGGCTTCGGTCCCCGCCCTCACCGGCGTCGGGCCGATTCTGCCGGTGGGCGACGCTCCCACCGACCGACCGCGCGCGCAGCCCTAGACAGGCAGCCTCGTGCCGGCCAGACCGGCCGCCGGGTGCACCCACCAGTCGACCAGATCCTGACACCGGGGTTATTCCGTGAAAAAGCTCTCCGCACGACGGCGCCACCCATTGGCGGCGCTGGTCGTCCTACTTCTCGCCCTGGCGGCAACCGGGGGGCTGTACGCCGCGTTCGCGCCCGCCGACAAGGCGCAGGCCGACGTCGCCGCGCAGTCGCTCGCGATCGATGAGGGCAAGAAGCTCTTCGCCGTGGGCTGCTCCTCGTGCCACGGCCTGAACGGCCAGGGCAGCAGCGACGGTCCGAGCCTGGTCGGCGTCGGCTCCGCCTCCGTCGACTTCCAGGTCGGTACCGGCCGCATGCCGGCCCAGCAGCCCGGCGCCCAGGTGCCGCGCAAGAAGAACATCTACTCGCAGGCGGAGATCGACCAGCTCGCCGCCTTCGTCGCCTCGCTCGGCCCCGGCCCGGTGACGCCGACCCCGGAGCAGTACACCTCGACCAACCCGGATGACATCTCCGCGGGTGGCGAGCTGTTCCGCACCAACTGCGCCCAGTGCCACAACTTCGCCGGCCAGGGCGGTGCCCTGACCAAGGGCAAGTACGCCCCGTCGCTGGAGGGCGTGGACGCCAAGCACATCTACGAGGCCATGCAGACCGGCCCGCAGAACATGCCGTCGTTCCCGGACACCACCATGCCCGAGGAGCAGAAGAAGCAGATCGTGGCCTTCGTCCGCCACACCACCTCCGATGAGCCCAACCCCGGTGGTCTCACGCTCGGCAGCCTCGGTCCGGTGACCGAGGGTCTGTTCGGCTGGATCTTCGGTCTCGGCACGCTCATCGCGGTCGCGATCTGGGTCGCCGCCCACACCACCAAGGCCAAGAAGTCATGAGCCACGACATGTCAGAAGAGAAGCTGCCGGAGTCGCACGGCTCCGCCGGTGACGTCGCCGCGCACGGCGACCCGTTCGCCGACCCGGGCCTGCCGGCCCACGAGCCCCGCCGCACCGACATCGACGAGCGGGCCGCCCAGCGGGCCGAGCGCCAGGTCTCGCTGATGTTCGTGGTCTCGATGCTCGCCACCATCGGCTTCATCGCCTCGTACGTGGCCATCGACCCGGACAAGATCGTCTACATCTTCCCGCTCGGTCACGTCAGCGCGCTGAACTTCGCGCTCGGCCTGACCCTGGGCGTCGCGCTGTTCATGATCGGCGCGGGTGCGGTCCACTGGGCCCGCACGCTGATGTCGGACGTCGAGCTGCCGGCCGAGCGCCACCCGATCGAGGCTGACGACGAGGTCCGCGCGGACGTCATCGAGCAGTTCAAGACCGGTGCCGCCGAGTCCGGTTTCGGCCGCCGCAAGATGATCCGCAACACCCTCATCGGCTCCATGGCGCTGGTCCCGCTCTCCGGCGTGGTCCTGCTCCGCGACCTCGGGCCGCTGCCCGAGAAGAAGCTGAAGGAGACGGGCTGGAACGAGGCGACCCCGGCCAAGCCCCTGCAGCTCATCAACATGAGCACCAACCTGCCGATGAAGGCCGAGGACATCGTCATCGGCTCGCTGACCTTCGCCATGCCCGAGGGTCTGCACGTCCACGACGAGGACTTCCAGCAGGCGATCGCCAAGGACGCCCTGATGCTGGTGCGCATCGCGCCGGACGACATCAAGGACGACCGGTCGCGGGAGAAGGCCTTCGAGGGCATCCTCGCCTACTCCAAGATCTGCACCCACGTCGGCTGCCCGATCAGCCTGTACGAGCAGCAGACCCACCACGCGCTCTGCCCCTGCCACCAGTCGACCTTCGACCTGGCGGACGGCGCGCGCGTGATCTTCGGCCCGGCCGGCCACCCGCTGCCGCAGCTGAAGATCATCACTGACGAGAAGGGCTACCTGGTCGCCACCGGCGACTTCGACGAGCCCGTCGGCCCGAGCTACTGGGAGCGTGCTCGATGAGTACGAGCAGCACCACCGGTGCCGCCAAGCCCGCCAGCACGCGCGCCAAGCCCGCCAACAAGTGGGAGGCCGCTGCTGACTGGACGGACGGCCGGGTGGGGATCTACTCCCTCGCCAAGGCCAACCTGCGCAAGATCTTCCCGGACCACTGGTCCTTCATGCTGGGCGAGATCTGCCTCTACACGTTCGTCATCATCATCCTGACCGGTGTCT
>NZ_JBIUYQ010000017.1:0-182751 GCF_044744605.1 Kitasatospora sp. NPDC087271
AACGGCTCCAACGCGGGACCACGACGCCGCACCGACGCATCCGAAGAATCACTCACGCAAGATCTAACGACAGATCTCCGGCGCAGGACACTAGAGGGAGAGGAAGTCGGCAACCTTGGCGACGACCTCGCGCTGCCACGCCTGTGACTGCGGGTGTGCGTACGTGGGGTCATCGTGCACGGCGAAGCCGTGCTGTGCGCCGTCGAGTTCGTACAGTTCGGCTCCGGCGCCGAACAGCGGCGCGAACCGGCGGGACAGTTCGACGTCGACGAAGGTGTCCTTCGTTCCGTGGACGATGAGCACTGGCGACTGCACGTCGGCGCAGCGCTTTTCGGGGTCGAGGTGAACCCGCCCTCTTCGCGGGTGACGCCGGCACCGTGGGTGAGAACGGCGAGTGTCGCTGGTGGAGCTGGGGAGGGGTGGCCGTGCCGAACAGTTCCGTGCTGTCCAGTGGCCGGAACGCGGGTTCGTGGTCAGCCATGAGTCGAAAGATGTGGGGCGTGTTCCGGGCTTGTGGGCCTGGGGCGCGCTGGGGGGTGTGCGCTTGCGCCGCCCGTTTGGGTGATGTGGTAGGGAGTTTGACGCTCGGTTAGCGCATTACGGTGATCATTGGGTCGGCGCGGGCGTTCGGAGGGACGGCCTGTGCGCGGCAAAAGTGAGCCCCGGCGGTGCGCTAACACCCCGGGGAATGGCACTAGGAGTAAAGGGCTCCCGAATGCACATTCATCGTATCCCGAAGCACTCGCCCGGGTACACGATCCTCGACAACGGCCACGTCGTCCGGAAGCACTCGCTGAGTTGGGCGGCGCGTGGGTTGCTCAGCTACCTGCTCAGCCTGCCGGACGGTGCGCGGGAGGACATCCGGACGTTGGCGGCGAAGAGCGTCGAGGGCCGGGCGACGGTGGCGCGGGCGCTCCGTGAGCTGGAGGCGGCCGGGCACTACGTGCGGCGGACGCAGCGGGATCCGGTGACGGGGCAGGTGCGGACGATCGTCTCGGTGCACGAAGTGCCGGTGACGGGCAAGGCGGTTCACGCCGTGCCGCCGCTTCCCGCGCCCCCGGCCGCCGGTGGGCCCGGAGCTGGGGTGGCGGGCGCCGGGAAGGCGGGAAGCCCTTCCGGAAAGGTGATGGGGAAGGAAGCGGAAGTTCCCTCCGTCCGTCCGTCCGAGAAGTTGACGGCGGGCATGGCGCTGCTGCTCGAACTCGGGCGCAGGGAGCCCAGGATGGCGCTGGCGGGCAAGCCACTGTGCGATCAGGCCGCGCGGGTGGAGGGGCTGCTCGCGGGCGGGTGGAGCGGGGAGGCGCTGGCGGGGATCCTGGCCGCGCCCTTGCCGGAGAGGGTCACGCACAGCGTGGGGGCGGTCCTGGCGGGGCGGTTGGCGAAGGTGCCGCCCGTTCCGTTGACCCCGCAGGGCGGCGGCGGGTCGGGGCCGCGTCGGCATGAGTGCCCCGGGCGGGACGGCTTGTGCGGGCGGCCCGTCGCGGGTGTCGGGCAGGTCTGCGGGGAGTGCCGGGCTCCGAGGGTGTCGCGGGCCTTGCCGTAGTCGACCAGGGGGCGGGGCGGCGGAGTTCACCTGCTCGGCGGCCGGGAGTCCGGCGGCCGGAACGTCACCGGCGCGTCGAAGGCGGCCCGGCGGGTGGCGCGGCGCAGGGCGCGCAGGACGGCGGTGCCGAGGGTGAGGCAGAGGACGACGGTGAGGGCGGCGCGGGGGAGGTCCCAGCCCAGCGACGTGGTGAGGCAGTAGGCGGCGAAGCGGACCAGGTTGGCGGGCAGCGGGTCGCCGGGGACGAAGGAGATGGAGCCGGAGAGCCCGGCGATGTACGGCCAGCCCTGGAGGTTCATGATCGTGCCGTAGAGGACGGAAGCCAGCGCGCCGTAGCCCGCGAGCAGCCAGAGCTCGCGCCGGCCGCGCAGGCGCGCGGAGCCCGGGAGGAGGCCGGCGCCGAGGCAGACCCAGCCCATGGCGAGCATCTGGAACGGCAGCCAGGGCCCGACGCCGCCGGTGAGCAGCGCGGACGCGAACATCGACAGCGAACCGAGGACGAAGCCGAAGCCCGGACCGAGCACCCGGCCGGACAGCACCATGAGGAAGAACATGGGCTCCAGCCCCGCCGTGCCCGCGCCGAGCGGCCGTAGTGCCGCGCCCGCCGCCGCCAGCACCCCGAGCAGGGCCACGGACTTGGCATCCAGGCCGGGCGCGCCGCCGCCCGCCGTGCGGCCCTCGGAGATCTGGGCGATGACGACGGCGAGGAGCAGCGGCAGCAGGAGGGCGAACAGCCAGGGGGCGTCGGTGGCGTGGCCGACCAGGGCGGACTTGGTGGAGGCGAGCAGCGGCCAGCCGAAGGCCGCCACGCCGACGAGGGAGGTCAGGAGCAGGGCCGTCACCGAGCGGCGGCCGAGCGGAACGGGGCGACCAGCAGGAACACCGGAAGGAGCGGGGCGGCTCATGCGCTCAGCGCCTCCGCGACCTGGCGGACGGTGAGCCACGGGCCGGGTGCCAGCACCTTGGCGACCTGCGGGGCGAACGCGGGGGAGGAGACGACGACGTCGGCCGTCGGGCCGTCGGCGACGATCTCGCCCTCGGCCAGGATCGCCGTGCGGTGGGCGAGTTCGGCGGCGAGTTCGACATCGTGGGTGGCGAGCAGGACGGCGTGGCCTTCCGCCGCGAGGTCGCGCAGGATCGCCACCAGCCGGGCCTTGGCGGCGTAGTCGAGGCCGCGGGTCGGCTCGTCGAGCAGCAGCAGCGGGGGCCGGGCGGTGAGCACGACGGCGAGCGCGAGGGTGAGCCGTTGGCCTTCGGAGAGGTCGCGCGGGTGGGCGGTGTCGGCGATGCCGGGCAGCAGTCGTTCGACCAGGGCGCGGCAGGTGCCGGGGGTGGCGTCCGCGTCGGTGTCGGCGGCGGCGCATTCGGCGGTGACGCTCTCGCCGTAGAGGAGGTCGCGCGGGTCCTGCGGGACGAGGCCGACCTGGCGGATCAGTTCGGCCGGGCGGGTGCGGTGCGGGGTGCGGCCGCCGACCGTCACCCGGCCGGAGGCGGGGGTGTGCAGGCCGACCAGGCTGCCCAGCAGGGTGGACTTGCCGGCGCCGTTGCGGCCCATCAGGGCGGTGATCTCGCCGACGTGCAGCGCCAGGTCGACGCCGCGCAGGGCCTGGACGGGGCCGCGCCGGACGGCGAGGCGTTCGGCGGCGGCGATCGGTGCGGTGGTCGAAACGGTTGGAACGGGGGCCGCGCCCGGGTGCAGACCGTCCAACTGGGAGCGCAGCCCGGCGGCCTTGCGGCGGGCGTCGCGGACGGACAGCGGCAGCGGCCGCCAGCCGGCGAGCCGTCCGAGGCCGACCACCGGCGGGTGCACCGGCGAGTGCGCCATCACCTCGGCGGGCTCGCCGAGGACGGGCGGGGCGCCCGGGGTGAGCAGCAGCACCTGGTCGGCGTACTGGACGACGCGCTCCAGCCGGTGCTCGGCCATCAGCACGGTGGTGCCGAGGTCGTGCACGAGCCGCTGGAGGACGGCCAGCACCTCCTCGGCGGCGCCCGGGTCCAGCGCCGAGGTGGGCTCGTCGAGGACCAGGACGCGCGGGTGCACGGTGAGCACCGAGCCGATCGCGACGCGCTGCTGCTGGCCGCCGGAGAGGGAGGTGAGGGCGCGGTCGCGCAGGTCGGCGAGGCCGAGCAGGTCGAGGGTCTCCTCGACCCGGCGCCGCATCACGTCGGCGGGCAGGCCCAGGGACTCCATGCCGTAGGCGAGTTCGTCCTCGACGGTGTCGGTGACGAAGTGCGCCAGCGGGTCCTGGCCCACCGTGCCGACCAGGTCGGCGAGTTCGCGCGGCCGGTGCTCGCGGGTGTCCCGGCCGCCGACCGTGACCCGGCCGTGCAGGGTGCCGCCGGTGAAGTGCGGGACGAGCCCGCTCACCGCGCCCAGCAGGGTGGACTTGCCGGAGCCCGACGGGCCCACCAGCAGGCAGAGTTCGCCTTCGGGGACGGTCAGGTCGACGTCCGCGACGGCGGGGGCGGCGGCGTCCGCGTACCGGACGGAGACCTGCTCGAAGGTGATCACGAAGCCCTCCGGGGCGGGGTCGGGGCGGCGAACGCCGGTACCAGGCCGAGCAGTACGGCCAGCACGGCGGCCAGCGGCAGCGCGGGGACGGTCGGTGGGACGACGGTGGGCGCGAAGGCGGCCGGGTCGCGCGTGGACAGGTAGATGGTCAACCCGGCGACGGCGGCGCCCGATCCGGCGGTCAGCCACTCGGGCAGTGCCCAGGGGTCGGGCCGGTAGCGTGTCCTGACGGATCGTCGACTGCCTAGCAGTAGCCCGGCGGAGGCGGCGGCCAGGCCCAGCAGCAGCACCGGCGCCGCCCAGCCCGCGCCGCCGGCGGTCAGCAGCCCGTACGCGGCCAGGCAGATCCCGAGCAGGCCGGCCAGGGTGAGCGCGGCCGTCGCCCGGGCGAGTCGGCGCGGGACGTCCGCGGTGCGGCCGAAGCCGCGGGTGTCCATCGCCGCGGCCAGCGCCACCGAACGCTCCAACGCGCCCTCCAGGACGGGCAGTCCGACGCTCAGTACGGCGGCGATCCCCCGGTCGGTGCGGCCGCGCAGGCGGCGGGCCGCCCGCAGCCGGCGGACGTCCGCGACCAGGTTCGGCGCGAAGGTCATCGCCACCACCACCGCCACGCCCGCCTCGTACAGCGCGCCGGGCAGGGCGCGCAGCAGTCGGGCGGGGCTGGCCAGCGCGTTCGCGGCGCCCACGCAGACCAGCAGGGTGGCCAGGCGCAGCCCGTCGTACAGCGCCGCGAGCAGGCCCTCCACGGTCACCCGGCCGCCGATCCGCACTCCCTGCGCCCAGGTGGGAAGCGGCACTTCGGGCAGTGTGAACAACACGTGCGTGCCCGGGATCGGCGAGCCGAGCAGCACCGCGAACACCAGCCGGATGCCCAGGACCAGCAGGCCCAGTCGCAGGAACGCGCCGTACGAGCGCGACCAGGGCGCGTCGCCGCGCCGGGCCGCGACCACGTACCCGGCGACGGCGGCGAGCAGCAGCAGGATCACCGGATTGGTGGTGCGGGTCGCCGCCGCGCCCAGCCCGAGCGCCCACAACCACCAGGCCCCGGGGTGCAGTTGCCGGGGTCCGGTGGGCGGGCGGGTGGTGCGGGCGGTGCTCATGGGTCAGTCCAGGTGAAGGGGTCCGGAGGGGGAGCGGCTCGGGAGGCGTCAGGAGGTGCGGCGGCGGCGCGCCTGCCAGACCGCACCGCCGGCCAGCACGGCGATCAGCGCGCCACCGGCGATCAGGCCGACGTCCGGGCCGGAGTCCGAGCCGCCGCCGTCGCCGGACGGGTCGGCCGGCTTGGCCGCCGACCCGAGCTGGTCGGCGCACCCGGCCTTCGGGAAGCCCGCGATGGCGCAGAGCAGGCCGTTGGCGTCGTAGCGCAGCGGCGGGGCGACGGCGGCCAGCACCTCGGCCGAGGTGGCGTTCGAGACGACGCTGGCGCACGCGCTCCGCTGCTCGGGCGGCGCCTCGCCCGAGCCGGAACCGGAAGCCGAGCCGGAGCCGGAGCCGGAGCCCGAGCCGGAGCCCGAGCCGGAGCCCGAGCCGGAGTCGGCGGCGGTGCCGAAGTCCAGCACGACCGCGACCCGCTTGCGGCCCGCCTGCGCGGGCGTGTCCGCACAGACGGCGGCGAAGTCGCCCGCCGTCCGGGGCCGCGCCGCATCCTGCCCGCCGTCCGGACTTACCGCGAACCGCCACCCGTCCACGGCCCCGTCCGGCGGCACGGCGACGGCCGGCCCCTGCTGCTGGTACAGCCACCCGTCGCCGCCGGCACGCCAGAACGACCAGTACCGGTATCCCGTCGCCGCCTCCGCCGGCGCCCCGGCGGAGGCGACCAGCAGGAGCACCGCACCGAGCACCGAACCGAGCACCGAACCGAGCACCGCACCGAGCCGCGAGCCGAGCCGCGAGCCGAGCCGCGAGCCGAGAGCGCGGCGGCCACGGCGGCGGCCCGGGCGGGCCCGGCGCGCGGGGCGGGGTGTCACAGGCTCTGGCCGCGCTTGCGCTGGAGGCTGAGGAGGAGGCCGCCGCCGAGGCCGACGAGGAGGCCGACGATGATCAGCCAGTACTGGCCGATGCCGTCGTCCTTCTTGGGCGCCGCCGCCGTCGGGGCGGGGCCGGCGGTGGCCTTGAGGGCCGGGCCGAGGGCGGTGAGCTCGGCGGTCAGCGGGGCGGTGTCGCGCTGGGCGGCCTGGGTGACGAGCAGGAGGCTGGCGGTGGCGGCGGCGTCGGTGCCGCCCTTGGTCCAGCCAGCGCCCTCCTTGGCGAGCCAGTCGACGGCGCCGGCGGCCTGCTGGGGGTGGCCGCTCTGGATGAGGCCGAGGGCGGCCCAGGCGGTGGCGTTGTAGTCGGGGGTGGGGGCGGCGCCGGGGGTGGTGAGGGTGAGGTGGTTGTCGCCCGCGGCGAGCTGGGCGGTGAGGTACGCCCCGGCGGCCTCGCCGGAGTCGGCGTGCGCGACCGGAGCAGCCGCGGTGGAGGCGGCGGCGGAGTCGCAGCCGAGGGCCTTGGGCGCGGCGTCGGTGCGGGCGGTGGTGGCGACCGGGAGGTGGCCGCCGGCGGCGGCGAGCGAGGCCTGGGCGCTGGCGAGGGCGTTGGGGGCGAGCGCACCGGAGGACGGGTCGGGCTGGTAGGCGAAGGCGCCGCGCTGGTCGGCGGGGGCGGCGCAGCCGAGCTGGAAGAGGGCGAGCCCGTCGAAGGCGTTCTTGCCCGCCTTGGCGACTCCGGCCGGGTCGGTCTTCGCGGCGAAGAGGGCGTTCACGGCGAGGCCGGTGGAGTTGGCGTCGCCGGGGCTGCCGGGGTTGTAGGGCCAGCTGCCGTCGGCGTTCTGGGTGGCCTTGAGCCACTGGACGCCCTTGTCGACGGCTTCCTGGTGCCCGCCGAGGGCGACGAGGGCCTGGACGGCGACGGCGGTGGCGTTGCTGTCCTCGGTCTTGGGGTCGCAGGCGGCGCCGGCGGCCCGGAAGGAGGGCCAGCCGCCGTCCTCGCACTGCTGTCCGGTGAGCCAGCCGACGGCGGAGTCGGCCGGGGTGGCCTTGGCCGCCGCGAGCGCGGTGAGCGCGAGGGACTGCCGCCAGACGCCGTCGTACGTCGGGTCGCCCTTGCCGTAGAGGCCGTCGGGGACGGCGGCGGCGGTGGGCGCGGGGCTGTCGGCGAGGGCCGGTCCGGCGGTGGCGCCGGCGAGGAGCGCGGCGGACAGGGCGGCGGCGCCCAGACGGGCGGCGGTGAGCATGGTGGAGGTGTGCCTTTCGGTGAGCGGTGGTGGCCCGGCGGGGCCGTTCCGTAGTCCTCGACGGTGCCGGGCGGTGCGCGTGGCGGGCCCGGGCTGGCCGCTCGCCCCTCCACGGGCGGTCCGACTCGCCCGGGCCGTCACGGGGGCCGGGCTCACGGTTGCGGGGTCAGCGCCGGATTCGCACCGGCTTCCCCCGGGGGAGGGACGGGATGAAGTTGTGCTGTCCGTCGACTCTAACCGCCGGGGGCGGCCGGCCCCTCCCGCCCGGGCAGGAACAGGTTCCAGTCAGGGCAGGGTGAGCAGCCGGGCCGCGGTGTGCAGGTCGGCCCGGACCTCGGCGATCGAGGCGCGGCCGGAGAGCCAGGCGACCAGGGCGGAGTGCCAGGTGTGCTCGATCACCCGGACGGCCGCGCGCTGGCTCTCGCTGGGTGGCCCGGACTGGCCGATGGCGTCCAGGATGAGCTGGCCGGTGGCGGTGCTGACCTGGTCCACCTCGGCGCCGACGGAGCGGTCCGCGAAGGACAGCGCCCGGACCATCGCCTCGGCGAGCAGCGGTTCGCGCTGGAGCGCGTGGAAGGCGCGGGTGAGCGTGTCGGCGACCCGCGGGGCCGGTTCGGGGTCGGTCGGCGGGTGGCGCCGGATGTGCTCCTGGAGGCCCTGCAACTGCTCCAGCATGACCGCGACCAGCAGGTGCACCTTGGAGGGGAAGTACCGGTAGAGCGTGCCGAGGGCCACCTGCGCGGTCTCCGCGACCTCCCGCATCTGCACCGCCTCGTACCCGCCCCGGGCGGCCAGGGCGGTGGCGGCCCGCAGGATCCGGCGCCGGCGTTCGGCCTGGCGGGCGGTCAGCGGCGGCTCGCCCGGCTGCGCGGGGGGCGGGGTGGTGGGGCTCGTGGAGGTGGTCGGCGGCGGCAAGGAGTGCTCCCGGGGCGCGTGGGTGGCGGCGTGCTCCACAAGGTCGGCAGGGTCGGCGTGGCGGGAATCACCAGCCCTGGCTCCTGAGGGAAAGCTACGGGCCGGTATCTTCGAGGTCTCTCATTGTTCACATGGTCGATGACGAGTTCCACAGCCACTGAAACCTGATCTACTTTAGCGACCGGCGGCAGCGCCGTCGCCAACGCAGAGACAGCAGCAGCACAGGAATAGCAGCTAGAGATGAGGGCCCGAGGATGACCGCGCAGCCGCTGCGGATTGCCCTGCTGTCGTACCGCGGGGACCCCTTCTGCGGCGGTCAGGGCGTGTACGTGCGCCACCTCTCCCGTGAGCTGGCCAGGCTCGGCCACCACGTGGACGTGATCGGTGCCCAGCCGTACCCGGTGCTGGACGAGGTCGACGGCCCCGGTTCGGTGCGCCTGGTCGAACTGCCCAGCCTGGACCTCTACCGCGCCGAGGACCCGTTCCGCACGCCCGCCCGCGGCGAGTTCCACAGCCCGGTGGACGTGCTGGAGTTCGCCACCATGCGCACCGGCGGCTTCCCCGAGCCGTTGACCTTCTCGCTGCGCGCCCGCCAGTACCTGGCCCGGCACAAGGGCCGCTACGACGTGGTGCACGACAACCAGACGCTCGGCTACGGCCTGCTCGGCCTGGCCCGGCACGGGTTCCCGCTGGTCACCACGATCCATCACCCGATCACCGTGGACCGGCAGTTGGAGCTGGACGCGGCCACCACCCGGGTCAAGCGGCTGTCGCTGCGCCGCTGGTACGCCTTCACCCGGATGCAGCGCCGGGTCGCCGCCCGGCTGGACCACGTGATCACCGTCTCCGGCACCTCGCAGCGCGAGATCGCCGAGCACCTGGGCGCCGCGCCGGGCGCGATCTCGGTGGTGCCGATCGGCGCCGACACCCGGCTCTGGTCGCCCTCCGAGGAGATCGCCCGCGTCCCCGGACGGATCGTCACCACCTCCAGCGCGGACGTCCCGCTCAAGGGCCTGGTGTTCCTGGTCGAGGCGCTGGCGAAGGTGCGCACCGAGCGCCCCGCGCACCTGGTGGTGGTCGGCAAGCCGCAGAAGGAGGACGGCCCGGTGGCGGAGGCGGTGCGCCGCTTCGGGCTGGCGGACCACATCGAGTTCCGCAGCGGCCTGACCGACCGGGAGCTGGTCGACCTCTACCGCTCGGCCGAGGTGGCCTGCGTGCCGTCGCTGTACGAGGGCTTCTCGCTGCCCGCCGCCGAGGCGATGGCCACCGGCACCCCGCTGGTCGCCACCACCGGCGGCGCGATCCCCGAGGTGGCCGGGCCGGACGGGGAGACCTGCCTGGCCGTGCCGCCGGGGGAGCCGGACCGGCTGGCGGCGGCGCTCGGCCGGCTGCTGGACGACCCGCGGCTGCGCGCCCGGCTCGGCGCGGCCGGCCGGGAGCGGGTGCTGGCCCGGTTCACCTGGGCGCGGGCCGCCGAGCTGACCGCCGACGCCTACCGGGCGGCGATCGCCACCGGCGCCGGCGCCCGGGCCCGCTCCGGGCCGGGTTGGCGGTACGTGCCCTGAGTCGCTCCGGCCGCCCTGCGCGGCGCCCGCCCGGCGGCCCCGGCCGCCCGGTGCGGAGCGGTAGCGGATCGAACTGACGCGGCGTCAAGTCCGCTTGGTAGCAAAAGGAATGGGAGCCCTGCAGTGCTGACCGTCGATTTCTCGCGCTTCCCGCTCGCCCCCGGCGACCGGGTGCTCGACCTGGGCTGCGGCGGGGGCCGGCACGCGTTCGAGTGCTACCGCCGCGGCGCCAACGTGATCGCCCTCGACCAGAACGCCGAGGAGATCACCGAGGTCCAGAAGTGGTTCGCCGCGATGGAGCAGGCCGGCGAGGCCCCGGAGGGCGCGTCGGCGGTCGCGATGGAGGGCAACGCGCTGGCGCTGCCGTTCGAGGACGACTACTTCGACAAGATCATCATCTCCGAGGTGATGGAGCACATACCGGACGACAAGGGCGTGCTCAACGAGATGTTCCGGGTGCTCAAGCCGGGCGGGCTGCTCGCCGTCACCGTGCCGCGCTGGCTGCCCGAGAAGATCTGCTGGACGCTGTCCGACGAGTACCACGAGGTCGAGGGCGGCCACATCCGGATCTACCGGGGCGACGAACTGCTCGGCAAGCTCAAGGACGCCGGCCTGGAGCCCTACGGCACCCACCACGCGCACGCGCTGCACTCGCCGTACTGGTGGATCAAGTGCGCGGTCGGCGTGAACAACGACAAGGCGCTGCCGGTCAAGGCCTACCACCAGCTGCTGGTCTGGGACATCGTCGGCACCCCGGTGATCAGCACCCTCACCAAGGCCGCCGAACGGGCGCTCAACCCGGTCATCGGCAAGAGCTTCGTCGCCTACGCGTCCAAGCCGCGGCGGACCGAGCCCGGGCGCGTGGACGCATGACCGCCGCCGTCCCCGAGGCACTGCTGCTCGACGGGGTGCTCGACGCCGAGCAGGCCGCCGGCACCGTCCGCAGCATCCTGGCCGAACAGCTTCCCGACGGCGCCATACCCTGGTTCGCCGGCCACCACCTCGACCCGTGGGACCACACCGAGGCCGCCATGGCCCTCGACACCGCCGGCGAGCACGCCGCCGCCGAGGCCGCCTACCGCTGGCTCGCCGCCACCCAGAACCCGGACGGCTCCTGGTACGCCGCCTACACCGACGGCGCCGTCACCGACCGGGCCAAGGAGACCAACTTCTGCGCCTACGTGGCCGTCGGCGTCTGGCACCACCACCTCAGCGCCGGCGACGACGCCTTCCTGGAGTGGATCTGGCCCGTCGTCCGGCGCGCCCTGGACTTCATCGTCGGCCAGCGGCTGCCCGGCGGCCCGATCGCCTGGCGCCTCGACGAGGACGGCACCGCCACCGACGAGGCGCTGCTCACCGGCTCGTCCAGCATGCTGCACGCGCTGCGCTGCGGGCTGGCCATCGCCGAGTACCTGGAGGAGCCGCAGCCCGACTGGGAGCTCGCCGCCGGCCGGCTGGGGCACGCCATCACCCACCACCCCGAGCGGTTCCTCGACA
Source organism: Kitasatospora sp. NPDC087271 (assembly GCF_044744605.1). Taxonomy (NCBI): domain Bacteria; kingdom Bacillati; phylum Actinomycetota; class Actinomycetes; order Kitasatosporales; family Streptomycetaceae; genus Kitasatospora; species Kitasatospora sp. NPDC087271. Next base: position 11,244 of record NZ_JBIUYQ010000017.1, read on the forward strand.
AGGGCCGCTACTCGATGGACTGGTACTACCCGGTGCTCGGCACCGGACTGCGCGGCGACGCGGCGCTGGAACGGATCGACCGGGACTGGGACCGCTTCGTCGTCCCCGGCCTCGGCGTGCGCTGCGTCAGCGACCGCCCGTGGGTGACCGGCGGCGAGAGCGCCGAACTCGCCCTCGCGCTCTGGGCGATCGGCCGCTCCGACCGCGCCGTGGAGATCCTGCGCTGGATCCAGAAGCACCTGCGGCACGAGGACGGCTCCTACTGGACCGGGTACGTCTTCGAGGACGACGCCGTCTGGCCGGAGGAGCGCACCACCTGGACGGCCGGCGCGCTGCTGCTCGCGGTCGCCGCGCTCGGCGGCGACCCGGCGACGGTCGCGGTCTTCGGCGGGGAGCAGTTGCCCGCCGGGCTGGTGGTCCAGGACTGCTGCTGAGGCCCGTAGCCGTGGCCGATGCCGGTGCGAACGGCTGAGGCCCGCACGACGGCTGAGGCCCGCACGACGGCTGAGGCCCGCACGACGGCTGAGGCCCGCACGACGGCTGAGGCCCGTACGACGGTTGAGGCTCGTACGGGCAACGCGAAGGGGTGGGACCGGAGAGATCCGGTCCCACCCCTTCGTCGTACCGGCGGGGGCGTCAGCCGCGCTGGATGCCCGAGGTGTCGGCCAGCAGGCCGACGGTGCCGTCCTGCAACTGGGCGACCAGCGCGCTGCCGCGCTGCTCGACCGCCAGGTACCAGGTGCCGGGCACCAGCTCGCCGACGGGGGCGCCCGCCGGGTTGTCCTTCGACGCCAGCGAGCGCGGGGCCGGGACGGCGAACCAGAACGGTGCGAAGTCGGCCGCCGGGGCGGCCGGGGTCGGCTGCGGCTGCGCGGCCGGGACCGGCTGCGGGGCGGCGGCCGCGTCCTGCGGCTGGCCGGCCTGCACCGGCTGCGGCTGGCCGGCCGCCGGGTAGCCGTAGCCACCGGGCTGGGCGCCGTACGCCGGGGCCTGGTTCGGGTCCTGGCCCGGGGCCGGGTAGCCGTACTGGCCGGGCTGCACCGGCTGGCCCGGGGCCGGGTAGCCGCCCTGGTAGGGGACGGCCGCCGGACGGTCGGCGACCAGCGGGGCCTTCAGCGCGGGCACCAGCGGCGCGGCCGCGGCCGCACCGGCCAGCACGATCAGCGCGATGAGGCCGAGCCAGGCGCCGAAGCCGTGCCCGAAGCTGCCGCCGGACGGGCCGCCGCCCAGCGACCACAGCGCCGTCCACAGCGCGACGACGGCGAAGGCGATGCCCCACTGGTCCAGCCGCAGGCCGAGCACCTGGCGCCCGGCCGCGGCCTCGCCCTGGAAGCGGTGCAGCAGGATCAGCACCGCGGCGGCGATGCCGAGCAGGTAGATCGACGGCAGGATGGGGAACAGCTGGGTGCTCCACGCGTTCTGCGATGTGTCGCCGCAGTACCGGCCGGTGCAGTCCACCGTCCAGTAGGGCAGGAAGGAGGCGATGAAGAGCAGGACGGCCGCGCCGGCGACGGCGGCGTCTCCCCTGGTGAGAGCGCGCAGATTCACTAACGTTCCCCTCGTTGACCTGTCGTGGACGGCGGTTCGTGCGGTCGGGCTGACCGGCCGAAACTCCCGAACGGACCAGAAGCCTAGGCCCAACCGCACCGCCGGTGCACGGCGGGACCGGGAATGGGGCGAAGTCGTTGCCAAAGGCGCGACCCGGGCGGCGCGCACGCCGTCGGCCGCCCCGGCCCAACTTCCTTACCGGGTGGTCAGATACGCCGTCAGCGCGTCGGCGATCCCCTGGGCCGCCCGCTGCCGCCACTGAGGATCCGTCATCCGTTTGGCGTCCACCGGGTTGCGCATGTTACCGCACTCGATGAACACCTTCGGCACCGTGGACAGGTTCAGGCCCCCCAGGTCGGAGCGGGTGTCCAGGCCGTCGCTCGCGGTGTAGTCCGCGTACGGCTCGCCCGTCGCGGCGCGGAAGCGCTCGCGCAGCAGCAGGCCGAGCCGGCGCGACGGCTCGACGATCGCCGAGTTGTCCGCCTTCCCGGCCGCCACCTTCGCCGGGAGGATCACGTGGAACCCGCTGCCGCCCGCCGGACCGCCGTCCCCGTGCACCGACAGGGCCACGTCGGCGTGCGCGTCGGCGCCGGCCCGGGCGCGCTCGTCGATGCAGGGGCCCCACGGACGGTCGCCGTCCTGCGCCAGTACCACCGTCGCGCCGCGGGCGGCCAGGATGGCGCGGGCCCGGTGGGAGACGTCCAGGGTGTACTCGGCCTCGGTGTAGCCGGAGTTGGTCTCGGTGCCGGTGGTGTCGCACTGCTTGCGGGAGTTGCCGATGTCGACCAGGCGGTTGATCTCGGCGGTGTGCGCGGAGTTGCCGGGGTTGTGGCCGGGGTCGAGCAGGATGGTGCGGCCGGTGAGCGCGGTGGGGGAGACCGGGGTGTCCGACGGGGCGGGTGTGTTCGACGGGGCGGGCGTCGTCGGGGTGGTCGGGGGCACCGGGGTCGTCGGCGTCTGGGCCGGGGTTCCCGGTGCGGTGGTGCCCGGTGTGGTGGTGCCCGGTGTGGCGGTTCCGGCCGGGGAGGTGGCCGGCGCGGCGGTGCCGCCCACCGCCGCGGAGTGGCCGAGGGACTGCCAGCCCAGCCAGCCCGCCAGGCAGAGCGGAACGGCCGCGCCCACCGCCGTGGTGGCGCGCAGCAGGGTGGAACGGCGGGGCGGTCGGGAGTTCGGGCCGGTCACGGGTGGATCAGATCCTGTCCTGGGTGCGCGGGGTGAGGCCGTAGGTGTCGGCGATCGGCTTCCACTTGCCCGCGAAGTCCTTCTTCGCCTGGGTGGCCTGCGGGTTGAGCTCGTCGGCCCGCTTCTTGTCGGCGGTGTTCGGGGCCGAGCCCGAGCAGCCCTGGCCGGCGACCGCCCGCGCCCAGTTCGCGTACGCCCGGTCGATGTCGGCCGACAGCTGCCAGGCGGACTTCAGCGACGCCATCGCGTCCGCGCCGCCCGGCACGTCGGAGGCGCTCAGCTTGGCGAGCTTGCGCAGCAGTTCGTCGCGCTGCTTGGCGCCGTTGTCGAACACCTGCGCCGCGCTCTCGATGTCGGCCTTCGCCGGGCAGCTGCTCACCTTGGCGACCGCGCTGCCGATCGGGGCCTTCGCGCTCTCGCCCTCGGTGAGCAGGCCGTCCAGGGCCTGTGCCTGCGTCTTGGCGTTGGCGCCGGCACCGCTCGCGGTCGGGGACGGCGCCGCGGCGGACGAGGCCGGGTCGGTGGCGCCGTTCGGCGCGGCGTCCGTACCGGTGGGCGCCGGGCCCGTCGGCGGGTTCCCGGTGGACGTCGCGGAGGCGGACGGCGGGGCGGGCGAGGCCTGGTCCTTCTTGTCGCCGCTGTTCTGGGCGGCCACCAGCAGGCCGCCGCCGACCGCCACCACCAGGAGCAGCGCGAAGCCGATCAGCAGCGGTGCCTTCCGGTTGTTCGGGCGGTCCCCGTCGTCCGGGTCCTCGTAGTCGGCGGGGTAACCGGAGGGGTAGTCGGGCTGTCCCTGGTACGGGACGTACGGGGGCTGCTGCGGGCCGGCGGGCGGCTGCGGCGGGTACACGTAGCCGGGGCCGGGGGCCTCGCCGGACACGTAGCCGGGCCCCGGGGTCTGCGCGGACGCGTGGGAGGGGAACGGCGCCGGCGGCGGCACGGACGGCGGCTTCGGGGCGGCCAGGTACGGGCGGGCACCGAGCGGCGGGCCCTGGTCCCCGACGGCGCCGGTGGCGGGCGGCAGCGCGGCCCCGTCCTGCGGTGCGGCCCCGGGGCGCGGTGCGGCGGGCTGGGCGGGGGCGGGCTGCGCCGGGGTGGGCTCGGCGGGTCGCTGCGGGCCGCGCACCCAGCCGCCCGCGCCGCCGCGCGCGGTGGGGTCCCAGACTGCCGGAGCGGTGTTGTGCTGGTCCGTCATGTGCCGCTAGCCCCCACCGTCCGCCGATGCTCTGCCTGGTGCTGCGCGGACACCGTACCGTTCGAACCTCCGCCCGACAGCTCCGGCACGACGTTAGAGCATCCGTGCAGGACTGTGGGGCCGCTCGGCGGATCGGGCGGCGGATCGGGCGGTGGGCGGCGGGTGGTGAGCGGCTAGCGCTAGCTCGCGGCGGTCCGGCGCAGGACGCGCAGCGAGCCCGTCACCGAGACCTCCTCGAAGCCCTCGGCCAGCGCCCGCAGGTACACCCGGTACGGGGCCTGGCCGCCGTCCGCCGGGTCCGGGAACACGTCGTGCACCACCAGCAGCCCGTCCGGCGCCAGGTGCGGGGCCCAGCCCTCGTAGTCGCCGGTCGCGTGCTCGTCGGTGTGCCCGCCGTCGATGAACACCAGGGCCAGCGGCCGGCCCCACAGCGCCGCGATCCGCGGCGAGCGGCCCACCAGCGCCACCACGTGCTCCTCCAGCCCGGCGGCGTGCAGCGTCCGGCGGAAGCGCGGCAGGGTGTCCATCAGCCCCACCTCCGGGTCCACCAGCGTCGGGTCGTGGTACTCCCAGCCGGGCTGCTGCTCCTCCGAGCCGCGGTGGTGGTCCACCGTCAGCGCGGTCGTCCCGGTCTCCCGGGCCGCCGCCGCCAGCAGGACCGCCGAGCGACCGCAGTAGGTGCCGATCTCCAGCACCGGCAGCCCGGTGCGCCGCGCCGCCGTCACCGCCGCCGCGTACAGCGCCAGCCCCTCGTCCAGCGGCATGAACCCGGTGGCCGCCTCGAACGCCGCCAGCACCTCGGCCGCCGGGCGGACACTCTCCAGCAGGTCGGACATGACGGTGCTCCTCGGGCTCGGGACGTGCGCGAACGCGTTCGCCCCGGACCCTACTCGACGGTAGAGGGGCGGACCACAGCGGCCCTGGAACGTGTTCTAGTCGGGTCGGGTCGCCCGTGTCAGAATCGGGCCCGACCGTGGAGAACCGAGCACACGAGGCACACCGGGAGCAGCCCCATGCGCGCAGCCGTCCTGCACAAGACCGGCCAGGAGACCCTTGACGTCCGGGAGGACGTGACGGCCGTCGGCTTCGGGCCGGGCGCCGTACGGGTCCGGATGCGCGCTGCCAGTCTCTGCCACTCCGACCTCTCGGCGATGAGCGGCGTCCTGCCGCAGCCCGCGCCGTTCGTCCCCGGGCACGAGGGCGCCGGGGAGGTCGTGGAGGTCGGTGGGGGCGTGGCCGGCCTCGCCCCCGGCGACCGCGTGGTGCTCTGCTGGATGGCGCCCTGCGGCCGCTGCGCGCACTGCGAGCGGGGCCGCGGCCACCTGTGCATCGCCAGCCTGCGGCGGCTCGGCGCGCCCGGCTTCCGCTTCGAGGACGGCGGCGCGGCGGTCGAGGCCTCCGGGTTCTACGGCACCGGGGCGTTCGCCGAGGAGGTCGTGGTCGCCGCGGACGCCGTCATCAAGGTGCCCGCCGACCTGCCGTACGAGGCCGCCGCGCTGATCGGCTGCGGGGTGACCACGGGCGTCGGCGCCGCCGTCAACACCGCCCGGGTCGAACCCGGCGCCTCCGTCGCGGTGATCGGCGCGGGCGGGGTCGGGGTCGCCGCCGTGCAGGGCGCCCGGGTCTGCGGCGCCGCCCGGATCACCGTCGTCGACCCGGTCGTCTCGCGCCGCGAGCGGGCACTGGCCTTCGGCGCGACCGAGGCGATCGCCCCCGAGGACCTCAGGGCGACGGCGAAGGGCCTGCCCGGGGGCGGCTTCGACTACGTCTTCGAGGCCGTCGGCCGGTCCGCCACCGTCCGGGCCGGCTACGACGCGGCCCGGCGCGGCGGCGCGGTCGTGGTGATCGGCGCCGGCGCGCAGGACGACCTCGCGCAGTTCACCATGGGCGAGCTGTTCTTCAACGAGAAGCGCCTGCTGCCCTCGCTCTACGGCGGGGCGCCGGTGGCCCGCACCATCGCCCTGGTCGTCGACCTGTGGCGGGCCGGGCGGATCGACCTCGACGGCATGATCAGCCACCGCGTCGACCTGTCGGACGTCAACGAGGCGATCGCCCAGATGCGCAGCGGCGAGGCGCTGCGCACGGTCGTGACGCTGGGGCGCTGAGCCGCGGGCCCCGCCCGAACGCGACGAGGGCCCGCCGGGGGTGCTCCCCCCGGCGGGCCCTTCCGGTGCGGGTGTGCTCAGCCCCGGCCCGCCGCGGCGCGGTGCCGGCCGTGCGGGTCGGCCTCGGGCTTGTCGTCGGCGGCGGAACGGCCCCGGTGCCGGCCGTGCGACGAGGTGTACCCGGCGGTGCTCTCGTCGGCGTCGGTCCCGTTGGCCGCGGGTCCGGTGGTGTCGGTGAGGGTGTCGGACATCAGAAATCGTCTTTTCCGTGCGGAGGGTGCAGGTCATCGGCGCCCGGCCGGCGCTTGGCGGCGCGCGGTCGGGTCCCCGATCGGGCGCTCGGTACGCGCCACAGCCGGTGATCGCGGCCCGTGCCCCGGCCACCATAACGGCCGGAACGGACGAGATCCTATCGAGATCATGACGCGCGACCCGCCGTCGAACCCAGCCAGTGACCGACCAACTCGCGGTACAGCGGGGACAGCACCTGAAGATCGCCGTGCCGGGCGAGCACCCCCCGCCCGCCGTCCAGCAGCAGCACCCGGTCCGCGCGCAGGGCCGAACTGATCCGGTGCGCGACCACGACGAGAGTCCCTGGCCGGGCGGCGAACGCCCGCTCGACCCGCTCCTCCGCACGCGGGTCCAGATGGCAGGTCGCCTCGTCCAGCACCACGACCGGCGCCGACGACAGATACGTCCGCACCAGCGCGAGCAACTGCCGCTCCCCGCCCGACAGCACGCCCGGATCGCGCAGGACGGCCTCCGGGCCGCCCAGCCGCGCGACCACCTGATCGGCCCCCAGTACGCGGACGGCACGGGCGAGTTGCTCCTCCGTGGCCTCCGGGGAGAGCCAGGTCAGATTGGACCGCACCGGCCCCGGGAACACGTACGCCTCCTGCGGCACCAACGCCACCAGCCGTGCCCGCGCGGCCCCCGCCAGCCCGTCCGGCCGCACCCCGCCCACCGAGACGGCCCCGCCCGTCGGCGCCAGCACCCCGGCCAGCAGGGCCGCCAGCGTCGACTTCCCCGCCCCGCTCACCCCCACCACGGCCACGTGCTCCCCGGGCGCGAACCCGAACTCCAGCCCCTCCAGCACCGGCGCCCCGGCCCCGCCGTGCCCGTACCTCAACCCGCTGACCCGTACCTCCGGCTCCTGCCCCGGGGCTCTCCCCGGCAGCGCGCTGGGGGCGGTGTCCGCCGGAGGGCCGATCGCGGTGGCCGCCAGGCGGTCCAGGACGACGGCGAGGTTGAGCAGCCAGCCGCCGACCGTACCCGCCAACGTCCGCACTGACGGGTCGAGTTGCTGCAGCAGATAGGTCGCGACGCCGAGCAGTTCGCCGGGGGTCAGGGCCTCGCGGGCGAGCAGCCACGGCGCGGCGGCGAGGACGGCCAGGACGGGCAGCCGGCCGCCGAGGGCCACGACCAGCGCGCGCAGGGCCGAGGCCCGGCCCAGGGCGCGGGAGGCGGTGGCGCTCGCTCGGGCGGCCCCGGTCAGTGCCTCGGCGACCTGCTCCCGGGTGCCCGTGGCCTGCACGTCGCGCAACCCGTGCAGCGCCCGCCCCGCCTCGGCGGCCAGTCGCTCCTCGGCGAGCACGACCGCGTGCCGCCGCGCCACCAGCGGGCGCAGCAGACGGGCGAAGAGGAACCCGGCGGCGAGCAGCGGCAGCAGGACCAGCGGCAGGACGACGGGCGCCAGCAGCGCCAGACCGGCCAGGGCGGCGACCAGGGTGACCCCGACGCCGCGCAGGGTGCGCAGCAGGGTGGCGGTCAACTGCCGCGCGGACTCGACCTGTTCGGTGAGCCGGGCGACCTCGGCCGGATCCGCCGACGGCCGGGCGAGCGCGCTGTGGACCACCCGCTCGACCAGGGCGTCCCGCAACGGCTCCACCACCCCCGCCAGGTGCGGGAACCCGGCCCGCGCCGCGTACGCCCGGACGGCCATCGCGGCGCCGAACCCGGCCAGCCAGGCCACCCCGGCCCCCGGCCGCCCGGCCAGGAACCCCCGGTCGACGGCGGTCGAGACGAGCAGCCCGGACAGCAGCGGCGGCAGCGCCTCCACCCCGGACCACCCGAGCAGCCGGAGCAGCGGCCCGCGCGTGACGGCCAGTTGCCGGAACAGCAGCACCCACCCGGGGGAGGCGGACGCGGGAAGTCGACGACGCCGACTTCCGGTGCCGGGCGGTCGGCCCGCGCCGGGCCGACGCGGGGCCCCGGTCGTTGCGGGCCGTGGTGCGGCACGTCGGCGATGCCGACTTCTCGTGCCGGGCGGCGCCGGGGTCGGCGGGTGTACGGGAAGTCGAGCGGGCCGACGTCCCGCGCCGCCGTCGGACGGGGTGCGGTGGCGGGCCATCAGGCGGCGGCCGTCTGGAGGGCGGTGTCCGACAGGGTGGCGCGGTAGTCGGGGTCGGCGAGGAGGGTGGCGTGCGGGGCGAGGGCGCGCAGGCGGCCGGCGTCGAGCCAGGCGACGAGGTCGGCGCGGGCGGCGACGCCGGCGCGGTGGGCGACCACCAGCCGGGTGCGGCCGAGGGTGGCGCGGTCGAGGGCCTCGGTGACCAGGTACTCGGTGGCGAGGTCCAGGCCCGAGGTGGCGTCGTCGAGGACGACGACCCGGGCGGGCTGGGCCAGGAGTCGGGCCAGGCCGAGACGTTGCAGTTCGCCGCCGGAGAGCCGGAGTTCGTCGAGCGGGGTGTCCCAGCCCCGGGGCAACCGCTGGAGGAAGCCGTCCGCGCGGGCGGCCGCCGCCTCGGCGGGGCCGGCGCCGGCCAGCGCGTCGCGGACCGTACGGCCGATCAGGGCGGGCCGGGCGAAGGCGTAGCCGACCGCGTGCCGCAGTTCGGACGGGGCCAGCGCGTCCACCGGGACGCCGTCGATCAGTACGGCTCCCTCGTCGGGGTCGCGCAGCCGCCCGGGCAGCGCGGCCAGCAGGGACTTGCCGGAGCCGGAGCGTCCCACCAGCGCGACCGTGCGGCCGCCGGGGATCGTCAGGTCGAGCGGGCCGAGCAGCACCCGGTCGCCGTCGCGCACCACCACGCCGCGCAGGACGACCTCCCCGTAGCCGCCGGCGGGGAGGGCCGTCAGGCCGGGTTCGGCCGGGCGGACGGCCAGCAGTTCGTCGGCCCGGGCCTGCCCGGCGCGGGCGTGCACCACCGCGACCAGCCCCTCGACCTGCTCGAAGAGCCCGGCGCCGAGGGCCGCCCAGCCGGCCGCGGCGGCGAGCGCCCCGGGGGCCAGGGCGCCGGGGGTCTTGGTGCCGTCGGCGAGGAGCGCCCCGGCGGTGGCGAGCACCGCGACCTCGACCACCGCGATCAGCAGGGTGGCCTGCCAGGCGGTGCGCCGCTGCGCCGCCCAGAGCGCGTGCCCGGCGGCGGACAGGTCCGGTAGCGGCGCCAACACCCGTGCCGCCTCACGCTGTTCGGCGCCGGCGGCGTGGATGCTGCGCAGTCCTGTGAGGGCGCCGCCGAGCCGGGCGGCAAGGTCGGCCTGGACCTCCTGGTAGCGGGCGAACACCGGCCCGGCCTCGCGCAGGAAGAGCCGGATCAGCACCACGCCGGGGACGACGCCCGCGAAGAAGGCGAGCGCCAGCCACGGTGACAGCAGCCCGAGCCCGACGATCGCGCCCGCCGACGTGAGCAGCGCCGTGGCCGCGCCGAGGACGGCGGGCAGCCGGCCGCCCGCGTCGCCGGCCGAGCCCAGCAGGCGGGCGGCGAGGTCGCCGGGCGGTGGTCCGTGGCGGAGCCGGCCGCCGGCTCCGAGGGCGAGCAGGTGGCGGACGAGGCGCCCGCGCAGGGCGGCGGTGGCCTCGGCGGAGCAGGCCGGGGCGGCCGCGGCGGCGGTGGCGTCGGCCGCGGCGGCCACGCCCAGGACGAGGGCGAGCCGCACGAAGGCGCCGGAGTCGGGCCGGTGGCCCAGGGCGGCGTCGACGGCCGCGGCGAGGGTGGCGGGCAGGGCGAGCGTGGTGGCGGCCCCGACCGGCAGGGCGATGCCGAGTGCGAGGGTCCAGCCGGTGGGGCGGCGGGGCAAGTCGGTGGGGCGGCGGGGCAAGTCGGAGCTCCCGTCGGGACGTCGGGTCGGGGGTCGGGCATGTGCGGGGAAACGGACGGTGCCGTCCCCGCCTGTCCGGACAGGCGGGGACGGCACCCACGGCTCACCGCCTGGATCAGCTGTTGGTGAAGATCAGGCAGGTGAGGATGAGACAGGTGTACTGGCAGCCGGCGCCGTGGCCGGTCAGCTCGACGGACTCGGTCTCCGGCAGGTCCTGCAGCGCCGCGAGGTCGGTCTCGAAGTCCACCATGTTCTCCATGATCGGGTTCCTCCCCTGGAACTACGCCCGCCGCGATCTGCCTGCGGGCATCGGGTGTCGCCCCCGGGCGGCTCGGTCCGCCGCGTCGGGGTGGTGCCCCGGGCCGCGTCGGGCCCGGGAGTCTGTGTGGTGAGGTGTCGACGTCCTGAGGTGTCGAGGAGTCGACGTACCGAGGTGTCGGGGCTCCGGTCAGCCCGGTCGGCCGGTCCGCAGGAACGCGGCCAGCAGCTCGTGCAGCACGGCCGCGCCCTCCTCGGCGAGCACCTCGTGGCCCGATCCGGCCGCCTCGACGTACCGGAAGTCCGCGCCCTCGACCCGGCCGATCCGCAGCAACTCGTGCCGCAGCGAACGGGACTGGCTCACCGGCACGACCTCGTCCCGGTTGCCGTGCACCACCAGCAGCGGGGCGCTCAACCGGTGCGCCAGCTGGAGGACGTCGCGCGGGCCGCGGGCGTCGGTGATCGGTTCGTCGCCGGCCAGCCGGGTGGTCAACGCCCGTACGGGGGGTGCCGCTTCGGCCAGCAGCCGGGCACCGGACAGGAACGGTGCGACCACCGCGCAGCGGGACGCCTGCTCGGACGGCGCGTGCGCGGCCGCCAGCAGCGCCAGGAACGCGCCGTAGCTGACCCCGAACAGGGCCGGCGGCTCCAGCCCGAGTGCCGCGCGCTGGCCGGCGATGCCGTCCAGCAGGTACAGCACGTCGTCCAGGTCGGGCCCGCCCCAGGCGCCCCGGATGGCCATCGCGTGCGCCACCCCGTAGCCGGTGGAGCCGCGCTGGTTCGGCGCGATCACGGCCAGGCCCTCGGCGGCCATCCGCTGAAGGGCCGGGTCGAACTCCAGCCGCCAGGCGTCCGCCGGGCCACCGTGCAGCGCCAGCACCAGGTGCGGGCTGCTCAGCCAGGTGTCCCCGCCGTACACCACGGCCTCCAACGGCCCGGCCGGACCGGCGAGTTCGAGGCTCTGTGCGGGCTGCCAGCGGCCGCCGTCCCCGGGGGCGGCGCTGCCGTCCACCCGCCAACCCGGCGGCTGGGTGCGGGGAGTGCGCGGACCGCCGGGCTGCCAGGGCAGCACGGTGTCCCGCCACGGGCCGGGCAGGCCGGAGCCCAGCGGCGCCAGTTGCAGCGGCAGCGGCATCGGCATCGGGCCGGACCCGGCCTTCGCCGGGCCGTGCGCCAGCAGCGCGTCCACGTCCAGGGCGGCCAGCGCCGCCGGGTGGTCGGGCGAGGAGTACGGAAGCCGCAGCGCCGCCCCGCCCCAGTGGCCGACCGCGCCGAGCCGGCCGGGCGGCACCGGCAGCTGGTCCAGCCGGCCGGCGGCGGCCCGCCACAGGGCGAGCGCGGAGCCGGCGCCGTGGTCGACCTGCACCGCCACCTGCGGGCCGTCCGCCGTCCGCCGCAGCGCGACCGGCCGCAGGAACATGCCCGCGACGTGCAGGCACTCCGGGAACCGCAGCGGTTCGCCGCCGCCCAGCACGCCCCAGCCGAGCCGGTCGGTGCCCGGCGCGTCGCTGCGCACCATCGCGAACCGGCTGTCCGGGTCGAACAGCACCAGCCGGTCGTTGCTGCGCTCGCCGATCTCCAGCAACGGGGTGGTCGTGCCGCTGCGCAGGTCCAGCACCACGGTGCGGACGAGCCCCGCGTTCACCCGGTCCAGCGCCAGCAGCGCCCCGGCGCTGTCCAGCCAGGCGCCGCCGCCGTGCAACCCCGTGATCTCGGCGACCCGTTCGGGCTCGCTGCCGTCCGTCCGCACCAGCCAGACGGTGGTCGCCGGGCGGGTGTCCGTTCCGAGGGCGAGCGCCACCGGCGTCCGAGGACCGGCGCCGTGGGGCGTCGGGACCGGCAGCAGCCGCAGCCCGGGCATCCGGATCGTGGCCATCTGCTGCTCCACGGCGCCGTTCTCGCCGTACGAGAGGCGGACCAGGTCGTGCCGCTCGCCGTCGTGCCGGCAGACCAGCACCGAGCCGTCCGGCAGCGCGACCAGTTGCGAACGCAGGCTCTCCGACCGGTTGCCGGACAGCGGCAACGCCAGCGGGGTGGCCGGCCCGCCGTCCGAGGGCAGCCGCCAACTCTCCACGTACCAGCCGCCGTCGGCGGCCGAGGCGAGGCAGGCGGCGTGACCGCCGTCGGCGGAGAAGGTGAAGCTCAGCCGGCGCAGCGCCTGCGCGACGGTCCGGGTGGCCACGTTCATGCCCCGCTCACCCCGCTGCCCGAGCCCTGGAGCCGGCGCACGGCGGGCGGCACCGGATCCACCCAGAGCCGGGGGCCGCCGTGCCGAAGCCGCAGCAGGAAGGCCAGCGCGCCCGCCGCGCCGGTGCCGTAGCCGGCCGCGCAGCCCGTCCCGGTCTCGTCCGGCAGCACCAGCAGGCCGCCCCGCAGCGCCGACCGGGCAGCGATCAGTTGTGCCAACTCCTCGGCGCCGGAACGGAATTCCGGATCGTCGGCGACTTCGGCGAGGTCGAGCAGGTACTCGCCGTCGCCGGCCAGTCCGTGGCAGGCGCTCACCCCGCCGTGCCAGCGCCCGGCCAGTACGGCCCGCCCGGCGGCCAGCGCCAGCCCGTGCGCGGTGGCGTCGCCGGTGGCCCGCCAGAGGCGCAGCAGGAAGGTGCCCACGCCGGACGAGCCGCTGCACCAGTGCGCCAGCCGGACGCGGTCCGGATCGCCCGCGCTCTGCGGCCACCAGGCGCTCTCGCGCGGCGCGTCCCAGCGGACGGTCGCGGCGAGCGTGCGCCCGGCCTCGACGGCGCCGGCCAGCAGGTCGCGGTCACCGGTCGCCTCGGCGGCGGCCAGCAGGAAGGCGCCCACACCGGCCACGCCGTGCGCGAAGCCGAGATGGGTGATCCCGGCGAGCGCCGAGTCGAAGTCCGCCGGCACCGGCCACACCCGCCCGTACGGCTCGCGCCGGGCGGCGGCGAGCAGGGCGTGGCCGCAGTGGGCGGCGCGGTCGAGGAAGGCCGGGTCACCGGCGGCTTCGGCGGTGAAGCCTTCGGCGGCAAAGCGGAGTTGGGTGAACCCGGAGCCGGCCGCGCCGTGGCAGACATCGGGGTTGGGCCACTCGACGGGGATCCGCCGGGCGAGCGCGGCGGCCCGAACGGCCAGCCCCTCGTCGCCCAGCGCCCGGGCGGCGTCCAGCAGCGCCCAGGCCGTCCCCGACCGCCCGAAGTGCAGCCCGGGCAGCACCACCGGCTCGGCGGCCAGGCGCCGTTCGATCCACCCGGCGGCCGTCCGGGCCGTCCGCGCGGCCTCCGCGCGCACCCCGCCCGGCAGGCCCTCCGCCACCACCGCCCGCGCCAGCACCGCCAGAACCCCGGCGGCGCCGTGCTGCACATTGCACGGATCCGTCCGCTCCCCGGCGGGCACGACCGGCCACAACCGGTCCCGCCGCAGCGGCGTGGCCGTGACGGCCAGCTGCCGCAGGCCGTCGCACAGCACCCGGTCGAGGAGGCCGGCCGACGCGCGGCAGGCGGCGTCCGGAGCGGTGCCGTCGGGTCGGACGGCAGCCCGGGGGCCGCCGGTCGTGGTGGTCGCATCGGTCGCGGAACGGTCGTCGTGGGCGTCGCCGGAGTGCTCGGCGGGCGTGGCCCGGTGGGCCGCGGCGCGCCACGGCGGAGCGGCGGCGGCCCGGATGGCACCGGCCCCGGCGGGCGCGGCGCTGCTGTCTGCGGCTCGCTGCGGGGGTGCGGTGGCGCCGGTCGGGCCGGCGGCATGCGGGCCGTCGGGGCGCCCGGTGTGCGTGTTCCGCCGGTTCGGTGCCTGCCACAGGGGAGTGACGGCGGCGATGGTGTCGTGGCCGTGCACGGCACCAGGGGTTCCGCCGCCGTCGGCCGGGTCCGGGTGCGTGTCTCCGCTGCGCCGGGCGCCCGCGGTGGCTCCGCCCGCGAGTTCCGCCCTGACCCGGGTGAGGCTCCAGCGCTGCCCCGGCTGTTCGGCCCGGAGGCCGAGGACGGCGGGGGCGAGGCGGCGGGCGGTGGTGCCGGTGCGGGCGGCGAGGGTGAGCCAGCGGCCGAGGCGCTCGGTGACCGGGCGGGCCCGGGGGAGGTCGTCCGGGAGCAGCGGGTCGTGGCCGGTGGCGAGGAGGAAGAGCAGGCCGCCGAGGGCGTACAGGTCGACGGCCGGGTCGGCGACGCAGGTGCCGTCGTGGACGAGGCCGAGCCGGCCGGGCCCCTGTTCGGGGGCGCGGTAGCCGGGGGTGCCGGCGGAGCCGGCGGGGCGGCCGGTTTCGGCGGCGAGTTCGAGGTCGACGAGCCGGAGGCGGCCGTCGGGGCGGACCATCACGTTGCCGGGGGAGAGGTCGCGCAGGACGAGCCCTTGGGCGTGCACCTGCTCGACGAGGTCGAGGAGGGCGTGCGCGACCGGTCCGGCTTCGGCCCAGTCGACGTCGGGGCTGCCGTCGCGCCGCAGTCGGGCGGCGACCCACGCGCCGAGGGGCTGTCCGGCGATCCGTTCCTGCACGAGGAAGACGGAGTCGTCCCGTTCGATCAGTTCGATCGGGTGGGGTGCCAGGCCCTGCCCGTCCAGCCGGGTCAGCAGGGCGGCCTCGTGCCGCAGGGCGTCGCGGGCGTCGGTGCCGGCCCGGTCGACCTCGATGTGTGCGCGGGCCTGCTTGACCACGACCTCGACGCCGCTCGCGGCCTCCCGGCCGAGGAAGACCCCGCCCTTGGTGCTGTGCCGTACGGCGGCGGTGATCGCGTACCGCTCGGCGAGCAGCACGCCCGCGCCGCGCTTCGCCCCCGGCCTGGCCGCACCGGTCGCCAGCGGGTCCCGGGCCCAGGACGGCGCCCGGTAGGAGGCGCCGCGCACGTCCTCGGCCCGTTCGCCGTCCGGCCCGTGCAGGACGGAGCGGTACTCCCCGTCGTGGCCGAGCTCGGCGCGGGCCGCGAAGGCGCCGTACCGGTAGTGGACCAGGCTGCCGGGCCGGTAGGGGCGGTCGGAGAGCACGACGGGCCCGGGCAGTCCGGCGGTGGCCCGGTCGAGTCCGGCGGCCAGCCGCCGGAACTGGGCGTCGTCGGCCGGGTAGACGGTGATGAACTTGCCCGCCGAACCCCGATCGCTGTTACGGGAGTTGAGTTCGCGCAGCCGCTGCTCCCCGGCGGCGAACTTGAACGGGCACGGGTCGTCGGCGAGAGCCCGTACGACGGCCGCGAGCACCGCTTCGCCGACCGCCGAGGCCGCGCTGACGTGGAGCTTCCAGCCCTGCTCCGGGAGTGGAACCGACGCGGGCGGCCTGGCCGTGCACCAGAAGCCCCCGGCGGTGACCTCCCAGTCGCCGCCGCCTCCCCGGCCGCCGGCGTCCGCCAGCGCCGCGCGCGTCGTCTCCGGCCACGGTCCGGCCGCATCCGGCCCGTGGCCCGCCGATTCCCCGCCCCCGGCCGTACGCAGCGATGTGCCCGCCGCCATTCGCCACCACATCCCTTCGTCTCGTCCGCCGCCCGCGGGTGCCCGCTGCTCCGGCACCCGGGCGTGCGGCCCGGCCTGATCGGCTTCCTCGGAAGGAGCGGGAGTGCCGCCCCTGAACGGGAGTGCCGCCCCGGTGCGGCGCACCGCCCTGGTACGGCGGTGCCGCGCCTGGGGCGGGGGCCCCGGCCGCGCCCGCCCCAGGCCCGGTCTCGCCAGGGCCCGTGTCCGGCGGAGCGCCTTCCCGACCCCCGGTCGGGGCAACTGTCGGGGCAACTCCCGTTCGCAGGACTGAAGTTACTTTCGAGGCGGGAGTGGCTCAACGTAGAGCCGGTCACTTCACTCGTAAGGGTGATCAGGAGGCGGTTTCGAATTCGTGCGATGGCTCCCGTGTGAGCAGTGGGCGCCGGGCGCACGGGCGCGTGCGACCGGCGCCGGCCCCTCCCGGGCGCCCCCGCCACAGGTTGACGCGCGTCCGTACGCCATCGGCACCCGTGTCCGAGCCGCGCCGCCACCTCGCCGCCGCCGCACACCCGCCGCCATCCCCGCCGCACTGCCGCCCCGCCGCCGTCCAGGTCGCCGAACGGCCGAGGCCCGACCGCCCCCGTGCGCACGGTAGTCTCGACAGGTGCCGAAACTGTCCGACGTCATCACCGCGCTCGAAGAGGTCTACCCGCCGCAGTGGGCGGAGGCCTGGGACGCCGTCGGCCTGGTCTGCGGAGACCCCCGGGCCGAGGTCGGCCGCGTGCTGTTCGCCGTCGACCCCGTGCAGGCGGTCGTCGACGAGGCCGTCGAGTGGGGCGCCGACCTGGTGGTCACCCACCACCCCCTCTATCTGCGCGGCACCACCAGCGTCGCCGCGACCACCTTCAAGGGCCGGGTGGTGCACACGCTGATCAGCAACGGCATCGCCCTGCACGTCGCGCACACCAACGCCGATCACGCCGACCCCGGCGTCTCGGACGCGCTCGCCGAGGCCGTGGGCCTGCGGGTGACCGGCCCGCTGGTGCCGGACCCGACCGACCCGCTGGGCCGCCGCGGCACCGGCCGGATCGGCCTGCTGGAGCCCCCGCTGCCCCTGTCGGCCTTCGCCGCGCAGGTGGCCGAGGGCCTGCCGGCCACCGCCACGGGCGTCCGGGTCTCCGGCGACCCGGACCGGCTGGTGAGCCGGGTCGCGGTGTGCGGCGGCTCGGGCGACAGCTTCTTCGCCGAGGTGCGGGCGGCCGGGGTGGACGCCTACCTCACCGCCGACCTGCGCCACCACCCCGCGTCCGAGGCCGCCGAGGCGGCGCCGGTCGCCCTGGTCGACGCCGCGCACTGGGCCACCGAGTGGCCCTGGCTCGCCCTGGCCGAGCGGGCCCTGCACGCCGCCGCCGACCAGCGCGGCTGGGCCGTGGAGACCAAGGTCTCCCACCGGGTCACCGACCCGTGGACCGCGCACGCCCCCATGTCCTTCACCGCCTGACCCGATTCACAGGAGCCTTCCCCTTGAACGCCGCGCCCGCCGACCAGATCCGCCTGCTCGACCTCCAGGCCTTCGACTCGAAGCTCGACCAGCTGGCCCACCGGCGCCGGAGCCTGCCCGAGCACGCCGAGATCGAGAAGGCCTCCGCCGACCACACCGCGCTCAAGGACCTGGTGGTCGCCGCCGAGGCCCAGCAGGGCGACACCACGCGCGAGCTGACCAAGGCCGAGCAGGACGTGGAGCAGGTCCGCGCCCGGGCCGCCCGCAACCAGCAGCGCCTGGACTCCGGCGCGATCACCTCGCCGAAGGACCTGGAGAACCTCCAGCACGAGATCGGTTCGCTGGCCAAGCGCCAGGGCGACCTGGAGGAGATCGTGCTGGAGGTCATGGAGCGGCTGGAGAGCGCCCAGACCCGGGTCACCGAGCTGACCGCGCGCCTCCAGCACTCCACCGTCGTCCTCACCGAGGCCGAGACCCGCCGGGACGCCGCCTTCGCCGAGATCGACACCGAGGCCGACAAGGTCAAGCGGGACCGCGAGACCGTCGCCGCCGTCGTCCCCGCCGACCTGCTGAAGGTCTACACCAAGCTGCGCCAGACGCAGGGCGGCGTCGGCGCGGCCCGCCTCTACCAGCGCCGCTGCGAGGGCTGCCGCACCGAGTTCTCCATCACCGAGTTCAACGCCATCAAGGCCGAGCCGGCCGACAAGGTGGTCCGCTGCGAGAACTGCTCGCGGATCCTGGTCCGCACCGCCGATTCGGGCGCCTGACCCGGTGGCGGCTCGCTTCATCGTCGAGGCGGACGGCGGGTCCCGGGGCAACCCGGGGCCGGCCGGCTACGGCGCGGTGGTCCGGGACGGCGACACCGGGCAGATCATCGCCGAGGCCGCCGAGTTCATCGGCCACGCCACCAACAACGTGGCCGAGTACAAGGGTCTGATCGCCGGCCTCAAGGCGGCCCGGGAGCTCGACCCGGACGCCTCGGTGGACGTCCGGATGGACTCCAAGCTGGTCGTCGAGCAGATGTCCGGGCGCTGGAAGATCAAGCACCCCGACATGCAGCCGCTCGCCGCCGAGGCCCGCACGATCCTCCCGCGCGCCCGGGTGACGTACACCTGGATCCCGCGCGAGCGGAACAAGGACGCCGACCGGCTCGCCAACGAGGCGATGGACGCGGGCAAGGCCGGCCGCCAGTGGGAGCCCCGGCCGCGGGCCGCCGCGGTGGTGGACGAGCCGCCGCTGGAGACCGCCGCCCCCAAGGCCGGCTGGGCCGCCCCCGCCGACCTCGGCACCCCGACCACCTTCGTCCTGCTCCGCCACGGCGAGACCGCGCTGACCCCGCAGAAGCGCTTCTCCGGCAGCGGCGGCAGCGACCCGGAACTGTCCGACAAGGGCCGCTGGCAGGCCGCGCGGGCCGCCGAGGAACTGGCCGCCCGCGGCAGCATCCAGGCCGTGGTGGCCTCGCCGATGCGCCGCACCCGGGAGACCGCCGAGATCGTCGCCGCCCGGCTCGGCCTGGAGGTCCGGTACGAGGACGGGCTGCGCGAGGTCGACTTCGGCGACTGGGAGGGCCTGACCTTCGCCGAGGTGCAGGAGCGCCACCCGGAGGACCTGGCGGCCTGGCTCGGCTCGGCGAAGGCCAAGCCCACCGGCAGCACGGAGAGCTTCACCACGCTCACCCACCGGGCCGGCGTCGCCAGGGACAAGATCATCGCCCGGCATCCCGGCAGGACGGTGCTGGTGGTCTCCCACGTCAGCCCGATCAAGACGCTGGTCCGGCTGGCGCTCGGCGCCCCGCCGGACGCGCTGTACCGGATGGAGCTGTCCGCCGCCTCGTTCTGCGCCGTCCAGTACTACGCGGACGGCAACGCCTCGCTGCGGCTGCTCAACGACACCTCGCACCTGCGCTGAACGCCCGGGGCTGAACGCCCGGGGCTGAACGCCCGGGGCTGAACGCCCGGGGCTGAACGCCCGGGGCTGAACGCCCGGGGCTGAACGCCCGGCTCCGGGGCCCCCGGAGCCGGGCTCAGTGCACCTCGGTGACCACCACGTCCAGCTGCCACGGCTTGCGCGCCGTGCCTTCGGCGGCGAGCTCCACCCGGTGCCCCAGGCCCCGCAGCGCGTCCAGCAGCTCGTCCGGCGTCTTCGGCTCGATCCCCGCGACCAGCAGGTCCCGCACCAGGCGTCCCTTGGTCGCCTTGTTGAAGTGGCTGACGACCGTGCGCTTGCCGTTGCGCTCCTGGAGCACCCGGACGGTCGCCGTCCGGGAGGCCACCTCGCCGGCCGGCTTCCACGCCGCCGCGTACGCCGAACTGCGCAGGTCCAGCACCAGCCCGTCCGCCACCTCCGGCAGCACGGACGCCATCGCGCCCCGCCAGTGCGCGCCGAGCGCCCCCGGGCCGGGCAGTTTCACGCCCATCGAGCAGCGGTAGGGCGGAATCCGGTCGGAGATCCGGACGGCTCCCCACAGACCGGAGAAGACCAGCAGCGACCGCTCGGCCCGGCCGTACGCGGCCGCGTCCAGCGTGGCCAGACCCAGGTTGTCGAACAGCACCCCGGTGTACACCTCGCCCGCCGGACGGGCACCCGCCGCCGGCAGCCCGGCATTGCGGGCGATCTCGCCGCGCAGCCCGGGGCTGAGCCCCAGCACCTCCGCGGCGGTGTCCTCGGCACCCCGGCAGAGGCCGACCAGCGCGTCCAGCACCTCGCCGCGCGCGGCCGTCAGCCCGGGCAGCGACAGCCGGTCGAGCGCCACCGGCACCCCGTCCCCGGACGCGGCCTTGCCCTCCGAAGGCGGCAACAGCACCAGCACAGCGGACTCCTCAACACTCTGTGGCGGATGAACCCCGCCACCCTACGCAAAACCGGTCCGCCCCGGGCGGCCCGTCCGGCCGCGGCTACTCGGCGCCACCGGCCCCCGCGACCACGGCCGCCCCGGCCGCGAGCGCCAGGCAGAGCGGCGAGTAGTACCGGGTGTCCAGCCGCTTGAACCGCTCCGACCGCTCGACGACCCTCCCGAACAGCACCAGGCCGCCGGCGCCGCGCGCCAGCATCACCCCGGCCACGGCCCGCACCCCGGCCCGCCGCAGCCGCCGCGGCCCCACCGCCGGCAGCACCCCGGCCTCCGCCCCCACCAGGTACGCGGCCGTCCCGAGCAGCCCCGCCACCGCGACGCAGGCCGCCGGGGACGGCGTTCCGTCGCCCGCGCCGACCACGGTGTCCGCGAACTCCTCCGGTGTCCGCAGCGGCCACGGCGTCACCGCCCACACCGCGTGCAGCGCCCCCGTCGCCGCCAACACCCCGGACACCGCCGCCCCGGTCGCCTTCACCACACCCATCGCCCGAACCCCCTTCGTGAACGACCACTCGACCCCACCCTACGAGCGCTCACACCCGTGCCCCACCCCGCCCGCGCCCCGTGGACCAAGGCCGCCGCCCTCGGCCAGAGCCTGTCCCGCAACCACCCGCTGATCGACCGGAACAAGCGCACCGCCTTCGAGGCGATGCTGCTGTTCCCGGACTACAACGGCGAGCCGTACACCGACCCGCACCCGGCCGCCGCGGTGGCCTTCATGCTCCGGCTGGCGACCGGCGGCTACGACGACGCCGTCGTGCTCGCGGGCAAGGACCTGAAGTCGCTGCTGGGGCGCTGAGCCCAACAGCACCGGCAGTCCAGTGCCACCGGCGGCCCGGCGCGTCCGGCGGGGTGATCCGTCCGGAATCACCCGATTCGCCCTACGCTGCCTGCATGCCTCGCCGAAAACTGCGCGTCAAGGCCGCCGACTCCGCCCGGATCAACACCGAACTGACCGAACTCCGCGCCCGCCTGGAGATCCACACCGAGTGGCCGGAGCCGGTGCTGGCCGAGGCGGAGGAAGCGGCCGAGCGCCCCCGGCTGCCCGAGCACGACGCCACCGACCTGCCGCTGTTCACCGTCGACCCGCCCGGCTCGCGCGACCTCGACCAGGCCATGCACCTGCTCCACCGCCCCGGCGGCGGCTACCGGGTGTACTACGCCATCGCGGACGTCTCCGCCTTCGTCCGCCCGGGCGGCGCCATCGACGCCGAGGCCCGCCGCCGGGTCGAGACCCTGTACTTCCCGGACCACCGCGTCCCGCTGCACCCCACCCGGATCTCCGAGGACGCCGCCAGCCTGCTGCCCGGCGAGCCCCGGCCCGCCCTGCTCTGGCAGCTGGACCTGGACGCCGACGGCGCCGTGGTGCTCGCCGACCTGCGCCGCGCCCTGGTCCGCTCACACCGCCGCCTCGACTACGAGGCCGTCCAGCGCGCGGTGGACCTCGGCGGCGCCGACGAGCAGCTCGCCCTGCTCGCCACCGTCGGCCGGCTGCGCGAGGAGCAGGAGCGCGCGCGGGGCGGGATCAGCCTCCCGGTGCCCGAGCAGGAGGTCGAGGAGACTCTGCACGGCTACGTCCTCGGCTACCGCGCGCCCGGCCCCGCCGACGGCTGGAACGCGCAGATCTCGCTGCTCACCGGCCTGGCCGCGGCCGACCTGATGCTCGACGCGGGCGTCGGCCTGCTGCGCACCCTGCCCGCCGCGCCCGCCGCCGCGTACGAGCGGCTGCGCCGGATCGCCGCCGCGCTGGACGTGGACTGGCCGCAGACGCTCCCGTACCCGGAGCTGATCCGCTCCCTGGACCCGGACGCGCCGATGGACGCCGCCTTCCTCAACGCGTGCACCGGCCTGCTGCGCGGCGCCGGCTACCACGCCTTCGACGAGTCCCGGGGCCTGCCCGCCCCGGCCGACCCGGGCCACGCCGCGCTCGCCGCGCCGTACGCGCACTGCACCGCGCCGCTGCGCCGGCTCGGGGACCGCTTCGCGCAGGAGGTGTGCGCGGCGGTGGCGGCGGGGGAGGAGGTGCCGGACTGGGCGCGCGAGGCGCTGCCCGCCGTGCCGGGCCTGATGGCGAGCGGGGACCGCCGCGCGGCCGAGGTCGAGCGGGCCTGCGTGGACCTGGTGGAGGCGGAGCTGCTGGCCGGCCGGGAGGGCGAGGACTTCACCGCCGTGGTGGTCGACGTGGACGAGCGGCGGCCCGCGGCCGGCACCGTGCAGCTGCGCCGGCCCGCCGTCCGGGCCCGCTGCGACGGCGCCGATCCCGGGGCGGTGCTGCCGCTCGGCGGGCTGATCCGGGTCCGGCTGACGCAGGCCGACCCGGTCACCCGCACCGTCCGCTTCGCCGCCGTCTGACCCCCCCGGGCTTCCACGCGCCCCCGGCGCTCCCCCCGGCGCCGCCACCCGGACGGTCCGTCACACGGCCCCCGGGCACCGCCCAGGTGGGAGGATCGGTCCCGTGCCCGAAGCCCAGCCCTCCGGCGCCCCGGGGCGCCGCCGCCGACTGCTCGTCCTGGCGATCTGCTGCCTGAGCCTGTTCATCGTCGGCCTGGACAACACCGTGGTGAACATCGCCCTGCCGGCGATCCAGCGGGACCTGGACGCCCCGGCGTCCGGGCTGCAGTGGATCATCGACGCCTACACCCTGGTCCTGGCCTCGCTGCTGATGCTGTTCGGCTCGGTGGCCGACCGCTTCGGCCGCCGCCGGGTGTTCCAGACCGGGCTGCTGTGCTTCGCGCTCGGCTCGCTGCTGTGCAGTCTGGCGCCGAGCCTGGAGTGGCTGGTGGCGTTCCGGGCGTTGCAGGCGGTCGGCGGTTCGATGCTGAACCCGGTGGCGATGTCGATCATCACCAACACCTTCACCGACCCGAAGGAGCGGGCCCGGGCGATCGGCGTCTGGGGCGGCGTGGTCGGCATCTCGATGGCGCTCGGCCCGCTGCTGGGCGGCTTCCTGGTGGAGGGCGCGGGCTGGCCGTCGATCTTCCTGATCAACGTTCCGGTCGCCGTGGTCGCGATGCTCCTGACCGCCCGTTACGTCCCGGAGTCGCGCTCGCCCCGGCCGCGCCGGCTGGACCCGGTCGGGCAGCTGCTGATGATCGTCCTGCTGGGGTGCGGCACCGCGGCCATCATCGAGGGCCCGGGCAGCGGTTGGACGTCCCCGCTGATCCTCGCCCTGGCGGCGGCCGCCCTGGCCGCGCTGGTCGCCTTCCCGCTGTGGGAGCGGAGGGTGGCCGAACCGCTGGTGGACCCGCGGTTCTTCGCCAGCGCGCCGTTCACCGGCGCCACCGTCACCGCGGTCTGCGCCTTCTCGGCCCTGGGCGGCTTCCTCTTCCTCAACACGCTCTACCTGCAGAACGTCCGGCACTACGACCCGTTCGAGGCGGGCCTGTGGACGCTGCCGATGGCCGCGATGATGCTGGTCTGCGCGCCGCTGTCCGGCCGGATCGTCGGCAGCCGGGGCCCGCGCGGGCCGCTGGTCGCGGCCGGGCTGGGCCTGGTCGCGAGCGGGCTGCTGCTGACCGGGCTGGCCGCCGACTCCCCGGCGGCGCTGCTGCTGGTGGCGTACGCGCTGTTCGGCTTCGGCTTCGGCATGGTCAACGCGCCGATCACCAACGCGGCCGTCTCCGGCATGCCGCGCGCCCAGGCGGGGGTGGCCGCGGCGGTCGCCTCGACGAGCCGCCAGATCGGCCAGTCGCTGGGGGTGGCGGTGATCGGCACGGTCGTCACCTCGGCCGTGGTCGGCCCGGTGGCGACGGGCTTCGCCCCGGCCAGCCACGCCGGCTGGTGGATCCTGGTGGGCCTGGGCGGCGCGATCCTCCTCCTCGGCCTGGCCACCACCACCCCGTGGGCGACCGCGACCGCCGTCCGGGTGGCCGCCCGCCTCGGCGGCGAGCCGCCCGCGGTCCGCTCCGGTGTGCGGGAGGCCCCACCCGAGCGGCTACGATGACCACTACGGCGGAAGAGCCGGCCGGGCGGTCGCGACGGGTCCCTGACCCGCCGAGGAACGTCCGGGCTCCACAGAGCAGGGTGGTGGGTAACGCCCACCCGGGGTGACCCGCGGGACAGTGCCACAGAAAACAGACCGCCCACCGCTTCGGCGGCGGGTAAGGGTGAAACGGTGGTGTAAGAGACCACCAGCGACCGGGGTGACTCGGCCGGCTCGGTAAACCCCACCTGGAGCAAGGTCAAGATCGGTGCCCTCGGGCGCCGTGCGCGGATGACCGAGGGCTGCTCGCCCGAGTCCGCGGGTAGACCGCACGAGGCTGTCGGCAACGGCAGTCCTAGATGGATGGCCGCCTCCCCGGGCCGCGCGAGCACCCCGGGAGACAGAACCCGGCGTACAGGCCGACTCTTCCGCCGCTCTGCAGATCAGGCCCCCGAAAGGTGGCCTGATCTGCGAGTTCAGTTTGCTCAGGATTTCCCACACTTCCTCGGGGGTCCTCAGTTTGGACCTCCCCAGAGACTCCCCACTCCCCGGAAACTCCCCAGAATTTCGCGCCGGGACGTACGCGAGCCGCCCCGCACCCCCCTTGTGGGGGGTACGGGGCGGCATCTCAGGTCGGTAGGATTCCGGCAGCCTCCCAGCATGAGGGTCTCCTACCGACCCTGGAGGTCCCGTTCCTCAGCGCCCGGTGAAAGCGGGCACTGAGGAACGGGAGCCATGGGCCCGGCCGGCCGCCTGTATGGCGGCCGGCCGAAGCTGATTTATCAGCCCCAGACGGAGTCGTCGAGGGTGGTGATGGCGGCCGGGGCCGCGGTCGGCGTCTCGGTCGGCTGCGGCGCCACAGCGCCCCACACGGAGTCGGCGACGCTCTGCTGCGAGCCGGAGGCGGCTGTGACGGAAGTCGCGATTCCGGCGATGAGGGCGGCGCCAGCGAGAGCGCCAGCGAGGACTCGGGCGGTGGTCCTGCGTGCGGGCATGGGACACCTCTTTCACGACTTGTCTGGGGTGATTGGTTGAGGAAGCGGAGGTGCGGGTTCCTTGATAGACCAGTGTTCGCACTGTTCGAGGTTGAATCAACCCTTCTCGCGATATGCTCGAAAAGTTGCGCACGTGCGCAGTTCTGACTGGCCGTCATATGGGGTATATCGGTGGAATCGGACATAGGTGAGGCTCGCCTGTTTCTCATACCGGAAGCAGTGGATCTCTATCTGAAGATCCTCTCCGGCGCAGAAAGTAGCCCACCCCCGAGCCCTGCGCGCGACCAGCTGATCAGCGTCGGCCTCATCGCCCCGGAACCCGGACGCCCGGATCGGATACAAGCACTCGACGTTGACGCCGCGGTTCGACAGTGGCAGTCATCCCTCGTTCACATGGCGGCTGGGATGCTGTCTGAAGCGCAGTCGTTCCCAACGCAACTCGCGGGGATGGCATCCGCCTACCGGGCTGCACACCCTGGTCGCAGCATGACGCCAGGCGTCGAGATCGTCACCGGGTATCGGGCGATCAACGAACGACTTGAAGCGATCGTCACCAGGTGCACGCGCGAGCTCCTAACCGCGCAGCCGACCGGCCCGCGGCCGGCCGATCTCCTGGCTGTCTCCTACCAGCGCGACCTCGGCGTCCTGAAGCGCGGCGCCACCATGCGCACGATTTACCTGCCGAGCGTGCGCTCCGATGGTCCAACGGCGCGCTGGGCGCTGACCATGAGCGAACGCGGCGCCCAGATCCGCACAGGCCGCACGTTCGGCCGGGCGATCGTGGTTGACCGTCGAGTCGCCGTAGTGCCCGTGCTGGAACCGTGGAGCTCGACCGAGGTGGCATCGGACCGCGCGGCAGTGGTGACAGACGGGGTCCTCGTTGCCCTCGTGTGTGGGTCATTCGAGCGAGACTGGGCTCACTCTGAGCCTTGGGGAGGCACCCAGGAGTCGGAGCTCCTTCCAATCCACGTTGGGATCCTCTCGTGCCTGGCGCGTGGACTTGAGCAGGACCAGGCGGCCACACAGCTTGAGGTCTCTCGCCGCACCGTCACCAACCGCTTGGGAGAGCTGAAGGCAATGGCTGGTGCGACTACCGTGCCGCAACTGCTGTACTGGTGGGCGAAACGAGAGCTTCAACGCTGACGGATCACCGCAGTGTACGGCTGACCGTCTGACGTGAAGCGCAGTCGGAACTCGCCGTCGCGCACCATGAAGTCGCGCACCCGATCCAGGCCGCCAGGGGCAGCGACCATCCACAGATAGGCCGCCACGCGATCGGCCTGGATAGAGGCACCTCTCAGCGTGCTGGACAGGACGTCGATCGCGTCCTGCAGTTCGCCGAACGACGCCTCGTCGGTAAGGCCCTCAATGCTCAGTGTGTAGGTGCTCAGGGTGTGCTCCGTTCAGTCCCCCCGGACTGCGGTGGGTCGAGTCTATCGAACATGCATACGGTCAACTGGTGACCTTGGTATGCAGACTTTCGATCATGGACCGGTCAGCGTCAAGGGGTGCCGACCCCGCCCCGAAGACCACCGGATGCCTACCAACTGCAAGAACGTCACGCAGTCGGCGAACGGATCAGGCACCTGCGGCGGGCGCGCGGCATGAGTCAAGAGCGGCTGGCCGAGCTGATCGGGCGTGACCGGCAGAGCATCCGGCATTACGAGCACGGGATGACGTCCGTCGGCCTTGACGACCTTGCTGCGATCGCACGGGCGTTCGACGTTCCGACCTGGCGCCTGTTCTACGGGTAGGACCTGGCCGGCCGTACCGCCGTACGGCCGGCCAGGAGGTCTACTTCTCGGGGGTCGGCGGCGGGTCGGCCGGCGGCGGCGGGGTCTTCGGCGCGGCCGGCGGGGCCTTCGGACCGCCGATCCCTCCGCTGCCGCCGCTCGGGTCCTTCTGTGGGTTCATCTCGTCTTCCTCGGTGATCTCCACCTCTGCCGCCGGGGTGTCGCCCGGCGGTGGCATCGTGGGGTGCGCCGCCGCCCGGTTGGGCCCGCGGGAATCGCGGCCTCGCTGGTTGTGCCACCGGCCCTGTGCGTTTGGGGGTACCGTGCCGCCCATCGCGTCCTCCTCCTGCTGGGGGTCACCATCGTGGCGTGGCCGGTGGCCTAGCCGCTGCCGAACGTCCCACCGGGGCTGGCAGGGTAGGCACACGGCATGCAGAGCATCCGCGAGTACAACACCGCGGGGCCGCGCACCAGCGACTCGACACCGCCCAGCAGTGACGCCGTGCCAGCCGGACAGCCGCATCTCAGGCATGCCCGGACGGCACGGGCCTCGGTGTAGCAGGACCAGCACACGACTCGACGGGGGGCCTCGGCGAGCACCGCCATGGGCTGGATGCTGGTCAGGTGGTCGCAGACTCGCAGCGCGTTGTCCTGTCGAGCCTGGTCCATGGTGGCGATGGCGTCCCGGACCCACTGGTCGACCTCGTCCATGGAGGCCGACTCGCTCCGCTGGACGCCGGCCTGGGCAAGCAGCTCGTCTGTGTGGGCCGCGCTCGCGGTGGCCTGGTCCCAGAGGGAAGTGAGGAACGGATCCACCGCGGCCATCACGAGACCTCCCTCGGGGCGTCCAGCGGCGGGCAGTGGTCGACTTCCGCGGTGTACTGGGTGAGGTCGCGAACGAATCTGCCGCGGACCCAACGCCCGCAGACGAGGCACAGGCCCCGCTCGACCCGCTCCTCGGCCTCGACCGGCGTGCCGCCGACGGCGCTCACTCGGCGCCCCGCTTGGCCGCCGGACCGGTCTGGTAGTTGGCGTTCTGCACCTGGCGGCGGATCCATTCGCAGGCGGCCGCCTCGGTGGGCAGCCAGTTGGTGGCCGGGTACCCGGTCGCCAGATCCTTGACGACCCACTGTTCGGGGCGGCCAGCCGGACGCTCCACCCGCTCAGGACGGTAGCGGGCCGCGACGCGCTGCCGACGGGTCAGCCCGTCGCCGTACGTCACCCGCACGATCGCCGTGTCGCCGCCTTCGAGGGCGAGGGTCCAGTCGGTGGACTCGTCGCCGTGCATCCAGTTCTGCAGGTCGCGCGTATCGCGGCTGCCCACCAGCCGCTCCATCGCCCGGAGCTGGTACTCGCCGATCGGTAGTTCGCGCAGCGTCTGCCACAGGATGTCCAGCGCCTGCAGCGCCGGCGCGGTGACCGGCTCCAGGTGGCCATCCACCGCGACGGTGAGTTCATCGGTCAACATGCCCCCTCCTCCTCGATGGTGATGCACTTCGGGTGAGCCGCGACCGGCCAGCCGAGCGGCGCCGTGGTCGGGCCAGTCGACGTGTAGACGTGGCCGGCGGGGATCAGCTCGCCTCCCTCGCGCCGGCAGTGGATGCACGCCTCGGCCTGGAGCTGAGCGCGGGTAGGCGTCGGTCCCGCCTCGGGCATGCGAACCCCCACTGTCAGTAAGATGACGCCACTGGAAGGTGACGGTTAATCGTCGGCCCTCACGCGGACGTCCTGAAGGTCTTACGGAGGACTCTTGGGGGACGTTGAGAGGACTCATGTGGCTTCCATAGGCCTTTCAGGTCCCCGAACTGTCCTCATCGACCGTAGAGTTGGCTCATCATCGGCTCGTGCGGAGGACACTGTGCCCAACACCGCGCTCAAGGCGGCCCGCCAGGCCGCTGGTTACGCCACACAGCAGGCCCTCGCCGACGCACTCACGGACGCGGCCCGCCAACTCGGCATGCGCGGCGTCGAGGTCAGCGTTCGGCAGGTCCGCCGATGGGAATCCGACACCCCACCATGGCCCGGCGAGGACTATCAGCGACTCCTCGTCCACGTCCTCCACCAGCCAGTCGAAGACCTCGGCTTCCGTGCCCCATGGAATCGGGGCCGCCCCGCCACACCTACCGCGCCCGCAGCGCCGGCGGCGGTCGTCGCACCTACGCCCCTGCGCGGCGCCCTACCCCGACCGTACGGTTCTGCCGGCACGCAACCCGGCACCGTGGGCGCCGACTACGCCATAGTCACCCAGGCCCACCGCCGGCTCTACGCCTCCGTGGCCCCCGCCGCCCTCCACCGGGCCGTCGCCGAGCACGCAGGCCTCGGCACCGTACTGCTCGGCGAGACGTCCGGCGTAGCCCGCCGCATCCTCGCTGCAGCCCTCGCAGAGTCGCTGCTGCTGCTGGGTCGCATCGAGTTCTTCGACCTGCGCCAACCCGCCGATGCCACCTTCGTGCGCGCGCTCCAGGCGGCCGGTGAGGCCGACGACCACCTCCTCGGCGCTGCGATTCTCGCCCACTCGGCGTTCGTGCCCGGCTGGGACGGCCGCCTCGATGCCGCTCGCGAACGCATGCACGCCGCCCGCACCTACGCCCGGCGGGCGCCAGCCTCAGCCGAAGTCCTTGCGTGGCTCGACGCGGTCGAAGCCGAGTGCCTTACCCGCTGCGGCGACCACCGGGGTGCGCTCGCCCTGCTCCGCCATGCCGAGGACGTCCTCGCTGCGGGAAGTGAGGTCGGGTTGCCCGGCTGGTTCACCTGGTTCTCGGCGGTTCGCTTGCACGCGTTCCGCGGCAACACCGAGTTGGTGGCCGGACTGATCCCCCAGGCCCGGACCACCTTGGAGCAGACGCTTGCCGATCTCCCCGACACGGACGGGAAACAGCGGACGGTCATCCTCGCGGACCTGGCCGCCGTTGAGGCGGCAGCCGGGCAACCCGACCTCGCTTGCGCCCTGCTGGAGCAGGCGCTCGACCAACTGGCAGTGACCTGGTACGCCACCGGGATGGAACGCGTACGGGACGCGAGGCGGGCGCTCGGCCCGTGGCAGGACTCGGCGGCCGTCCGGCGAGTGGACGACCGCCTTTACTCCTGGTCCGCGACGCTCAGCTCACTCCAGCGTTGAACTTCGCGATCAGCTCAGGCAGCTCCGAGAGCGAGTCGACGCGGAAAGTGGCCTTGGACGCGGCCGGGTCGTGCTGCTGGATCCAGCCCCACGGCCCCCGCCGGATCAGCGCCGTCCGCATCCCCGCCTGGCCTGCGGGAAGAACGTCGTTGTCGAGCCGGTCGCCGACGTACAGGATCTCGCCCGGCGCGGCCGGCACCACCTCGGCAACGCGCTCGAAGAACAGGGCGTCCGGCTTGCTAGCGCCCCAGTCGTCCGAGGTGCCGATCAGGTCCACGTCGCCGGCAAACAGCTCGTGCAGGATCCCGCCGGCCCGAACCGTCTGGTTCCCGGCGATGGCCAGCCACAGGCCGTCCGCCCGCAACTGGGCGAACGCGGTCCGGACGTCGGGGTAGAGGTCTTCCTCGCCGAAGTGCTCCGGCCGACCGGCCGACGCCCGCTTCTCCCGTTCCTTGTACAGGTCGAAGCCGGGCTGGAAGACCTGGAATGTCTCTCGGTAGTCGCGCCCCTGCGCGATCACTGCGCCGAACTGGGCCACGAAGGTATGCCGGGGCACACCCAACCAGTCGGCCCAGGTCCCGTACTCCCGGGTCTCATCCACCAGGCACTCGCCGACATCAAAAACGACAGCCTTGATCGTCATGGTCGCAGCCTAGTGGGGCGCGGACGTCCTGTCCGTGTCCTCTCATACGATGACGCCATGGCCGATGCACCTGATCTCCCCGCTGACCTGCTGCCCCTCCACGTTGCCGCGCTGAGAGCCGACCGGGCGATGACCGAGGTACGCCTAGCCGGCGGCGACGGCGACGCCGCACGCGAGGCCTACCTCGCGGCAGCCGAGGCACTCAGGACGCACCCGATCTGGGAGCAGGCGCGGGCTGAGGGCAAGCATCAGAAGCTCTGGCAGGCGTCGCTGGACGCTGCGAAGAAGGTGCTCGACGGCGAGGCATGATGGACGTCATGGAGCGCTGGGAGACAGTCGAGCTACACGGCGGCCCGCTGGACGGGTACAGCACCGTCGTTGACACCGCAGACCCCGACCCGGGCACCGCCCTCACCAGCCCCCACGGCCAGTACGCCGGCGGCCGATCCTGGTACCAGCCGGATACGGACGGCGTCTGGTGGTGGACGCACGACAGCCCGTAGAGGCCGTACCGGTCAGGCCCCAGCACACGACGAAGCCCCCGCCCGGCCGAAGCCGAGCGGGGGCGTGGTGTTCAGCGGTTGACGATCGGGACGACAGCGGCCACGGCGGCCGCGACCCCTGCGAGTCCGGCCAGGGCCTGGAGGCGACGGCGGTCGGCCTGGCGCACCTCGCCGGCGGCCGCCCGTTCCCGCTCCCCGTCGCTGATGCGCCGGTCGTGGTCGGCGAGTTGGGCACTGTGGTCGGCGATCGTCTGACCGGTGTGGCTGTCGCTCTGCCTCAGCAGGGCCAGGCTGCCCTTGATCTCGGCCAGCCCGGTGCCCACATCACCGCGCAGCTCGGCCAGACCGACGGCCAGCTCCCGGAGCGGATCCGGGGGGCTCGTCACCCCGCGGTCCCGATCGGCGGGACAGGCGAGGCCGGCGGCGCGACCGGGTCGGGCAGGGTCAGAGCCGCCGGGGCCATCCGCAGCCAGGACGGCAGCATCCGGTCCACGGCCGGGAGTGCCATCACCCGGGTGAGGCCGGCCGCAACCGCGAGGCCGGCGCCGACCCCGACGGTGGTCTGCGGGATGCCGGAGGCGTCCACGATCAGCGGGGCCGCGGCCGCGAAGGACAGCATGGTCTGCAGCGTGGTCCGGATGGTGCGGCGGGTGGAGTCGCGCATGATCAGTTTCCCTTCGGGGACGGGGTGACGGTGAGCTGGATGCCGGAGGCGAACGCGGCGGCGACGGCCGGGCCGACGGCCCCGGCGACTGCAGCGGCGATCTTGCTCTCCAGGTCGAAGTTGGCGAGCCGATCGTCGACCACCGCGCCCATGCAGGTCTGGGTGGTCTGGTGGAGCCAACCGGCCATCTGGGCCACGGTGTCGTCTCCGCCGGGCGGGACCTGGCCACCGAGGGCGTACGCGAAGAGGTTCGCGACCGCGTAGGCGTCCCGGTCGGCCGGCGCCCCGGACCGCACGGTGTCCCGGACGATCTGGGTGATGGCCGCCTTGTCGGCGTCGTTCAGGGGCATATCGGCCTCCGAGGGTTGGGGAGTTGAGGGTGTGGGTGGCGTCGGATCCGGTCCGGGCCAGCGGTAGGAGGTCTGGGCGCGGCCGCCGCGAGGGTCGTTGGGATCGGCGGACGGCGGGCAGCCGTCGGCGAAGTGGGGGGCGAAGTAGCCGGTCACGCGGCTGGCCTGGCGCGCGGTGGCGTGGGACCAGACGCCGTTGCCCTGTCCGGCGTCCGTACTGCCGGCCTTCACACTGTTGCCGCCCTTGGTGTAGACGGTCGTGGCGTCGAACCCGACGACGAGCTCGGTGTGCGAGCCGTTGCCGAAATTGGCCCACGCTCCCACGCTGGGGTACTCAGACCACTGGCCGCGGGCCTTCGCCCAGGTAGAGAACGTCGAGACGTTGTCGGTCTTCGGGACGATCCCGGCGAGGCCGACGTCGGCGTACATGCACCAGTCCCAGATGACGCACCAGCTGACACCGTCCTCGCCGAACTGGACGCCGAAGCGGGTGTGGTTGTCCCAGCCGTCCCGGGCGTTCCAGCCCTCGTAGACCTGCTCGGGGACGGCCATGACGTGATCGAGCAGACGTTTCCACTGCGGGGTCATGCGGGCTCCTCTGGGCGTCAGATGAGGGGGACGTCGGCCGCGGTCGAGCTGACGCCGAACTGCGCGTAGTGGCGCAGGGCCACGGTGTTGCCTGCGGTGGCGAGCGGCCGGGCAATATCGAGGGCGGACCGGATGCCGCCGGTGTACTGGCCAGTGCGGTACGGCCAGCCGGGCACGTCGTCCTCGCTGGTGATGGCGTAGACGATGTACTCGCCGGGGTCGATGGCAACGCGGGCGACGGCGAGGAGCCACAACTCGCCGTACGCGGGCGGCTGTCCCACCTGCGTCGGAGCGAGCTGCCCGCACCGACCAGCGAGGTACTCGGCGGCGGCCAACTGGTCGAGGCGGCTGGCGAGGTCGGCGGGGGTGAGGGCGACGAGGGTTGAGACCGTGCGCACAGGCGGGCTCCTACATGAGGTTGCGGATGAGCTGGGTCTGGGCGTAGACGGTGCCGGAGCCGGAGGTGCGGATCCCCTCCACCGTGATCCGGTAGAGGGAGCCGATGGCGATGTTGGCCGGCAGCGCGGCGGTGTAGTCGTACGGTGTGCCGGCGGCCACGACGGGCCCCCACTGGGACCCGTTCACGGTCACTCTGATGCTGCCGACGCCTCCGCCGGACGTGGCGGTGGTGAGGGCGAGGCGGATCTGGGTGGCCCAGCGGACGTTCCTGCTGGTCGCGAGGGCGGTCCACGACGTCAGGGTGGTCTGGGGCCAGCGGGTCGGGTCGGCGTCCAGGGGCGGCAGCAGGGCGTCTGCGGCGGACATGTCGGGGCGCGCGGCGCGCAGTTCGCGGAGCTGGCGTTCCAGGTCGGCCAGCCGGGCACCGAATGCCCCCGGGCCTCCCGGGAGTTGGTCCTGTCGGGTGGTCACTGGTCCTCCAGCAAAATCGGGGAGACGCGGTCCGCGGCGGGGTCGAGGGTCCAGGCGTAGGCCCGGGCAGTGGTGGAGATGCCGGCGGGGTGGCGTGCCGAGGAGTCCACGGTGATGCTGACGGTGTCGCCGAGGTCCCAGCTGGAGCCCAGGCGCGGGGCGGCGGAGGCGACCGCGTCGACCGTCCAGGCGCGGGTGCCAGTGGCCATGAGGGCGAGTGCCTCGGCGGCGTGCCGGTCGAGTTGGGCGGTGTCGGTCACGCCCTGGGCCGGCGTCCACCGGTGCTCCCACAGCGCCCAGCCGGAGGCGATCAGGGCATCGGCGGTGTGCACGGTGGAGGTGGCTCGGACGTTGCCGCTCTGGTCGCCGCGGGCGATGGTCCGGGTGGCTCCCTTGCCGCGTTCATAGGACTCGCTCAGGGAATAGGAGGCGATGCAGCCCGGCATGTCGAACGAGGCGTCGGCCGCGACGGCACCGAGGGTCGGCCGGATCCTCAGGCAGAGCTGGAACCGAGTCTGGGCGTCATCGCCCCACACGGTGTCGACGGTCCACTCGGGGCCGCCGGCCATGGCGCTGATCTCCTGCAGACCGGACAGGATGGTGCGGTCGTCCGCGTCGGCCATGGTGTAGGTGATGGCCGTGCCGCTGGCGGTGGTGTCGAGGGTGATCGGCGGCCCGCCGGTGAGTGCCGGGGTGGCGAGTGCGGTCATGACGTCGGTCGCGTCGGTGTCGGTGGCGGTGTAATCGCCTGGGTACCGGCGGTCCAGGTAGGCCTCGGGGGTGGCCACCGGCAGGTGGACGACCGGGCCCGAGCCACCCGTGCGCCGCAGGACCAGCCCGGACCACAGAGGCTGGCCGGTGAGGGTGTCGACGGCGACGAGCATGGTGCGGCCCGGGTCGGTGGCGGCCTCCCACTCCGGGGGCGCCTTGGCAAGGTCGAGGGTCATGCTGCCGCTGACGGGGGCCCCGATCCGCATGCTGATCGGCTGATCCGGCCGCAGTGACGGCAACTCTTCGGAGATGCCGCCGGTGCGCAGGTCACAGCCGTACCAAGCGAGTTCAACCGCCATCAGGCCGCCTCGTAGGAGACGTTCCACAGGATCTGGTTTCCGGTGGTCGAGGTGACCGGGTTCGTCCCGCTGACGTTGTCGAAGGAGACGCTGCTGAAACTGCTCTTGGCGATCAGTGTGGCCCTGCCGCCGTCCGCCGGGTTGCAGCTGATCTCACCCAGGTAGTTGTTTCCGGCGGCGATGTAGTTGAGGGAACCGACGCGGGTGTACCCGATGGGCTGAGGGGTCGGCATCGAAATGAACCACAGGCCGACGCCGGCATTGGTGGTCGATCCAATCGTGAAGCTGCCAGACCAATGGACCTGGTTGCCCACGCGGGTCCAGCGGCTGGTGATGACGCCGTTGCCGACACTGGCGCCGCCTCCGAGGCTGGTGAAGGCGGGAACGAAGGTGGTGCTGTCGCCCTGGGCCAGCCAGGACGTGCCGTTCCAGTACTCGGGACATCCGCGGACGGTGTTGTACCGGGCCTGACCGGTGTAGGTGCCGACGGCCGCAATGTCCGTAGCGCTGGAGACAGGCAGGATCCCGCCTGGCGCCACGGTGACCGGGCGGACGGCCGTGGACACGGTGGCCGCACCGGTCCCGCCGGCGCCGGTCGGGGGGACCGTGATCGTGGCGAGCGGCACGAAGATCTCGGTGGCGCCGGGCACCGGTGCGGACGGGGAACCGGCCGGCGCGCCGGGCAGCAGCACCACGTCCGCCTTCCGGAGGCCGCTGCTGTCCACGCTGGTGTCCCACACCCGCAGGTACACCAGGTCGATGCGCGTGTAGGTGGCGTCCGCGGCGGCGAGGGTGCCCGCAGTGGACGCGGGGATCTGCGCGCGGTAGACGCCCTGGCCGGAGCGGTAGAGGGTCGCGACCCCGGCGGAGACACTGACCGTGCCGCCGGAGACGGTGACGGTCAGGCCCGAGTCCCCGGGGCGCACTCCGGGGCGAGAGCCCAGGGCCGTGCCGTCGGCCATGACGAACACCGAGTCCATGCGGCGGAGCTTGGTCTCGTCGTAGCTGAGGGTGGGGAGCCAGAGAGGGTCGGTGGGCATGGGCGGCTCCTTACATCCAGGCCGAGCGCGCGGTGCCGGTCAGCAGCGCGGCCGCGGCGAAGTTGGGGCAGGACCAGCTGAAGGTGAGCTGGGACTGCGGGAGGATCTCAGGCCACGCGCCGGACAGGTAACGGCGGCGGCTCGCCTGGCCGTTGAGCCGCACGGTGCGGGCCTGCGCGTCGATGACGAGGGTGTCGCCGGGGCCGAGGGTGTCGCTGTAGGTCTGCTGGGTGACGACGCCGGACGGCCGGGCCGCGACGATGGTGAACCCGCCGGTGCACGGCCCGGTGACGGTCAGCACGGGCCGCGTGCTGATGCTCCCCTGGTTGGCGAGCGTGATCGTCCCGGACGCGGTGGTCGCGGTGATCGTCAGCGGCAGGATGATCGGCAGCGTGATGCCGCCGCTGGTCTGCGGTAGACCGGCGGACTGGGACTGCAGCGTCGTGCTGTACCGGCGCGGGTCCGCGGCGGTCAGCATGATCGAGTACCGGGCGACCCGGTCGGTGTCGTACTCCAGCAGCACCTCGCCCGAGCGCCTGACCGTGGCCTGCTTCGGGATGCTCTCGGCCACGGTCAGGGTCGTGTCGCTCAGGGCCGCGGCCGCGAACAGCTGCTCGGCGGCCGCGTCCAGCGCGGCCAGGGACGGGGCGACGATCGTGCCGGCCAGGGTGATGACCCGGGCCCCGAGGTACGTCGGACCGGCCCAGGCCCCGTGATCGGCCTCCCGGTCGGAGTACTGCGTGCGGACCG
Source organism: Kitasatospora sp. NPDC087271 (assembly GCF_044744605.1). NCBI lineage: Bacteria > Bacillati > Actinomycetota > Actinomycetes > Kitasatosporales > Streptomycetaceae > Kitasatospora > Kitasatospora sp. NPDC087271. The sequence continues at coordinate 47,526 of NZ_JBIUYQ010000017.1, forward strand.
CGGCACCGGACCAGCCCTTGAGGCCGTCCCGGGCCACCGTCCACGCGACCCCGCCGGCATCGACCGCGCCCAACTGCAGGGAGCCGAGGGTGACCTGGCGGCCGCCGAGGAGCTGCCCAGGCGTGTACCCGGCCACGCCACCACCTCCTCTCAGCCGATGAACTCGAGGTGCCGTGTCAGGTCTGCGAGTTGGGCTTCGGAGCTCTGCCCGGCGCCGTAGAGGTTGACGGTGGTGGTCCGGCTGTGGCTCTGGCTGGCAGCTGGGCCCGGGCCGGCGATCTGCCGGGCCGGGATCAGCTCGCTGGCCGTTGGTCTGGCCGGGAGGAGCTGCTGCCCGAAGATCGAGGCGACCTCGCCGAGCAGGGCCATGCTGCGGCTGCGTTTGGCAGGGTCGAGCGGGATGTACGCCTCCGGACCGGCCTCGGCCCACAGGATCGGCTGGGACGCGAACATCGCCTGCCGGTCCGACAGGCGACCGTCGGCGGCGGCCCGGACCCCGCCGTTGGCGTACCGGGTGATGCCGCCCCAGGCCTTGTTGACCGGGATGTGCCGGTCGGCGTACTCCCGGTCGTACTCGACGCTAACCGTCACGGTCCGGCCCTGGATCTGGTTGATGACCTGCTGAATCCGGGCGGAGCCGTTGACGGCGTCATTGGCCGGAACCGTGACCTTGACGTCCTTGCCGCCGGGCAGCTGCTCGACCTTGTAGCCGATGGCCTCCAGCGACTGGATGGCGTCCTGGCCCGGTGCCCGGATGGTGATGGACTTCCCGGGCGGGATGTCCTCGACCTTGGCCTTGACCTCCTGCAGATCCTTGATGGACTGCAGGGCGCCCGGGTCGGTGACCTTGGTTTCCTTCGCCGGGGGCAACTGGGCGTACGCCGAGGTCAGGGACTCGATTTGCTGTCGCGTGAACCCGGCCTGCCTCATGACGCCCTTGAGAGCTTCGATGTCCTGGCCGAGGACGGCGGTGGCCTGCTCGCTGCTGCTGGTCTGTTTCATGACCGCTTCGGCATGGGCCTGGGCAGCCGCGGCCGCGTCGAGGAACGCGCTCTTGTTCGCGCGTCCCTTCTCACTGTGGATGTCGAGCTCGCGCCCGTTCTCCTTGATCTTGTCCTTGAGATCGGCCAGCGACGACTGCATCGCGATCGCCGCCTTCGCGGCGCTGATGTTCTTGCCGTTCAGGTTGTTCAGTGAGTCGTTGAGCTTCTCGACCTCGGTCCGGGTGTCGGACAGGTCGGCGGCGGTGACCTTGGCCGCGTCGCCCAGGCCCTTGGTGCTGCCCGCCGCGCTCCCAGTCGCCTCGGCCTCGCGCTTGGCCGCGTCCACCGCACCGGTGATCTGCGGGGACAGCCCGCTGAGCGCCTGGTCGACCTTGACGATGCTCTGGGACCACTCGTCGTTTCCGCCGCCCGCCTCGGCCGCGGCCTGCGCGTTGGCCTTCGCCTCCTCCTTCATCGGGGCGAGCTGGTCGCGGACGCGTTGGACAGCGGCAGCGTTGCCGATGATCGCGTCGGTCAGGTCAGCGGTGGAGATGCCCAGGGTCTTGGATGCCTGGAGTGCGCCGTCCTGCTCCAGCTTGTGGGCCAGCCAGGCCTTGACGTTCGCGCCGACCGCGTTGCTGTCGGCTTTGACCGCCTCGGTCAGTGACTCCTGCTGCTGCTTGGCGTCGTGCGAGGCGAGACCGAAGATCGACAGGGCGACGGTCGCGACGCCGAGGATCGCGCCGAACGGGCCTCCCAGGAAACCAGCGGCGCCGGAGGCCGCCGACGCGAGCCGCGGCATGGTCTCGGACAGCGTCGCCACCGAGGCCCTGAAGGCGACGAGCTTCGGCAGAGCGAGCATCAGGCCGCCGACCACGAGGGTGAGCGCGCCGCCGATGCCGAACAGGGCCACCGCGCTGGTCTGCAGCCATGGCGGCAAATCGCTGTAGGCGTTGACCAATTTGGTGACCCACTGGACCATGTCCCGCAAGACCTCGTTGGCGGCGGTGCCGCCGTTGATCAGCGCGACCTCGAGAGACCCCTTCAACTGCTCGATGTCGCCAGACAGATTGTTCATCTGGGTCGCCGCCATCCTGCTGGCGGCGCCCTGGTCGTTGACGGCGTCCCGGTACTTGTCGACGCCCTCGGCGCCCAGCTCGTACAGGATCGTTGCCGCCCGCACCGAGTCCGATCCGAAGATCGTCGCCATCGCTGCATTGCGGGCCTCGGGCGTGAGGTTCGAGAACGAGGACTTGAGGTTTCCGGCGAGCTTGGTCAGGCCGACGAAGTTTCCGCCAGCGTCGTAGGCGCTGAAACCCAGCTTGTTCATGATGCCGAGGGCTTCGTCGGACTGCGGCACCAATCTCTGGAGCATGACTTTGAGGCTGGTGCCGGCGTCGCTTCCGATCAAGGCCCGGTCCGCGAAGGCGGACAGCGCGCCGACGGTGTCCTCGAGGCTGAGGCCGGTCTGGTGGGCGAGCAGGCCGCCCATGCGCAGGGACTCGCCCAGGCCGTGCACGTCGGCCGCCGACTTGTTTGCGCCGGCGGCGAGGACGTCGGCGATGTGCTCAACGTCCTTGCCCTGGAGGCCGAAGGTGTTCATCGCCTGCGCGCTGAGCGTGGCGGCCTCGGCGAGGTCGAGTTGCCCGGCGGCGGCCAGCGAGAGGGAGCCGTGGAGGGCTCCGGAGAGGATGTTGGCCACGCTGACGCCCGCACGGGCCAGCTCGCCCTCGGCGTCCGCGGCCTGGGACGCGCTGTAGGCGGTGTCGCGGCCGGCCACGATCGCTGCGGTCCGCAGCTGTCCCAACTGCTCTGCCGATGCGTCGGCGACCGCAGCGACGCCCGACATCGACTTCTCGAAATGGGCGGCTGTGATGCTGGCTACGGCGAATGCCCCGATCATCAGCAGGCCTGCTGTACGGACCGCGGTGAACGCCTTCTCGCCGCGCTCGCCCGCCGACACCATGCTCGTGCCGAACGAGGCGGCGTTCGCCCGGGCGGCAGCGGCGAACCCGCTCACGGCCATGGTCGTGCGGCCCCACACGGTGGCCTGGGCTGCGGCTGTCTCCGCCGTGACGACACCCGCGGCGGTTGCCGCCTCGGACAGTGCCAGGCGCGAGGCCAGCGACAGGCGCTCAACGCCTGTCGCCGCAGCGAGGTTTGCGCTGGTGAGCGCCGTCGAGGTCTGGCCGATGGCCATCGCCGAGCGGGTGGACGCCGCGGTGACCTCGGCCATGGACGCGGCGCCGGTGGCGGCAGCTGCCCGGAACGTCGCCGGGATCTCGCTGGCGGCGGCCGCCACCGAGCGGGTCGCGGTGGATGCCAGGGTCGAGGCTGTGGTGACTTCAGCCATGCTGCCGCCCGCAGCAGTAGCCAGACCGGCCAGCGCCTCACTCGCGGCCGCGGACATGTTGACCGTGACTGTACCGGTCCGGGACAGGGCCTGCGAGGCGCCGAGCGCGTCGCCGGCGATGCTGGACAGCGAGGCGTCCGCTGCCGCGGCCGCCGAACGGAACGTGGCGGGGATGGTCTCGGCCGCCGCCGCGACGCGCTCGGTCGACGCCGCAGCGGTCTGACCGGCCTCCGTGACCGCGCGGCCCGCCGCCACTGCGGCCTGGGCGCCGCGTTCGAACGCGCCCTGCTGGGCGCGCATGGCGGCGGTCGCCCCAGTGGCGGTGCTCTCGAACGCCCGGTTGAACGCGGTCTGGGTCTCGGCGGCGGCGGCCTGCGCGGTGACCGCGAGGCGGCGGCTGTCCTGCTCGGCCTGGCCGGCGCCGCGCTGGAACGCGGCGGTGTCCAGGCCGAGTCGGACGTTGACGGTGCGGGCCACGTCAGCCTCCTTGGTGGTGGACGTGGACGTGCGCCCCGTTCGGGTCGCCTCCGGCCTGCTGGAACTGGGCAGTGCGCTGGCCTGCGGCGGTGCATGCGTGGCAGCGGATGATCTCTGCCACCCACGCGTCCTCGGCCTCGGGAGCGGTCGCGGTGGACAGGGGCTGGCCGCAGCCGCGGCAGGTGTCGTCCTCGACCGCGAGCAGGGCGAGCGCCCACGCTCGGTCGGAGTCGCTCCACAGCGGCTCGTCGGGCCCGACCACCCGGCCGAGAAAGACCGACCGCGGGACGCCCCAGGCGCGTGCGGCTTCTACTTCTCGCCGGTGCGGGAGGCGGCGGTCGCGGAGGCGAGCAACGAAAAAGGGACGGCCTGCTGGGCGGTGTTGTTCAGGTCCCACAGGGCCTGTTCCAGCACGTTCTGCTGGCCGGCGGACATTTTCGTCGCCAGGCGCTTGTACTGCTCGACGGTCATCACCGGGTCGACCGAGCATGCGGCGATCACCGCGGGGAACAGAGTCCCCGGGTCGAACAGCATGTCCGGCGTGCTGGCCGGGTGAGCGGCCAGGATGTCGGACCAGGCGTGCGGGTCCAGGGCCCGGAACCGGAACTCGACCAGGTGCCGGGTCATCTCCTCGCGCAGAGCTTCCATGCGTTCGGCGACCTGCGTGCGCGGGCTGCCGGCCAGGGACTGGCCGACGGTCGCCGCCGCGTCCATGAGCTGCCGTTCCAGCGCCTCGTACTCCCCCTGGAGGGCGCCCGCCAGGCACAGCGGGACGGTGACCTCGCGCGCCGTGGCACCCTCGATGATCGCCTCGATGTCCAGCCCCATCGGCTGCGGATTGTTCGTCATCAGGCGACCACTGCATCCGGGTTGGCTTCGGTGGTGACCTTCATCGGCACCATGTACTTGGCCACCTCGTTCGCGGCCGGGGACTTTCGGGCACGCTGCCCGCAAGCCACCGGGTAGATCTCGACCGGCTGGCCAGAGGTGAATGCGGTGCTGAAGGCGACGTCGCGACGCACGACCAGGTAGCCGTGGGTACCGCGGGTGAGCGTGGTGTACGGGAGCTGTTCGGTCGGCGTCGAGCCGATCTTGAGAGTCAGCTCGATGTCCCACTTCACACGGCCGACTTCCTCGGTGTCCGTGGTGGAGGCGAGGCTGCCGGTGTCGACCGCAGCCGTGGTCGGGTCGATCTTGAGGCCGTCAGGTGTGACGCGGCTGGTGTAGTCAGGGCAGGCGTTGAGTTCGGTGGCGGTCGGCGCTGTGAGGCTCGACAGGCTCGCCGCCCACACCACCTTCGTGAGGCCGTCGCTGATGAGGTCAGACATGGTGCTCTCCTCTGGGCTGGTCGGGGGCGGGCGGCTCAGGACCGGTAGGCGGCCACGGTCACCGTGGCGACGCCCGAGTAAGAGATCGTGGCGAGGCCGTCGCTGGGGCTGGTGTTGAGGTCCGCGTAGAGCGGGATCTTCTTGGTGGCCGAAGCGGCGATGGTGACCGTGCGGTCGGCGGCGGCCAGGCCGCGGACGGTGGCGTAGGACGGGATGGTGACCGTGATTGAGGAACCGCCCCCGTTGGTCACCTCCACCCAGACGCGGTCTCCGACCGGGGCGACCTTGTCACCGCCGGCGGACGCGGCGACGGGGGCTTCGAGGGTGCCGGACGCAGCGAGTGCGGCGGCGGTGAGTGTGGCCATCGGGCCCTCCTCATGCGGGGATTGATCGGATCCGGTACTGCACCGGGATGTAGTAGAGGGGCGGGGTGACGTCGTCGTCGCGCTGTAGGGGTGGGCCGCCGAGGTTCTCGGGGCGCCACGTCGCCCGGCCGTCCACGGTCAGGGCTGCGGACAGGGCTGCGCGGGCCCGGTCGGCGGTGCCGAGGGCACCATCGGGGGTGCTGGCCACGCAGGTGACCTGTAGGAGGGCCTCCAGGGTGGTGCGGTCGTCGGCCAGGGAGTCCGACAGCACCGTGCCCGCGCCCGGGTAGAGCACGACGTAGTTCTTGGGCAGCGCTGAGGGCCCCGCCGGGGCGCCGCCGAGGTAGACGGTCAACCCGGCCGCCTCGAGTGCGGCCTGGACGGCGGCCACGTGCGGCAGGGTGTCGGGTGTGGTCACAGCAGGCCCCCGCCGAACTGCTCGACGGCGGCCAGGAACCGCGGCTCTTCGGCGAGCAGTGCGCGGCCGCCGTCGTTGTGCGGCGGGTTGTGCGCCGACCCGAACTCCAGCAGGTTGCCCAACCCGCCCTGCGGGCCGCCCTTGTCCGGGCCAATCACCGCGCTCGTACCGACTGGGGTGGTCTCCAGGTCATAGCCGATCGAGGCAGGGTAGTGCGGCGCGTACCGGCCGCTGCTGGCCCGGGCGTTGGCCTGCCAGTCCCGCTTGATGTTCAGCGCGCCCTTGGATACGACGCCGCGGGCGCCGCGCTCCGCCTGCACACCGGCCCGGGCCAGGTCCGCGACCAGGGCCTCCAGGCCGCTGATGTCGATGCTCATGAACGGTCCTCCGTCTCCAGCCGCCAGGCCGTCGCCGTCGCGGACTCGCCCACCGAGGTGACCCACAGGGTCATGCCGGCCAGCCGCGGGTCCGGGGAGGCGTCCACCACCACCTGGTCGCCGGCCACCACCCGGGCCGCCGCGAGGGGCAGAGCCGACCAGGGCAGCGAGACTTGGTAGCGGCGCAGAACGACCTGCCGCTGCCCGGCCTGCACGCCCTGGTCCTGGACGACGTTGGGTTTGACCCGGGCTGGGCCCTGGTAGAGCGTGCGGGCGTCCGGCCGGGTGGTGGCGCCCGTGGCAGGGTCGTAGACGTCGGCACAGGGCCGCACCAGGCGGACCGTGTCCAGCATCAGGGCCTCGTGGGCGGCGCGGCCGGCGGCCAGGAGGGTGTCGAGGGGCATCAGCGGCTCCTCGTCATCCAGGCCTCCGGTGTGCCGAGGGCCGCCTCCAGAGCCTCCAGTTCGCCGGGGAGCAGGTCGCCGGCCGCGGTGATGGCTTCGGTGGCGAACGTTCGGCTGTAGTCGTCGATCTGCTCGGACCGGAGCAGTCCGTCGGCACCGGCCGGGGTGGCGCCGAACCGTGCGGCGACCGAGCAAGTCAGCTCGACGATGCCGTCCGGGACGGTGCTGTAGCCGCGGGTGTAGACCACGTCGGCCTGGTCGACGCCGTGGGGGATGGTGATGCGCTCGCCGTCCCAGCGCCACCACGGCACCGCGGTGGTGGCGCCCGTACCGTCGACCTCGAGGACTGACGACACGGCGGTGACCGGTGGCCCGGGCAGGGTCACGGTGCCGTCGTGGGCGGTCAGGCGCACGGTCGACGTGCCGGAGGTGATCGGCTGGCCGGCCGCCCGGCGGATGCGTGCCGACGCCCGGGCGAGGAGGGCGTCGGCGGTGGCCGCCGGGAGGCTGTAGCCGTAGGCGGTGGCGTCGGCCTGGGTGGCGAGCGGGGGCAGGCTCATGCTCGCCTCCTAGACGCCGTGGGCCTCGATCAGGTCGCTTTTGGTCATGGCCTCGGCGTCGGCCGGTTCGGCGCCGTTGGCGACCGCCCAGCCGACCCACTCCGCCTTGGGGGCGCCGGTCGACGGTGCCTGGCTCGGCAGGGACGGCACGTCGGCGATGTAGGGGCTGCCGTCCTCGTTGACGCGCCGCAGCTGGCCGGTGGTCATGCGGTGGGCGATCGCGTCGGGCAGGGGCACGTCCATGGCGATGACCACGCCGCCCTCGCCGAGGACGTGGATGGTGTCGGACATCAGGTGTTCCTCGGGACGCGAAGGGCGGTGATGGTGCCCGGGACGACCGCAGCGGCGACGTCGACCAGCATCGTCCCGTCCGCCTGCAGGAACCGGCCGGACTCGAACGGGCCGATCCACGAGGTCGTGTTGGCGGTGACGTTGACTACGAGGTCGCCCTGGCCGGAGGCGAGCGCGGGCGGGTAGGTGCCGGCCTTGACGGTGATGTTGCCGCCGGTCGCGCCGACCGCGACGCGCAGAACGGTCAGCTCCGGAACGGCCTTGGCGATGGTGTGGCCGTTGCCCGTGCCGGGGTTGAGGGGCACGGTGGTCAGGGAGGAGTCGGCGACGCCCGAGTTCGGGACGAAGGCGCTGTAGCCGACGGTGGTGCGGGCCATGGTCAGGTCTCCGATCAGGCCGGGTTGATGTAGGCGCAGGCGAGCGCCTCGGGGCGGACGAGCTTGGCGCCGTAGACAGCCAGGCCCTTGACGGCGTCGCTGAACCCGGCCTCGGGGCGGTAGGCCTCGGTCTGGCTGATCTGCTCGGCGAAGGTGATCGCGGAGTTGACGCCCGCGATGACGACCTGGGTGTCGCCGGAGGGGTTGGGGACGTTGTTCGACTCGTAGATGTCGAAGCCCGCGGCCCTGCCGACGAAGCCGTTGCGCAGGGCGTCCGTGGTGCCGGACTCGTTGGCGCGCACGAAGCGGTTGTCGCGCAGGAGAGAGCCCATCATCTCCGGGGAGACGACGACGAAGCGGCCGGCGGTCGGGACGTTGGCCTTCTTCAGGGCGGTCCGCAGCGGGACCAACACCTTGTCGTAGGCGTCGGTGACGGTGGTGTAGGTGTCGATCGGCGCCCCGGTGGAGCCGAGCTGGTTGGCGGCGACGATGCCGGTGTAGAACGAGGCGATGTACTGGTCGACCGTGTCGGCGAGCTTGTACGAGGCCCGGGACATGGCCTCGGTCATGACGTTGCCGGCGGCCTGGCGCTGGTCGACGTCGTCGACCTTGAACGCGAAGTACTTCGCCTGGTCGATGACCAGCGTCCGCTGGGCGTCGGTGAGTTCCTCCGGCACGATGGTCGTGCTGTTCGGCACGTAGGTGCCGATGGTCGGGTCGGAGATCGAGGTGATGCGGACGGTGTCGCCCGCGTTGGCGATCTCGCCCTCGTAGTCGCGGTTGATCATGCCGGGCCCGCCGTAGACGAGTTCCTTGCGCAGGGCGACCAGGAGCTTGGCGCTCCAGATCTCCGGCTTGAAACGGGTGATGGCCACTGCTGTGGGTCCTCTCGGTCAGGAGCCCAGGTAGTCGCGCAGCTGACCCTTGCGGTGAGCCTCGTCGATCTGCTCGGGCGTCATGGTCTTGACGTCGGCCTCGGTGTACTGGCGCGGTCCGGCGGGCGTCTTGCGCGCGCCGCCGTCCCCGGTGCCTTCGAACCGCGGCTTGGTACTGCCGGCCGTTGCGGCCAGGTAGGGCTTGGACTTCACGAGGTCGTCAATCGCTTCGGCGATCTCGTCTTCGTCGACCTGGCCGTCCTCGTCGACCTCGAACTTGGTGAGGTCGAGGAAGCGCAGGGCGTCGCGGGGGTCGGACAGCTTGCCGGCGGCGGCCGCGCGGACCTCGGAGCGCAGGATGCGCTCGTTGGCGCGGGCGGTGGCCGCGGTGGTGGCATCGCGGCGGATCTGGTCCTCGTCGGGGCCGCCGTCGCCCTTCTTCGCGGCGGCGAGCGCGGCCTCCAGGTCGGCGGCGCGCTTCTCGGCGGCCCTCCGGCGCTCGGCCTCGGCCTTGCGGCGGGCCTTCTCCGCCGTGAGGGCCCTCGTGCCGGCCTCTCCGAGTGGCTCGTCGTCCGGTTCGTCGTCCCCGTCGTCCGGGTTGCCGCCGTCCGGCTCGTCACCGGGCTCGTCGTCCCCGTCGCCGGGGGCACCGCCGAGGACCGGCCAGATCGGCTGGTCGCCGTCCTCGCCGGGACGCGGCTTGCGCCAGCCGACGGCGAGCAGGCCCGTACGGGCGTGGCGGGGGAGGGTGCGGTTGTTCATCGGGGCTCCTCTTGCAGGAGTCGGGGCTGCCGTTGCGGCGGCCGGGAGTTCAGACGATGTAGCCGTGCCGGAACAGCAGTTGGATCGCCTCGTCGCGGGTGCTTGCGAGCCGGTAGATCGCTTCCGGGGTCAGTCGGCGCACCTGCGGCCCGCGGGCCCCGGCTTCGCGCAGTCGGCGACCGGCCAGGCTGCGGCGCGAGGTGCCGAACGAGGTCGTGGAGACCCGGGTCGTGCCGGTGTGGGCGAGGCGCCCGCGGTGGGTGACGCCGTCCTGCGTCCAGGACCCGACGGTGGACACGCCGCGGCGGGCGGTGACCACCTGACCGATGTCGGCGCCCTCACGGATGGCCTGCGCTCCGTGGACGGTGAAGGCCTTGTCCTGCTGGGCCCGGGTAAGGGAGTTGAAGTAGGCCCGCGGGTCCAGCGTCGCCGCTGCGTGCCGGCCGCGGCCGGCGATCGGGACGTGCGTGCAGTGGCAGTGCGGGTGCCTCTGGAAGCCGGCGTTGTAGGCGTACCGGGTGCCCGCGAGGAGTGCGCACCGCCCGCACGCGCCGCCGGAGACGGTGCGGATGTAGCCGGTCAGGGCCCGGTTCGCGGTGATGCCGACACTGTCAGCGGCCCGGCCGGCGTCGGCGACCTCGGTGTCCACGAGCATGCGGAGCTTGCGCTCCCCGACGCCCAGGGCCTCGGTGGTGCTCGCGCCGGAGGTGATGGCCTCCTTGGTGTCGATCACCGGTAGGTAGAGCAGGCTGGCCAGGTCGCGGCCGTCCGAGGCGTGCCTGGAGAACGCCGAGGCGGCGATCGTCCCGGCCGGCTCGGGCTGGGCGCCCTGCAGCGTGGTCGCGCGGTCCGTGTAGGCCTGGGCGGCAGCGGCGGCGGCAGTCTGGCCGGCCGAGACCACGGCCAGGAGGCGGGGCGACAGCTGGGACCACGATGCGGTGAGGTCGCGGATGTCGATCTGGCGCCACTCGCGTACCGCCCCGAGGACCGTGGCGGCGGCCGCCCGGCGGCGGGCGACGAGGTGCCGCTCGGCGAGGTCGGCGAGGTCCACCCGCTCAGCCCGTCGGGGCGGGCTCGGCGAGCGGCCCGGGCGGGGCAGCTGGCTGTGCGCCCTGGGCCTGCTGGGCGCTGTTCATCAGCGCCGAGACCGGGTCCAGGGCGGCCTCCTGCTCGCGCATGGCCATCAGGTCGGCGACCTCGGTCGGGGTGAGGCCGTACCGGAGCGCGAGGTACTCGAAGGGGAAGCCGATCTGCTTCAGCTTCAGCAGGCTGTCGGTGAGCTGGGCCATCGACCGGGACTCGGCGTCCGCCCACATCACCGTGCCGCCGGCCAGCGCGCGGGCCTTGCCGTCCTCGCCGCGCGCGAGGGCGATGAGCTGGAACAGCTCGCGCAGAGCCTGCCCGTACCAGAGCTGTTTCTGCTGCACCTTCTTGACCTGGCCGGTCTCGGCGGCGATCAGCGCGTCACCGGACAGGTTGGCCATCTTGCCGATGAGGTAGTGCTGGGGGGTGCGGGTCTGGGCGGCGATGTGGCCTACCGCGACCTCGATCACCTTGGTGTAGGCCTCCAGGTTGGCGGCTGGCCACGAGCCGATGCTGGCCTTGTCGGAGCTGAGCCAGAGCACGCGGTCGACGGCGAACTTCTCCAGCGGCACCGGCTTGGAGCCGATCACCTGCCCGTTGGCGTCCAGGATCGGGGTCTTCGGCGGCTCGGCGCCCAGGACGACGCGCTGCGGGAAGCTCGCGAAGTCGGAGGCGGTGAACAGCTGGCTCCACAGCAGGTTCACGGCGTCCTGCATCGCGATGACGCCGGACACGTCCGAGATCGGGTCGTCCGCCAGGAGCGGCCGGTTCGGCAGCTCCACCATCGGCACCATGCCCAGCGGGTTCAGCTGCGGGTTCGGCTCCTCGCCCATCTCCCGTGGCGCCCAGTCGCGTTCCAGCTCGTCGGCCTGCGCGAGCAGCGGCGACTTGCGGGGCTCCGCGCCGACCGGCCGCTGAAGCTTCCACACCTCGTCCTTGAGGTAGAGGGTGGCGAACTCGCGGTTGCCGTCCTGCCACGTCTTCAGGGCGGCCCGGCGGCAACGGCGGCTGCCCGGTTCGTACTGGACGATGGCCTGCCGGGCGTCCTCGAAGGTGACCCGCGGGGTCTCCTCGTCGTCGGGGTCGCCCCACACCAGGGCGAACGCCCGCGCGCCCAGGCCTGCGCCGAGGAACCCGAGCTGGCTGTCGGCGTCGAGGCCGTTTCGCTGCCACACCTCCCATAGGTCCCGGTCGGCCGTGATCTCGCCGGCAGCCTTCACCCCGGTGACCGCGAGACGCTCGACCGGGCTTTCGGAGACCGGAGCCACCCAGTTGTCCGAGAACCCGCGGTACTGCTTCTCGAAGTACTGCCGGTACTGCTCGGAGGCGAACCTCAGCGGCACCTTGCCCATGTAGTAGTGCGTCGCCGTGCGGACGGCGCCCGAGCGGGACTGCAGCTCGGACATCAGCACGTCCGCCAGCCGCCCGGCCTGTTCCAGCGTCAGCCCCACCGGGCACCTCCCCTCACGCGGTCCAAACCCACGACTCGGTCTCGCGGGCCAGGCCCGCCTTGATGGCGTCGCCAGCTGCCTCGTGAGCGAGGATGCTCACCACGGCAAGGTCGATCTTCTGGGCCGGGCTGGCCTTCTTGAGGACGTATCGGTCGGCCGGCCGCGCTGCCTTGCGGGCGTTCGCGACGTGCGCGCCCGCGGTCGGGCAGCCGTCGTGCCGAAAGGCGCTGTCCTTCTTCATGACGTCCGTGCGCAGGCGCTCCGCCGCGGCGTGCATCTGCACGGCCCGCTGGGTGTACCAGCGGACCACGACCTTCTCCCCGTACCGGTCCGCCCACGTGTCGACCTCGGTCTCCCAGTACGGCGGGTCGCAGTACATGCGGACGACCCGGTAGCGGCGCATCAAGTCCTGCACCGCGGCGTCGACCTCCAGGCGCGGCACCTGGCCGCCGTGCTCCGCCGGGTCCCAGATCGTCGGGAGGCGGTCCGGCCCGAACGTCGGGGTGAATTGGAAGCCGTCGAGCGTCTCAGCCCGAATGCCGCTCCAGTCGTCCACATCCGAGCCGTCGAAACCCAGCACGACCGGGGTGCCGTCGGCCGGGACCGGCCGGGCGTCGGCCCGGGCGTCCCACAGGTGCCGGTCGAGGTAGCCGGCGGTGCCAGCGACGATCCGGTTCAGGTAGAAGCGTTCGGCCTGCGCCGGGTCGCGTTCGGCGATCTCGACGAGTTCGCCGTCGATCCGGTCGATGTCCACCCAGCCGCCCGCGCCAACCGCCGAGCCGCCGTAGGCGACCCGCAGGGCTCGGTGCCGCTCCCGCTTGTTCGCCAGCGACGCTGGCGGCGGGATCCGGTGGTCGCGGTGCACGTCCGTGACTCGGGCCTCGGCTGTGCGCTGGGCCACCGACTGCTCGGACGGGTCCCACGCGTTGGTGGTCTCCACCGCCCGGCCGCCGGTGCCGGACAGGTTGCGGCGCTGGGTCTCCGCGAGCCGCCAGCCGCCGTTGGCCTCCAGCCACGAGTGCGTCTCGTCCTGCACGGCGAAGGTGATGCGCTGGCCCAGGCGGGCCCGGCCCGAGCTGGTGACCGGTTCGATCCGGCCGCCGCCCGGCACGTTGATGCGGGTTTCGCCGGTGTCCGGGATCCAGTCGGCCAGCGGCCCCTCGTCGATCATCGGGACGAGCACCCGGTACACGTTGTCGGTCTGGTCCTCGGAGGTCGCGGCAATCTGGATCCAGGGCGTCTCCCACGGCCGGCCGACCGGCTCGCCCGCGGCGTCCCAACCGGCGAAGCGGACCGGGCCGACCGCCTCGGCGCAGATCAGGGAGGCACTGAACGGGCCCTTGCCCCACTTCTGAGGCCTCACCAACTGCGAGCGCCGGTAGGCCCAAGCGGATGCCCACCGGTCGGCCGTGGCCTCCGGCCGCAGACGGTAGTGCCAGGCCAGGAGCTGCCACATCTCGTCGGTCAGCAGGTACGGCTCGCCGATCCGGTCGCCGTCGGGGATGACGCAGTGAGCCTCGATCCACTCGCCGACCGTCCAGCCCAACGTGGGGAACTCGCCCGGGTACTCAGGCCCCCGCCACACCGGGGTCAACCACTCGCAGGCGCTGGCGGGCGCTGGCGGGCGCTCGCCGAGCCGCGCGGTCCTGGCGCTGTTCGGCCACCTCGTCCGGGGCGATCTCCCAGCGCAGCCGGAGCATCGCCTGGGGGTTGAGGCCCAGCCGGTCCTCCAACTGCCTTGCTTCGGTTGCGGCCTTGGTGTTGCCGTTCTCGGCGAGGACGGAGAAGCGGACGAATCGGGCCGCCGCCAACGTGGCGTGCGTGCGCTCCCACATCACGGCCTGCGGAGTGGTCCACAGGTCGGCCCACAGGTCCAGTTCGCGTTCGCGCAGGGCGCCAAGGTCTTCGTCCTGGTTGATGAGCGGGGGCAGCGGGAAGCAGGGAGCCTTGCCCTGCCGACCCGCGGCGGGCAGCTGGGTCATGGCCACCGCGGCGTTGCGGCGCCGCCGTTCGGGCGCCGGCTTCGGGACCGGTCCCATTCCTCCCATGGTGATCACTCTCCAGCGCCGTTGCGGCACGTCACGGCCGGGCCGTTGCGGCTCGAACCTGGGGTCACTCTGGGTTACAGGTGTGGGGCCCCGAGGGACACCAGACCCGTACAGATTGCGAGCTGCCTCCCCCGCGGGTCCCTGGCAGATAGCCAGAGGGGGTCACCCCCCTGGGTACCGTCACCTTGGGTGACTGGCATGGGAAGCGGCTGGCGGCTGGCGGCTACTGGCTGTTCCAGCCTCCTGGCTGGTGCCTGGCTGTCTCCTTGCTGTGGCAGCTATGGCATAGACCTCGACCGTGTCTCGGGTCGTCTGGGTCGTGGCCGGCGGCGGCCAGCTCGCGGCGGGACAGCGGCCAGTGGTCGGCGTGCTGGCTTGGCTGGCCGCAGGGCTGCCCGTGGCCGTGGGCTTGGTCGGTGCACACGCACTGCGGGTCGCGCCGGAGGACACCGGGGCGGAAGCGGGTACGGTGCTGCTGGCCGTAGCCGCGCTGGGTCCGGGTGCCACGGGCGCGGTCGGCCTGGGCCTGGTGAGTGGGGCAGCGGCCGCCGGTGGTGAGGTCGGGGCAGCCGGCGACGGTGCAAACGGTGAGTACGCGACGTCTGGCCACGGTTGATCACCTGCCCTACGCTGAGCGGCCTCACTGGGGAGGTGCGGTTGTGGCAGGTCAGAAGAGTTGGCCGCGGGGGCAGTGGATCGCGGCGGGGGTGGTGACGGCCGCGATCTTCGGGTTTGCATGGTTGGTCACGGATGACGACCCCGCCCCGGCCAGCAAGTCGAGCACGACGCGGGTGTCAGCTGGTGGTGCCGGAGTTGGTGTCAGCAGCGACGCCAGCGGCAGGGCGGTGTCGAGGTTGACGGTGTCGCCTTGGCCATTCACGGTGGAGTCCGGGACGTTGCGGTGCCGGCCGGGGCGGATGGTCACCTTCGAAGCGGGTGGCGTCGAGTACGGCGTGAACGGCACGGCCCAGGCCAAGTACCCGAAGCCGGCGCCCATCTGGGCTGATGACCTGCAGCTCGGGAACGGATTGAAGGTGGACGTCAGTGCGGTGCTGTCCGCCGGTCAAGCGCTGTGCTGAATCGGCCCGCCGTGGGGAAGTTGGCGGGCTGCCGGTCTTGGATGCGGCGAGAGCCCCGCGGCGTTGGCTCGCGGGGCTCTCGGGAAGAAAAACGAGGGGCTGTCAGCGGTTTGTGGTGTCCGGGCACGCCGAACGTGGGGCAATTGTGGATCACTGGGTGGGTGCGCGTCAAGCGGTGACGTCGGGTGCCCATGCGGGCCGGTAGTCGGGGTGGTCGGCGTACGGCAGGGCGAGCAGGCGGAGCGTCGCGCAGGGGTAGGCGTGTTCGGGGAACTGGGGAGGCTCGCAGGATCGGCAGGCGGTAGTGGTGTCGAAGCACCGGGCGCCCGCCCCTCCTCGCAGCGTGAGGGGGCCATGCAGGTCCAGCAGGCGCCGCTTGGCGTCGACCTCGGCCATCACCCGCGCCGGATCGTGGCGAGCAATGTGACTGGCCACGTTTCGATCATCCGTGCCGATGGTCTCGGTTCCGATCTCAATCGTTGCCGATGCCACAAGCGTCCAGTCCAGGCGGTTGCCGGATCCCGCCCAGAGTACGGCGAGGGCCTCTCGCTCGTCCTCGTCGAGACGGGCGCGGATGAACGCGATCAGGTCGGTGTTCATGCGCTCATCCTCTCGCGGATCGGCTTGCAAATCTGGGTGATCCGGCTGGGGTCGGTGCCGACGATGGTGGCAAGTTGGCTGCGGTCGACCTGTCCGGCTCGGAGCCGGCGGATCAGGGTGTCTCGCTCGCGGACCGCGTTCTCGCCGTCGGCGACTCGCTGAACGGCCCGGGCGAGGTGCGTGAGTGCGCTCACGCCGAGGGAGCTGTCATTGTCGGGAATGGGCTGCCAGTCGGTGAGGGTGCTCACGGCCTGGGCCCGGTGGCGCTGGGCGTCGACGTCGCCGAGGAGGCAGTCAGGGACCGCGCTGAGGACGATCCGGGTGGGTCCGGGCTGCGGGGTGATGACGTCCGTGAGCGCGGTCCGGCCGTCAGTGAGGATGCTCACGCGGCCGGTGGCGTAGGTGTAGTGGGGCGCGTCGGTGGCGCCGCCGGGGGCGCTGACCTCGACGGTGACGTGCTGGGTGCCGTCGGCCGTGGTGGTGATGTCCCAGATGGTGGCGTATCCGTGGACGGCCCAGGGGCCGGCGATTCCGTGGAGTTCGGCAGCGTGCCAGGCGCCGATGGTGAGGGTGTTCACGTGGTGTTCTCCGGGTGGGTGAGGGCGCTCACGAGCGGGTGGTGAGCGCCCTCACAAACGGGCGGGTTCAGGCGACGTTGAGGCCGCGCAGGAGGTTGGCGCCGGTCCAGGACGCGCCGCACTCGCCCTGACACCAGATCGTGAAGTCGCCGTCGGT
The DNA here is from genome assembly GCF_044744605.1 of Kitasatospora sp. NPDC087271. Classification (NCBI taxonomy): domain Bacteria; kingdom Bacillati; phylum Actinomycetota; class Actinomycetes; order Kitasatosporales; family Streptomycetaceae; genus Kitasatospora; species Kitasatospora sp. NPDC087271. The sequence continues at coordinate 64,092 of NZ_JBIUYQ010000017.1, forward strand.
CCGGGTGTAGGTCAGGCCGCCTTCGCAGGCTCGGCAGGTCTGGCCGAGCGGGGTGGGGTCGGTGTCGGCCTCGGGTTCACCAAGTGCGCGGTCGATGCGGCGCCGGGCGGCGGCGGCGACCTGGCCGATCCGAGCGTGCTGGTTGTCGGAGAGCGGCCGGAACGGGCCGTCGGTGGCCTCGATGCGGTCGGCGAGCCAGCGGGCCGCGAGGGCACCGTTCCGGACGGCCATGTTGAACTTCCAGCGGCGGGGGTCGGCGGCGTCGCGGGCGCTCATCATGGCGACCGAGCGGGCGATCTCGTCGGCCGGGCTGGCGGAGCGGGCGGTGAACGCGGGCCGCTGGATGCTGCCCGCAATCTCGTCGGCCAGCGCGAGGAGTTCGCCCTCCAGCTCGGTGATCGTGTCCAAGATCGGGACCCGGAGCGGCGCCGGCCGGACGCCGGGGGCGAGGGCGGTCCGCTCGGCGCGCTCGGCCGCGGCCTGCTGGTCGACAACCTCGATCCCGTCGAGGGCGTCGTCGAGGTCCCGCTGGTGGTCGGACATCCGGCCCGCCGGCGGCCACGTGCGCGGCGTCTGGGCCTCCAGCAGCTCGCGCAGGTCGGTCCAGCGGTCGGCAATGTGGGTGAGGTCGGTGTGGGCGGTGCTGGTCATGGGTGGCTCCAGGTACGTCAGGCGGGCTGGTGATGGGCGCCAGAGGGGATCAGGCGTGCGCGGACGAGGTCGGAACCGGTCGCCCGGCGGCGCGGGCCTTGAGGAGTTCGTCGCGCTGGCTCTGGATGACCTGCTCGTAGTCGGCGGCGCGGGCTTCAGCCTTTCCACCTTGGTCGTCTCCCCGCAGCTCGGTGAAGGTGAGGCCGCGGATGGTGGCGTACTTCTCCGTCGTGGTGTGGCCGTCCCACTGGGCGCGCGGGTCGGTCGGGTCGACGTGTTCGACGTGGGTGTAGAGGTCGGCGTCACGGGGGTGGATGTGCCAGGACAGCTGCTGGCCGCCGACGGTGACGTACAGGAGCTGCCAGCCGGGCTCGTCGATGTCGGTGGCAGGCGCAATGACGGCGGGGTGGATGGTGGCGAGCCACGCGGTGAGGTGGGCGCGTTCACGGTAGGCGCCGTCGCGGTCGGCCTCGGCGGTACGCAGTTGAGCAGCGAGTTGCTGCTCGCGGGCGCTGGGGATCATGTGACGCTCCTGGTGGCGATGGGGTGGACGACGGTGATCTCGCTGGGGTCGAGTTGCTCGGTGGCGATGCCGAGGGCGACGGCGTGGGCCCGGTCGACGGCGCCGAGCTTGCGGTAGATGCGGTAGATGTGCGTGTTGACGGTGTTCCGGGAGACGTACAGGTGGCGTGCGGCCTGGTCGGTGGTTCGGCCGTTGGCGAGGAGTCGGAGGACTCGCAGTTCGGAGCGGGTGAGCGGGGTGCCAGGGAGGGTGGTGATGGCGGTGTCGGTCATCGTTGGCGTTCCCACTGGAGTTCGAGGACGGCGATCTGGGTGTCGACGTACTGCTCGGTGAGGGGTGGTGGCACGTAGATGCGGACGTGGGCGCTGGTGGGGTGGTGGCTGATGCGGTGGATCCACCAGAGGCCGACGGTGGCGGCGGGTCCGCAGGTGGCGAGGACGGTCCAAGGGGTCATTCGGCGCCGCCTTCGACGTCCCTGTAGAGCGCGTAGCCGCTACGACGGGGCCGTCCGTCGCGGGTGGTCGGGCTGTCGTGGAGCTGGGTGAGCTTGACGTTCCGGGGCCGCACTTCCCGGCCGGTGGTGGTGAGGGTGACGACGCTGGCTGTGCCCTGTCCCCAGCAGCCGGCACCGTACGGGATGACGCCTTTGATGAGGATGCGAGTGGGTCGGTCGGCGGGGTGGTGGCGGCCACTGAGGGACTGGTAGATCTGGCCGGGCTTGATCATTTCTGGTCTCCGTTCGGTTCGGGCTGGTTGTCGCGGCCGTGGGGGTGGAGGGCGATGAGGGTGGCCGCCTGGCCGGCGCCGGCCACGAGGCGGATGTACTCGCGCTCGGTCGCGGCGGTGACGGTGACGCCGCAGCAGCCGCAGGTGAACTCGGCGCGGTCCCAGCCCTGCTGGCTGGCGGGCGGCGGGGTGCCGGTCACCGGATGCCCACCACCATCGCGGCGGTCTGCTCGATGACGTCGTTGATGTGGTGGTCGATGTCGTCGCCGGGCTGGTTGATCTTGCTGCCTCGGATGCGGCGGGCCGCCTTGGCGAGGAGCGCGGTGCGGTAGTCGTCGACCAGCCGCTCGACGCGGGCCCGGGCGTCGGCGTACTCGGGGCTGGCGGGGTCCTCCCCGGCGAGGAGGGTGGTGCGGGCGTTGGTCATGGTGGGTTCTCCGTGGTGGGTGTGTGTGGCGGCCGGTGGGTGTCGGCCGCCAGGGGGGTTGTCAGGTGGTGGCGGTGTTGAAGGCGGTGTCCTGTTCGGCGAGGATCTCGGCGCGGTAGATGTCGAGGAGTCGCGTGGCCTCGTGCTCGGGAAGGCCTAGTACGTCGGCGTCCCACTCGGTGGGGTCGCAGAGGGCGGTGAGGAGCTGTTCGCGGGTGGTGGGCATGACGGTGGCTCCTGTGGTTGGTGTGACGGCCCGCCTGGGGCCTTCGGGAGTTCGGGTGGCACCCTGGGCCGGCGCGGCCGTTGGTGGTCCGGTCCTGGCCGCGCACGGGGCCGTCAGGTCGTGGCTGTGGGGCTGTCAGGCGGGCTGTGTGGCGCCGCTGGGAGCGGCCTGGGAGGCGGCGAAGCGCTCGCGGAGGTCGGCGCCGTTCTGGAGGAAGACGAGGACCATCTCCGCGTCCGCGTCCTTGCCGTGTCCCAGGATCAGCTCGGAGACGTGGTCGGCGGCCTGGCGGTAGCCGGCAGCCTTGGCGGTGGCCAGTTCGACCTCCAACGCCCGGATGCGTTCGTCCTGGGTGCGGGCGTGCTCGAAGACGCGGTCTCGGTCCTGCTCGACGCTGGTGACGGTGCGGCGCCAGGTGGCGTTCTCGTCGTGGAGGAGGCTGGCGCGGCGGCGGGCGGAGTGCCAGGCGGTGCGGTAGCGGTCGCGCTCGGCCTCCAGTTCCCGGACCCGGGCGAGCAGAGCGGGCACGTCCTGCCGGGCAGCAGCGATGAACTCGGCGTCCGGGTGCTCGATTCCGACGATGTCCTTGCGGTAGATGTCCTTCGACCAGGCTGCGACCTCGTAGGTGACCATCTCGTTGGCGGGGTACATGAGGTGGTCGCGGGCAAAGCGGGGCTGGGCGCCCTGCATGCCCCAGCGTTCGAAGTCCATGACGGTCAGGCCGCCGTGGTGAGGGGTCTGGAGGCGAAGGTGGCGGCTCTCGGTGTTGCCACGCCATCGCCACGGTCCAGGGGTGGCCGCGTCGAGCCGGGCCTGGATGGCGTCGAGGCCGAGGGGCTCGGTCATGGGTCAGGCCTCCTGGGCGGGCTGGTTGGCGAGTTCGAGCAGGACGTCGGCGTGGCAGAGCTGGCTGAGGGCGCATCGGCAGGCGAGGTCGTGGCCGGCCAACTCGGCGCGGGCGGCGGCGGCCGGGTCGGGTTTCTTCGGCATGGGACTGATCTCCTGGTCGTCGTGGTCGGTAGGCGGGATCGGGGTGATCTGCCAGCCCGCGTCGGCGAGGGCCCGCAGGACGTGGCGGGCGATGGCCTCGGGGGCGGCGGGGCGGAGTTGGTGGGCGTCGAGCACGGCAGAGCGGATGGTCTGCGCGGCGGCGGGCGGAATCACGCGGCGGCCTGCTTAGCGAGCCAGTTGTCGAGGCGGCTGGGGTGGCTGCCGCCGGTGATCGGTCCGCCGCTCGGCCGGGTGCACCGTTGACCGGCGCGGGCGCGGCAGGTCGGTACAGGGCAGGCGATTGCCCACTCGGGCCGGCGTGGGTGCCGGAACTGTGCGAGCTGGGTGCGCGCGTGGTCGGGAATGTAGGTCGCCGACGTGTCGCGTTCCGGGGGCATGTGCCCGATTCCCGCGATCAGTTCGGCGACTGCAACCGGCGGTCCCTCGGCGATGGCGTACGCGGCGGGTGCGGCGCGCCCGACGGCGACGGCACGTCGGGTGGCGCCGAGCTCGGCGCACCACTCGGTGACGCGGTCCGGGTCGACGGCGGGCGTCGGATCGGTGTGCCGGCCAAGCCTCGCCCGGGTTCCCGCGCTCCAGCGGGTCGCAATGTCCGCGGGAAGGATCGGCCACTGGGAGACGCGGTAGTGCTGGTAAGCGAACTGCAGCGCGGCCTCGTACGGGACGTCAGCGAGGATGCCGGCCCACATCGTGGCCTGTGCCCGTCGCTCCGTCCCGTCGTCGCGGCGGATGCGTGGGTCCGCGAGGGCGATCTCGGCGATCAACTTCGGGATCAACTCGGGGTTCATCGAGTTCCGTTCTGCCGCATCTCGTTGGCGATGGCGGCCATGTCGGCGAGGTAGTCAGCCGTTCGGCTGGGGCCGCCGAGGTCGCCAAGTGCGGTCGGCGGGCCATTGACGGACAGAGCGAGCCACTGCGGGAGGAAGTACCGGGCGCTGTAGGGGGTGTCGCGGCTGGCTCGCCAGATGCGTGCGGCGTGCTCGACCAGGACCGGCGCGCCAACGGCCGCCAGTTGCGCGGCGAGCGCGCGTTTTTCGTCTTCGGAGAGCGGCCAGGACACGGTCATTCCGCGGGAGCGCATCGAGTCGATCAGCGGGCCGATGTCGACCGCGTCCTCCACTGCGTTGCCACGCAGGGCGGGCAGCCGGTCGTCGGCCTCGCGCGCGGGGTGGTAGTGGATCTGGTCCCTACCGTAGGTAGGTAGGTCCTGGTACCCCCCCGCCGGGGACGCTGTCCGGATAGCGTCCGGGGACGCTATCCGGGGGCGTCCGGGGACGCTATCCGGGACGGTGGGAAGCGTCCGGGGACGCTGTCCGGAACCCCCGGCGGGGACGCTGTCCGGAACCCCCGCCGGGGACGCTGTCCGGAGGTGCTCCTCGATGGCCTTGGCCTTCTCGGCCGCGCGCGCCTTGCGCTGCCGAGTGTCGGTGTAGTGGTGGAGGTGCTGGTCCCAGTTGGGCCGGGCCACCGGCAGCACCAGGCGGTAGACGGCTGTCGCGTTCGGGCGACGTCGCTTGGTCACCATGCCGACGCCCTCCAGCACCCGGAGCGCCCGGGTCACCGACTCCGCCGTGCACCCGGCCAGAACGGCCAGCGTCTCCCTGGCGGGGAACGCGTTGGTCCCGTCGGCGTCGGCGTAGGTGGCGAGCCACACCCCAACCCGCGCGACCGCTGCCAGGTCGCGGCTGCCGACCCGCAGCACCTCCGCGCGCAGCACGTTCGTCCAGGCGTTGCGGACCGTCTGGGTCCGGTCGCCCTGGGCGGTGTGGGTGGTGCTCAAGGGGTGCTCTCCGGTGGGTTGGTCGCCCGGAACGGGCGGAGTCGAGTCCGGCCCGCCCCGGGCCGCTCTGGATGGTGGGTCAGGCGGCGGCCGGACGCGGCTCGCGGAGGGAACGGCCGCAGGCGCATCGCAGGCCGCCCTCGGGAGTGGCCTCCAGGTACTTCCACCGGTGGAAGGGGCACGGATCGGGCAGGCCGCCACCGGGCGGATGCTGGACGATCGCGGCGCGCGGGTTGTACGGGCCACCCATGGCCCGGACGGGGTGGAGGTCGAGGCACGCGAGGCACTGACCGACGGTGCCGGGCGGGATGGCCTGGCTCAGTCGGTCGGAGCGGGAGCCGGGGCAGATCGCCGGCGGGGCGAGGTCCCGAGGGGTGAACACGAGGACCCTGCCGTCCGGTCCGTTCGGTTCCTGGCCGGCGCCGACCGCGCGGCCGTCGCACGGCCCGCACACGGTCGCGCCGGTGGGCAGGTCCTCGCGGGACAAGAAGTGGTCGTCGAAGACAGTCCCCGTGCACCACAGCTGGTAGACCGTCCGGCCGGATCCGTACCGGACTCCGGAACGAACCCGGTGCCAGCGGGTCATCCGTTCGGTGCGGACGTAGCGCGGACCGTCGGCGAGGGGTACGGCGTCGGGGCCGTGCAGACCGAGGCTGCTGATGGGCGGGAGCAGGCGAACCGTCATGAGGGCGTCCTCCTGGGACTGGTAGCGCGGGTGCGTGCCTCGCCTGCGGTGGCGGCCTGGGCGAGGCGGTACTGCTGGGGGGTGCTGCGGCGCTTGCCGGAGGCGATCGCGCGGGCGTCGGTGAGCGCGCTGGCAGACTGCGGAGTCGGCAGGCGCTGAGGGGTGTAACCAGGGCCGGGCGGCGGCTCGGGCCGCCCGGCTTCAGCGGCGGGGGTGTGATCCGGGCAACGCGAGCCGACGGCGTACGGTCGACCGCTCCGCCCGCAGTGGCTGCCCTGGTCGGGCAGCCACTGGCTGCACGAGCTGGTCACCTTCGGCGCCAGGCCGGCGGCAGGGCGACGAGCGCCTGGTCGACTTCCTCACCGACCGGGACCCCGACGAGGTCCAGGTCGGTGAGGAGCTTGAGGGCCGCGTTGATGACCATCGGCTGCCCGCTCGACAGTCCGACCGCGATGTGCTCGACCACCGTGCGGCGCAGGGCATCGGCCAGTACGGGGTCGGTCTGGGGAGCGGGCATCAGGTCCTCCGGTCAGAAGGGCGGTTCGGAGCTGTACTCGGGCTCGGCCCAGCCGCACCAGCGGCGGGCGGCCCAACGCGGCACCGGGACTGTTAGGACGGGGTCGCGGTAGGGCCAGGGCTCCCAGCAGTGGCAGGCGGCCGGCTCGTACGGCCCGTCCTCGTCGCCGCCGGTCTCGACCTCACCGCTGCCGCCGCAGGTGCGGCAGCCCGGGCGCGGGGTGTCCTCCAGCCGCAGGTGCGGCTGGGGCCAGTCGCGGTAGCGCAACCGCAGGCGGGCCCGGGGCGGCAGGGGCACGAGGAACCAGCCGGCGCCGTTCGACCGGACCAGTTCCAGAGCGGGCCGCGGGTCGTCGCAGCGCACGATCCTCAACGGCGCCCGGGTGAGTACCCTGCGGAGCTCGGTCCGAACGATGTCCCACGCGGTGTCAGGCTGGGAGGAGTTCATCAGGCGGCCTCCGTCCGGTCGATGGCGCGCACGTCCGCGAGGGCCTGGGCGTAGGTGGCGCACCACGGCCGGCAGTACTGCCGCTCCGCGCCGTCCACCGTGGCCATCTCCCAGCCTTCGGGCCAGGGGTCAGCCGCTGCGGTCCCGCAGCCCGGGATGCTGCAGGGCGCCGGGACTGCGAGGATCCGCACCGTGCTGGCGCTCTCGCCGACCATGCCGCCGTTCCACGCCTGTGCGCGCCGGTTGCTCGCCGGCTTGTTCGCCGCCCGGGTGTTGGCGTCGTCCCTGCACGCCTGGCGGCAGTCCTCGCACAGCGGCACGCCGCGGTACCGGTGCTGCCGGTAGCCCTTCATCGTTCCGTGGGCGATGTCCGCGGCGACGCCCTTCACGCTCTGATTGGTGAGCCGCGCGGCCATCAGGAGCCGCCTTCCTGGGCGGAGTTCTCCAGCACGGCGATGCGGGCCCGCGCGGCGGCGAGCTCGTCGGCGATGGTGCGGTCCGCCTTGGCGGTCTTCGCGATGTCGTCGCGCCAGCGCTGCACCTCGGCAAGGACGCGGTCCGCGATCGCCAACATGTCGTCCGCGGACATCTTGTCGTCCCGGTAGAGGGTGAACTGGTCACCACGGAGCCCGCCGGGGTGAATGTGCAGGGTGCCGCGGGCGTCGTGCGTGTCCACGTACGCGCGCTTCGTCCACCAGGTAGTAGTCGTACTCATCGGGTACTGCCCTTCGGGAAGTTGGTGCGGCGGGCCGCGCGGATGCGGCGGCGGTGGGCACGGCGGCGGATCCGGTCCGGGTCCCAGTGCCGGAGCGCGAGCGCGGTCACCGGGACGGTGAGGACCAGGACCAGCACGGCGCCGAACTCGGGAATGCTCACCAGCCACCACCGAGCTGCTGCTGGCGGAGCAGCCACTCGGCATAGCCGCGGGCGTCGGTGGGAGTCGACCAGGTCTTGGACCGGCGGCGCCCGTCCTCGACCCAGCAGACCCTCCACTTCTTCGGCGCGACCTTGCGCACCGACACCACCCGGATCTGGCCGGGATGTCCGGGTTCGCTCGGGATCCTCGCCCGCAGAGCGTCGACCTCGTCCTCCGCCTCGTCGAGCACGTTCTCGAGGTCGTCGATCTCACCAACCAGCTCGCGGATGACCGGGGCGAACTTCGCCAGCCAGACGGCGGCGCTGGCGCGCTCGGTGTCCGCCCACTCGGCGCTCTCGGGCAGCATCGTCGAGAGGTCGAGCGCGCGGATCTTGTCGAGGCGCTGGTCGCTCATCAGGTTGTGGCTGTTCACGCCGGCACCGCCGTCCGGACCAGGGCGGGCACGACGGCGACCAGCTGCACAGAGACGTTCTGCACGGTCGACGTGACGGTCCATCGGATCTCGTGCAGCCCCCGGGCCGAGGTGGTCGCGGCGTCGGGGAGGTGGCGGCGCCAGCGGTCGAGGTCCCGCAGGGCGAGCGGGCCGGTGAACTCGGCCGCGAGACTGCCGGTGGGGTCGATGGTCCACCAGGGCGCTGCCAGGCCGGAGGTCAGCGCGCGGTTCGTCAGGTGCAGCGCGACGTACATCGCGGCGGTCTGGGCCTGCAGCTCCAAGACGGTCGCGTGCGGCTCGTAGTGTCCGAGGTTGGCCAGGGGGGTGGTAGTAGGCTGCTTCACGCGGCCCTACCTCCTTCTGTGAGTGCTTGATCGGTGGGCCGGGGCCGTCCCTGGAGTCCAAGCCGGGGCGGCCCGACCCATGTCTGTGGGTGGGTCAGGCGGCGGCGGGCTGGCGGCGCTGTGCGCGGCGCGGCTCGACGGCCTGGCGGGTGGGGTCGAGGGCGAGGTTCGACCGGGAATCAGCCGCCTCGTGCTCCCTGAGCCATGCCTTGAGGGCGACAAGGCGGTACATGCGTCGGCCGCCGAGACGGAAGGACGGCGGCCCCTGCCGTCGGTCGTTGAGGCAGTACAGGGCGCGCGGAGTCCGCTTGATGTAGGCAGCCGCCTCGTTATGCGACAGGAAGGGCGAGTCCACCTCGCTCATGACTTCTTCTCCACTTCTTCTTTGATGATCAGCTCCACCTCGACATGAAGTTCGGCGGCAATGAGCTGGATCACTTCCGGCTGAGCCCCACTGAGCCCGCGCTCGATGCGCGACAGGTGCGAGGGGGAGATTCCGGCTCGCTGCGCGAAGGAGTTCAGGCCGTGACCCATTCGTTCGCGCAGGCGCCGAATGTTCGGTCCGTCTGCTTGCACAACAGGAACCGTAGATGCAGTGGACGAGAAGCGCAAGAAGCAATGAGAAGTAGAGAGGAAGTCAAAGGAGGCGGGCGTGACGTTGGCGGGAACCTGACTGCGTGCAGTTGCACGCCCTCTGCAAGACTGTTGCCTATCGTTGCCTTGCAGGAAGAGCGCGCCGAGCAGTCAAGGGAGATCGGGACCGTGGAGCAGGACTGGAAGCACCTCGGTCGGTGCATCAAGCGCGACCGCATGCGCAAGGGGTGGCGACAGCCCGAGCTGGCCAACCAATCCGGGCTGACAGTGAGAACGATCAGCACGTACGAGACGGGGGCAGTGCCAGCCAGTGCGCCGGAGATCCCCGCTGGCTATCTGGCGGTCGGTCGAGCACTTCTGTGGCCCCCCGACGGCGTCGATCGGGCACTGGCCGGCCAAGACCCCAGCACTTTCAGCGCACCAGCGAACGCGCTCGCCGCCGTGACCCCATCCCACGGTGCTGCCCCCGGAGATCTGTTCCCCGCGGTGGGACGCTTCGCCCGCGCTGCGGTGGCGGCGGGCGGCGACCCCGTGCTACGTGACCTTCTGGAGGATGTCGCAGACCGGCTGCTGCAGTCGATCCCCCAGCGCGGCACGCCCGCGGCACAGGGCTCCTACGGTCTTGCCGCGTACCGGCCGCACGCCTGGGCCGAGGGCGACCCTGGCGTTCCGGGCGACGATGCAGCTCGGATCCAGCAGGCCATCGAGGAGCACGAGCGCGGGCGCCGCGAACAGCCGTAACTCCCCGGCATACCCGCGACACGCGTGACTTAACGTGGCTAAATCCTCACACGTCCTCACGCGCATATGCCAGAATCTCCGCACCGGCATGCCTCCCACACGTCAGGACTCAGGGGGAGAGGCATGCCCGGAGCCGTCGGCACTGTCGCCGAGGTAGCGCAGCAGTACGACCCGCACGCCGAGCTGGACCGGATGGGCATACCCGTCGTCCGGCAGTGGCTGAGGGACACCTGGGGAGCGTGGTCCCCCGAGCATCGCATCGTCGTCGTCGCCCAGGGGATCAGCCCGGTTGAGGAGCGGTGCGTCCTCGCGCACGAGATCGAGCACATCCTGGCTGGCGACGTTGGCTGCGGTGGCGCGACCAGCGTGCGGGCCGAGCGCCTCGCCGATTTGCGGGCCGCCCGCAAGCTCATCGGGCTGTCCGACTTCTGCGCCGCCCGGCAATGGGCCGCGAGCCCTGCCGAACTTGCCGCCGAACTCGGTGTCACTGGTTGGATCCTGAAGACCCGCGCGATTGATCTTGAGGGGGGTGCCCAGTGGCTGGGTACATCGAAGATCGTTGGATGAACAAACGGCCCAACCCGGAGACGGGGAAGCGGGAGCGAACTTCCTTGTGGGGCAAGGGGAAGCGATACAAGGTGGCCGGCATCCCCGGAGTCCGGGACCGCTCGTTCGCTGGCCTCGAGGACGCGAAGAAATGGCTGCGCGAGGCTGCCACGGACAGCACCCGCGGCAACCTCTACGACCCCCGCAACGGGGAGATCACGCTGCGGGAGTACGTCGAGACCCACTGGTGGCCGAGTCTGCGGAAACCGCCGAACACCCGGTCGTCCATGCGGCCGCGGATCTGGAACCACATCCTGCCGCACCTGGGCGAACAGCCGCTGATCCGCATCGGCGACGAGCAGATCAGGTGGTGGGTGACCCAGGCCGAGCGAGCGATCGACGTCGGTACCATCCGGACCACCTGGAAGCACTTCTCTGCGATCATGCAGGCCGCATTCAAAGCCAAGAGAATCCCCGAGAACCCCTTTCGGGACCCCGAGTTGCGGCCGCCGAAGGCGCCGGAGAGCAATGCGAAGGCGTGGCCGCTGGCCACTGTCCTCGCGGTACGTGAGGCGCTGGCACCCCGATACCGGATCCTTCCCGACCTGGCCGTTGGTGCCGGCCTACGGCAGGGCGAGGCCTTCGGGTTTAGCCCGGAGGACATCGTCGGCCAGGAGATCCACGTTGTACGGCAGGTGCTCAAGATCGACGGCAAGCTGGCGTTCGGGCCGCCGAAGGGCAACAAAATCCGGCTGACGGCCTGTCCGCCTGGCCTGGCCGATCGGGTGGCCGCCTACGCCGCCGAGTTCCCGGCGGTCGAGGTCACTCTGCCCTGGGTCGACCCGGACAGGCCGAACCTGCCCTGGGCGGAACGGCCGTTGAAGACCGTGCGCCTCCTGGTGACAACCGCCAGGGTCAGTGGGAAGGGCGGCGGCGCGATCAACCGGACAACGTGGGATGAGAAGGCGTGGAAGCCGGCGCTCGTCAAGGCCGGCGTGATTCCGGAGCCGAAGCGTGAGCAGGTCCAGGGCGCGAAGGTGGTGTGGACGAGGGTGTCGTGGAAGATGGACCGCTCTGACGGATTTCATGTCCTGCGGCACACGTTCGCCTCAGTCGTCCTCCAGGCGGGCGAGACCGTGACGACCCTGGCGGCGTGGCTTGGCCACAGCGACCCTGCGTTCACGCTCCGGACGTACGTGCACTTCCTGCCGGAGGCTGGGCGGCAGGCACTGTCGGCCCTCGGCCGGTGGATCGCGCCGATGCCTTCCCCGGCCGAGACGCTCCCCGGAGAGAGTCCCGGAAACGGATCTCCCCAACCGCTCCCCAGGGTTGCCTAGTCGGCTTCGTCCCTGCGACGTTTCCCCAGGTCACCTCTCCTGAATGTCTCTCCGGACGGGGGAATAGGGCCTGTACCCGGCGTACAGGCCGACTCTTCCGCCGCCCCAGCTCGACTGAGGCCCCCTGATCTGCGAAACCGCAGGTCAGGGGGCCTTTTTCGTGAGGCCGCCCCAGTCGTGCGAGCACCTGGGGAGACAGAACCGGGGGTACAGGCCGACTGCTCCGCCCGCCCGCCGTTACGCGGGGCGGGCGCCGACGGCGTCGCGGATCTGGTCGCCGAGGCCGCCGTTGACGCGGGCGCAGTTGGCGCAGCAGAAGAAGCGGCCGGCCACTTCGACGCCGTGGCCGACGATGCGGACCTGGCACTGCTCGCAGCGCGGCGCGAGCTTCTCCATCGCGCACTCGAAGCTGTCGAAGGTGTAGGTGTCGCCGGTGATGGTCTTGATCTCGAAGGCGAGCCAGTAGTCGTTGCCGCAGGTGACGCAGGTGGCCATGGCGGCCGTCTCCTTCCGGTGGGGGCCGGCCGGGTGGCCGGGCAGCCGTTCCCAGTGTCGGAGGGCCCTGCGGGGGCGGCCACTCGACGGCGTCGTCAGGCGGGCCGGGCGGCCAGTTCCTCCAGGGCCCGGACGGCGCGGTCGGCGTCGTCGGCGGTGACGAACAGGTGGTCGTGGTGGAAGCCGGCCACCACGTTGCAGCTGATCCCCTCGTCGGCGAGGCGCCCGGCGACGGCCGCGGTGAGGCCGACGGCCTCCAGGGCGGAGTGGATCTGCAGGGTGATCCAGGCCGCCACGTACTCGTAGCGCAGCCCGAGCGCGTCGGCCTCCTCCTGGGTGACGACGACCGTGACCCCTTCGGGTTCGGCGACGGTCACCACCGGCCGCATGCCCGCGGGCACCTTGGCGGGCAGCGTGCAGTAGACGTACCGCCCCGGGTTGAGCAGCGGGCGCATCCCGTGCAGCAGCTTCGCGAGGTCTCGTTCACCGGCCATGCCCGTCACCGTAGCGGGCGGACGGGGCCTGGGTGGCGGGGTGGGGTGCCGATGCGCCGTTCGTGTCGGAATCCGTTGACGAGCGACAGTCGCCGATATATCGTCGAGCTATCGAGACAGTAACTCGACTGGCTCGGTGAACGAGGAGGTGAGCGCCGTGCGCTCAGGAAACCGAGGAAATCCGGGAATGCGGTTCAGCGGCGAGGGTCCGCGCGGTGGCTGGCGCCGCGGGCCGGGGCCGGACTTCGAAGGGCGGGAGTTCGAGGGCCGGGAGGCCTTCGGCGGCTTCGGCCCGCCGCCGTTCGGCGGCGGCGGGCCCGGGCGGCCGATGGGCGGTCCGTTCGGGCACGGCTTCGGCGGGCACGGCGGGCGCCGGGGCGGCCCGCACGGGCGGCGCGGCGGCCGGGCGCGGCGCGGGGACGTCAGGGCCTCGCTGCTGGCGCTGCTCAAGGAACGGCCGATGCACGGCTACGAGATGATCGCCGAGATCTCCGAGCGGACGGGTGGGGCCTGGCGGCCGAGCCCGGGCTCGATCTACCCCAACCTCCAACTGCTGGAGGAGGAGGGCCTGATCACCGCGGAGGAGGTCGGCGGCAAGCGGCTGGTATCGCTCACCGAGGCGGGCCGGGCCGAGGCCGAGGCGGGGCCCGCCGAGCCGTGGGCGGAGGCCGGCCGGGAGGTCGACTGGGAGGCCGTCCAGGAGGTCGGCCAGGCGCTGGCCGCGGTCGACCAGGCGATCCGCCAGGTGATGGCGACGGGCACCGAGGCGCAGCGTGCCAAGGGCCTGGTGGTGCTCACCGAGGCGCGCAAGAAGCTGTACCTGATCCTCGCCGAGGAGGACTGACCGCCGTGGGGGGCTGGGCACAGGCGGTGCGGCTGCTCAGGGGTGGACCGTGAACAGGGCCACGCAGGCGAGCAGCAGCACCGCCCAGCCGAACCAGAGCCAGCCGTTCGGGCCGATCACCACGGTGTAGACGCAGACCGCCACCAGCAGCGCACCGGTGACGCCGGCGACCTGCCGGTTGTGGTGCGCGACCGCCTGGGGGCGGCTGCGGGGGTGCCGTGCCGTTCTCGCCATGCCGTCCTCCCGGGGAGGCTGGGGGCGGCGGCCGGTGCGGGCGGCGCGGCCGTCAGCCGGACGCGCGGGCGGTGGCCGCCTCGTCGAACTCGTAGCGCCAGTGCCAGCTGATGCCCCGCACCTGCTTGGACCGGACGTACACCAGTGTGCGCGCGGGGGAGTCGCCGTGCGCGGGGACGGGCACCTTGTAGGTCTTCGGCACGCCGAACATCGGCCCCAGCGGGATGGGGAGGATGCGGCCGTCCAGGGGGCCGCCGACGAATTCGGTGTCCGCGCTCTTCACCCCACCAGGGTCTCACCTCCGCACGGGTGACCGGCGCACCCGCCCGAGCCCTCCGGCCGGGTGCGGGGAGTGTGACCGGAGAGGCACCGCCCCCGGTCATCCGGAGGCCCCGCGCACCCTTATCCTTCCTGTTACGCCCCCGGGGTTCACCCGGGTCAGCGGGCCCCGTACGGGCCGGGCGGGGCGCGGATCCGCGCGCCCTCCGGCCGACCTGGCGCGGACAGCGTGCTGCCGCGACTGCGTACCGTGACCCGGGCGTCGGCCCTCCGGTGACCCCGGTTCCCGGTCGGCAGGGCGTGGACAGCAGGGCCGAGCACCGCCCCGGGAAGCAGCGGGGGGCGCTGTGCGTTGCGTCGGAGTGGTACGTCGAACGCTGTGCCGCACCAGGTACGGCAGTGCGCGGAAGGGGCCCGATGGAAGCCGGCGGCAGGTGGACGACCTGGTGGCAGAAGCGTGAGCGTCAGCGGGCCCGGTCGGGTGAGGTGGACGGCCCCGCCGCCCGGCTCGATCAGCTGCTCGGCGCGGTGCGCGCCGGATTCCCGCTCGCGCCGGCCGCGCATCCGGCCGGCTACCGCTGTTCCTGCGACCGGGTGGCCTGTCCGGCGCCCGCCCAGCACCCGGTCTCCTTCGCCTGGCAGACCCAGGCCACGACCGACCCCGAGCAACTCGCCCGCTGGCTCGCCCGCGATCCGCAGACCAACTTCATCACCGCCACCGGCCGCGCCCACGACGTCCTGGACGTCCCGGTCGAGGCCGGCCGGCTGGCCCTGGAGCGGCTGACCGAGCGGGGCGTCGAGGGCCCGGTCGCCGCCGTCGGCGAGGACCGCTACCTGTTCTTCACCGCCACCCGGGGCACCCCGCAGGACGAGGACGAGTGGTGGCCGAGCGTCCTCGACTCCACCCCGGACACCATGTCCGAGCACCCCGGCCTGCGCTGGCACTGCCGCGGCTCGTACACCCTGCTGCCGCCGGCCGCGCTGCCGGACGGCTCGCAGGTGCGGTGGCTGCGCGGGCCCGAGCAGCCGCTGCCGGACCCGCTGCGCGTCCTGGACGTGCTCACCGACGCCTGCACCGAGGTGGGCGCCGTCGCCGAGGAGCAGTGGCTCATCGGCTGAACCGGCGCCCGGCCGGGGGTCACGGCAGGGTGAGGACCTCCGCGCCGTCCGCCGTGACCACCAGGGTGTGCTCGAACTGGGCGGTGCGCTTGCGGTCCTTGGTGACGACCGTCCAGCCGTCCGGCCAGATCTCGTAGTCGTAGGTGCCCAGGGTGAGCATCGGCTCGATGGTGAAGGTCATCCCCGGCTTGATCACCTCGGTGGCCCGCTCGCTGTCGTAGTGCGGGATGATCAGGCCGGAGTGGAACGACGTGTTGATGCCGTGCCCGGTGAAGTCCCGCACCACGCCGTAGTCGAAGCGCTTGGCGTAGGACTCGATGACCCGCCCGATCACGTTGATCTGACGGCCGGGCTTGACGGCCTTGATCGCCCGGTTGAGGGATTCGCGGGTCCGCTCGACCAGCAGCCGGGACTCCTCGTCGACGTCGCCGACCAGGTAGGTGGCGTTGAGGTCGCCGTGCACCCCGTGGATGTACGCGGTGGCGTCGATGTTGACGATGTCGCCGTCCTGGAGCACGGTCGAGTCCGGGATGCCGTGGCAGATCACCTCGTTGATCGAGGTGCAGACCGACTTGGGGAAGCCGCGGTAGCCGAGGTCGGACGGGTACGCGTCGTGGTCGCACATGTAGGTGTGGGCGACGGCGTCCAGCGCGTCGGTGGTGACGCCGGGGGCGATCAGCTTGGCGGCCTCCGCCATCGCCCGGGCGGCGATCCGGCTCGCGATCCGCATCTTCTCGATCGTCTCGGCGGTCTGCACCTCGGGCCCGGTGTACGGCGTCGGGGCGGGCCGACCGACGTACTCGGGGCGCGCGATGTGCGCCGGGACCTTGCGGGTGGGGGACTGGATGCCGGGTACGAGAGCCATGGCCGCGAGTCTATCGGCCGCCCCCGGCGCGCCCGGGCGGTGTGCGCGGCGGCCCCGGCCGGGGAATGATCGGTACGACCCCATCGAATCGACGGGAGGGCACCATGCCCCTGGGATTCCACCGCAAGCCGACCGGCAAGCCCGGCGAGTGGTTCTACTGCATCAAGCACGGCAAGGTCGAGGAGGGGCCGGAGTGCCCCGCCAAGGACCGCCTCGGCCCGTACGACAGCCCGGAGGAGGCCTCGCACGCCCTGCAACTCGCCGACGAGCGCAACCGGGAGTGGCGGCAGGGGGACGAGCGCTGGAACGACACGCCGAAGGACGGCGGCGAGTAGCGGCCGGGGCGGCGCCCGGCTTCTCTGCCGTCAAGCCGTCGCCGCCGTCCGTCCCGTCCGTCCGCCGTCAGTCCGTCGCCGCGGCGGCCTCCCGCTCGCGCTGCTGCTCCCGCTCGCGCTCCGCGCGCTCGTGCCCGGCGCGGACGGCGGCGGTGTGCGGGTCGGTGCGGTCGTCGTAGGCGAGCAGCTTGGGCAGCGCGGCGGCCACCGCGAGGACGGCGGCGACGCAGATCAGGCCGCCGCTCCAGACGGCGGCGCGGACGCCGACCAGCCCGGCCATGGTGCCGGCCCGGACCTGGCCGAGCTGGGGCCCGACGGAGTAGCTGAGCAGTTCGACGCCGGCCATCCGGCCGCGCACCTCGTCCGGGATGGACTGGTTCCACATGGTCGAGCGGGCCAGCCCGCTGATCTCGTCGGCGCCGCCGGCCAGCGCCAGGCCGAGCAGCACCAGCCAGATGCTCCCGGACAGGCCGGCCAGGGCCATGGCCGCGCCCCAGCCGACGGCGGCGACCACCAGCAGCCGGCCGTGCCGGTGGATCCGGGACGTCCAGCCGCTGGTCGCCCCGACCAGCAGGGCGCCGGCTGCGGAGGCCGCGTACATCGGGCCGAGCGCCCAGTCCGCGCCCAACTCGGAGGCCAGGAAGGGGAAGACGGCCACCGGGAAGGCGAACAGCATCGCGCAGAGGTCGATCGTGTAGGTGCCGAGCAGGTCCTTGCGGCTCCACGCGTACCGGACGCCGGTGAGCACCGCCCGCACCGACGGCCGCTCGGCGCCGGTGGCCGGCGGCACCGCCCGGATCCGGACGAGCAGCAGCAGCGATGCGGCGAAGGTGAGCACGTCCAGCGCGTACGCCGTCCCCACCCCGGAGAACGCCACCACGACGCCGGCCAGCGCCGGACCGGCCACCGAAGCGGCGTTGCGGTACAGGGAGTTGAGCGCGAACGCGGCGGTCAGGTGCTGGTGCGGGACGATCCGCGGGGTGAGCGAGTCCAGGGCCGGGCGCTGCAACCCGTCGCAGGCCGCGACCAGCGCGGCGACCAGGTAGATCGGCCAGAGCAGCGGGGACGGCAGCAGCGCGTTGAGCAGCAGCAGGCCGGCGAGCAGGCCCAGCCCGGCCTCGGCCCGCAGCACCAGCTTCCGGCGGTCCAGGGCGTCGGCGAGGGCGCCGCCCCACAGGCCGAAGACGATCAGCGGGACGAGCTCGAAGGCGCCGATCAGGCCGACCGCGAAGGAGGAGCCGGTCAGCTCCTTGATCTGCATCGGCACGGCGACGTAGGTCAGGTAGCTGCCGAAGCTGGTGACGCAGCCGGAGAGCCAGAGGAAGCGGAAGTCGCGGGAGGCGCGCCAGGGCGAGAGGTCGGGCGCGAGCGAGCGCAGCAGCGTGCGCAACCGTCCGGAGGTGCCGGGGGGATGCGGGGGTTCGTCGTCGTTCACGAACCAGCATCCTCGAACGCGGGCTGCCGGGTTCGCAAAGGGTTTTTCAGCCCGACACACGACCGTCAGCCCGACACCTCGCTGACAACGGCCGGGTCGGGCCCGGGCTACCAGCGGCTGATCGCGGGCGGTGCGGTCAGCCGGCCGGCGAGTTCGGCGAGCCGGTCCAGCGCGGCGCGGCGGGCCGGGGGCCGCCCGGCGGCGGCGCTGACCAGGTGCTGGGCGAGGTCGAAGGGCTCCTCGTCGGCGGTGCCGACGGCGAGCCGCTCGTGCGCGAGCCCGCCGAGGTCGCCCGGCTCGGCGGGGGCGGCGCCGTCCAGCGCGAGCACGGTCGCGCCGTGCCGGCGGGCGTCCTGCACCCGTTCCAGCAGCGGCGCGCCGGCCGTCTCCGGCGCCACCACCAGGACGGTGGCGCCGCGCCCGGCCCCGGTGAGCCGACTCAGGCCGTGCGCGAGGTGCGCCGGGGCGCCGACCGGCGGAGCGTGCCGCAGCAGGATGGGCGCCAGTCGGGGGACGGCCGACCAGGCGGCCTCGTCGGCCAGGTGTGCGGCCAGATGCCAGGGCTCGTACGCCTCGGTGCCGATCAGCAGCAGTCCGCCGGCCCCGCGCCGCGACACCGAGCGCCGCAGCGACCCGGCGAAGCCGCCGACCGCCTCCAGCCAGCCGGTGCCCGCCAGGTGCTGCCGGAGTGCCGAAACTCTCACCGCGTCCATGCGGCCCAGAATGTCGCGTCCGGCCAGGGGTTTGACAGGATCGGCCCATGACTTCCCTCGATTCAGCGACAAACCCGGCCCACGAACTGCCGGACGTCTCACAGCTGGTGATCGGTGTCCTCGGCGGCACCGGCGACCAGGGGCGCGGCCTGGCCCTGCGACTGGCCAAGGCCGGCCAGCAGGTGATCATCGGCTCGCGCGACGCGGCCCGGGCCGAGGCCTCCGCCGCCGAGCTGGGCCTCGGCGTGCGTGGCGCCGACAACGCCACCACCGCCCGGGAGAGCGACGTGGTGATCGTCGCGGTGCCCTGGGACGGGCACGCCTCGACCCTGACCGCGCTGCGCGAGGAACTGGCCGGCAAGATCGTGGTCGACTGCGTCAACCCGCTCGGCTTCGACAAGCAGGGTGCGTACGCGCTGAAGCCGGAGGAGGGCAGCGCCGCCCAGCAGGCCGCCGCGCTGCTGCCGGACTCCCGGGTCACCGCCGCCTTCCACCACCTCTCGGCGGTGCTGCTCCAGGACGAGTCGGTGGAGCAGATCGACACCGACGTCATGGTGCTCGGCGAGGAGCGGGCCGCCACCGACATCGTGCAGGCGCTGGCCGGCCGGATCCCCGGCATGCGGGGGATCTTCGCGGGCCGGTTGCGCAACGCGCACCAGGTGGAGTCGCTGGTGGCCAACCTGATCTCGGTCAACCGCCGCTACAAGGCCCACGCGGGCCTGCGGGTGACGGACGTCTGAGATCCGGTGGAGCCGTGTCGGCCTCACCCCTGGACCAGCTCCGGAGGTGAGGTCGGCGACAATGGGTGCGGCCGCAACCCGGCCGACCGCACCCGGCCCTAGGAGCCTCCCGCCATGCCCCGCACGTCCCTCTTCGCC
The DNA here is from genome assembly GCF_044744605.1 of Kitasatospora sp. NPDC087271. Taxonomy (NCBI): domain Bacteria; kingdom Bacillati; phylum Actinomycetota; class Actinomycetes; order Kitasatosporales; family Streptomycetaceae; genus Kitasatospora; species Kitasatospora sp. NPDC087271. The sequence continues at coordinate 83,648 of NZ_JBIUYQ010000017.1, forward strand.
CTGATCGTCGTCGTCCTCGCGCTGGCGGCCGCCGTGGTCTCGCTGACCCAGGGCTTCTGGCTGGGCCTGATCTGGCTCCCGATGGCCGGTGTGGCGAGCAACGTGCTCTGGATGAACCGCCGCCGCGCGAAGATCGCCGAGGCCACGGCCGCCGCCGCGGCAGCCGAGCAGGGCTAGTCGGCTAGTTCTTCCAGAAGCTGAACAGGTACCGGCCGAGCGTCGCGTAGTCCTGGTCCACGCCGAACAGGCTCATCAGGTCGTGGATGACCCCGAAGAAGAACGAGTTCACCGAGGGCTGCCACAGCAGCGCGAACACGGCCAGCAGCCCGTACGGCGCGAACGGCTCGACCGCGCGCCGGGTCTTGTACGACAGCCAGGGCTCGACGATCCCGTAGCCGTCCAGCCCGGGCACCGGCAGCAGGTTCAGCAGGGCGGCGCTGAGCTGGAGCAGGCCGAGGAAGCCGAGCGCGCCCGCGAACGGCGAGACGTTCAGCTCGTAGCCGTTCCAGACCGCGTGCACCGTCGGGTCGTCCAGCCAGCCGGCGCCGATCGGGATCAGCAGCAGGGCCGCGCACACCACGTTCACCAGCGGCCCGGCCGCCGAGATCAGGCTGTGCTTGAGCCGGCCCCGGATCCGGTCCCGCTCGATCCAGACCGAGCCGCCGGGCAGGCCGATGCCGCCCAGGATCACGAACACGATCGGCAGCACGAAGCTGAGCAGCACGTTGGTGTACTTCAGCGGGTTGAGCGTGAGGTAGCCCTTGGCGCCGACGCTGATGTCGCCACCGTGCAGGGCGGTGCGGGCGTGCGCGTACTCGTGCAGGCACAGCGAGACCATCCAGCCCGCCACCACGAACAGGAACACCCCGAACGCGGCGTTCCCGTAGCCCGAGTACACCGCCCAGCCGGAGGTGGCGAGGACGGCGAGGAGCACCCAGAACACCGGGCTGATCCGGCGGTCCTCGCTGCGTGAGCGCTGCGTGGCGGCGAAGGTCATGGTGTGGGTGCTCCGGGTGTCCGAGGAAAAGCGGGCAGGGGATCGATCATGCCGGGCGGGCCGGTGACCGGACAAGCCGTCCCGGGTGAACGTCCGAGGGCCCCGTCCGGGTTCCGCCGCCGGTGAGGGGCCCCTGGACAATTGTGCGCCCCGATCGCCGCCCATCGACCAGAATGGACCGGTGTACTACGGCATCCTCGGGACCACGACGGCCCACCACGACGACGGCACCCCGGTGCCGCTAGGCGGCGCCCGGCTGCGGGCACTGCTCACCGCGCTCGCCCTCCGGCAGGGCCGTCCGGTGCCCGCCGACCTGCTGGTGGACGAGGTGTGGGAGGCCGAGCCGCCCCAGGACTCCTCCGCCGCGCTCCAGACCCTGGTCGGCCGGCTGCGCCGGACCGTCGGCCGGGACGAGATCGGCTCCGGCCCGGCCGGGTACTGGCTGACCGACCCGGCCACCGACCTCGCCGAGTTCCAGCGGCTCGGCACCGAAGGCCGCCGCGCCCTCGACACCGGGGACCACGCGCTCGCCGCCGAGCGGCTGCGCGCCGCCCTGGCGCTGTGGCGCGGCCCCGCCCTGGCCGACCTGCCGGACCGCGGCGGCCCGGCCGCCCGGCTGGAGACCCAGCGCGAGGAGGCCCGCCGCCACCGGATCACCGCCGAACTCGGGCTCGGCCGGGCCGCCGAACTGGTCGCCGAGCTCACCGAGCTCTGCGAACGGCAGCCGCTGGACGAGCCGTTGCAGCAGCTGATGATCCGGGCGCTGCACGAGAGCGGTCGCACCGCCGAGGCGCTGCGCCACTACGAGCGGACCAGGCGCGCCCTCGCCGAGGAGCTCGGCGTCGACCCGGGGCGCCAACTCCAGTCCCTGTACGCCACGTTGCTGACCCCGGCCGAGGTCGAACCGGCGCCCGCCGCCGCGCCGACCACGCCCGCTCCGGAGTCCATACCGGCCCCGCCGGCCCCGCCGGCCCCGCAGGCCGCCGGGCGGCCGGGGGCGCCCCAACCCCCGCGCGTCGGCGGCAACCTGCGCGGCCGGCTGACCAGCTTCGTCGGCCGGGAGAGCGATCTCGCCGCACTGCGCGGGACGTTGACGGAGCGCCGGATGGTCACCCTGACCGGCCCCGGCGGCTCCGGCAAGACCAGGCTCTCGATCGAGGCCGGCCGCGCCGAGCAGTCCGCCGGGCACTGGCCGGACGGCGTCTGGGTGGCCGAACTCGCCCCGCTGGAGACCCCGGACGCGGTGCCCGCCGCCGTGGTCTCCGCGCTCGGCCTGCGCGAGATCGTGCTGCACAGCGGCGGCATGGTCGCCGAGGTGATCGAGAAGCGCGCCGAGGACCCGGTGCGCCGGCTGGTCGAACACTGCGGCCACCGCCGGATGCTGCTCGTCCTGGACAACTGCGAGCACCTGATCCAGGCCGCCGCCGACCTCGCCGACATCCTGCTCACCGAGTGCCCCGAGCTGACCGTGCTCGCCACCAGCCGGGAGCCGCTCGGCGTGCCCGGCGAGACCGTGCTGCCGGTCGAGCCGCTGCCCGACCCGGTGGCGCTGCGCCTGCTCACCGAGCGCGCCACCGCCGCCCGACCCGGCTTCGACCCGGACACCGACCCGGCGGCCTGCGCCGAGATCTGCCGCCGCCTGGACGGCCTGCCGCTGGCCATCGAACTCGCCGCCGCCCGGCTGCGGGTGATGACGGCACGCCAGATCGCCGACCGCCTGGACGGCCGGTTCGCCCTGCTCACCGCGGGCAGCCGCACCCTGCTGCCGCGTCAGCAGACCCTGCGCGCGGTGGTCGACTGGAGCTGGGACCTGCTGGGCAAGCGCGAACGGGCGGTGCTGCGCCGGCTCTCGGTGTTCGCCGGTGGCTGGCAGCTGGAGGACGCCGAGGCGATCTGCGCGGACGGCGTCGAGGTGGTCGGCGGGGAGGTCGCCGACCTGCTGCTGTCGCTGGTCGACAAGTCCCTGCTGGTAGCCGACCTGGACGATGGCAGCCTGCCGCGCTACCGGATGCTGGAGACCATCCACGAGTACGCGACCGAGCGCCTCGCCGAGTCCGAGGAGGAGCGCGACGCGACCGGGGCCCGCCACCTGACGCACTTCCGTACCATCGCCGCCACCGCCTTCCTGAACATCCACGGCCCCCAGCAGCTGCACTGGCTGACGGTGCTGGAGCGCGAGCTGGACAACATCCGGGCCGCGCTGAGGCGCGCCATCGACCTCGGGGACGAGGAGCAGTCGCTGGTCCTCACCCTCGGCATGAGCTGGTACTGGTCGCTGCGCGGCTACAGCATGGAGGCCCGCGGCTGGTACGACGCCGTCGCGGCGCTCGGGCCGGATCCGTTCGGCCCGAAGCCGCCCGTACCGCTGGAGCGGGACGTGCTCTCCTACGGCCTGCCGATGCCCGAAGGGGTCGTCGAGGAGGCCCGACGACTGCTCGCGATGTACCGGCTGATGGGCATGTTCGAGGGGAACCTGGACGTGCTCGGCAACCCGGTGGCGATCGCCGTCGCGGAGCAGCTGCTGGAGGTCTACACCCCGGAGCTGCCGCAGGCCTACCGGTTCCCGGGCCTGATGCGGGTGTTCGGGGCGTTCCTGGCCGGCCGGCTGGAAATGATGAGGAGCCTGCTGGACGACGCCGTCCGCGGCTGCGAGGAGCACGGCGGGCCGAACGACCTCGCGTTCATCCTGCAGCTCCGGGCCAAGATGCTGAACGACTGGCCGGGCGGGGCCGACCAGGGAATCCTGGACGGCCAGCGCTCCCTGGAACTGTTCGAGCAGGCCGGCAACCTCTGGGGGGTCTCCCAGGCCCTGTCCGCCCAGGGCGAGTCGCTGGCCAACCGGGGCGATCCGGAGGCGGCCGCCGTCGCGTACGAGCGGGCGATCGAGCTGGCCGAGGAGCTGGGGACGCCGCACGAGGTGCCGATGCTGCGGGTGAACCTCGGCTCCGCCCTGCTGGAGCAGGACATGGAGCGCGGCGAGCGGATCATCCGGGAGACGCTGGCCGGGCTGGACCACCATAGCGCGGACCACTCCTCCACCGGCGCGCTGCTGTTCGGCGGCCTCACGCTCTGCGGCGTCCACATGCTGCGCGGTGAGTACGCGCAGGCGCTGGCCGAGCTGGACCGGATGGAGGCGACCAGCGTCGGCAGCTTCGCCCCGGGGATCGTGACCGGGATGCTGACCACCACCCGGGGCTGGATCACCGCCCGGGCGGGCCGGCCGGACGAGGGGCTCGCGATGCTGCGCGAGGGGCGGACGCTGCTGCGCGAGACGTCGCGCACGAGCGGCTTCGGCGAGCAGATGACGGTCATGGTGGTCCCCGCGGTGGTGGGGGTGCTGCGCGCCTTCGCCGAGCGCGACGGCGACCTGGAGCGGGCCCGGCAGGCCACCGTGCTGCACGGCGCGCACCACGTGCTGAACGGCCCGAAGGGCGGCTACCTGGACCGCGTCGAGCGCGGCCGGGCGGCGACCGACCTGCGGGCCCAGCTGGGCGACGCCGCGTTCGAGGCCGCCCACGCCGCCGGCGAGGGCCTGACCCCGGAACAGGTCCGGGAGCGGATGTACGAGTGGATCGGCTGACCGGCGTCCGTCCCTGGTCACCGGCCAGCCGACAGGAGTGGATCGGCTGACCGGCGTCCGTCCCTGGTCACCGGCCAGCCGTTCCGCCGGCCGGCCCCGTCCCCTGGTGCCGGCCGGTCGCCCCCCGGCCCTCCCCCGCGGAGGGCCGGCGGCCGTTCTCAGGTCCGCTTGCGGAAGCGGGCGACGGCGAGCGGCGCGAAGATCGCGGTGGTGGCCACCGACCAGATCAGCACGACCATCACCGGGTGGGCCAGCGGCCCCTGGCCGTTGAGCAGGGAGCGGGAGGCGTCGGCGAGCGCCGACAGCGGGTTGACCTTGGTGAAGGCCTGGAGCCAGCCCGGCATGGTGTCGGTCGGCGCGAAGATCGAGCTGCCGAACTGCATCGGCATCAGGACCAGCATGGCCACGCCCTGGACGGCCTGGGCGCTGCGCAGCGCCATGCCCAGCAGCATCGAGACCCAGACGATCGACATGCCGAACACCAGCGACAGGCCGACCGCGGCCACGACCTCCAGCGGACCGGTCTTCACCTCGAAGCCGATGCACATCGCGAAGCCGATCAGGATCACGAAGGAGAGCAGCGCCCGGCAGGTCTCGGCGGCCATCTTGGAGAGCAGGACGGAGGCCCGGCCGATCGGCAGGGTCCGGAAGCGGTCCATCACGCCGGTCTGGAAGTCGCTGTTCAGGCCGGTGCCGACGGCCATCGCGAGGGTGAGGCCGGTCTGCCCGAGCAGGCCGGGGATCATGTACTGCTTGTAGGAGTCCTGGTTGCCGGAGACGGCGCCGCCGAAGACGTAGACGAACAGCACCGTGAAGATGACCGGCATCAGCACGGCGTCGAACATCGACTCCGGGTCGGCCTTGATCCGCATCAGGTTGCGCCGGGTCAGTGCACCGACGTGGCGGAAGGTGCCGGACAGGCCGATCCGGGGGTCCTCCACCCGGGCGGGGGCGATGGTGGCGGTGGTCATGCGACGGGCTCCTTGGCGAGGCTGGGGGCGGCGTCCGCGGTGTCGGCGGGCTTGCCGGTGATGGCGAGGAAGACCTCGTCGAGGCTGGGCACCTTGGTGTCGATGCCGGCTATCGCGAAGCCGCGGCCGCCGAGCACCCCGATGACGGCGGTCAGCTGCTCGTCGTTGGTGATCGGCACCGCGAGCAGCCCGGTGTCGGTGGAGACGGTGGCGCTGGTGATGCCGCGGTCGTGCAGGCAGCGGGCCATCTCGGGCAGCTCGGCCGGGTGGACGGCGCGGATCTGGAGGGTCTGGCCGCCGACCTTGGCCTTGAGCTCGGCCACGCCGCCGTTGGCGATCACCCGGCCGCGGTCGATGACGGTCAGCTCGTCGGCGAGCTGCTCCGCCTCCTCCATGTACTGGGTGGTGAGCAGCACGGTGCTGCCCTCGGCGACCATCCGCTGGACCTCGTCCCAGACCTCGTTGCGGGTGCGCGGGTCGAGGCCGGTGGTGGGTTCGTCCAGGTAGAGCACCTTGGGGCGGCCGATCATGCTGGCGGCCAGGTCGAGGCGGCGGCGCATGCCGCCGGAGTAGGTCTTGGCGGTCCGCTTGGCGGCCTCGGTGAGCGAGAAGCGCTCCAGCAGTTCGGCGGCCCGGGCCTTGGCCTCGCGGCTGGGGAGGTCGAGCAGCCGGCCGATCAGGTAGAGGTTCTCGTACCCGGAGAGGAGCTCGTCGACGGAGGCGTACTGCCCGGTGAGGCCGATGGTGCGGCGCAGCTGCTTGGGCTGGCGCAGGACGTCGTAGCCGCCGACGAACGCGGTGCCGGCGTCGGGCTTGATCAGGGTGGAGAGGACCCGGACCAGGGTGGTCTTGCCGGCGCCGTTGGGGCCGAGCACGCCGAGCACGGTGCCCTCGCGGACGGTGAGGTCGACCCCGTCGAGGGCCTTGGTGGTGCCGTAGTGCTTGACGATGCCGCGGACCTCGACGGCGTTGCCCGCGGCGGTCCCCCGGTCGTTCGGGGCGGTGGCGATTCGTGTCATGCCCCTAGGCTGTCCGGCCCGGCTGTCAGCCCCCTGTCGGCCGGCGCCGCTCGCTGTCAGGCCGCTGTCACCCGGCTGTCACCGGCGTACGGGGATACGGCCTCCAAATTATTTCAACACCAAAAGAAAAGATTTTTAATCGGTGGCGCCTCCTCGGACGAGGAGGCGCCACCGAAAGAAAAAATTCTGAACGAACAGGGAGGGACCAGGCTCGGAATGAAGGGGGACTTGGCAACTGTCTGCCGACATCACCACTATTCGTCAGTCTGACGCGAATTAGTCGGAGGGGCCTGCCCGGGGCGCCGACCTCTGAGATGCTGAGGGTCCATCGAGGGAGGCTTCAGCAATGCAGTGGAAGATCCACGGGGAACGTCCGATCTACGAGAACCCATGGGTGAATCTGTGGTTGGCCGACATCGAGCAGCCCGACGGCCACCGCTGGGAACACCACGTGGTCAAGCTGCGGCACCTCGCTGTGGCGGCTGTCGTGAACGACCGGAAGCAGGTCCTCATGATGTGGCGGCACCGCTTCATCACCAATACCTGGGCCTGGGAACTCCCGATGGGGCTTATCGAGCCGGACGAGAGCCCGGCAGAGGCGGCAGCCCGCGAGACACTGGAGGAGACCGGCTGGAAGGTCGCTGGGGTCGAGCCGCTGATCTACGCCCAGCCGGCCAACGGGATCACGGACTCGGAGCACTTCGTCTTCCGGGCCGACGCTGTCGAGTACGTGGGCCCGCCGACCGAGCGCAACGAGTCCGACCGAGTCGAGTGGATTCCCCTGTCCGAGCTTCGCGGCATGATCGACCGCCGCGAGATCGTCAGCAGCGGCACGCTCGTGGGAGTGCTGTACCTGCTGCTTGACGAGGCCGGTCACTGATCACTCGGCCATGCCGGTGATCCGGTCGGACAGTTCCGCGGCCGAGGCGCTGCTGCGGTAGGGCCTCAGGAGTCGGCAGAACTCATGGAGATGGGCGACCACCCTGGGGGACTCGATGGCTGCGGTCAGGGCGAGGGCCTCCCCAGCGGTGGCGCATGCCAATTCGACCTCTCGCCGCTGGAGTTGGGTCCGTGCGAGCCAGAAGGTATGGAACGCGCGGCCTCTGAGGTTCGCCATCGGCTCCGCCTTCAATCCTTCGGCGATGAGCGGCTCGGCAGCCCCGGCTTCATTCAGCCGGCCGAGGACGATGCCGGTATCCACGGTGAGCTTGGTGTGGTCGAAATACCGAACCCAGGCGGGGTCGCCGTCACCATCGGCGATGCACCCGAAGTGGCGATGCGCCTCGGTGATCGCGCGATGGGCTGCCTCCCGATCGTGCGCACTCGCGTGACCGAAGGCTTCCCGCACCGACAGCATCGCCAGGAGTCTCGGTGTACCTCCGGCAGAGCGTGCGTTGTCCTGCGCGGCCCGGGCGAGCGTGATTGCGTCCTGAGGCTTGTCCTGGTAGGTCGCCTGGAGGCTGAGGCACGCAAGTACGTTGGCGATGAACGTGCGGTCGTCGATCTCCCGCGCGAACCGAAGTGATTCGGTGAAGTAGCCCTGCGCCGCGCTGTACTGCCGCGCGTCGAAGTACGTCCAGCCGGCAAGGCGGGCGAGCTCGGCCGCGATGCCGTGGAGACTGCGCCGGTAGTTCGGGTCGACAGCGTCCCGTATGACGCCCATGACGTACCTCAGTTGACCGATCACCGCAGGTCGGAGCGCCTCACCGCCGTGCTGATCGTCGCGCCGCCAGTAGTCCTCGATGGACACCTGAAGGGAGCGGAGGACATTCGGTGTGGCCCTGGATCCGGCTGCGATGGCCAGGATGTCATCCAAGGTGTTCTCTGTTGGCGCGTCCCTGGCCGGCCTCGAGGTATACGCAGGGTCAACCATCACTGGTGACCCTGCGCGGGGGTGTGGACCTTCCCAGCTACGATCCGCAAGCCCGAGCATGCGGCCGGGAATCCGTAAGCCATCCGCGATGCGCTCGATGACGACCATGTTGGTGATCTTCGGGCGCCCCTTCATCACCTCCCCCACCCTGCTGGGCGTCAGCTCACAGGCCCGTGCGATGCGTGAAGGGTGGAACCCCCCTTTGCGCTTGGCGAGTTGGAAGATTCTTGCGAAGTCTCGATCCGCGCAGGCCGCCCTCATCTCGGGGTCCGCGAGCAGGCGACGCGGAAGCCCGGGCGGCCCCATTGGCTCACTCACGACCGGCCCCCTGCAGCAAAGGATCATCGCTCAGCGTCACTTGAGATAACTGACCGCAAGTTTACCCATCGTGGGTACACACGCTGGCCTTACCTCGAAGCCGCCGCCTCGGGATTCTGGTGCTCCTCCGGATACATGCCCGGAGGAGTACCCGACTGAGACGGCCCCGCCAATGAACCGCACCGACGCTGCCACGATCCCGAAGCCGCACTCCTGGGATGTCGAGCCGAACCCGGCGACCATCCGGCCGGCACGTCGACTGATCCGGCACCTCGCCGCTTCCTGGCGGGTTCCGTTGACGGACGACGCTTTGTGGGATGCGGAGTTGTGCGCGGGCGAGCTGCTGGCCAATGCCATCGAGTACGGACAGGAGTGCTGCCGCATCACGGTGCTGTGGACTGGCGCCCGCCTGCGGGTCGAGATCGCTGACCGGAGTCCGCAGCCGCCGGTCAGGAGCAAGGCCGACGACATGGCCACCAACGGCCGTGGCCTCCTGCTGGTGGAGGCACTGGCTCACTCCTGGGGCTGGCACCCGGTGGAGAAGGGAAAGGTGGTGTGGTTCGAAGCGGCCCCCGACCGAGCCGTGACGGGGGTCGATCCGGCCAGTGGTCGTGGGGCGACCGTCTCCTCTCCCTCGTCTCGATACGAGATTCGCCCGATCGACTCCTGCAGCCCGCACTTCCTGTTGCTGGAGTGCTGGGGGATCTACGACCGCGAGCGGCACGAGTACCTGCGCGCGTTGGGCGATCCGCACCGGATCAGGCGCTTCTACACCCTTGCGTCCGCTGAGGCGTACCTGCGCTACCCCGGCGCCTGACCGCCTGGATCCGCCCAGGCACTTCGGCCCGCCGTCGGCGGCGCCTTCCGAATTGCTCAGTGAAGGAGGGAACATGCACAACCTCATCGCCAGTCCGTTCTTGGACGAGTACCTGTTGGTGCGGCCGGGCAGCCGTGGCGGCCTTCGGCTCCCGCACTCCTACTACGAGGACCTGCGTGCCCATGACCCGGCCGAGGCGGCTCCCTCCTGGCTCGTGGACGCCGTGGGCACCCAGTGGGCCGACCTGGAGGTCACCGGCCGGCCGGTGGGCGAGTTCCTGTTCGTCCGCGAGCCCTCCCCGTGGGGTTACTCCAGGGCGTCGTGGGAGATCAACCTCGGCTGCAACTACACGTGCAAGCACTGCTACCTGGGACTCAAGGTCAACTCCGGCATGCCGTTGGCCGACAAGCTGGCGTGTCTGCGGATCATGGCCGAAGCTGGCGTGCTGTGGCTCCAGATCACCGGTGGGGAGCCCACCGTGGACAAGGACTTCCTCGTGTCCTATCGGACCGCCTTCGAGCTGGGCATGATGATCACGGTCTCGACGAACGCCTCGCTACTGTGGCGCGAGAACCTGCTTGGCCTCCTCCGGGACTGCCCGCCCTACCGGGTCACGGTGTCGATGTACGGCGCCACGAAAGCCAGCTACGACGAGCTCACGCAACGGCCGGGCGCCTGGGACCTGTTCGTCCAGGGGATGAACGCCGCGCGCCACGCCCGGCTCCCGCTACGGATGAGCGTTGTCGTCACCGACGACAACGCGCACGAGGAGCAGGCGATGATCGACCTTTGCCGGTCGTGGGGGTTGGAGTACAACGTCTTCACCAACATGACGCCGACGATCTACGGCGGTGCCGAGTCCCTGACCGCGCAGTCCAAAGAGCACCTGCGCATGCGCAAGCCGTTCGCCGGGTGCAACGCGGGCCACAGCTTCTTCCACACCGATCCCCACGGTCTGGTGTCCATCTGCAAGATCGGCCGTGACGACCAGATCAGTCTGCCCGCTGAGGGGATCGACGGCCTTGCCCGGCTCGGCGTCATCGCCGACCGCCTCATGCTTCGCACCGGTGGCTGCTCCGGCTGCCAGCTCTCCGGGTCGTGCACGGTGTGCCGACCCTTGGCCAAGCACTACCAGGAGGCGAAGGCACCACTCGGTTCCTACTGCCAACACGGCATCAAGAAAGCAGGATGAACATGACCGCAGTTGCCATCGAGATCTCCCCGAGGCGTCCGCTGCCGGGGGACGGCCCGACCCAGCGCCTGCCGTACCTGACGCGGCCCCTGGGCGTCTCCGTCCCGCCCGTCACCGAGATCACCACCGTCGCCGACCTGGACGACACCATGGAGTCGATCAAGTGCTCGTGCTCCGCAGGTGACGACAACCCGCACTGATCGCGATCGGTCGGTGATGCTCAGGCCCTGACGCGGTTCGCGTCAGGGCCTGAGCCCGGCGTGGCAGCCGAGTAGCGTGGGCGCATGGGATTCCGCTGGGACTGGCTGCAACCCCGCATCTCCGTGCCGTACGTGCCGGCACTCGGCCCCGTTCACCCCGACGTGATGGGCCCGGAACTTCTGAACGACGTGTTCGCCGTCGCCGGCACCGGCCGGTTCCTGTCCCACGACAAGGACCGGCGCTGGTCGGACCGCAAGGGCGAACGGGTCCTGGTGGACGACATCGTCCAGGACCGCGAGCACACCCTGATCCCGACGATCACCGACCGCGGGATCCTGCGGCTCCACCTCTACGGTGCCTCGGAGTGCCTGCCCGGAGCCCGCGAGAACGCCGCCGGACTCGCCACCCTGCGCGGAGTCGCAAAAGCCCGCGTCGTGTGGTTCCAGGAGGCCCCGGAGCCTCTGGCCGCATCCACCCGCGTCCAGCTCAGGACCTTCGACAGCCGCGTTCCCGCTGTCGACGGAGTCGAGGCCCTGTCCGGAACAGCCGCGGACGTGGCGAAGACCTTCGAGGCCTTCGCCGAGAAGCTGGCCGGCGAGGGGTTCGCCTTCCTGCACTCCAGGCTCGAAACCGTCGGCCCCGTTCTGATCGAGGTGCGGGACGGGCGGGTGGCCGGTGCCATCGGCCCCATGGAGACGATGGCTGACCCGATCGGGCGAGTCCGCCTCCTGCCCCAGTACTTCGGAGTCCTGCCGGAGTACCGCGGACTCGGCCTGGGGCGGCAACTGTGGCGGGCCGCCATGCACTGGGGCCGGGCGCACGGCGCCGACTACCAGCTGCTGCAGACCGCCGTCGGCGGCGCGTCCGATCACCTCTGCCAGAGCGAAGGACTCGCCGACCTGGGGGTCGTCTGCGTCTCCGACATCTGAGCGGATCGAGCTCCGCCGAGGCCGGGATTCGTCCTGTCTCCCCGCGGCCAACGAAGGAACCGCGGGGCCCTGCCCTTTTCGACCGGCAACGTCGCCGCTTCGGCGATGCCGAAGCGGCGACGGGCGACGGTGCGGGTAGGCCGTCAGCGGAAGCTGTGCTCCGCCGCCGGGAAGGCGCCGCCGCGGACGTCCTCGGCGAAGGCGCGGGCGGCGTCGCCGAGGACGGTCCGCAGGTCGGCGTACTGCTTGACGAACTTGGGCACCCGGCCCGCCGTCATGCCGGCCATGTCGGTCCAGACCAGGACCTGGGCGTCGGTGTCGGGCCCGCCGCCGATGCCGACGGTCGGGATGGTCAGCTGCTCGGTGACCTGGGCGGCCAGCTCGGCCGGCACCGCCTCCAGTACGACCGCGAAGGCGCCCGACTGCTGGACGGCCTTGGCGTCGCGCAGCAGCTGGTGCGCCGCCTCGTCGCCGCGGCCCTGGACGGGGTAGCCGCCGAAGGCGTGCACGGACTGCGGGGTGAGGCCGATGTGCGCCATCACCGGGACGCCGGCCTCGACCAGCAGCTCGATCGAGCGGGCGCTGCGCTCCCCGCCCTCCAGCTTGACCGCGCCGACCCCGGCCTCCTTCATCAGCCGGGCCGCGTTGCGCATGGCCTGCGCGGGGGACTCCTGGTAGGAGCCGAACGGCAGGTCGGCGACGATCATCGCGCGCTTGGTGCCGCGGACGACGGCGGCGGAGAGCATCACCATCTGATCCATGGTCACCGGCACGGTGGTCTCGTAGCCGAGGTGGCAGTTGCCGGCGGAGTCGCCGACCAGCAGGACGGGGATGCCGGCCTCGTCGAACACTCCGGCGGTGAGGGCGTCGTAGGCGGTGAGCATCGACCACTTCTCGCCGCGCTGCTTGGCGCTGGCGAGGTCGCGGACGGTGATGCGGCGGTTGGTGACCCCGCCGTAGAGGGTGGCGGTCGCCGCCTGGTTCTGGGCAGGCGAAGGCGAAGAAGCGTTCATCGAACGGACTCCTGAAGGGTTGTCGTCTCGTGGCGCCGTGCGGCGTCCCCGGATCACCTCCATGCTTGCACGCCCCGGCGTGCGCGCAAAGGGGCGTGCGGGCGGTCGGGTGCGATCTGCGGCACACCGGCGAGCGCGGGCGCCCCCGGGCTTTGCCGCGTTTTTACGAAACGGAGTCGTCTCGTATCGTAATGGCCGCTACCCTGGTGCCGGGGGGTTACGAGACGACCATGGCTCGGAATTGCCCGCCAGTGCCACACCACCACGGACGGGAAGACCAATGACCACCGCAGCCGCGCCACCCCGCGTGCCGGAAGCCATCCACCGCCGACGCTGGGCGATCCTCTGCACCCTGGTGCTCGCCCTGCTCGTCGTCGTCCTCGACAACTCGATCCTCAACGTCGCGATGAAGACCATCGCGACCCCCGCGCCGGTCGGCCTCGGCGCCAGCCAGAGCGACCTGGAGTGGTCGATCAACTCCTACACCCTGGTGTTCGCCGGGCTGCTCTTCACCTCCGGCCTGCTCGGCGACCGCTTCGGCCGCAAGCGCGCGCTGCTCGGCGGCATGGTGGTCTTCGGCATCGCCTCGCTGCTCTCCGCGCTGGCCGCCTCGCCCGGTGAACTCGTGGGCTACCGCGCCCTGATGGGCGTCGGCGCCGCGCTCGCGATGCCCGCCACGCTGGCCATCATCATGAACGTGTTCGAGCGCTCCGAGCAGCCCAAGGCGATCGGCATCTGGGCCGGCGCGGTCGGCCTGGCCATCGCCATCGGCCCGATCACCGGAGGCCTGCTGATCGAGCACTTCTGGTGGGGCTCGGTCTTCCTGGTCAACGTCCCGATCGTGATCGTCGCGGTGATCGCGATGATCGTCCTGGTGCCCGAGTCCAAGGACCCGAACCCCGGCAAGCTCGACCCGATAGGCGTGCTGCTGTCGATCATCGGCCTGGTCGCGCTGATCTACGGCATCATCAAGGGCGGCGAGCTGGCCGACTTCACCGCCGCCGAGGCCTGGGTGCCGACGCTGGTCGGCGTGCTGGCGCTGGCCGCCTTCGTCTGGTTCGAGGGCCGCACCCGCTTCCCCGCGCTGGACGTCACCTGGTTCCGCAACAAGGTGTTCAGCGCCTCCGTCGTGGTCGTCGGCGTGGTCTTCTTCGCGCTGATGGGCGTCTCCTTCTTCGGCGTCTTCTACATCCAGAGCGTGCGCGGCTACAGCGCGCTCCAGGCCGGCCTGCTGATGCTGCCGCTGGCCGTCGCCCAGCTCCTGTTCGCGCCGCGGGCCCGGCTGGTGGTCGACCGCTTCGGCGTCGCCGCCACCGCCGCCGTCGGCATGCTGCTGATCGCGGTCGGCTTCGTCGGCTATACCCTGCTGGGCGTCGACACGCCGATCTGGGTGCTGATCGTGCTCGGCCTGCTGATGGGCACCGGCATGGCGCACGTCATGCCGCCGGTCACCGTCGCGATCATGGCCTCGCTGCCCCGCGAGAAGGCCGGCGCGGGCTCGGCCGTCAACAACACCTTCCGCCAGGTCGGCGGCTCGCTCGGCGTCGCCGTGCTCGGCGCGGTGCTCTCCACCGTCTACCGCGACGGCATGACCGACACGCTCAACCAGCTGCCCGACGACCTGCGCGGCAAGGCCGGCGAGTCGCTGGAGGCCACCCTGGCCATCGCCGAGCGGATGGGCCCCAAGGGCGCCGCGCTGATCGGCCCGGCCGACGACGCCTTCGTCAGCGCCATGCACGTGGTGGCCTCGCTCTCCGCGGGCATCACGGTGGTCGGCGCGCTGATCGCCTGGTTCCTGCTGCCGCGCCGGTCGGCCGCCCCCGGCGGCCCGGCCGGGAAGGCCGCCGAGCAGCCCGACCAGAGCCGCAAGGCCGTGGCCGCGGACGCCTGACCCTCGATCGCACTGAGCGACAATGGCCCTGTCACCCGGGTGAACCCCCGGGCGGCAGGGCCGAGGTCCAGGACGGCGGCCGCCACCCGGCCCGGTCCACGGACCACCATCGGAAACGGAACGGCGCCCGTGCGCCACGCGGACAGCGAGGGAGTACAGCGGGGATGAAGACGGACACCCCGGCCGCCGGAGCCGGACAGCCCTGCGCCGCCGTACGCCGCGGCCGCCCGCGCAGCGAGGCCGCCGAGCAGGCCATCTTCGCCGCCGTCGAGGACCTGATGGCCGGCGGCACCGCGCTGTCCGAGCTCACCATCGAGGGCATCGCCGCCGCGGCCGGCGTCGGCAAGGCCACCATCTACCGGCGCTGGCCCAACAAGGAGGCCCTGCTGGTCGACGTGGTCAGCCGGCTGGAAGTCCCGATGCCCGCGCCGACCGACGGCACCGCCCGGGACCACCTGATCGAGATGATCGACTACATGCGCCGGCGCGGCCTCGCCAAGCGCTCCCGCTGGGTGCTCAAGGCCGCCCTCGGCCAGATGCAGGGCCTGCCCGACCTGTACAGCGCGTACCGCGACCGGGTGATCAAGCCGCGCCGGGAGGCGGGGCTCACCCTGATCCGCCGCGCCATGGACGAGGGCGTGCTGCGGTCCGACCTCGACGTCGAGCTGCTCGGCGACATGCTGATGGGCCCGATCCTGTACCGCAGCATCCTCTGGGACGACTCCGACCTGGAGGACCCGGACCTGGCCCGCCGGATGGTCGACTCGCTGCTCGAAGGCCTGGCGCCGCACGCGGCCTCCGGCTCCCGCGGCTGAACGCGCTCCCGCGCCCCGGACCCCGCGCCCCGGTCCCGTACCCGCAGCGACCTGCACCGACCTGCGTCCGACCTGCACCGACCTGCGTCCGGCGTGGCCTGGCTCACCAAACCGGGCCACGCCGGAACCCGCTCCGACGGCCCCGCGTCTGTCCCGGCATAGGCTGAGCCGGGTATCCGATCAAACCGGCACCAGTCCGGCACCCGCCCGTACCCCACGGGCCGGACACCGGACCGGCGACGGCACGAACAACGGGAGCCACGGATGACGCAGGCGGACAGGACCGACCGGAGCACGGCCGGGCCCTGGGGCGAGGCGGGCGCCCCGGCCCCCGCGGGCCGTCCCGGAGGGTTCCTGGGCCTGCGGCACTGGGGCCGGGACGGCCGCGGCGCCACCACCTGGCGGCGCGGCCTGGTGGTCGCGGTGCTGGCCGTGCTCACCGCCCTGCTGATGGCCCTCCACGCCGACGTCCCCAACAGCGCCGGCAACCTCGGCAGCCTGCTGGAGACCTTCCTGCCCTGGATCGGCCTGGCCGTCCCGGTGCTGCTGGTCCCCGCGCTGCTGCGCCGTTCCGCCACCGCGCTGATCGCGCTGCTGCTGCCCGTCGCGATCTGGCTCAACCTGTTCGGCGGCCTGCTCAGCGACAAGAGCGGCGGCACCGGCGACTGGACGGTGGTCAGCCACAACGTCGCCGCCGCCAACCCCGACGTGCCGGGCACCGTCCGCGGCCTGGTGGCCTCCGGCGCCCAGATCGTCGCCCTCCAGGAGCTGGCCGGCAAGCCGCTGCGCGACTACGAGAGCGGGCTCGCCGAGGCGTACCCGTACCACGAGGTGGAGGGGACGGTCGGCCTCTGGTCGAAGTACCCGATCAGCGGAGTCTCGCCGGTGGACCTCAAGATGGGCTGGACCAGGGCGTTCCGGGCCCAGGTCGCCACCCCGCAGGGCCCGGTCGCGGTGTACGTCGCGCACCTGCCGTCGGTGCGGCTGAAGGCCGAGGGCGGCTTCACCGTCGACCAGCGGGACGTCAGCGCGCAGGCGCTCGGCGACGCGATCCAGGCCGAGCCGGTGAAGAAGGTGCTGCTGCTCGGCGACCTCAACGGCACCATGAACGACCGCAGCCTGGCGCCGGTCACCTCGCAGATGCGCTCGGCCCAGGGCGCCGCCGGGGACGGCTTCGGCTTCAGCTGGCCGGCGTCCTTCCCGATGGCCCGGATCGACCAGATCATGAGCAAGGGCGGCCTCGCGCCGGTCGACTCCCGCACCCTGCCCCGGGACGGCAGCGACCACCTCGCGGTGGCCGCCACCTACCGGTTCAACTAGCTGGGTCAGCCCCGCCGCCAGCGGTTGGTGATCGGCAGGCGGCGGTCCCGGCCGAAGTTCTTGACCGAGATCTTGGGGCCCGGCGGGTACTGCCGCCGCTTGTACTCGGCGGTGTCGACCAGCCGGACCACCCGGTCCACCACGGCCGGGTCGAAGCCGGCCGCGACGATCGCGTCCCGCCCCTCGTCGCCCTCGATGTAGCGGGCCAGCACGCTGTCCAGCAGGTCGTAGTCGGGCAGCGAGTCGCTGTCCTTCTGGTCCGGCCGCAGCTCGGCGGACGGCGGCTTGGAGATGGTGTTCTCCGGGATCGGCGGCACCTCGCCGCGCCGCTCGGCCTCCTCGTTGCGCCAGTGGGCCAGCCGGAAGACCAGCGACTTGTAGACGTCCTTGATCGGCCCGAACGCGCCCACCGAGTCGCCGTACAGGGTCGAGTAGCCGACGGCCAGCTCGCTCTTGTTGCCGGGCGCGAGCACGATGTGCCCCTCCTGGTTGGAGATCGCCATCAGCAGGGTGCCGCGCAGCCGGGACTGCAGGTTCTCCTCGGCCAGGCCGGTCAGCTCGGTCGCGCCCAGGTAGGCGTCGAACATCGGGGCGATGGAGACGGTGCGGTAGTGCAGCCCGGTCCGGCGGGCCAGCTCGGCCGCGTCGTCCCGGGAGTGCTGCGAGGAGTAGCGGCTGGGCATCGAGACGCAGTACACGTTCTCGGCGCCGATCGCGTCCACCGCGATGGCGGCCACCAGTGCCGAGTCGATGCCGCCGGAGAGGCCGATCAGCACCGAACGGAAGCCGTTCTTGGTGACGTACGCCCGGGTGCCGGAGACCAGCGCGGCCCAGATCTCCGCCTCGTCGGACAGCCGCGGCGCCACCTCGGGGGTCGGGGTGTCCGCGGGCGCGGCCTGCGGCTCGCCGCCCAGCTCGGTGCGGACGAGGTGCAGGCCGTCGCTCAGCAGCAGGCCGTCGGTGTGGTCGCCGCCGGCGGCCGGCAGGTCGAGGTCCAGCACCAGCAGGTGCTCCTCGAACTGCGGGGAGCGGGCCAGCACCTCGCCGTCCGCGCCGACCACGATCGAGTCGCCGTCGAAGACCAGCTCGTCCTGGCCGCCGACCATGTTGACGTAGGCCAGCGGGCAGCCCGCCTCGGCGGCCCGGCGCCGGACCAGCTCCAGCCGCTGGTCGTCCTTGTTCCGCTCGTACGGCGAGCCGTTGACCACCAGCAGCAGCCCGGCCCCGGCCTCGCGGGCCGCGGTGACCCGGCCGCCGTCCTGCCAGATGTCCTCGCAGATGGCCAGCGCGACGTCCACTCCGTGCAGCCGCAGCACCGGCAGCTGCTCGCCCGGGACGAACCAGCGGTACTCGTCGAACACGCCGTAGTTGGGCAGGTGGTGCTTGGCGAAGCGGGTCACCACCTCGCCCCGGTGCAGCACGGCGGCGCAGTTCTGCGGGGAGCCGGCCGGGCGGCCGAACCTCGGCGAGGCGTGCTCGGAGCGCCCGAGGTAGCCGACCACCACCGGCACCTCGCCCAGCCCGTCGGCGGCCAGCCGCCCGGCCAGCTCGACCAGCGCGCCCCGGGACGCCTCGACGAAGGAACTGCGCAGGGCGAGGTCCTCGACGGGGTATCCGGTCAGGGCCATCTCGGGGAAGGCGACCAACTGGGCGCCGGCCTCCACGGCCTGCCTGGTCCAGCGCACCACCTCATCGCTGTTGCGGGCGATGTCACCGACCCAGGGGTCGATCTGGCTCAGGGCGAGACGGAGATTGGGCATGCCTCCGAGTGTAATCGTCGATCTGACGCAATGTGCTGCCCGGGGGGTCGGACCGGGGTCCGGACTGCCGTCCCGCGCGGTGATCGGCCATGATGGGGGCAGTCGCGTCCGGGGGTCTTCCGGGCGTAACACGAGCGTAAAGAGCAGAGGTGAGACTGTCCCCATGGGCAAGCAGCAGCAGTTCGTGCTTCGGACGCTTGAGGAGCGTGACATCCGGTTCGTCCGGCTGTGGTTCACCGACGTGCTCGGGTTCCTGAAGTCGGTCGCGGTGGCTCCGGCCGAACTGGAGCAGGCTTTCGAGGAGGGCATCGGCTTCGACGGCTCGGCGATCGAGGGCTTCGCCCGGGTCTACGAGTCCGACATGATCGCCAAGCCGGACCCGACCACCTTCCAGATCCTGCCGTGGCGCTCGGAGACCCCCGGCACCGCCCGGATGTTCTGCGACATCCTGATGCCCGACGGCTCGCCGTCCTACGCCGACCCCCGGTTCGTGCTCAAGCGCACCCTGGAGAAGGCCTCCGCCCAGGGCTTCACCTTCTACACCCACCCCGAGATCGAGTTCTTCCTGCTGAAGAACCTGCCCGGCGACGGCACCCCGCCGATCCCCGCCGACCAGTCCGGCTACTTCGACCACACCCCGCGCGGGGTCGGCCACGACTTCCGCCGACAGGCCATCACCATGCTGGAGTCGATGGGCATCTCGGTGGAGTTCTCCCACCACGAGGGCGCCCCCGGCCAGCAGGAGATCGACCTGCGCTACGCCGACGCGCTGTCCACCGCCGACAACATCATGACCTTCCGTCTGGTCATGAAGGAGGTCGCGCTGGAGCAGGGCGTGCACGCCAGCTTCATGCCCAAGCCGTTCTCCGACCACCCCGGCTCGGGCATGCACACCCACCTGTCGCTGTTCGAGGGCGACCGCAACGCCTTCCACGAGACCGGCGCCGAGTACCAGCTCTCCAAGGTCGGGCGCTCCTTCATCGCCGGCCTGCTCAAGCACGCCGCCGAGACCGCCGCCGTCACCAACCAGTGGGTGAACTCCTACAAGCGGATCTGGGGCGGCTCCCAGCGCACCGCCGGCGCCGGCGGCGAGGCCCCGTCCTACATCTGCTGGGGCCACAACAACCGCTCGGCGCTGATCCGGGTGCCGATGTACAAGCCCGGCAAGCAGGGCTCCACCCGGATCGAGGTCCGCTCCCTGGACACCGGCTGCAACCCGTACCTCGCCTACGCCGTCACCCTCGCGGCCGGCCTCAAGGGCATCGAGGAGGGCTACGAGCTCCCGCCGGGCGCCGACGACGACGTCTGGGCGCTGTCCGACTCCGAGCGCCGCGCCCTCGGCATCCAGCCGATGCCGCAGAACCTCGGCGAGGCGATCGACCTGATGCAGCGCAGCGAGCTCGTCGCCGAGACCCTCGGCGAGCACGTCTTCGACTTCTTCCTGCGCAACAAGCGGCAGGAGTGGGAGGAGTACCGCTCCGAGGTCACCCCGTTCGAGCTGCGCAAGAACCTCCAGGTGCTGTGAGCACCTGAGGCTCCCAAACACCTCCGGGCCCGCTGTCGTTCGATCGGATGACAGCGGGCCGTCCGCTGGGGTGGGATCGCTTCCCCAATGGCGGTATGTGAAGATCCTGTGACGGACAGTTGTGGTCCGATGGGCGTGCTCGTCCGTTCCGTCCCGAGAGGATCCCATGCCCTCCTCCGCTGTCAGCCGCGCCGCCGCGGCCCGCCTGCTCGCCCGCCGGGCCGTCGTCGCGGGCGCCGCCCTCGCCGCCGTCGCGAGCCAGCTGCTGGCCACCCCGGTCGCCGACGCCCGTGGCTCCGGCTCCGGTTCGTCGAACCCGCGCCCGCGCGCCGAGACCATCGCCGAGAACCCGCTGCCGTTCACCACCCGCTTCCAGGGCGACTTCCACGGCTCCGTCACCAGGATCAGCAACTCGCTGATGACCTGTGACGAGACCAAGCCGCCGGTCGACCCGGCGCAGCCGCCCTGCGAGGACGCCCGCAAGGGCCTCGGCAGCATGCCGATCAACAACAAGTACGAGATGAAGTACATCAACATCGACCCGGGCTCCATCGGCCCGCTCGGTGACCCGATCTACTCCGCCAGCTCCGCCGACCTCGGCCTGATCGACGGCTCCAAGGTCAAGTACGCCCGGCTGTACTGGGGCGGCACCCGAGGCATCGGCGACACCGTGCTGCCGGAGAACCAGATCGACGAGGTGTACCTCAAGGTCCCGGGCGAGAAGCAGTACCGGGACATCGCCAACGACCAGCCGTCCATCGGCTACATCACCACCGACGTGGAGAGCAGCTACCAGGCCTCCGCCGACATCACCGACCTGGTCAGGAACGCCGGCAACGGCACCTACACCGTCGCCAACATGGACTCGGTGGTGAAGCCGCACAGCTGGGGCGGCTGGACGATCGTCGTCGCGTACGAGAACGACTGCAAGCCGATGCGGCACATCCACCTGTGGGACGGCTTCCAGGTCGAGCTGCCGGACAGCCCGACGCGGCAGATCAAGCTCACGGGGCTGCAGACGCCGCAGAGCGGTCAGCTCCACGGCAAGCTCGGCTGGGTGGTCTACGACGGCGACCTCAAGTGGACCGGTGACACCCTGTCGGTCAAGTCCACCAACGGGCCCGAGACGCTGTTCTCCGACATCAACCACGCGCCGGACGACGCCTTCAACTCCACCATCGAGGAGTTGACCCCGGAGGACCAGTTCGCCCGCAACCCGTACAACCGCAACAACTTCGGCTACGACTCCAACCGCTGGGACATCTCGCCGTACCTGCGCAACGGGGACACCGACCTCACCACCACCTTCAACACCCAGAAGGACGGCTACGACATCGGCGTCTTCTACGCCTACGTCAACCTGGACGGCTCCACCGACGCCTGACCGGCCGCCGCCCGGCGCCGCTGCCGACCCACCCGCACCGCGCGGGCCGGCAGCGGCGCCGCCGCGTTCCCGCCGGGCCGGCGTGGCGAGCCGCGCAGCAGCCGCTCGCACGGCCGCTCCACCCAGCGGTACAGGCCCGCCGCCACCGCCAGCGACCCCCCGGCCAGCAGCAGCCAGACCCCGAGCGCCGCCGCCCCGGGCGCCGGGCGGCCCGACTCGGCGAGCCAGCAGCGGATGCCGATCTCGTGCACCAGGTACCAGGCGTAGGACCACTCGCCGAGCCGCACCGCCGCCCGCCCGGCCAGACCTCGCCCGGCCGGTCCCCGTCCGGCCGGGCCCCGTTCGCCCGGCGGCCGGGGTGCCGCACCGGCCGCGTCCCGCTGGGCCGCCGCCACCAGCAGCGCCGCGAACAGGGCCGCCGGCACCAGCTGGGAGGCGCTGTACGGGCCCCACCACAGCGCGTCCGGGACGGCCGCGTGCCAGGGCGCCAGCAGCAGGTGCCAGCCCGCCACCGCCGCGGCCGCCGCGCCCAGCCGCACCCGGGGGAGCAGCCCGTGCCGCACCGCCAGCCCGACCGCCACCCCGAGCACGAACTGCGGGGTACGGGCCAGCGGCAGGTAGTCCAGCAGCCAGCCGCGCACCGTCGGATCGGCCGGCAGCAGCGGGCCCGCCGCCCACAGTGCCGGGCCGAGCGCCGCGCACACCGCCGCCACCGGCAGCCAGGCGCGGCGGCGCGGCGCCAGCAACCGCAGCAGCAGCGGGAACAGCAGGTAGAACCAGGCCTCGGCGCCCAGCGACCAGGACGCCGGATTGCCGCCGTACACCGTCGCCTGCGCCCACGGGTGCACCAGCAGCAGCGACCAGAGCGCGGCCGCCACCGGCAGCGCCGTGCCGATCGCGGCGTCCGCGCCCAGCGACAGCACGGTGCTCAGCACGTGCAACGGCCAGATCCGGGCGAACCGGCGGCGGGCGAACGCCCCGGCGGGGACGGGCGAGCCGCCGTACGTCCAGGCCAGGACGAAACCGGACAGGACGAAGAAGAACGTCACCCCCGAGCGCCCGTACCAGGCGAGCGGATCGAGTACCGGCAGCCCTCCGACCTTGCGGGACAGGTGGTAGAGCACCACCAGCAGGGCCGCCCAGAAGCGCAGCCCGGTGAGCGAGGGCAGGCGGCTGGGCATCGGCGCTCCGGGATGGGACGGGATGGGCGGGGTGAGGCGGTCGGCGCCGGGAGAACGAGCGCGGCGGGCCCGAGGTCACGGACGGGCGGCGCGGCGCGCGGCGGCGGGCCGTCCGGTGGTCGTGTCCGGTGGTCGTGTCCGGCGCCGGGCCGTCAGGGCGCGTAACCTGCTGGGGCGGACGGATGGAGGGGCCATGGCGGTGGACGAGCAGCGGGCCGGGAGCCGGGTCAGCCGGCCGGAGATCAGGCTGGTCAGGCGCGGGTTCACCGACCCGGCGCAGGCGGTGCGGCTGCTGGCGGGCCCCGGCCTGGAAGGCCTGGCCGACGACCCCGTGCTGCTGGACGCGCTCGGCGCCACCGCCGACCCCGACCTCGCCCTGTTCGGCCTGGCCCGGCTGCTGGAGGCCGCCGACGAGGCCGAACGGCGCACCCTGCGCGACACCCTCACCACCTCCAAGCCGCTGCGCGACCGGCTGCTCGGCGTGCTCGGCGTCTCCACCGCGCTCGCCGACCACCTGGCCCGGCACCCGCACGACTGGCACATGCTGGTCACCTTCGAGCTGCGCGACATGCACCCCGGCCCGGAGGACTTCCGCCGCGCGCTCGCCGAGGGCGTCCGGCGCGGCCGGGAGGGCGGCCGCAGCCCGGCGGACGCGCTGCGCGTCGCCTACCGCCGCTGCCTGCTCGCCATCGCCGCCCGCGACCTCACCGGCACCACCGACCTCGCGCAGACCGCCGCCGAGCTCGCCGACCTGGCCGGCGCCACCCTGCAGACCGCCCTGGACCTCGCCGCCGAGCAGGACCAGGACGCCGCCCGGGCCTGCCGGCTCGCCGTGATCGGCATGGGCAAGTGCGGCGGCCGCGAACTCAACTACGTCTCCGACGTGGACGTCATCTTCGTCGCCGAGCCGCGCGAGGGCGTGGACGAGCACGAGGCCGTCAAGGCCGCCACCCGGCTCGCCGCCGCCCTCACCCGGCTCTGCGCGGACACCACCGGCGAGGGCACCATCTGGCCGGTGGACGCCAACCTGCGCCCCGAGGGCCGCAACGGCCCGCTGGTGCGCACCCTGGCCAGCCACCTCGCCTACTACCAGCGCTGGGCCAAGACCTGGGAGTTCCAGGCGCTGCTCAAGGCCCGCCCGGTCGCCGGGGACGCCGAACTCGGCGCCGCCTACCTGGAGGCGCTGGCCCCGATGGTCTGGCAGGCCGCCGCCCGGGACAACTTCGTCACCGACGTGCAGCAGATGCGCCGCCGGGTGATCGACTCGATCCCCGCCACCGAACTGGACCGCCAGCTCAAGCTCGGCCCCGGCGGGCTGCGCGACGTCGAGTTCTCCGTCCAGCTGCTCCAGCTGGTGCACGGCCGCACCGACCCGGCGCTGCGCAGCGGCAACACCCTGGAGGCGCTGGCCGCGCTCTCCCGCGGCGGGTACGTCGGCCGGGCGGACGCCGTCTCGCTGGACACCGCCTACCGCTTCCTGCGCTCCCTGGAGCACCGGATCCAGCTCTACCGGCTGCGCCGCACCCACCTGATGCCCACCGGCGCGGAGGACCTGCGCCGGCTGGCCCGCTCGCTGGCCGCGCTGATCAACGACGACACCCGCTCCGACCCGGTGGCCGCGCTGCAGCGCGAGTGGAAGCGGCACGCGGTCGAGGTCCGGCGGCTGCACGAGAAGCTGTTCTACCGGCCGCTGCTCGACGCCGTCGCCGAACTGCCGCCGGGCGCGGCCGGGTTGACCCCGGACGCGGCCCGGGCCCGGCTGGAGGCGCTGGGCTACGCGGACCCGGCCGCCGCGCTGCGCCACCTCAGCGCGCTCGCCTCCGGGGTGAGCCGCAAGGCCGCGATCCAGCGCACCCTGCTGCCGGTGCTGCTCGGCTGGTTCGCCGACTCGGCCGACCCGGACGCCGGGCTGCTCAACTTCCGCCAGGTCTCCGACGCGCTCGGCCGCACCCCCTGGTACCTGCGGCTGCTGCGCGACGAGAGCGCCGCCGCCGAGCAGCTGGCCCGGGTGCTGTCGGCCGGCCGGCTCGCCCCCGACCTGCTGCTGCGCGCCCCCGAGGCGGTCGCCATGCTGGGCGACCCGCAGGGCCTGGCGCCGCGCGGCCGGGCCGCCCTGGAGCAGGAGATACTGGCCGCCGTCGGCCGGGCCGGATCCACCGCCGCGGCCGTCGCCGCCGCCCGCTCGGTGCGCCGCCGGGAGCTGTTCCGGACCGCCGCCGCGGACGTCCTCGGCCGCCTCGGCGATGACCCGGCCGAGGCGCTGGACACCGCGGGGGAGGCGCTGACCGCGATCAACGCCGCCACCCTCCAGGGCGCGCTGCGCGCCTGCACGGCCGGCTGGGAGGCCGAGCACGGCGACCTGCCGACCCGGATCGCGGTGATCGCGATGGGCCGGTTCGGCGGCCACGAGCTGGGCTACGGCTCGGACGCCGACGTGCTCTTCGTCCACGAGCCGCTGCTCGGCTCGCTGGAGCAGGACGCCGCCCGGGCCGCCCAGGCGGTCTGCAACGAGCTGCGGACCCTGCTCGGCGCGCCGTCCACCGAGCCGCCGCTGCTGGTCGACGCCGACCTGCGGCCGGAGGGGCGCAGCGGCCCGCTGGTGCGCACCCTCGCCTCGTACGCGGCGTACTACCGGCGCTGGTCGCACGCCTGGGAGAGCCAGGCGCTGCTGCGGGCCGAGCCGGTGGCCGGGGACGAGGAGCTGGGCGCGCGGTTCCGGCAGCTGATCGACCCGTTGCGCTACCCCGGTGTCGGGGTGCCGGAGCGGGACCTGGTGGAGATCCGCCGGATCAAGGCGCGGATCGAGGCCGAGCGGCTGCCGCGCGGCGCCGACCCGACCACGCACACCAAGATCGGCCGCGGCGGGCTGGCCGACGTGGAGTGGACGGTGCAACTGCTCCAGCTCCAGCACGGGCACGAGCTGCCGGCCCTGCGCACCACCCGGACCAGGGCCGCGCTGGCGGCCGCCGCCGGAGCCGGGCTGGTCGGGCGCTCGGACGCGCAGGTGCTGGACGCGGCCTGGGTGCTGGCCTCCCGGGTGCGCTCGGCGGTGATGCTGGTGCGCGGGCGGCCCGGCGACAGCTTCCCCGGGGAGGCCCGGGAGCTGGCCGGGGTGGCCCGCTACCTCGGGTACGGCGCCGGGCACAGCGGCGAGCTGGTGGACGACTACCGGCGGACCACCCGGCGGGCCCGGGCGGTGGTGGAGCGGCTGTTCTACGGCGGCTGAGGCCGGCGGCCGAGGTCCGGGCACGCGAAAGGGGCCCCGGGTGGGGGCCCCTTCGGTTCGTCCGGGTCCGGCAGCTCTACCGGCGGGCGCCGGTCGCCGCGGGTTCGCTCCACTGCTCGGGGACGGTGATCGGCTCCTCCGCCGCCTCCCGGGCGGGCACCTGGGGCAGTTTGTAGACCCAGGAGTGGTACAGCCAGCGGGCGGTGAGGAAGCCCACGGCCAGGCAGAGCTCGCCGCCGACGGCGTCCATCCAGAAGTGGTTGGCGGTCGAGACGATCACCGCCAGGGTGGCCAGCGGGTAGAGCAGGCCGAGCACCCGGACCCACGTCCGGCGGGCCAGGTAGAAGATGGCCAGCCCGCACCACATCGACCAGCCGATGTGCATCGAGGGCATCGCCGCGTACTGGTTGGACACGTGCGCGGCGGGCCCGGAGGCCATCGAGCCCCAGGTGCCGTGCACCTTCACGGTGTCGATGAAGCCGCCGTCGGTCATCAGCCGGGGCGGTGCGAGCGGGAAGAAGAAGAAGCCGATCAGGGCGATCGCGGTGGTGGCGAACAGCACGGTGCGGGCGGCGACGTAGCGGCCGGGGTGGCGGCGGTAGAGCCAGACCAGCACGCCGATCGTCACGACGAAGTGCAGCGTCGCGTAGTAGTAGTTCATCCCGGTGATGAGCCACCCGACGCTGTTCGCGGCGTGGTTGATCGAACGCTCGACGGCGATGCCCAGCGACTGCTCCAGGTCCCAGATCCAGCGCGCGTGCTTCTGGGCTATCGAGGCCTGTTCCGGGACGGCGTTGCGGATGATCGAGTAGATCCAGTAGCTGATCCCGATCAGGGCCAGTTCGAACCAGATCTTCGGCCGGGCCGGTGAGCGCCGCTGGTCGCGGATGCGGCCGCGCAGTGCGGCGATACGGGACTGAGTGGCGCGGGCGGCTCCGTCGGGCAGGCGTCCCGAGGAGGCCGGCCGTGCTCCGGAACCGTCACCACGCGCCGCTTCGGCGCGCTGTTCGCGGCCGTGCTGGATCTTGGTCGGTTCCCCCATGGACGAGAAGTCTGCCAGACGTCCCGTCGCCGTCCGATCATCCCCTGGCAGTGGATTCTTCACCGGCTGTCCCCCTTGAGGGCTAGGGGGCGGCTCCCACCGGGGTAGGGGGTGCGGTCGGGTCTGGTGCTTACCGGCGGGACAGGCATACGTCCCATTGTTACGCCGACCGCTCGAAGGGCGTAATCGGGGTGGCGGCAACGGTCCTGGCCTGGAGTTTCCCGGAACGAAACGGTTTCTGCATCTTGCTGAAACATATTGCAGGCCGCTAGCTTCCAGGGAACTCGCTCACCCCTTCCCCTAAGGGAGACCCTCAGTGGCCGATGTCCGGCTCCGCCCCCGGCGGAGCACCCCCCGACGCAGACCCGGCCGCACGGCCGTCCTGCTGGCCGCCGCACTGACCGCCGCCACCCTCGGCAGCGCGCCCGCGGCCCTCGCCGCCGCCCCGCCGGCCCCGCCCTCGGACGCCGCCCTGGCGGCCACCGCAGGGCGGCACGACCTCACCCGCGAGCAGTTCTACTTCGTCCTGCCCGACCGCTTCGCCGACGGCGACCCCGCCAACGACACGGGGGGCATCACCGGCGGCCGGCTGGACCACGGCTTCGACCCGGCCGACAAGGGCTTCTACCACGGCGGCGACCTGGCCGGCCTGATCCAGCGGCTCGACTACATCCAGAACCTCGGCACCACCGCGATCTGGATGGCCCCGATCTTCAAGAACAAGCCGGTCCAGGGCAGCGGCGACCAGGCCTCGGCCGGCTACCACGGCTACTGGATCACCGACTTCACCCAGGTCGACCCGCACTTCGGCACCAACGACCAGCTCAAGGACCTGATAGCCAAGGCCCACGCCCGCGGCATCAAGGTCTTCTTCGACGTCATCACCAACCACACCGCCGACGTCATCGACGACGCCGAACAGCAGCACGGCTACCGCTCCGTCGGCGCCTACCCGACCCTCGACGCCGACGGCAACCCCGTCGACGAGACCGCGATCGCCGACGCGGGCGCGCCCTGGCCGCGGCTCACCAAGGACTCCTTCCCCTACACCCCGGTCTTCCGCAAGCCCGCCGACGCCACGGCCAAGACCCCGTCCTGGCTCAACGACCCCGCGCTCTACCACAACCGCGGTGACTCGACCTTCGTCGGCGAGTCCGCCACCGAGGGCGACTTCAGCGGCCTGGACGACCTCGACACCCAGAACCCCCGGGTGGTGAAGGGCTTCGAGAAGGTCTACCAGCAGTGGGTCAAGGACGCCGGCGTGGACGGCTTCCGGATCGACACCGTCAAGCACGTCAACATGGCGTTCTGGCAGCAGTGGGCGCCCGCGCTCAAGGACTTCGCCGCCAAGCAGGGCAACAAGAAGTTCTTCATGTTCGGCGAGGTCTACTCCGGCGACCCGGCGATCACCTCGCCGTACGTCACCAAGGGCAAGCTCCAGGCCACCCTGGACTTCCCGTTCCAGGGCGCCGCCCGCAGCTACGTCTCCCAGGGCGGCTCGGCGAAGAACCTCGCCGACGTCTACGGCCAGGACTACCGCTACACCACCGCCGACACCGACGCGTACGAGCTGCCGACCTTCCTCGGCAACCACGACATGGGCCGGTTCGGCTCCTTCCTGCTCGCCGACAACCCGGGCGCCGACGAGGCCACCCTGCTGAAGAAGGACCGGCTCGGCAACGAGCTCCAGTTCCTCACCCGCGGCCAGCCCGTCGTCTACTACGGCGACGAGCAGGGCTTCACCGGCGCGGGCGGCGACCAGGACGCCCGGCAGGACATGTTCGCCTCGAAGACGCCCTCCTACAACGGCGACCGGGTGCTCGGCGGCCCCTCCGGCCCGGCCGACCGGTACGGGCAGGGCGGCGCGCTCTACCAGGACGTCGCCGCGCTGGCCAAGCTGCGCCGCGACAACCCGGCGCTCGCCGACGGCGCCCAGATCGAGCGCTACGCCGCCGACGGCGCGGGCGTGTACGCCTTCTCCCGGATCGACGCCGGGCAGCGGACCGAGTACCTGGTGGCGGTCAACAACGCCGCCGAGGCGAAGACCGTCACCCTGGACACCTTCTCCGCCGGGATGGGCTTCGACCGGATCTACCCGGCACCGGGCGGGAAAGCGACCTCCGGCGCCGACCGCAAGGTCACCGTGACCGTGCCGGCGCTCTCCTCGGTGGTGTTCAAGGCGGGCGCAGGCCTCGCACCCACCACGGCGGCGCCGCAGCTCTCCGTGCAGCCCCCGGCCGACGGTTCGAGCGGCACCGTCACCGTCGGCGCCACGACCGGCGGCGGCTTCAACCGCGTCACCTTCGCCGCCCAGATCGGCACCGGGCCCTGGCAGACCCTGGGCACCGCCGACACCGGGCGGAACCTGGTCACCCAGGACCTGAGCGCCACCGCCCCCGGCACGGTCGTCCGCTACAAGGCCGTCGTCCAGGACTCCAGCGGCCGGCTGCGCTCCGCCACCGCGAGCTTCACCACCGGCGCCCCCGCGCCCAAGCCGGTGCCCACCGCCGGCGCCCGCCCGTACGCCGTCGTGCACTACAACCGTCCGGACGGCGACTACGACGGCTGGAACCTCTACGCCTGGGGCGACCTCGCCGACGGCGAGGCCACCCCGTGGCCCGCCGGGCACGCCTTCACCGGCCGGGACGCGTACGGCGCCTTCGCCTACGTGAAGCTCAAGCCCGGCGCCTCGGACGTCGGGTTCGTCGTCGAGAAGAACGGCGTCAAGGACGTCGACGCCGACCGCCACGTCGACGTCGGCGCCACCGGCGAGGTCTGGCTCCGGCAGGGCGACCCGGCCGTGCGCACCGCCGACCCGGGCCCGGTGAACACTCCGCCCGCCAACACCGCCGTCCTCCACTACAACCGGGCCGACGGCGACTACGACGGCTGGGGCCTGCACGACTGGACCGGCGCCGCCACCCCCACCGACTGGGGCAAGCCGCTGATGCCGGTGCGCCGCGACGCCTTCGGCGCCGTCTTCGAGGTGCCGCTGGCCCCCGGCGCGACCAGCCTCAGCTACATCCTGCACAAGGGCAACGACAAGGACCTGCCCACCGACCAGTCCCTGGACCTCGCCGTCGACGGCCGCGAGGTGTGGCTGCTCGGCGGCCGCGAGGGCCACCTGCTGCCGCAGAACGCCGCCGCCTCCGCGCAGGTGGACCTCGGCACCGCCAAGGCCCAGTGGATCGACGCCAGGACCGTCGTCGTCCCGGCGGCCTACGGCGCGGGCGACGCCGCCCTGGCCGGCGGCACCAGCGCCCAGCTGGTGTACGACCCCGAGGGCGGCATCCGCGCCGACAAGGGCGTGCTGACCAAGCCCGGCCGGTGGATCCGGCTCAACGCCGCCCAGGGCGGCCTGACCGCGGCGCAGAAGGCCGCGTTCCCGCACCTGGCGGGCTACCGGGCCTTCACCGTGGACGCCCGGGACACCGCGCGCGTCCCGGCCGCGCTGCGCAGCCAGCTGCTGTTCACCGAACACCTGCCCAGCGGCGCCGTGCTGGCCGCCACCGGCGTGCAGACCCCCGGCGTGCTGGACGACCTCTACGCGCGCCGCACCGGCCGGGTGGACTTCGGCCCGGCCTACTACAACGGCAAGGTGGCGCTGTCGGTGTGGGCGCCGACCGCGCAGGAGGTGTCCGTCCAGGTCTTCGACGGCGCGACCGGCGGCACCCCGAAGACGCTGCCGCTGAAGCTGGACGACGAGACCGGCGTCTGGGAAGTCGTCCGCGACAAGGGCGAGTTGGACGGCAAGTACTACCTGTACCAGGTGAAGGTCTGGGCGCCCTCCGTCCAGCAGGTGGTGGTCAACACCGTCACCGACCCGTACTCGGTCGCGCTGTCCACCGACTCCAGGCGCAGCCTGGTCGCCGACCTCGCCGCCAAGGAGCTCAAGCCCGCGGGCTGGGAGGAGCAGAACGTCCCCGAGGCCGTCCCGCCGGCGCGGCAGCAGATCCAGGAACTGCACGTCCGGGACTTCTCGGTGGAGGACACCACCGTCCCGGCCGCCGAGCGCGGCACCTACCTGGCGTTCACCGAGTCGCAGTCGGCCGGCATGCGGCACCTGCGGGAACTCGCCCAGGCCGGGGTGACCACCGTCCACCTGCTGCCGACCTTCGACATCGCCACCATCCGGGAGAACCGGGCCGATCAGAAGCTGCCGGCCTGCGACCTCAAGTCCCTGCCCCCGGACGGCCCGAAGCAGCAGGAATGCGTGGCGGCCGTCGCCGCCGACGACGCGTACAACTGGGGCTACGACCCGTTGCACTACACCGTGCCGGAGGGGTCGTACGCCACTGAGCCGACCGGGGTGGCGCGCACCGTCGAATTCCGGCGGATGGTGCAGGCGATGCACGAGGCCGGGCTGCGGGTGGTGCTGGACGTGGTCTACAACCACACCGCCGCCAGCGGCCAGGCCGAGCACTCGGTGCTGGACAAGGTCGTCCCCGGCTACTACCAGCGGCTGGACGACAACGGCAAGGTCACCGCGGACAGCTGCTGCGCCGACACCGCGCCCGAGCACGCCATGATGAACCGGCTCGTGGTCGACTCGGTGACCACCTGGGCCCGCGAGTACAAGGTCGACGGCTTCCGCTTCGACCTGATGGGCCTGGATCCGAAGTCCACCATGCTGGACGTGCAGGCCGCGCTGCGGAAGATGACGCCCGCCTCGGACGGCGTCGACGGGAAGAACGTCTTCCTCTACGGCGAGGGCTGGAACTTCGGCGTCGTCGCGAACAACGCCCGGTTCGAGCAGGCCACCCAGCTCAACCTGGCCGGCACCGGCATCGCCACCTTCGACGACCGGCTCCGCGACGCCGCCCGCGGCGGCAACTTCATGCTCAACTCCGCCCCGCAGCAGGGCTTCGCCTCGGGCCTGTACACCGACCCCAACGGCTCGCCCGCCAACGGCACCCCGCAGGAGCAGAAGGACCGGCTGCTGCACCAGATGGACCAGCTGAAGGTCGGACTGACCGGCAACCTGGCCGGCTACTCCTTCACCGACAGCTCGGGCCGGGCCGTCACCGGCGCGCAGGTCGACTACAACGGAGCCCCGACCGGGTACGCGGCCAAGCCGGGCGAGGCGGTGGAGTACGTGGACGCCCACGACAACACCGACCTGTTCGACGCGCTCGCGTACAAGCTGCCGACCGGCACCGCGCCCGCCGACCGGGCCCGGATGCAGGCGCTCGGGCTCTCGCTCACCGCGCTCACCCAGGGCGCGGGCTTCGCCCAGGCCGGCAGCGACCTGCTGCGCTCCAAGTCGCTGGACGCCAACTCCTACGACTCGGGCGACTGGTTCAACGCCATCCACTGGGACCCGTCGCAGGGCAACGGCTGGGGCCGCGGCCTGCCGCCGGCGGCCGACAACAAGGAGATGTGGCCGACCGCGCAGTCCCTGCTGGCGAACCCGCGGCTGACCGTGGGGGCGGCCGAGATCCGCGCGACCTCCGCGCAGTACCAGGAGTTCCTGCGGATCAAGCGCTCCTCGCCGCTGTTCTCGCTGCCCACCCTGGCCGCCGTCCAGCAGCGGCTGTCCTACCCGCTCTCCGGCACGCCCGGTGAGACGCCCGGGGTGATCACCCTGCACCTGGACGGCACCGGGCTGAAGGGCGCCGAGAAGGGCGTCACCGTGGTGTTCAACGCCACGCCCACCGCGCAGGCGCAGACCGTGGCGGCCCTGAAGGGGACGGGCCAGGCCCTGCACCCGGTCCAGGCGGGCGGCGCGGACGCGGTGGTGAAGCAGTCCGGCTTCGACGCCGTGACCGGCACCTTCACCGTGCCGGGCCGCACCGTGGCGGTGTTCGTCCAGGGCTGATCGACGAACGCCGGAACCCCCGGGTCCCGCACCGCCGTTGTGGCGGTGCGGGACCCGTTTCGTTTTGGCCGCCCGGTGGCCGGAAAGCACCGATGGCACGGCCGGAAGCGTGATGTGCCGCGTCCGCCCGGCGCCGTCGGCCACCGGGTGGTGCGGGCGGGGGCCCTGAGCGCTGGTCAGTGACTTCCGGAAGTGATCGAACATTCCCCGGATCATGAAAACCGTGTTCATGAGTTCTCAAAGGGGTAACACAACTGATGAACAGTCATGCATACGGTTTCGGTAATGAATCGGCCATTCCGTGGCATGCATCTGTCATTAACGACTCGTTTGCTGCCACGATTCCTGCGGCTGCAGACGAGGGGGCCCCACCCCCCGGTGCGGCTGACCAGTTCAGGTGCAGCGCGTCCCAAACCTGCCACGACTTGTGAGCACCGCAATCGCACCCCCGTCGCACACCCCGGGCGGGGGCCCCCACTGCGCCGCAACCCTGCGGCCCAGGTTTCTCTCCACCGGCGCGAACCCCGCGCCGGTCGGAAAAGGAGTCCGCATGTCCCGTTACGCTCACGCCCGGAAGGCCGCGGTTGTCATGGCCGCAACCACCGCGCTGCTGGTGACCGGCATACCGGTCATCGCGCAGGCCGCGACGCCCGACGCCCCGTCCGCCGTCGCCGCCCAGCAGTCGGACCGGGCCGCGCTGATCGCCTCCGCGAACCAGCAGTCCGCGTCCTTCGCCCAGGCCCTGGGCCTGAGCAGCCAGGAGAAGCTGGTCACCAAGGACGTCGTCCAGGACACCAACGGCGGCCGTCACCTGCGCTACGAGCGCACCTACGCCGGCCTGCCGGTGCTCGGCGGCGACCTGATCGTCCACCAGGACGCCGCGGGCGCCACCAAGAGCGTGACCAAGGCCAGCGAGGCCGACCTCAGCGGCGTCAGCACCACGCCGGCCCAGGCCGCCCCGAAGGCCCAGGCCGCCGCGCTCGCCGCCGAGCAGGGCGCCGCCGTCGACACCGCGCCGCGCCTGGTCGTCTGGGCCGCCGACGGCACCCCGAAGCTCGCCTGGGAGACCGTCGTCTCCGGCCGCGAGTCCGACGGCACCCCGAGCAAGCTGCACGTGGTCACCGACGCCGCGACCGGCGACGTGCTCAGCAAGGCCGACGGCATCAAGCGCGGCTCCGGCAACGGCGTGTTCGTCGGCAACGTGCCGCTGACCACCACCCAGAGCGGCTCGACGTACTCGCTGAAGGACGCCACCCGCGGCGGCCAATACACCACCGACATGAAGAACGGCACCTCCGGCAACGGCACGCTGTTCAGCAAGTCGAGCGACACCTGGGGCAACGGCCAGGCCAGCAACCGCGAGTCCGCCGCCGTGGACGCCCAGTTCGGCGCGGCCGCCACCTGGGACTTCTACAAGAACACCTTCGGTCGCAACGGCATCCGCAACGACGGCGTCGGCGCGATGAGCCGGGCCCACTACGACACCGGCTACGTCAACGCGTTCTGGGACGACAGCTGCTTCTGCATGACCTACGGCGACGGCTCGGGCGACACCCACCCGCTCACCGAACTCGACGTCTCCGGCCACGAGATGAGCCACGGCGTCACCTCGGCCACCGCCAACCTGAACTACTCGGGCGAGTCCGGCGGCCTCAACGAGGCCACCTCGGACATCTTCGGCTCGATGGTCGAGTTCTACGCCAACCTGCCCGCCGACAACCCGGACTACCTGATCGGCGAGCTGATCGACATCAACGGCAACGGCACGCCGCTGCGCTACATGGACAAGCCCTCCAAGGACGGCACCTCCGCCGACTCCTGGTACTCGGGCGTCGGCAACCTGGACGTGCACTACTCGTCCGGTGTCGCCAACCACTTCTTCTACCTGCTGGCCGAGGGCAGCGGCGCCAAGGTGATCAACGGCGTCAGCTACAACAGCCCGACGGTCAACAACATCACCGTCGGCGGCATCGGCCGGGACAAGGCCCAGCAGGTCTGGTACAAGGCGCTGACCGCGTACATGACCTCCACCACCAACTACGCCGCCGCCCGCACCGCGACCCTGAACGCGGCCACCGACCTGTACGGCGCGAACAGCGCCGAGTACAACGCGGTCGCCACGGCCTGGGCCGCCGTCAACGTCGGCTCGCTGCCCAACCCCGGCGGCATCACCGTCACCAGCCCGGGCAACCAGTCGACCGCGGTCGGCGGTGCGGTGAACCTCCAGATCAAGGCCTCCGGTGGTACCGCGCCGCTGTCGTACAGCGCCACGGGCCTGCCGGCCGGGCTGGCGATCAACGCCTCCACGGGTGCGATCACCGGTACCGCCACCACGGCGGGTTCGTCGAACGTGACGGTGACGGTGAAGGACTCGGCGGGCAAGTCCGGTACGGCGAGCTTCACGTGGACGGTGACCGGTGGCGGTGGCGGCACCTGCACGCCGGCGCAGCTGCTGGGCAACGCGGGCTTCGAGACGGGCTCGGCGGCGCCGTGGACGACCAGCTCCGGCGTGGTGGACAACAGTTCCTCGCAGGCGGCGCACGGTGGTTCGTGGAAGTCGTGGCTGAACGGCTACGGTTCCTCGCACACCGACACGCTGGCGCAGACGGTGACGATCCCGGCGGGCTGCAAGGCGACGCTGAGCTTCTGGCTGCACATCGACACGGCTGAGTCGGGCAGCACCGCGTACGACAAGCTGGCCGTGTCGGTGAACGGCACCACGCTGAAGACGTACTCCAACGCGGACGCCGCGGCGGGCTACCAGCAGCGGACCTTCGACCTCTCGTCCTACGCGGGCCAGACGGTCACCCTGAAGTTCACCGGCACCGAGGACGCCTCGCTGCAGACGAGCTTCGTGATCGACGACACCTCCATCCAGACCGGCTGAGTCCGGACCGGGCCCCCGCGGGCCCGGTGAACCAGGACAGGTGAGGGGCCCGGCGGCTACGGCTGCCGGGCCCTTGTCGTGCGTCCGGGCCCAGGCGGTGCAGAAACGTTCCTCCCGAGCCCTTGACGCTCTCTCCCGGCGGCCCTAGGTTCAGCGCTGCAAGTTTCCGGCAAGTTACAGAAACTTCCTGCATAGCTCTTCCCGCACGGCTCACCCCCGGCTGCCCCCACCCCAGCCACCCCCAGGAGACGACGTGGTCACCACCGCCCCCACCCGCCGGACCGCCCGCGCGGCCGGCGCCCTCGCCGCCTCGGCGGCCCTCGCGCTCTCGCTCGCCACCTCCCTCGGCGCCCCCGCCGCCCAGGCCGCCCCACCCGCCGACAACGGCAAGGACGTCACCGCCACCCTCTTCGAGTGGCGCTTCGACTCGGTCGCCCAGGCCTGCACCTCGACGCTCGGCCCGAAGGGCTACGGCTTCGTCGAGGTCTCGCCGCCCCAGGAGCACATCCAGGGCCCGCAGTGGTGGACCTCCTACCAGCCCGTCAGCTACCGGATCGCCGGGCGGCTCGGCGACCGGACGTCCTTCAAGAACATGGTCGACACCTGCCACGCCGCCGGGGTCAAGGTCATCGCCGACGCCGTCGTCAACCACATGACGGCCGGCTCCGGCACCGGCACCGGCGGCACCGCGTACACCAAGTACACCTACCCCGGCACCTACCAGGACCAGGACTTCCACACCTGCCGCCAGCCGATCACCAACTACCAGGACCGCTCAAACGTGCAGAACTGCGAGCTGGTCAACCTCGCGGACCTGGACACCGGCAGCGCGTACGTCCAGCAGACCATCGCCCGCTACCTGGACGACCTGGGCTCCCTCGGCGTCGACGGCTACCGGATCGACGCCGCCAAGCACATCGCCGCCGGCGACCTCGCCGCGATCAAGGCGAAGACGGCCAACCCCAAGGCCTACTGGGTGCAGGAGGTCATCTACGGCGCCGGCGAACCGGTCCAGCCCACCGAGTACACCGGCACCGGCGACGTCGACGAGTTCCGCGTCGGCACCGACCTCAAGCGGATGTTCACCAGCGACAAGCTCGCCAACCTGTCCGGCTGGGGCGCCTCCTGGGGGTACCTGCCGAGCGGGCAGGCGCGCTCCTTCATCGACAACTGGGACACCGAGCGCAACGGCTCCACCCTCAACTACACCTACGGCAACACCTACACGCTGGCCAACGTCTTCCTGCTCGCCTCGCCGTACGGCGCGCCCAACGTCTACTCCGGCTACGCCTTCACCAACAACGACGCCGGCCCGCCCAACGGCGGCACCGTCAACGCCTGCTACCAGGACGGCTGGAACTGCACCCACGCCTGGCGGCAGATCGCCAACATGGTCGGCTTCCGCAACGCCGTCGCGGGCACCGGCGTGACCAACTGGTGGTCCAACGGCAACAACGCGATCGCCTTCGGCCGCGGCAACAAGGGCTACGTCGCGCTCAACCACGAGAGCGGCCCGATCACCCGGACCTTCCAGACCGGGCTCGCGGCCGGCACCTACTGCGACGTCCAGCACGGCGACCCGCAGCCGGGCGGCGGCTGCACCGGCCCGACCTACCAGGTGGGCGCCAACGGGCAGTTCACCGCGACGGTCGGCGCGGGCGACGCGATCGCGCTGTACGTCCCGGGCGGGTCGGCGAACGCCTCCGGCGCCTCGTTCAACGTCAACGCGACCACCGTCAACGGCCAGAACGTCTACGTGGTCGGCGACATCGCCGCGCTCGGCGGCTGGGACCCGGCCAAGGCGCTGCCGCTCTCCTCGGCCGGCTACCCGGTCTGGTCGCTGTCGCTCGCGCTGCCGGCCGGCACGGCCTTCCAGTACAAGTACGTCCGCAAGGACGCGAGCGGCGCGGTGACCTGGGAGTCCGGGGCCAACCGGACGGCGACCGCGCCGGCCTCGGGCCTGGTCACCCTGAACGACACCTGGCGGCCGTAGGGCCCCGGGCGGCGCGCCCGTGACACCTCCGTGACACCTCCGGGCCGCCCTCGGGCCGCCCCTGGACCCCCGTCAGCCTGGCCTGACGGGGGTCCCTCGTGCGAGTGGCCGTGCCGGTTCAAACCTCGGCCGACGAAGCGGCGCTGACACGATCGCGGGATGAGAACCACCCCCCTCGTCCTCGACCTCGAACTGTGCGGCGGCCGCTGGGACGGCCACCGCAAGCGCGTCAACGCCGCCGCCCCGCCGCCCGCACTGCGGATGCTGCTCCGGGCCCGCCTGCCCGCCGCGGAGAGCGGCGAGTACTGGCCGACCACCAGCGTCTACCGGCTGGACGGCGACCGCGCCGGCTCGCTCCGCTACCGCCACTCGCACGACGAGTGATCACCATCGGGTATAACTCCCGGCCCTGGAAAAGGGGTTGGGTTAGGGTGGGGACATGGTTGCGAACTGCAAGGAAGAAGTGGCCGTGAACGAACCGGAGTTCGTCAGCGCTCCCGCCCTGATTCTTCAGTCCCTCGCCGCCGACCCCGACCGACGGGCCATCACCACCGCCGACGGCGTCGAACTCACCGCCGGCGACTTCGCCGCCGCCACCTACCGCCTCGCCCACGAGCTCGTCGCCCGGGGCGTGGTGCGCGGCGACACCGTGACCCTGCTCGCCGGCAACACCGCCGAGGCGCTGAGCGCCCGTTACGCGGCAGGCCTCGCGGGTGCGCGGGTGGTGAACCTCTACGACGGCATGAGCGCCTCGACCCTGGCCGAGATCGCGACGAGCGTCGACACCGCCGTCCTGCTCGTCGACGCCGAACGGTACCCGGTGGCCGCCGAGTTGCTGCCCCTGATCGACGTGCCGGCCGTCCTGCGTCTCGGCCCCGGACCGGACGCGATCGGCGAGGACGTGATCGCCGCCTCCGCCCACCGGCCCGCCGAGCCGCCGGCCGTCCGGGTCGGCCCGGACGACGACTGGGGCATCCGGCACACCGGCGGGACCACCGGAATCCCGAAGGGCATCCGGAGCCTGCACGGCGCCTACCGAAAGGTCTTCGACGCCCCCGGCCGCATGGCGAGCGACGCGCCCCGCTTCCTCGCCGCCACCTCGCTCGCCCACCTCGCCGGGCTCTTCTCCGACCTGACGCTCCACCACGGCGGTGCGGTCGTCCTCCAGCGCTCGTTCGACCCCGGCGCGGTGCTGGCCGCGATCGAGCGCGAACGCATCACCGACCTGTGGGTGCTGCCGCCGCTGCTCTACCAGCTGCTCGACCACCCGGCGATCGGCCGCACCGACCTGTCCAGCCTGCGCCGGGTCTCGTACGGCGGCTGCGCGGCCTCGCCCACCCGGGTGCGCGAGGCGCTCAAGGTGTTCGGGCCGGTCCTGTGGAGCGGCTACGGGCAGTCGGAGGCGCAGAACATCTGCATGCTCGCCCCGCACGAGCACGACCGGGTCGGGCACGGCGGCCAGATCGCGGTCGGCCGACCCCTCCCGGGCATCGAGGTGGTGATCCGGTCCGCCGACGGCGCCGAGCTGCCCACGGGGGAGCAGGGCGAGATCCACGTCCGCTCGGACACCGTCATGGCCGGGTACTGGAAGCGGCCCGACCTGACCGCCGAGGTGCTGCGCGACGGCTGGCTGAACACCGGCGACATCGGCTACTTCGACGCGGACGGCTACCTCTACCTGGCCGACCGGCTCAAGGACAAGATCATCGTGGTCGGCGGGCACGTCTACCCGTCCGAGGTCGAGGACCTGCTGCTCACCCACCCGGCGATCGCGCAGTGCGCGGTCTTCGGGGTGCGCGACGCGCAGGAGGCGGAGCACGTCCACGTCGCCGTCGTCGCCGCGTCGGGGCAGCGGCCGGACCTGGAGGAGGTCCGCGCGTTCGTCACGGCCCACAAGGGGCGGATCTACGCGCCGGAGGCCCTGCGCGTCGTGGCCGCGATCCCGCTGACGGCGGTGGGCAAGCCGGACAAGAAGCGACTGCGCGAGTCCGTGGCGGACTGACGGCGGGAGGCCGACGGCGGACCTCCGGCGGGCAGCCCGGGGACAGGGCCCTAGCCCCGCCCGACGTACGGCATGGCGGTCGCCATCACGGTGGCGAACTGCACGTTGGCCTCCAGCGGCAGTTCGGCCATGTGTCGGACGGTGCGGGCCACGTCGGCCACGTCCATGGTCGGCTCGACCGCGATCCGCCCGTCCGCCTGCCGCACCCCGGTGTTCATCGCGGCGGTCATGTCGGTCGCCGCGTTGCCGATGTCGATCTGCCCACAGGCGATCCGGTACGGGCGGCCGTCCAGCGACAGCGACTTGGTCAGCCCCGTGACCGCGTGCTTGGTCGCGGTGTAGGCGATCGAGTGCGGGCGCGGGACGTGCGCCGAGATCGAGCCGTTGTTGATGATCCGGCCGCCCTGCGGGGCCTGCGCCTTCATCTGCCGGAACGCGGCCCGGGCGCAGAGGAACGCCCCGGTCAGGTTGAGGTCGACCACCGCCCGCCAGGCCTCGACCTCCAGGTTCTCCACCGGCACGGCCGCGCCGAAGGTGCCGGCGTTGTTGAACAGCAGGTCCACCCGGCCGAAGCGCTCGACGGCTCCGGCGAACAGCGCGTCCACCGCCGCCGGGTCGGTGACGTCGGTCGGCACCACCGCGGTCGGGGTGCCGCCCAGGCGGGCGGTCTCCCGCAGCGGCTCGGCCCGCCGGCCGGCCAGCACCAGCCGCCAGCCGGCCGCGGCCAGTTCGGCCGCCACGGCCCGGCCGACTCCGCTCCCGGCTCCGGTGACGACGGCGATCTGCTGGGGCATGGCGTTCTCCTGGGTCTGCTCGGGTCTGCTCGGGTCTGGTGGGCTTCGGCTTCGGCTTCGGCTTAGGCTGGGCGCGGGTCGGTCGGGGCGTGAGCCGATCGTTGCGGATGCGGCGGCCGCCGTCACTGGTCGAAGGCCCCAAAATTCGCACCCCCGGACAGGTCTCGGACCGTGCTCCCCGCCGTCCGGCCCCCGCCGACCGGGGGGAGCGGTGAAGGCCTTTACCTGATCGCGAACAAACATTGGATTTCCGGTGGCCACCGCGCAACCGGGCCACCCCGGTCCACGTCATAAGATCGCAGGAAGGCGCGCCACCGCGAGGGAGGACGCGCCGCCACCCCGGGGACCGCACCAGCGCCGCGCCCCCGGCCTGTCCGGCCCCACCGGGGGGCCACAGCCCGGTCAGACGGACCGGGCGTGTCATCGGTCGGAGAGTCCTCACCGTGCTTAGGCAGTCGTCCCGTTCCCGCGCCGTCCTGACCGGCGCCGCCGTGCTCGCCCTGGCCGCCTCGCTGGCGGCCTGTGGGAGTTCCGGTGGCGGGAAGGGGGACAGCGCCAAGGCGGCCGGCACCCCGGGTGCGACCGGTACCGGCGCCACGGGGGGTTCGCCCAGCGCCGGTGGCGGCGGTACGCCCGCGCCCACCACCGCGGAGCCCGCGGCCGCCACCGGGAAGGTGCTGATGCCCACCGGTCCGGCCGCCACCCTGAGCAAGGCCCGGGACACGTCCGCCGGTCCGATCATGGTGACCACGGTGACCGGCGCGAAGTCCGGCGTCTCCGGCAAGGTCTGGGTCTGGCTGCCGCCCGAGTACAACGACCCCAAGTTCGCCAAGACCGGTTTCCCGGTGCTCACCCTCTTCGCGGGCGGCCAGAGCAACGGCTACAACACCTGGACCGACAACCAGCTGCCGATCCAGGAGGAGAACGAGCAGCTGGTCAAGGCGGGCAAGTCCCACCCGTTCATCATGATCATGCCGGTGCAGAACTTCAACAGCGACGAGCACAACGCGCTGGACTGCTCCGACATCCCGGGCCAGCCCAAGATGGGCACCTGGATGTCCCAGGACCTCCCGGACTTCGTCCGCGCCAACTTCCGCACCGTGAAGGGCCGCGACGGCTGGGGCGTGATGGGCGCCTCCACCGGCGGCTTCTGCAGCGCCAAGCTCGCCCTCCAGCACCCGGACGTCTACAAGGCCGCCGTCCCGATCGACGGCTACTACGTTCCCGACTCGGGGCTGTGGAAGGGCCACGACGCCGAGCGGCAGGCCAACAACCCCGACGTGCTGGTCGCCCAGGGCAAGGCCGACGTGAAGATGCTGGTCACCGCGGGCGGCGCCAACCCGTACGAGACCAAGCTGGTCAAGGGCTGGGTCGCCAAGGCCGCCCCGCCGGTGTCGCTGGAGTACTACGAGCAGCCCGGTGGCAAGCACCTGACCTCGGACTTCAAGAAGATGATCCCGGACACGCTGCAGTGGCTCACCAAGAACCTGGCGGGCCCGGAGGCCGACTGATCCCAGCCGTACGACGACCCGCGCGGCCGTCCGCACGACGCGCCGTACGACGACCCGCAGGCCGTGGGCCCGGGGCACCCAGGTGCCCCGGGCCCACGGCGTTCCGGCAGCGTCCGGAGGCCGGGGCGGGCGATCGCGGGGCGGCACCCGCGCAGCGCGGCTTCCCCCGCGCACATGCCTGTGACCTGCGCGTCAATCGGACATTGATTCACTTTTGATCGACTGTGAGCACCTTGGATGGGGCCGCTCCACCGGCTGGCCCCGCCCGCCCCACGACGTCGTGAAGAGAGTGCCATGCCGATCCATCTACTGCCCCAGCCGTCCCCCTCCGTGCCCGAGCAGGCGGGGTCCGGGGTCGACACCCGGGGCGCGGCCGTGCCCGTGCGGGCCGTCGGCGAGGAGCCGGCGACGGCCCGCTTCGCCGGACTGCGGCTGGTGCACGCCGCGCTGCGCCGGGACCTCGCCCGGCTGCCCAACGCCCTGCGGCTGCTCCAGCCCGGCGAGGACGACGCCGGCGAGGCGCTGCTGCGGCACTGGAGCTTCGTGACCGCGATGCTGACCTGCCACCACGAGCAGCAGGACAGCCGGATCTGGCCGATCGTGCGCCGCTTCGCCCCCGAGCTGCGGCTGCTGCTCAACTGGCTGGAGGCGGACCACCACAACCTCGACCACTCGTTCACCCGGGTCACCACGCTGGTGCGGATCGCCAGCCGGGACACCGGCAGCGCCTGGCCGGTGGCGTACGCGATGGAGGACCTGGCAGCCCGGCTGGAGACGCACCTGCGGATCGAGGAGCGCCAGTTGCTGCCCCGGATGGAGCGGGTGGTCCCGGAGGGCTCCCGGCTCGGCGGCCTGGGCGAGCTGATGGACCTGCTGCGCTCGGCGGACGGCCCGGGGACGGCGGACGCGCTGGCCTGGCTGCTGGAGGGTGTGGAACCGGCGCTGGTGGAGCGGCTGTTGGCCGAGTGCGACGACGACGTGGCCCGCAACTGGCCGCACTGGCAGGCCACCTACCAGCGCTGCATGGCGCCGCTGTGGGGCCCGGCCGGTGCGCGGGGCAGCGACCTGGGCGGTGTCGCCGACTGACCGCCGGTCCTTTTCGCGGCCCGTCGATCTACGCGCGTGGCATACCTCTGAGGCATATGCCGAGCCTTTCCGGAATCCGATCCAGCAGTTCCAACTCCCCTCGTCCCCTAGGGGATTCGACCCATCGCCCTCGGGGTCGCGATCGTTCGGGCGCTCCGGGGCCGGCCAGGGGCTGCGTACCGCCGACGGCCGATGGCGGGGCGCGTGCGGGCGCCTACCGTCGACGCCATGACCACAGCGAGCACCCCGAACTCCCACCGAACCCCTGCCCGGCGCCGTTTCGGGCCCGCCGTCCGCCGCCCGGCGCTCCTCGCCGCCGGCGCCGTCCTCACCCTCGGCGCCGGACTGACCGCCTGCGACGGCGGTGTCGCGCTCTGCCTCGACGACGACAGCTGCGACGTCGTCGTGCGCACCGATGACGCCGAGGCCTCCAAGACCCTCCAGGTCTTCGGCGGCGACCGCACCGTGAAGATGACCGTCAGCCACATCACCGACAGCACGGTCGAGGTCGTGGTCGGGGACGAACGGAAGACCGTCGGCAAGGGCGCCGAGGCCGCCGTCGGCACGGCGAAGGTCACCCTGCGCAAGGCGGACAAGGGCGACCGCTACGCCGAACTGCACGTCACCCGCGGCTGACGTTCACCGCCCGCACGCCCGCACGCCCGCACGCCCGCACGCCCGCACGCCCGCACGTTCACCGTCCGCACGCATGGACGCCCACCCGACGCCTCCCCGGTGCCCGCTCGGGTCCGTACCGACCGGCCGGGGGTGCGACTCAGTCCGAGGCGAGCCGGAACTCCAGGTTCCCGAACCGGACCTGGTCGCCCGGCCGGACCCGTACCCCGCCCGCGATCCGGCGCCCGTTCACATGCGTGCCGTTGGTCGAGCCCAGGTCGTACAGCACCCAGCCGCCGCCCTCGCGCCGCAGTTCGGCGTGCCGTCGGGACACCGAGGCGTCGTGCAGCCGCAGCCCCGAGCCGGGGAACCGACCGATCGTCAACTGCCCCGCCCCGGTCTCCGGCAGGCTCAGCCCGGGCAGCCGTTCGGTGCGCCAGGCCCGGCGCAGCCGGTCCCCGAACGCGGAGACCCGGCCGACCGTCCGCAGCAGGAAGCGCTCGACCGGGCTCCCGGTCGGCAGCCCGGTCATCGCCTCGTCCAACTCGCCCCGGCTGGTGGCGTGCAGGACGATCTCCATCCGGCCGAGGAAGGTGTCGTGCGACAGCCGTCCGCTGCCCGCTCCGTCCTTGAGCACCCCGAGCGCCTGGTCCCGTTCGGCGTCCGAGGGGCGGACCGCGCCGGAGGGCCGGACGGCGCCGGTGCGGAACTCAGGAGACGTCATGGCCCGATTGTCGGCTCGGCCGGCTCGGAC
Source organism: Kitasatospora sp. NPDC087271 (assembly GCF_044744605.1). NCBI lineage: Bacteria > Bacillati > Actinomycetota > Actinomycetes > Kitasatosporales > Streptomycetaceae > Kitasatospora > Kitasatospora sp. NPDC087271. The sequence continues at coordinate 128,162 of NZ_JBIUYQ010000017.1, forward strand.
TGTCCAGATCACGCCGGGTGCCGGCGCGCGGTGAGTACGTCACTGCACTCCAGACGCCCGGTGCGCCACCGCGGTTCCGGGCGGCCGGGTGGCCGGGTGGCCGGGTTGCCTGGCGGTTGGGTGCCGGGGTGGCCGGTGCGCGGATGTCAGGGGGTCAGCCCTTCCTGGCGGCCGCCAGGATCTTCTCGGTGGTGTGCAGGAACCGGGAGGTGACCGCACCTCGGTAGGCCTTGCCGAACAGTTCCCCGGTGACCCACTTGCCGTCCCGCAGGTGGACCACCACGTACGCGGCGCCCGGGTCGGCGCCGACCACCTCGTGGTCGCCCTTCGGCGAGAGGCGGGGGAGGGCGAGGTCGGCGGGCAGCGGCTCGGAGAGGAAGGCCACCACCAGCCGGACGTCGGGCGTCACCTCGACGCCCCTGAACGGCTCGGCGGCCAGCAGCGCGGCCACCTCGTCGACCGTCCGCAGCAGCGTGGGCACCGGGTAGCCGAGGGAGCGTTCCAGGTGTTCCTCGATGCGCCGGGTGAGGGCGGCGCGGTCCGGCTCGTCGGTGGTGAAGAAGACGTTGCCGCTCTGGATGTAGGAGCGCACGCCCCCGAGCCCCAACTCGGCGAAGAGCGCCCGCAGTCGCTCCATCCGCACCGTCCGGCCGCCGACGTTGATCGCCCGCAGGAACGCGATGTACGTGGTCGTGGTGGTCACTCCGACAGTCTGCCACCGACCCCTGACACCCGGCGGTTGTCGGTGCCCGGTGCCAGACTGGCGCCATGGCCACCTGGCAGGATTTCGAGCAGCAGGCACCCGAGCTGGCCCCCCTCGTGCGGGCCCGGTTCGAAGCCGAGAAGCACCACGTCCTGGCGACGCTGCGCAAGGACGGGTCGCCCCGGGTGAGCGGTACGGAGGTCGACTTCGTCGGCGCCGACCTGATGCTCGGGTCGATGTACGGCTCGGCCAAGGCTCGCGACCTCCAACGGGACGGCCGCTTCGCGCTGCACGCCCACCCGGGGGACGAGACGATGGCCGGCGGGGACTCCAAGGTCTCCGGCCGCGCGGTCGAGATCACCGACGAGGCCGAACTGTCCGCCTACGCGGCCGATCTGCCCGAGCCGCCGCCGACCGCCTTCCACGCCTTCCGGCTGGACCTGGAGCAGGTGGTGCACACCGCCGTGGGGGAGGGCCACCTGTGGATCCTCAACTGGCACCCGGGCCGGCCGGTGCAGCGGATCCAGCTGCACTGACCGGCCCCGGACACCTCGGAGGCTCCGGACACCTCGGAGACTCCGGACGCGCCGCTGCTACGGCAGGACGGACTTGACCGCCTCGGGGGTGCGGGCCACGACGGCGTGGCCGTCGTCCGCGGTGATGATCGGGCGCTGGATCAGGATCGGGTGCTCCGCCATCGCCGCGATCCAGCGGTCCCGGTCCGCCGGCTCCCGGGACCACTTCCGCATCCCCAGGTCCTTGGCGACCTGCTCGTCGATGCGGGTGATGTCCCACGGCTCCAGGCCCAGCCGCTCCAGCACCTGCTCCAGCTCGGCCGCGGTCGGCGGATCCTCCAGGTAGCGCCGCACGGTGTACTCGGCCCCGACGGCCTCCAGCTCGCCGAGCGCCGACCGACACTTGCCGCAGCGCGGGTTGATCCAGATCTCCATACCGGCAACCCTACCGAGCCGCCCGACGGCCGGGCGCCAACCCGCCCGGCCCGGCGCCCCCGCCGGACGCGCACCCGGGCCTCCGCCGGTCGAGCCCCCGGTCCGGCCCGGCGCCCCCGCCGGACGGGAACTCCGCTGCACCCTCCGGTGGTTCACGCAGCAGGAACGTGGCCTCTGGGAGGGGAGCACCGGATGGACGGCGCGGCGATCATCGAGGAACTGCTGACCAGCGAGGGCCGGGCCGACCCGTACCCGCTGTACGCGCGGGCACACGCGCTGGGCGCGGCGGTGCCCGCCGGGCCGGACACCTTCCTGGTGGCCGGCCACGCCGCGGCCGACAAGGTGCTGCGCACCCCCGCCTTCGCCGTCGCGACCGCCGACATGATGGCGGAGCTGACCCCGGAGTTCGCCGAGCACCCGTCGCTGGCGCTGTTCGGCCGCTCGATCCTGCAGCGCAACGCGCCCGACCACCCCCGGGTCCGCTCGCTGATCGCCTCGGTCTTCACCGCCCGCCGGGTGGCCGCGCTGCGCCCGGCGGTGGAGGAGGCGGTCGCCGGGCTGCTGGACGGGATGGCCGAGCAGGGCGCCGACGGCTCGCCGGTGGACTTCATGGACGCCTTCGCCTTCCGGCTGCCGGTCGGGGTGATCTGCGAACTGCTCGGCGTCCCCGAGCGGGACCGCTACCGCTTCCGCGACCTCGCCTCCGACCTCACCGTCGCCCTGGAGTTCATCGACGACCGCTCCGAGCTCACCGAGGCGGACGAGGCCGCCGACGAACTGGCCGGCTACTTCACCGAGCTGGCCGCCGAGCGCCTCGCCCGCCCGCAGGACGACCTGGTCACCGACCTGGCCCGGATCGCCGTCGACGACCCTGAGCGGCTGCCCGCCCGGGAACTGCTGGCCAACCTGGTGCTGCTGCTGGTGGCCGGCTTCGAGACCACCACCAACCTGCTCGGCAACGGCCTGGCCCTGCTGTTCCGCCACCCGGAGGCCGCCGCCGGGCTGCGCAGCGGCGCGATCACCCCGGCCGGCTTCACCGACGAGGTGCTGCGCTTCGACTCCCCGGTCCAGCTCACCTCCCGGGTGGCGCTGGCCGAGGGGCTGGCCGTCGACGGGCTGCCCGTGCCGGTCGGCAACGTGGCGCTCCTGCTGCTCGGCGCGGCCAACCACGATCCGGCCCGGTACGACCGCCCGGAGGTGTTCGACCCGACCCGCCGGGACAGCCAGCCGCTGAGCTTCGGCGGCGGCCCGCACTACTGCCTGGGCGCCCAGCTGGCCCGACTGGAGGCCGAGGTCGCGGTGCCCGCCCTGCTCGACCGCTTCCCCCGGCTGGCCCCGGGCGGCGTGCCGGCCCGGCGGGACCGCCTGGTCCTGCGCGGCTTCGAGACCCTGCCGGTGATCGTCCGCTGATGACCGTCTCGCCGCTGACCGCCCACCCGGCCCGGTTGTCGGCGCGCCCGCCGACCCGTCCGCCGGCCGGGGCCGGGTCGGTCACCGTCCGCCGACCGGCCCTGACGCCCCGCTTCCGGGCCCGGCCGGCCCCGGAAACCGGGACGTTCGGCCGTTCGTGGCCGGGTCCTCCGTAGGAGAGCATGGAGGGACGAACCGGTCATACCGACCGGTCGGCCAGGAGGACCCCACCGTGCCCGTAGCACCCCGCCCGGAGCATCCGGCGGCCGTGGAACCCCGGGCACCGCGCTGGGTGCCCTGGCTGCCGGTGCTCCTCCTGCTGCTCGACCTGGCCGCCGAGGCGGTCGTCCCGGACGCCGTCGCGGCCGGCTTCCTGCTGACCGCGCTGCCCGTGGTGGCGGCGTTCAGCTACGGCCCGGTGCTCACCGCCACCACCACGGTCGGCGCCCTGGCGCTGCAACTGGTGCTGGCCGTGCGGGCGGGCCACATCGACGAGCAGCACCACGTCTGGGTCTACATCGCCACGCTGCTCTCCGGGGTGATGGGCACCGCCCTGTCCTGGCAGCGGACCCGGCAGAACCGCACCCTGCTGCACGCCCGTACCGTCGCCGAGACCCTGCAGCGCACCGTGCTGCGCCCGGTGCCCGAGCGGGCGGGCGGTCTGCGGGTGGCCGGCCTCTACCGCCCGGCCCAGGCCGAGGTCCTGGTCGGCGGGGACCTGTACGAGGTGTGCGACACCCGCTTCGGCGTCCGGGTGCTGCTCGGCGACGTCCGAGGCAAGGGCCTCGGCGCCGTCCGTACGGTGGCCGACGTGCTCGGCGCCTTCCGGGCGACCGCGCACGACACCCCCGACCTGGTCGACCTCGCCGACCAGCTGGACCGTGCCGTCCTGCGCGACGCCGCCGACCGGGGCGACGACGAGCTGTTCGTCACCGCCGTCCTGCTGCAGTACCGGCCGGGCTCCGACTGCGTGGAGATCGTCAACCGGGGCCACATCACCCCGCTGCTGCTCACCGAGCACACCATCACCCCGGTGTCCTGCGCGGACGAACTCCCGCTCGGCCTGGCCCACCTCGGGCCCCCCGACGAACGCGGCAAGCCGACCGCCGTCGCGCTGCCCCCGGGCCACACCGTCCTGCTCTACACCGACGGTGTGAGCGAGGCCCGGGACGCCACCGGCGCCTTCTACCCGCTGGCCCCCCGCCTGGCCGCCCTCGGCACCACCTCGCCCGACCGGCTGGTCTCCTTCCTGGCCCAGGACGTCCACGAGTACGCCGGCCTGCTCGCCGACGACCTCGCCGTCCTGGCGCTGACTCCGGAGCGCCCGTAGGCCTTCCCCGGGTGAACTCCCGCAGCCCGAGCCCCCGGTTCCAGCCCTGCCCGCCTGCCCGCCTGCCCGCCTGCCCGTCTGCTCGCCTGCCCGCCTGCCCGCCTGCCCGCCTGCCCGCCTGCTCGCCTGCTCGCCTGCCCGCCTGCTCGCCCGCCTGCCTGCCCGCCTCCGACAACGCGCCAGTGGCGCCGCTGGGGGCGGCGCCACTGGTGTCGATCGGTGTTCAGTTGTCCGTCGTCGGTGTCAGCTGTGTCGTCCGGGCCGCCGGTAGACCACCGCGCACAGCGCCACACCGCCCAGGACGGCGAGGGCGCCGAGGGCGGCGATCAGCGCGTCGGGCGCCGAGCCGCCGGTGTTGGGCAGCGTCCCGCCGCTCGCCGACGGACTCGCGCTGTGGGTCGGGCCGGCGGTCGGGGTCGTACTGCCGGACCGGGTCGCGGTCGGCGAGGGGGACGTCGACGGCGTCGGCGAGGACGTCGGCGACGGGGACGACGTCGGGGAAGGCGAGGAGGTCGGGGACGGGGACGGCGACGGGGACGGCGACCCGGTGGGGGTGGTCGGCAGGATCACGCCCATGTCGAGGTCGAGGTCGCGCTGCCCTCCGCTGAGCGTGACGGTCTGGGTGATGCCGGTGGCCGGGTCGGCGTCCGAGTCCTTGGCCGGATCGGTGCCGACGCCCCGCTTGGTGACGACGGCGCCGTCGGGCAGGGTGGACAGGTCGAACTGCACCGCGTAGCTGCCGTCGGGCAGGTGGTCGAAGAGGTAGTGGCCGTTCCGGTCGGTCACCGTGGTGACCGGCTTGCCGTTCTTGTCGCGGACGGGCTGGCCGTTGCCGTCGAGCAGCTTCACCGTGACGCCGGCGATGCCAGGGTCGCCGGGCTTCTGGATGCCGGAGCCGTCCACGTCCTGCCAGACGAAGTCGCCGAGCGCGTTGTCGGAGGGCTTGGTCTGCTTGACGGCGACGCCGACCTTGGCCGGCTCGGCGGGCAGCAGCTGGCGGCCGCTGGCGTCGGTGGCGGTGAAGGCGAAGCTGTTCCAGGCGTACTCCCCGTCGGGGGCGTCCACCGAGGCGACCATGGGCCAGGTCAGGGTGAAGGCCTCGCCGGAGGCCAGGCTGCCGGGGCGGCGGACCCGGAACCAGGTGGCCGTTCCCGGGCCGGGGAAGGTGCTGCTCCAGGTGGCGCCGCTGTTGCAGCCGGTCCGGTTGACCAGGGCGGCGTCGACGCACGGGTTGGGGTCGGTGGTGTACTCGATCCCCACGGTCGGGTCGCTGGTGGTGATCGGCTGGCTCAGCGACGGGGTCCAGGCGCTGCCGCGCGGAGCGTCCTGGGTGAGGACGTAGTTGTCGCCCGGGGTGGGGAGCTTGTCGTAGGCGATGAAGTCGGTGACCGGGTCGGGTGAGTCGTTGCGGACGGTCATCCGGTAGGAGATCCGGCCGCCGGGGGTGGCGCTGCCGATGCTGACGTAGTCGGCGTCCAGGTCGCCCATGACCTCCTTGTACGAGCGCAGCACGCTCGGCACGTCCACCTGGATCCGGGAGGAGGCGTGGCACATGAGCTCGGAGGTGTCGCCGTTGCCGTTGAGGTCCAGCACGTCCGGCGTGCTGCCGCTGTCGGAGCCGGAGAACATGCAGGAGACCGGCGCGGTCGGCTGGTCGACGGTGACGTAGATGTCGTTGGTCAGCTCGCCGGAGCGGATGCTGCTGGCCACCTGGACGTCGAAGAGCATCCGGTAGGCCAGCGCGTCGTGCAGGTACGTCATGTCGGGCGCGCCGGGCGGCCATTCCATCCGGACGATCTGGCGGCCGTCCGGGCCGGGGGTGACGGTGATCGACTGTGGGGCCTTGGCGTCCGGGTAGTTCGGGTCCGGGCGGGCGGAGCCCTCGACGTAGACGACACCGGCCGGGAGCACGTCGTACAGCACGAGCGGGCGGGTCAGGTCGCGGCCGCTGCGGTTGTACGGGATCACCTGGAAGGTCGCCATGCCGCCGGGTGCGGAGAGCTCGCCGGCGACGGTGGTCTTGGCCGCGCCCAGGTTGGTCGCGGCGGTGACGGTGGTCGAGGCGCAGGCGTTGGCGGCGGAGGTGCTGGTGCCGTCGCCGGCGGTGGTGTCCAGACAGTTGGTCAGCGGGCTGGGGGCCGGGCGCCCGTCGTGGCCGGGGGTGACGACCTGGGTGATCACCTGCACCGAGTTGCCCGGGCTCCAGCCGGTCGGGATGGGGCCGTCCCAGGTGAACCTGAGGCCGTCGAGCCGGCGGCCGGCCGGGATGCCCAGCTCGTCGCGGGTCGGGTCGCCGGCGCCCTGGACGAAGGTGATCCGGCGGGCGCTGGACCCGTCCAGCGGGCTGGACGGGCTGAAGGTCAGCCAGGTCGGGTCGCCGTCGAGGCGGTACTGCAGGGTGAGCCCGATGCTGGTCGGGTTCCACGGCTCCAGCTGGAGGGACTGCGGGAAGAGCCAGTTGTACAGGCCGTCGGTGGTGCCGGCGCCGGGGTCGGTCATGGTCAGGCTGGTGGCCGGGCCGGAGGTGTTGGTGGCCGACAGGCTGAAGGAGTCGAGGTCGCCGGAGACGACGCTGTCGCGCCACACCTTGCTGGCGGTCACCATCACACCGGTGGCCGGGGGCCGGAACTGACCGGTGGTGGTACTGGCGGTGTCGAGCTCGCGCTCGGCGTCCGGGCCGATCGGGTCGCCGTACAGGTCCACGGTGTTGTCGGAGGTCGTCCCGTCCGGGAAGTCGGCCTCCGGGTAGTTGACGACCAGCACACCCGGCAGTTGGCAACCGCCGCGGCCGTTGCCGGAGCGGAACTCCCCGATGTCGTAGCCCCAGGTGTTGGGGCCGGGCGCGACCTGGCTCCAGCCGGGCGAGCGGCCGGTGTCCACCACGGCGCCGGGCGGCAGGGTGTCCAGCAGCCGGCTGGTGTCCAGGTCGACGTTGGGCACCAGGTCGGTGGCGCAGGCGCTGAACTGGTAGGTGACGGTGCGCCCGTCGCTGCTGGAGGTCTGGATGCCCTTGGTCACCGTGTACTGCGGCTGCACCTGGGCCTTGGTGTCGGCGGTGGCGGTCTGGCTGGGCTCACCGGTGGCCGTCATGGTGGCCGAGTTGGTGGAGGCCGCCCCGTCGGGGGTGGTGAAGTTCGGGTACTTCATCGTCACCGTGATGGTGGCGGTGGTGCCCGGGCTGAGGTCCTTGAGCCTGATGTCCATGGTGCCGCCCATCGCGCCCGCGGCGGGCACCGTGGAGGCGGCCTGGTCCACCGAGGAGGGGTCGGGCGTCCAGCCGACGAACTGCATGTTCGACGGCAGGGTGTCGGTGATCCGCCCATCGGTGCACTCGGTGATGGAGCAGGTGTACCGGAGGGTGTAGGTGACGTTCTCCCCCGGGGAGACGGTCGCCTTGTCGACGGATTTGGTGAAAGAGATCGCGGCCTGGGCCGGTGGCGCCAGCACGCTGCTGCCGAGCAGCGAACCGGCCAGCAGGGCCAGCACCGAGGCGATCCGCCCGGTCCGGAAGTGAATGCGCATCTCGGAAGTTCATCCGACCGTCCGACCGTCCCTCCCCCGACGCAACGCACAACCCCACACTTTCACCCGATCGGCCCCACTCACCGAGAGGGCCCCGCCGCGCTCGAGAAGAGCGCGACGGGGCCCTGAACAGGCTTCGTGCCCGCACCGGCAACCGCGATTAGAGGTCGTAGTACAGCTCGAACTCGTGCGGGTGGGGGCGGAGGGCGATGGGGGCGATCTCGTTGGTGCGCTTGAAGTCGATCCAGGTCTCGATCAGGTCCGGGGTGAAGACGTTGCCGGCGAGCAGGTACTCGTGGTCGGCTTCCAGGGCGTCGAGGACGGCCGGGAGGGAGGCGGGCACCTGCGGGACGTTGGCGTGCTCCTCGGGGGCCAGCTCGTAGAGGTCCTTGTCGACGGGCTCCAGCGGCTCGATCTTGTTGCGGATGCCGTCGAGGCCGGCCATCAGCATGGCGGCGAAGGCCAGGTACGGGTTGGAGGAGGGGTCGGGCGCGCGGAACTCGATGCGCTTGGCCTTGGCGTTGGAGCCGGTGATCGGGATGCGGATCGCGGCCGAGCGGTTGCGCTGGGAGTAGACGAGGTTGACCGGCGCCTCGAAGCCCGGGACCAGGCGGTGGTAGGAGTTCACCGACGGGTTGGTGAAGGCCAGCAGCGAGGGGGCGTGCCGGAGCAGGCCGCCGATGTAGTAGCGGGCGGTGTCGGAGAGGCCGGCGTAGCCCTGCTCGTCGTAGAAGAGCGGCGAGCCCTCGGTCCACAGCGACTGGTGGACGTGCATGCCCGAGCCGTTGTCGCCGAAGATCGGCTTGGGCATGAAGGTGGCCGTCTTGCCGTTGCGCCAGGCGACGTTCTTGATGATGTACTTGAACAGCATCAGGTCGTCGGCGGCGTGCAGCAGGGTGTTGAACTTGTAGTTGATCTCGGCCTGGCCGGCCGTGCCGACCTCGTGGTGCTGGCGCTCGACCTCGAGGCCGGACTTGGCCAGTTCGAGCGACATCTCGGCCCGCAGGTCGGCGAAGTGGTCCACCGGCGGGGTGGGGAAGTAGCCGCCCTTGTACTTGACCTTGTAGCCGCGGACGTCGCCCTCGGCGGCGCCGGAGTTCCAGGCGCCGGCCTCCGAGTCGATGTGGTAGAAGGACGCGTTGGCGCTGGTCTCGAAGCGGACCGAGTCGAAGACGTAGAACTCGGCCTCGGGCCCGAAGAACGCGGTGTCGGCGATGCCGGAGGAGGCGAGGTAGGCCTCGGCCTTCTTGGCGACGTTGCGCGGGTCGCGGCTGTAGGCCTCGCCGGTGACCGGGTCCTGGATGAAGAAGTTGATGTTGAGGTGCTTCTCGACCCGGAAGGGGTCGAGCCGAGCCGTGGCGAGGTCCGGGACCAGGGCCATGTCGGACTCGTGGATGGCCTGGAAGCCGCGGATCGACGAGCCGTCGAACATCAGGATCTCGGACGGGTCGAAGGTCGCCGCAGGTACGGAGAAGTGCTGCATGACGCCAGGCAGATCGCAGAAGCGGACATCGACGAACTTCACGTCGTTGTCCTGAATGAACTGCTTCACTTCGGCGGCGTTGTTGAACATCCATCCTCCTCGGCGTGCGAATGGGGCTCACCCTAGGAACGGGCCGTTTCCGGCCGGTGACCCGGTCGTTTCATAAATGTTAACCACGCCCGCCGATCGGGTGGCAAAGATGTACGGGACGGGGCAAAACGTACCGCCGTCAGGCTCGGCTCTCCACAAGTGGTCTGGACCACTTGGAAAGCTCCGGCGGCACGATTCACCCGCCCGTGGCGTTCGGGGGAGCCGGTGGCGGTCCGGACGGGTCGCCCGGTTAGTGTGGATTCGTGGACACCAGAGAAGCGTTGGGATCGTGGATCGACGGCCCGAAGGCGGCCGCCGAGAAGATGGGAGCCGACTTCGGCTTCCGCGGCGAGCGCCTCGGCCTGCCCAAGGAGGGCCCCGGCTCGATCGCGGGCCCCGGCCGCCGGATCGGCGCCCTGTTCGTGGACGGCTGGCTGGTCGCGCTGATCGCCTACGGGCTGATCGGCAAGGGCAGCCCGGCCGAGGCGAACCTGTGGACCAGCCCGCTCTACTTCCTGGTCGCGGCGGTGCTGCTCGCCACCACCGGGACGACCGTCGGCAAGCGGCTGTTCGGCCTCCGGGTGATCCGCCTGGACGGCGGCCGCGCGACCATCCCGCAGGTGCTGCTGCGCACCTTGCTGCTCTGCCTGGTGGTGCCGCCGCTGGTCTGGGACCGTGACACCCGCGGTCTGCACGACAAGGCGGTCGGCACCGTCGAGGTCCGGATCTAGTCGGGATCTGTCGAGGCCCTGACCCGGTCCGGATCCAGGGCCGGACGACCTTGCCGCACAACACTGAACGGCCCCGCTGCGGGATCTCCGCGGCGGGGCCGTTCAGTGTTGTGGTCGGGGGAGCGTCAGCGGGCCTGGCCGCCCTTGGGCATCCGGGCACCCTTGGGCATCGGGCCCTTGGGGATCGGCGCCTTGGAGAGCAGGTCGCCCAGGGCGCGCAGACGGTCGTTGGTCTCGGTGACCTGGGACGCGGTGATGGCGCGGGGCAGTCGCATCAGGTGGATCTGCAGCTTCTTGAGCGGGATCTCGCCCTCGCCGGTACCCACCACGATGTCGTGCACCGGCACGTCGCCGACGACCCGGGCCATCTTCTTCTTCTCGGAGGCCAGCAGCTGGCGCACCCGGTTCGGGTTGCCTTCGCCGATCAGCGCGATTCCGGCCCGGCCCACCGCACGGTAGACCGCGTCCTGGTTGCGGGTGACCGCGACCGGGGTGGAGTTGGAACTCCAGCCGCGTCGGATGTTGTTCAGCACCGCCGCAACGGCGCCCGGCTGCCCTTCCATCTGTCCGAACGCCGCGCGTTCGGCCCGGCGCCCGAAGACGATCGCCATGGCCAGGAAGGCCACGATGAAGCCCAGGATGCCCAGGTAGATCGGGTGGTCGATTGCGAAGCCGATGGCGAGGAACACGCCGAAGGTCAGCAGGCCGACGCCGGCGATGATCAGGCCGATCTTGGTGTCGACCTTCTTGGTCATGGTGTACGCCAGGCGGATCTGCTTCAGTCGCCCGGGGTTCTCGGATGTTTCCCTCGCCATAACGCTCATGGTACGTGGCACGGGTACGGGATAACCAAGCCCGGGTACCCGTTCGCCTCGATCCGTGACTCGTGTGCCCTGTGCCGTCGCACACAGCGACCGTCGGCTACGGCGAACGGCCCCCGGCGCGGTCGCGTCGAGAACGTCACCGTCGAGAACCGTGGAGAACTGTAGAGAACCGTCGGGGACCTCACCGTCGTGGCGGTGACGTCGTCGCCGCCCGCGCGTCGTGGCGGCGGTCCGCCGCGTACTGGCGGTTCTCGCAGACCGCCGCCCAGGCGTTGCGCCGGGCCTGCTGCTGGCCACCCGCCAGCAGGACGCTCTCGGCGAGCCGCAGCGCGACCCCCACCGACCGGATGCGCATCCGCATGCCGAACAGCTCCCCTCGTGGCTGAGAAGAATCGAACGATCGCAACGAGTCCATCGTCACCATCCCGTGTTACCAGGCGGTGACCAGGCAGTCAAAGCGCGGTGAAAACCAAAAGGGCGGAGCCGAGGCTCCGCCCTTCGTCCGCATGCGGGTGGCTCAAAAGCACCGGATCAGCAGGATCGGCGGGATCAGCCGACCCCGCTGCCCCAACCGGCCCAGCCGGATCAGACCGCGGCCTGCGCGCGCCGCTCCAGCGCCTGCCGGTACAGTCGCCCGGCCCGGTAGGAGGAGCGCACCAGCGGGCCCGACATGACCCCGGCGAAGCCCAGCTCCTCGGCCTCCTGCTGGAGCTCGACGAACTCGTGCGGCTTGACCCAGCGCTCCACCGGGTGGTGGCGCAGCGAGGGGCGCAGGTACTGGGTGATGGTGATCAGCTCGCAGCCGGCGCCGACGAGGTCGGCCAGCGCCTGGCTGACCTCCTCGCGGGTCTCGCCCATGCCGAGGATCAGGTTGGACTTGGTGACCAGCCCGGCCGCGCGGGCCTGGGTGATGACGTCGAGCGAGCGCTCGTAGCGGAAGGCCGGGCGGATCCGCTTGAAGATCCGCGGCACCGTCTCGACGTTGTGCGCGAGCACCTCGGGGCGGGAGGAGAAGACCTCGGCCAGCTGCTCGGGCACCGCGTTGAAGTCGGGGATCAGCAGCTCGACGCCGGTGCGGCCGCTCTCGCGGTCGGCGGTCAGCGCGTGCACCTGGCGCACGGTCTCGGCGTACAGCCAGGCGCCGCCGTCCGGCAGGTCGTCGCGGGCGACGCCGGTGATGGTGGCGTAGTTGAGGTCCATCGTGACGATGGACTCGGCGACCCGGCGCGGCTCGTCCCGGTCGAACTCGGCGGGCTTGCCGGTGTCGATCTGGCAGAAGTCGCAGCGGCGGGTGCACTGGTCGCCGCCGATGAGGAAGGTCGCCTCGCGGTCCTCCCAGCACTCGAAGATGTTGGGGCAGCCGGCTTCCTGGCAGACGGTGTGCAGCCCCTCCTTCTTCACCAGCGACTGGAGGGCGTTGTACTCCGGCCCCATCTTCGCGCGGGTCTTGATCCACTCGGGCTTCCGCTCGATGGGGGTCTCGCTGTTGCGGACCTCCAGGCGGAGCAGCTTCCTGCCGTCGGGCGCGACAGCGGACACGTGCGACTCCTAGAACTAGACGGGGTACCCCCAGGGTACGCCTGTGGTTGTAAGGCCTTTGCGCGGCCTGTTGCCCCGCAATCGCAGGGCAACAGAGCTACTGGCCGGTAGATTCCCGGGGGAGAACCCGGAACAGGACACGGGGAAGAATCCGGAGCAGGACCCGAGGACGGGCCCGAGGGCGGACTCGGGTGAGGACCCGGGTGAGGACCCGGGCCCGGGTCAGCGGGTGAGCGCGGGTTCGGGCAGCTCCGCGAACACGTCCGCCAGGTGCCGCTCGACCATCGGCAGCGCCTCGCCGACGGTGAAGTCGCGCCCCAGCTCACCGGCGAGCGAGGCGACGCCGGCGTCCCGGATGCCGCACGGCACGATCCGGTCGAACCAGGTCATGTCGGGGTCGCAGTTGAGCGCGAAGCCGTGCATGGTGACCCCGCGGGCGACCCGGACGCCGATCGCGGCGAGCTTGCGGTCGTCGCCGCGCTGGCCGGCGTTGGACGGCGCGTACTCGGGGCCGGCCAGCCGCGGGTCGATGCCCAGCGGCAGGCCCATCCGCAGGGTCAGCTTGCCGATGTCCACCACCTGCGCCGGGTCCACCACGGCGTCCGGGATGGAATCGCCCAGCACCCAGACGCCGCTGCGGCCCTCGACCCGGGTGGTTCCGACGCCGAACCCGGCGCAGGCGCGGATCAGCGCCTCCTCCAGCCGGCGGACGTAGGCGACCACGTCGATCGGGTCGGGCAGCTTGACGATGGGGTAGCCGACCAGCTGGCCGGGGCCGTGCCAGGTGATCTCTCCGCCCCGGTTGACCTCGACCACCGGGGTGCCGTCCAGCGGCAGGTCGGCGGGGTTGGTGCGCTTGCCCATCGTGTAGACGGGCTGGTGCTCCAGCAGCAGCACGGTGTCGGGGATCTCGTCCGCGACTCGCAGCGCGTGCAGGCGCTGCTGCTCCTCCCAGGCCTCCTGGTAGGCGATGGCGCCCTCGCCTGTCCCCATTCGAACGAAACGCACGTTCTCGCTCACCGCTGCCGCTCCTTGCCAGGCGTTCGAGACCAACCTCGCCACTGTACGCCCACGCCCGTACGGACGGTTCAGCCGCCCGTACGGGACGTTCGGGCACCCGCACGGGCCGCGCCCGCAAGGGTCGATCAGCCCCTCCGCAAGGGCCGCTCAGCCCTCCGCGAGGACCGCTCAGCCCCCCGCGAGCAGTTGCAGCCGCAGCGCCAGCTGGAGTTCGAGCGAGCGCTCGGGGTGGTTCCAGTCCGGGCCGAGCAGCGCCTCGACCCGGTCCAGCCGCTGGACGACGGTGTTCACGTGGACGTGCAGTTCGTCCTTGGCGCGGGTGAGGCTGCCGCCGCAGTCGAAGTAGGCGCGCAGGGTGCGGACCAGTTCGGTGCCGCGCCGGGCGTCGTAGGCGAGCAGCGGGCCGAGCGCCGAGCCGACGAAGCCGTCCACGTCGTGCCCGTCGCCGAGCAGCACCCCGAGGAAGCCCAGCGCGCGGGCCGAGGCGCCCTCCCCGGCGCGGCCGAGCACCCGCAGCGCCCGGACGCAGCGCAGACCCTCGGCGTACGAGGCGGCCAGCGCGGGCGGGCCGGCGGCCGGACGGCCGGCGCCCACGGTGACCGGGAACCCGGCCAGCCGGGCCAGCCGCTCGGCGGCCTGCCGCGCGGCCTCCTCCGGGTCGCCGGCCTCCGGCACCAGCAGCACCACCGCCTCGCCGTGCTCGGCGCTGACGCCCCGGGAGCCGAACAGGTACCGCCGGGCGGCGCCTGCCAGCCGGCCGCGGTCGGGGACGGGGGGCCCGGCGGGTTCGGCCGGTTCGGCGACCAGGACCAGGTGCGGGCGGGCGAGGTCGACGCCGAGCCGGCGGCCGCGCGCGGTGAGCCCGGCCGGATCGCGGTCGGGGGCGGTCAGCAGGTCGGTGAGCAGTTCGCCGCGGACCCTGTTCTCGGTCTCGGCCACCGAGCGGCGCAGCAGCAGGAGCAGCGCGGTCACCACGCTGGCCCGTTCGAACAGGCGCCGGTCCGCGTCGTCGAGGCCGGGGCGTCCGCGCAGTACCAGGGTGCCGAGGGCGTCGTGCCCGGCCAGCACCGCGCACACCCACAGCTCGCCGTGCCGGACGGACCGCCCCTCGGCCCGGGACGCGGCGACCGCCTCCGCCAGTTCGCCGGCGGGTGCGGACCGCCCGGCCAGCGGCTCGCCCTCGGCGTCGAGGACCGCTATCTCGCCGCCCAGCAGGGCCGCGACGGCGGCGGCGACGTCCGGCACCTCGGCGCCGCGCAGCACCAGGTCGGTGAGCCGGTCGTGGGCCTGCTCGGCGCGCTGGACGGCGGCCGAGTGGGCGCGGACCAGTTCGTTGGCGCTGTTCAGTTCGGCGAGCGCGGCCCGGGTGTCGGCCAGCGACTTGGCGGTGTCCAGGGCGATCGCGGCGTGCGCGGCCAGTGTGCACAGCAGCGCCACCTCGTCGGGGGAGAAGGCGCGGGGCGAGCGGTCGGCGGCGAACAGTACCCCGATGACCTCGCCGCCGAGCAGCAGCGGCACCCCGATGATCGCCACCAGGCCCTCGTCGAGCACGCCCGCGTCGATCGTGCCGGTGTGGTGGAACCGTTCGTCGGTGCGGTAGTCGGGGGTGGCGTACGGGCGGGCGGTCTGCGCGACCAGGCCGCCCAGGCCGTGGCCGAGACTGAGCCGCAGGGTCTGGAACAGGACGGAGACCGAGCCGTCGGTGACCCGCATGTAGGTGTCGCCCGCGGCCTCGTCCGGCAGGGTCAGGTACGCGGTGTCGGTGCCGAGCAGCATCCGGGCGCGGCGGACGATCGCCTGGAGCACGGTGTCCAGCTCCCGGGAGGCGGCGAGGTCCCCGGCGGTGTCGAACAGTGCGGTCAACTCCGCCTCCCGGCGCCGGTGTTGACGCAGCGTGCGGTGCACCCGCAGGGCCTGCCAGGTGGCGTCGTCGATCTCGGCGAGGACGGCGGCCGGCGCCCCGCGGCGGCGGGCGTCGGCCAGCACGTCGGCGAAGTCCTCGGTGGCGGCGCCGGAGGCGAGCAGGTCGAGCAGCCGCCGCAGCGCGGGCGCGGCGCTTTCGTGAGGGTGGTTCATGGTGCGTGCCGCCAATCGGCGTCGGGTCCGGCGGAAGCGCGATCGTAGCGGCTCCGCCGTCAGGCGGTGGCGGGCTTGGCCGCCACGGCGGCGGCCTCCGCCTCCACCGCCGCCTCGACGTCCGCCAGGTCGCTGCCCCTGGTCTCCCGCCCGCACAGCACCGCCAGCACGGTGATCGCCGCCGCGATCGCCACGTACACCGAGATCGGGGTGGCGTTGCCGTAGTCCTTGAGCAGCGCGGTCGCGATCAGCGGCGCGGGCGCGCCGGCGGCCACCGAGGCGAACTGGGCCCCGATCGAGGCGCCCGAGTAGCGCATCCGGGTGGCGAACAGCTCGGAGAAGAACGCCGCCTGCGGTGCGTACATCGCGCTGTGGAAGACCAGCCCGACCGTCACCGCGACCACCAGCTGTCCGAACGACCTGGTGTCCACCAGCCCGAAGAAGACGAACGCCCAGACGCCCACCCCGACCGCGCCCACCAGGTACACCGGCTTGCGTCCGACCCGGTCGGACAGTGCTCCGAACAGCGGGATCAGCGCGAACTGGATCGCGGAGCCGATCAGTACGGCGTTCAGCGCGGTCTGCTTGGAGAAGTGCGCGTGGGTGACGGCGTACGTCAGCACAAAGGTGGTCATCACGTAGTACGAGATGTTCTCCGCCATCCGCGCGCCCATCGCCACCAGCACCTCCCGCCAGTGGTTGCGCAACACCGCCACCAGTGGCGGCTGTTCGGCGGTCCTCCGCTGCTGCTGGGCCGCCAGCGCCTGCTTGAACAGCGGCGACTCGTCCACCGCCAGCCGGATCCACAGCCCGACCCCGACCAGCACCGCCGACAGCAGGAACGGCACCCGCCACCCCCACGACAGGAACGCGTCCTCCGACAGCACCGCCGTCAGCAGCGACAGCACCCCTGCCGCCAGCAGGTTCCCGGCCGGCGCCCCGCCCTGCGGCCACGACGCCCAGAACCCGCGCCGCCGCTGGTCCCCGTGCTCCGACACCAGCAGCACCGCCCCGCCCCACTCCCCGCCGAGCGCGAAGCCCTGCACCAGGCGCAGCACCGTCAACAGCACCGGCGCCGCCGCCCCGATGGAGCTGTAGGTGGGCAGCACGCCGATCAGCGTGGTCGACCCGCCCATCAGCAGCAGGCTGACGACGAGCAGCTTCTTCCGCCCGACCCGGTCCCCGAAGTGCCCGAACACCAGCGCCCCGATCGGTCGCGCGGCGAACCCGATCGCGTAGGTGAGGAAGGACAGCAGCGTCCCCGTCAGCGGATCGGTGTTCGGGAAGAACAGCTTGTTGAACACCAGCGCGGCCGCTGTTCCGTACAAGAAGTAGTCGTACCACTCGATGGTGGTCCCGATGAGACTGGCGGCCACGACCCGAGGGAGTGAGCGGGTGGCTGCCGTGGCTGGTGCGGAGGCGTTCATGGTCACCACTTCCGGGCCGGGGGAGGATGTCGGCCCCAGGGACGTCGCCCCGAGGAGTGTCGTCCCGAGGGGCGCCGCCCCAAGGGACGTCGCCACAAGGTAGGGAGGCGTGTTCCCCGGGACTATGTGGGCCGCCCACATAGTCCCGGGGGTCGGTCTGGGGAGGACGGCCAGGTGCCGCCGCTCAGTGCGCCGTCCAGCCGCCGTCGACGGGGAGGCTGGCGCCGGTGATGTAGGAGGCGGGCGGGGAGCAGAGCCAGAGGGCGAGTTGGGCGATCTCCTCGGGCTCGATGAGGCGCTTGACGGCCGTGCGTTCGAGCATGATCTGCTCGACGACCTCGTCCTCGCGGATGCCGTGGGCGAGCGCCTGGCTCGCGATCTGCTTCTCCACCAGGGGAGTTCGGACGTAGCCCGGGTTGATGCAGTTGCTGGTGACGCCGTAGGGGGCGCCCTCCAGGGCGACGGTCTTGCTGAGGCCCTCCAGCGCGTGCTTGGCGGTGACGTAGGCGGACTTGAAGGCGCTGGCCCGCAGGCCGTGGACGGAGGAGATGTTGACCACCCGGCCCCACTCCTGCTCGTACATGTGCGGGAGAGTGCGGCGCAGGATGCGGAACGGCGCCTCGACCATGACGCGTTGGATGAGGGTGAAGCGGTCGGGCGGGAACTCGTGGACGGGCGCGACGTGTTGGAGACCGGCGTTGTTGACCACGATGTCGGCGTCGGCCGGCAGGGCCTCCACGGCCTCCGGGTCGGCGAGGTCCGCGACGACGGCGCGGCCGCCGATCCGCTCGGCGAGCTCCCGGGCCGGTCCGGCCGCGAGGTCGACGACGTAGACCCGGGCGCCGGCCTCGGCGAGGGCCTCGGCGCAGGCCCGGCCGATGCCCGAGGCGGCCCCGGTGACCAGGGCCGTCCGGCCGTCGAGCGGGCGGGCTGTAGTGGTGTCCATGGCCGAGAACGCTAGGAAATCCGGGGGCCCGGCTCCCATGTGGTGGTCCACCACAGCAGCCCGGTGGGCTGTGGTGTTCACCGCCACGACGGCCGATCGACGGTTCGACCGCGGAAGGCCAAACCCGCGCCGACCGCGCTTCCCCACAATGGGCGCGGTTGCTTCACCCGTTCGGAGGATTGCTCGGTCAGATCCACCCATAGCGCCCGAATGCTCGCTACATTCACGCCGATTCCCGACAGGGGGCGCCGCCCCAGGCAGCCGAAGTGCTGGTAGAGCCCGGTGCGACGTCCGAGAGGTGTTGACTGACATGCCCCAACGGCCTGCAACCGACAGCCCGGCGTACGGACCGCTCGACCCGCTCGGCCACCACCGAGGCCCGGTCGGCCGGACCCTGCCGGACGCCCCCGACGCCCTGACCGCCGACGCCCCGACCGCCGACGAACTGCGGCTGCCCGCGCAGGCCACAACCGACCGGCACGAACCCGCCGTCCCCGCCCCCGGGCCGGTCGGCGGCCACTCCGGGCACTCCGGCCCGGCCCCGCAGAACGGCCAACTCGCCGCGCTCATCGAGGAAGCCGGCTTCTCGCACGCGGGCCTGGCCCGCCGGGTCGACCAGCTCGGCCTGGAACACGGCCTCGACCTGCGCTACGACAAGACCTCGGTCACCCGCTGGCTGCGCGGCCAGCAGCCCCGCGGCGCCACCCCCGCGCTGATCGCCGAGGTCTTCACCCGCCGCCTCGGCCGCCGCCTCACCGCCCAGGACCTCGGCCTGGACGCCTGCGCCCCGGTGTACGCGGGCCTGGAGTTCGCCGAGACCCCGCAGGAGGCGGTGGACATCGTGGCGAGCATGTGGCGCAAGGACAACGGCCCGCAGTCCGAACTGCGCCGGATCGCCTTCACCCCGGCGGGCCTGGTCGTCCCCAGCCGGGACTGGCTGATCGGCCGCACGGACGAGCGCGTCGCCCGGGACGGCTCGACGATGGCCCGCCCCGACGTCGCCACCGGTCCGCCCACCGGTCCGCCCGCCGCCACTGTCGGTACCACCGGCACCGCGGCATCCGCCGTGACGGCAGCATCCGCAGCATCCGCCGCGCCCGCCCAGAGCGTGCCCCCCGCGCCCGGCGCTCCCCCTCCGAGCCCGGCGCGCGGCCAGGCCCACCACGGGGCCCCCGGCATGCGCCCCGTGCCGGGCGCGGCCGGCCCCGCCGGGCCCACCATCGGCCGGGTGCCCACCCAGAGCCGGCGCCCGCCGACCGCCGTCGAGCCGCCGTACACCGAACCGGCCCGCGAGTCGCGCCCCGCCCTGCGGGTCGGCCGCGGCGACATCGCCGCCATCCGCGCCGTCGGCGACCTCTTCCGGGCGCTCGATCACGCCTACGGCGGCGGGCACGCCCGGCAGGCGCTGGTCCGCTACCTGGAGAGCGAGGCCGAGCCGATGCTGCGCGGCCGCTACGGCGAGCAGATCGGCCGGGCGCTGTTCGGCGCCGTCGCCGACCTGACCAGGCTGGCCGGCTGGACGTCCTTCGACATCGCCGCGCACGGCCTCGCCCAGCGCTACTTCGTCCAGGCGCTGCGCCTGTCCCAGGCCGCCGGGGACCGCGCGCTCGGCGGGTACGTCCTGGTGACGATGAGCCAGCAGGCCGTCCACCTGGGCCACGGCCGGGAGGCCGTCCAACTGGCCAGGGTCGCCCAGCAGGGCGTGGGCACCGCCGTGCCGCCGGTGGTCCAGTCGCTGATGCACGCCGCCGAGGCGCGCGGGCACGGCCTGCTGGGCGACGTCCGGGCCTGCACCACTGCCCTGGTGCGCTCCGAGCGGGCGCTGGCCGCGGCCCGGGTCGGCGACGAACTGCCCTCCTGGGCGCGGTACTTCGACGAGGCCCAGCTCTCCGACGAGTTCGCCCACTGCTACCGCGACCTCCAGCAGTGGCGCACCTCCGCGCAGCACGCCGAGAAGTCGCTGCGGCTGCGCTCGCCCGCCTACGCGCGCAGCCGGATCTTCTGCCGGCTGGTGCTGGCCACCGCCCGGCTCGGCATGGGGGACCTCGACGAGGCCTGCACCATGGCCACCGACGCGCTGCGGGCGGCGGGGGAGATGCGCTCGGCCCGCTCGCTGGAGTACGTCCGGGACTTCCACCGCCGCCTCACCCCCTACCGGGGCAGCCCGGTGGCCCGCGCCTTCGAGGAGACGGCCCGCCAGGCCGGCGTGATCTGAGGACCTGTCGAAGAGGGGCCGGTCGGGCGAGCCCCGGCGGCCCTGGAAACCCGTCCGGCCCGGGTCCGCCCCGGGCCGAAGGGCCCGTCCGCCCGGCACCGGCTCCGGCTCCGAGTGCCCCGGCGGCGGGTAGGACCGCCTCGGCGACGGGCGGGGGCGAAGCGGCTCACCAGCTCTCGGCCCGGACGCGCGGCTGCCCGGCCTCCGGTGCGGGCGGCCGGACGCCGCCGCGCACCCGCTGCGCCACCAGCGGGAACACCAGCACCGAGAGCATGCCGGCGCCGACCAGCGCGGCCGCCGTCGAGGACGGCAGGTGGCCGTCGTCCACCTCGATGGTGGTGATCACCACGACCAGCGGCAGCGCCGTCGCGCCGTAGAGCCCGAGCGCCGTGCGGTCCCGCCGGCCGAGTCCGGCCGGGGCGAGCAGCCCGGCGGGCAGCCCGCGCACGGCCAGGAGCAGCAGCAGGAACACCGGGACGAGCAGTATCGTGCCGGGGTCGTCCAGCAGGGCGGACAGGTCGAAGTTCATCCCGCTGACCACGAAGAACACCGGCACCAGGAAACCGAAGCCGATGCTCTCCAGCTTGGCCTCGATCACCTCCTCCTCGGCCCGGCGGATGTCGGAGAGCAGCAGCCGGGAGACGATCCCGGCGGTGAAGGCGCCGAGCAGCATGTCCAGGTCGAGCCAGATCGCGGCGGCCACCATGACGGCGAGCACCAGGATCACCGCCCGGACCGCGAACTGCCCGGAGGTACGCAGGGTGCGCTCGATGAGCCGGGTGGCCCAGGCGGGCCGGGGGCGGCGTGCGCCGAGGACCGCGACGGCGGTGATCACCGCGAAGGCGCCGAGGATGACGGCCGTCCGGACCGGGGAGTTGCCGCTGAGCAGGATGGCGATCGCGATGATCGGCCCGAACTCGCCGACCGCCCCGGTGGCCATCACCAACGATCCGAAAGGGGTGGGCAGTTCGCCGGAGTCGCGGAGGATCGGCAGGATGGTTCCGAGGGCGGTGGTGGTGAGCGCGAGCCCGGCGAAGGCGCCGTTCAGCGGGTCCCGGTTGACCAGCGCGCCCACGCCGAGCGCCGCCACGAGCGTGACCAGCCACGCGGTGCCCGCCCGTTTCAGCGGGCCGCCGCGCAGCTTGGCGAAGTCGATCTCGTACCCGGCCAGGAACATCAGCATGGCCAGGCCGAACTGGGAGAGCGCGTTGACCAGGTCGTCGACGTGCGCCCAGTTCAGGACGTCGGGGCCGATCAGGACGCCGAGCAGGATCTCGAACACGACGGTCGGGACGGCGATCCACCGCAGCAGGCGGTCGGCGAGCAGCGGCGCGGCGACGGCCGCGGCGGGGACCAGGATCAGGGCCACCGGCTGGACGGCGGCGCTCACCGCGCAACCGGCCGTACGGTGTAAATCATCCGATGAGCGGTCATGTCGGCATCCTGGCATGTCGCCGCTCCGTCACCCACCGGCAGGTCGTCAGCGTGTCCCCGGAGCCGGAGCCGGAGCCGGAGCCGGACCCGGAGCCTGCCGGACCGGGAGCCGGACCCGGAGCCCGCCGGACCGGGAGCCGGACCGGGAGTCGGGCCGGGAGCCCGCAGGCCGACCCCGCCAGGCTCAGGCCGCCGCCTCGGCCTCCCGGGCGTTGGTCGGGACGCCGAGGTCGCGCAGCACCGCCTGCGCCGCCCGCCGCCCGGAGACCAGCGCGCCCTGCACGGTGCTGGTGTCCCGGTGGTCCCCGGCGACGTACAGCCCGGCCAGCACCCGCACCGGGCGCCGGGGGTTGTGCGGCGGCGGCATCGCGGGCAGCGCGTCCGGGACGTGCCGCACGTTCAGGAACTGCCAGCCGGTGGTCGAGGCGCCGTACAACTCGGCGAGCCGGGCCCGGACCGCCGGTTCCAGCCCGGCCGGGCCACCCGAGTCGAAGGAGCGCCGCCCGAGCACGGTGGTGGCGATCAGTGCCTGCCCGGCAGGGGCGTACGAGGGGTGCAGTTCGCTGAGCACCAGGGAGTGCGAGACCAGCGGCGGCTGCCCGCCGGGCCGGTCGCCGTCGAGCAGCAGGACGGCCTCACCCAGCGGGGTGCGGTCGGCCGCGTGGTAGAAGGTGGTGACGGGGTGGAAGTCCGGCAGCCGTAGCCCGGGCAGCAGTTCGGCGGCGGAGCGGGCGTCGGTGGCGAGGACGACGGCCTGGGCGCCGATCCTCCCGTGGGTGGCGGTCTCCACGCCGTCGGCGGCGATCGAGGTGACCTGAACCCCGGTGCGTACGGTGCCGGCGGGCAGGGTGGTGGCCAGCTGGGCCGGCACGGCCGCGATCCCGCCGGCGGGCAGACAGAGCCGCCCGCGCGCGTAGGAGCGCAGGACCAGGTCGGCGATCCGGCTGCTGGTGCCGAGGGCGGGGTCGCTGAGCAGCGCGCTGAGCAGTGGCCGTAGGAAGCCGTCGAGGGTGCGCGGGGCGAGCCCGTGGCCGGCCAGCGCGCGGGCGGTGGTGGTCTCCGGGCGGGCCTTGAGGCGGCTGGCGGGGGTGGTGGCGAGCCGGCCGAGCCAGCTGCCGAGCCGGGCCTTGTCCAGCGGGCTGCCGAGTGGGGCGCGGGTGGCGGCCTGCCGGGCGGTGGTGAGCTGCGGGTCCCCGGTGCGGTAGCGCCGGCCGCCGCTGTGCACGAGGACTCCGGCGGCGAGCGGGCGCAGGTCGAGGCGGTCGAGGTCGAGGACGCGGCGGAGTTCGGGGAAGGCGGTGTTCAGCAGGTGGCTGCCGTCGTCGAGCCGGAATCCGTCCAGTTCGCGGGTGGCCATCCGGCCGCCGATCCGGTCCGTGGCCTCAAGGATCTGCACGGTGAGGCCGCGGCCGGTGAGCGTGCGTGCGGCGGCCAGGCCGGCGAGTCCGGCGCCGATGACGATGACGTCAGGGTCGGACGGGCGGCGGGCGCGGCGGGTGAAGTCGTATGTGGGCACTGGCGTGCTCCCTCCCTGGTCCCGGGGCTCCGGCCGACGCAGGCAGCGGGGTGCCGGGACACGGTCCGACGGTGTGATGCCCAGTCAGTGTGAGCATCAGACAAGCGCATCGGGCCCGATCCAAGGGGCGAGAGGGGGCGTGCGGCACCGGGCGGGAGCGCGGTCACTGACAGTGCGCCGTTGGGCCCGGGTTCCGGGGTCGGCGGGCGCGCACGGTCACCGGGGGCGTGCGACGCGCCTGGTGTGTGCTCCCATGCGCCCCCTCCCGGAGCCCCGTCCGACCCCCACCCGATCTCCGCCCGGCATATGCCCCTGGCCAGGGCGAATGCCGTAGCCACCGTACGCAGCGGGACGTACCGGAGCCCTGCGGCGGAGCCCGCGCCGGAGCCCCGCGGCGGACCGCAGGGCTCCGCGACGCCGGACGCCCCCAGCGTCACTCACAGCACCGTGCGCACCACCCCGGCGCCACTCACAGCGCCGCGCGCACCGCCGCGTCCACGTCCGGGTGCGCGAAGCGGAAGCCCGCGTCCAGCAGCCGCCGCGGCACCACCCGGTGGCTGCCGACCACCTCGACCGCCAGCTCGCCGAGCACCACCTTGAGCACCGCCTCCGGCACCGGGAACGGGGTCGGCCGCCGGAGCACCCGCCCGAGCGCCGCCGTCAGCTCGGCGTTGGTGACGGGGTCGGGCGCGGTGAGGTTGACGGCGCCGGAGAGGTCGTCCCGGTCGATCAGGAACCGCAGCGCGGCGACCTGGTCGGCCAGTGAGATGAAGCTCCAGTACTGCCGTCCGTCGCCGAGCCGCCCGCCCAGCCCCAGCTTGAACAGCGGGAACAGCCGCGCGCCGGCCCCGCCGGCCGCGGACAGCACCATCCCGGTGCGCGGGTGGACGACCCGGATGCCGGCCAGCTCGGCCGGCCGCGCGGCCGCCTCCCACTCCACGCAGACCTCGGCCAGGAAGTCGTCGCCGGCGGGGGAGTCCTCGTCGATCACCCGGTCGCCGGTCTGCCCGTACCAGCCGACGGCGGAGGCGCTGACCAGTACCCGGGGCGGCTCCTTGAGCGCGGCCAGCGCGACGGCCAGCGTCTCGGTGCCGAGTGCCCGGCTCTCCCGGATCTCCCGCTTGTAGGCGTCCGTCCAGCGGTGGTCGCCGACCCCGGCGCCGGCCAGGTGCACGACCGCCTCGACCCCGGCCAGTCCGTCCTGCTCGACCTGGCCGAGCAGCGGGTTCCAGCCGATGGCCGTGCTGCCGTCGGGCTGCGGGCCCGTCCTGGAGCGGCGCCGGACCAGCCGGACCACCTCGTGGCCGTCCGCCAGCAGGGAGCGGACGAGAGCCGAACCGATCAATCCCGTGGAGCCCGTGACAGCGATGCGCATGCGTCCATCCTCCCAGTTCCCCAAGCCCTGTCATGTCGGCATGCGCCTCATTAGCATGACGCGCATGCACGAGGACAATCTGATCATCCGCCCAGCTCAACCCGAGGACGAGGGCGAACTCGCCGTTCTCAACCGTGCCGCCTGGTCCCCGCTGGCCGACGTCTCCCCGCAGCCGCCCGAGGAGGACGGCGTCTTCGACGAACGGCACACCCCGGAGCAGTACCTGGTCGCCCTCCTGGACGGCCGGGTGGTCGGCTACGTCCGCCAGGTCCCGCCGACCCCGCTGGCCAGCAACCGGCACGTCCGGCAGATCCAGGGCCTGGTCGTCGACGGCACGGCCCGCGGCCGGGGTGTCGGCCGGCGCCTGGTCGAGGCGGCCTGCGAGGCCGCCCGGGCCGCGGGCGCGCGCAAGCTGACCCTGCGGGTGCTCGGCTGGAACGCCCCGGCCCGCCGCCTCTACGAGGGCTGCGGCTTCGTCGTCGAGGGCTCGCTGGCGGAGGAGTTCCTGATCGACGGGTCCTACGTGGACGACATCTGGATGGCCCGCCGCCTGGCGGACTGACCCGCCCGACCGGCCTTGCCGGCCGCCAAATCTGACGAGTGGTCAGATGTGGCGGGTGGTGCAGAGTCGTGACCGATCCGCTCTGTCTGGACCAGCACCCCGCCGGGTACCGTACGGCCGTGAGCAACTCGACGCCCCCCGGGTGGTACCCGGTCCCCGGTGCGGACGGCACCCCCGGTCACGAGCGCTGGTGGGACGGCAACGCCTGGACCAGCGAGCTGCGCCCGCTCCAGGGCGGCGTCGGCCACCTCGCCGACGCCCCCACCCAGGGCTGGCAGCCCCCCGGCCGGCAGCCCGGCTACGGCTACGGCGGTCCGCAGGACGCCCCCGGCTACGGCTACCCGGGCAGCGCCCCCGCCCCGGGCTACGGCTACCCGGGCCAGGACGGCTACTACCCGGCCCAGGACGGCTACCCCGCCCAGGGCGCGGGCTACGGTTACCCGGCGCCGGGCTACCCGCCGCAGCAGCCGGCGCCCCGCCGGATGAGGCCCGGCCTGGCCGTCGGCATCGCGGTCGCCGTCCTCGCCGTGGGCGGGATCGTCGCCGGGATCGTGCTCAGCGGCGGCTCCCCGCAGGCCGACCCGGCCCCGAACCCGACGGTCACCATCACCCGGAGCGGCCCCGCCCCGAGCCCCACGGTGGGCACGTCCGCCCCGACGCCCGCGCCCAAGCCGGCGCCGACCGTCAGGAGCACCGTCCCGGACGCCCAGCACGCGATCACCGTCCCGGTGTTCGACGGCTGGGACGTGGCGCCCAACTCCCCGCACTCCACGGTCTACCTGGGCACCGGCCGCTACACCTGCCCGGACGGCAGCTCCTGCATCCGCGGCCAGTTCTCGGTCGAGAAGGACACCGTCCAGGGCGTCACCGCCAAGACGGCCGCCGAGGCCACGATGCCCGCGTACGCCGGCCAGATCTTCACCGGGATCAGCTCGCACACCGACTCCGGTTCCGGCTACACGACCGTCGCGGGCGTGTCAGGCTACGCCGTGCGCTGGCACATCCGCACCGCGGACGGCACCCAGGGCTACGTCCTGCTGGCGGCCGTCCCGGCCAAGGGCGGCGGCTTCGTGGTGTTCGAGGGCGGGGTGGACGACACCCCGAGCGCGCCGGACGCGTCCGTGCTGGACCAGATCCTCAAGGGCGTCAAGCAGGACGGAACGTCCGGCGGCGGCAGCACCGCCTGACGCGTCCGGCCCCGCTCATGCCGTGGGCGTGTCTGACGCGTCCTAATCCCCGTAGCGCTCCCAGAGCTTGGGAAACCGTTTCGCCATGACGTCCGGGTCGTCGAAGTCCAGCGCGGCCCCGGCCGGTCGGCCGGACTGCCGCCCGCCCACCTCGGGCAGCGGAAGTCCGGTCAGCTGCTCGTACGCCTCGTCGGCGGCGTAGCCGAGGTCCTCGGCCTCGCCGTCCTCCTCCTCGTCGAACTCGGGCAGCAGGTCCGCCAGGTCGTCCGGCTCGAACAGGGCGCCCTCGAAGACGTCCCGGCCCTGGCCGATCAGCCAGCAGCGGAAGTAGTCGAAGGTGTCGTCGGAGGCGCCGTCCAGCAGCAGGTAGGCGGCGCCCCAGAGGTCGTGGCGGTAGGCCCGCTGGAACCGGGCCTCGAACAGCCGGGCGAAGTCGATGACGTCGTCCGGGGTCAGCTGGACCAGCCGTTCCACCAGCCGGTCGGCCTGCTCGTCCGGATCGCCGTCGGCGTCCTCCCGGGTCTCGTCGATCATCTGCCAGAAGTCGGTCTCGTCCATCACCGCTCCAGCATCCCCGTTCGCCAGCCCCCGCGCATGCCATGGCCCGGCGAAACGCTGGTGATGTTCGACGCAGCCAGGCGCGGCGCGAGACGAGCAGACGCGGCCGGAAGCAGGCGGACAGCAGGCGGGCCCGGGCAACGGCGGAGCCCCGCGCCGTCCAGGGACGACGCGGGGCTCCGTGCAGCCGAAACCGCGGACCGGCAGTGCCTTACAGGCCGAGCTCGACCTCGAACTCGCCGGCCTCCAGGATCTCCTTGACCGCGACCAGGTAGCGGGCGGCGTCGGCGCCGTCCACCAGGCGGTGGTCGTAGGAGAGCGACAGGTAGGTCATGTCACGGATGCCGATGGCGGTGCCGCCGTCGGCCTCGATGACCACCGGGCGCTTGACGGTGGCACCGATGCCCAGGATGGCGACCTGGTTCGGCGGCACGATCACGGTGTCGAACAGCGCACCGCGCGAGCCGGTGTTGCTGATGGTGAAGGTGGCGCCGGACAGCTCGTCCGGGGTGATCTTGCTGTCGCGGACCTTGGCGGCCAGCTCGGCGGTCTTCTTCGAGATGCCGGCGATGTTGAGGTCGCCCGCACCCTTGATGACCGGGGTCATCAGACCCTTCTCGGAGTCCACCGCGATACCGATGTTCTCGGTGTCGAAGTAGGTGATGGTGCCCTCGGCCTCGTTGATCCGGGCGTTGACGACCGCGTGGGTCTTCAGCGCCTGGGCGGCGGCCTTGACGAAGAACGGCATCGGGGACAGCTTGACGCCCTCGCGGGCGAGGAAGCCCTCCTTGGCCTTGCCGCGCAGCGACATGATCTTGGTGACGTCCACCTCGACCACGCTGGTCAGCTGGGCCTGCTCGTGCAGGGCCTTCAGCATGTTGTCGCCGATGACCTTGCGCATGCGGGTCATCTTGACCGTCTGGCCGCGCAGGGCGGACGGCGCGGCGGCGGCCTTCGGCGCAGCGGCCGGAGCGGCGGCGGCGACCGGGGCCGGGGCGGCCTTGGCGGCCTCCGCGGCGGCGACGACGTCCTGCTTGCGGATGCGGCCGCCGACGCCGGTACCGGCGACGGAGGACAGCTCGACACCGTGCTCGGCGGCGAGCTTACGCACCAGCGGGGTGACGTAGGCGTCACCGGCGTCGGCCACCGGGGCAGCCGGCGCGGCCGGGGCGACGGGAGCCGGAGCGGCGACCGGAGCGGGCGCGGCCGGGGCCACCGGGGCCGGAGCGGCGGCGGCCGGAGCCGGCGCGGCCGGAGCGACGGGGGCCGGGGCAGCCGGAGCCGGGGCAGCCGGAGCCGGAGCGGCGACCGGAGCCGGGGCAGCCACGGGGGCCGGGGCGGCGACCGGGGCCGGGGCGCCGGCGACGGCACCCGCGGCACCGATCAGCGCGAGCTGGGCGCCGACCTCGGCGGTCTCGTCCTCGCCGACCAGGATCTTCACCACGACACCGGCGATCGGCGACGGGATCTCGGTGTCGACCTTGTCGGTGGAGACCTCGAGCAGCGGCTCGTCGACCTCGACCGTCTCGCCCTCGGCCTTCAGCCAACGGGTGACGGTGCCCTCGGTGACCGACTCGCCCAGCGCGGGCAGCAGGACCGGGGTGGCGTCGGCAGCCGGAGCGGCAGCCGGAGCCGCCGGGGCGGCAGCGGCGACCGGGGCGGGGGCGGCGGGCGCCTCCACGACCGGGGCCGGGGCGGCGACGGGCGCGGCCTCGGCGACCGGGGCCGCAGCGGCGACCGGGGCACCGGAGCCGTCGTCGATGATCGCCAGCTCGGCGCCGACGTCGACGGTCTCGTCCTCGCCGACCTTGATCGAGGCCAGGATGCCGGAGGCCGGCGACGGGATCTCGGTGTCGACCTTGTCGGTCGACACCTCGAGCAGCGGCTCGTCGACCTCGACACGCTCACCCTCGGCCTTCAGCCAACGGGTGACGGTGCCCTCGGAAACGCTCTCGCCCAGCGCGGGCAGTGTTACTGAGACCGCCATGGTTTCAGCGACTCCTATCAAGTCTTGCGTACTGGAAATGGGGGGTGGTGGCGTGATCAGTCGTGCGCGTGCAGCGGCTTGCCGGCCAGCGCCAGGTGCGCCTCGCCCAGGGCCTCGGACTGGGTCGGGTGCGCGTGGATGAGCTGCGCGACCTCGGCCGGCAGGGCCTCCCAGTTGTAGATCAGCTGAGCTTCGCCGACCTGCTCGCCCATGCGGGCGCCGACCATGTGGACGCCGACCACGGCGCCGTCCTTGACCTGGACGAGCTTGATCTCGCCGGCGGTCTTCAGGATCTTGCTCTTGCCGTTGCCGGCCAGGTTGTACTTGAGGGTGACGACCTTCTCCTTGCCGTACAGCTCGACGGCCTTGGCCTCGGAGATGCCGACGGAGGCCACCTCGGGGTTGGAGTAGGTCACGCGCGGGACGCCGTCGTAGTCGATCGGCACCGGCTTGAGGCCGGCCAGGCGCTCGGCGACCAGGATGCCCTCGGCGAAGCCGACGTGGGCCAGCTGCAGGGTCGGGGCGAGGTCGCCGACGGCCGAGATGGTGGGCACGTTGGTGCGCATGTACTCGTCGACCAGGACGTAGCCGCGGTCCATCGCGACGCCGTTCTCCTCGTAGCCGAGGCCGGACGAGACCGGGCCGCGGCCGATGGCGACGAGCAGCAGGTCGGCGTCGATCTGCTTGCCGTTCTCGGTGGAGACGCGGACACCGGCCTCGGTGTACTCGACGCCCGAGAAGCGGGCCTTCAGCTCGAACTTGATGCCGCGCTTGCGGAACGCGCGCTCCAGCAGCTTGGAGGAGTTCTCGTCCTCCAGCGGGACGAGGTGCGGCAGCGCCTCGACGATGGTGACCTCGACGCCGAAGGACTTCCAGACCGAGGCGAACTCGACGCCGATCACGCCGCCGCCGAGGATGACGGCCGACTTCGGGATGCGGTCGAGCTTGAGGGCGTGGTCCGAGGAGATCACGCGGTTGCCGTCGATCTCCAGGCCCGGGATCGAGCGCGGCACGGAGCCGGTGGCCAGGACGATGTGGCGGCCCTCGATGCGCTGGCCGTTGACGTCCACCGAGGTCTGCGAGGAGAGCTTGCCCGCGCCCTGGATGAAGGTGACCTTGCGGGAGGCGACCAGGCCCTGGAGGCCCTTGTACAGGCCGGCGATGACGTCGTCCTTGTACTTGTGGACGCCGTTGATGTCGATGCCCTGGAAGGTGGCCAGAACGCCGAACTCGGCGGCCTCCTTCGTCTCGTCCGCGATCTCGGCGGCGTGCAGCAGAGCCTTGGTCGGGATGCAGCCGCGGTGCAGGCAGGTGCCGCCCAGCTCCCCCTTCTCGACCAGGGCGACGCTCAGGCCCAGCTGAGCGGCGCGGAGCGCCGCGGCGTAACCGCCGCTTCCGCCTCCGAGAATGACTACGTCGAAAACGGTGCTGGCGTCGTTCGCCACGTCACGTCCTCCATGCAATGGGGTGGGTCGCCGGGCCGGTCGCGGTCCGGTGGGTCGGAAGCCTTTGTGAGGCGCCCAGTCGTGCCGGAAATACATCTTCGCACTTGTTCGCGGTGGCTGATGTCCGGGTCCACCCCAGGGGTGTCCCACAGAGCGGTCACCGGGGCGGGAATACCCCCGACGGAAGGGCATCATTGCAGCTCAACGCGGGGTTGACAGCCGCCGGACGGGCGTCGGCGCGGCCCTGCGGCGCCACCTCTTCCGCAGGGTGGAACAAAGTTTCGCCCGCAGCGAACAGGGGTGCGGGGCGGGGTCCCGGCCTACTCGCGGGTAACCGGCGCCGGCGCGCGAACGCCGACGGGGGCCCGGCGCACGCGCGCCGGACCCCCGTCGACTCGGTGCCTGATCAGGCCTTGTTGCCCGCCGCGGTCTGCTCGGCGAACCGGACCAGGGTGCGCACCGCGCTCGCGGTGCCGCCCTTCGGGGTGTAGCCGAACGGCGCGCTCTCGTGGAACGCCGGGCCGGCGATGTCCAGGTGCGCCCAGTCGATGCCCTCGGCCACGAACTCCTTCAGGAACAGGCCGGCCACCAGACCGCCGCCCATCCGCTCGCCCATGTTCGCCAGGTCGGCGATGGTCGACTCGGTCATGCCCTTGCGCAGCTCGGCCGGCAGCGGCATCGGCCAGGACTGCTCGCCGACCTCGCCCGAGACGGTGTGCAGGGTCTCGCGCAGCTCGTCGTTGTTGGACATCACACCGAAGGTGCGGTTGCCCAGGGCCAGCACCATGGCGCCGGTCAGGGTCGCCACGTCGACGATGACGTCCGGGTTCTCCTCGCCGGCGCGCACGATCGCGTCGGCCAGCACCAGACGGCCCTCGGCGTCGGTGTTCAGCACCTCGACGGTCTTGCCGCCGTACATGCGCAGCACGTCGCCGGGGCGGGTGGCGGAGCCGGACGGCATGTTCTCGGCCAGCGCCAGCCAGCCGGTCACGTTGACGGCCAGGCCCAGGCGCTTGGCGGCCACCACGGCGGCGAACACGGCGGCGGCGCCGGCCATGTCGCACTTCATGGTCTCGTTGTGGCCGGCCGGCTTCAGCGAGATGCCGCCCGAGTCGTAGGTGATGCCCTTGCCGATGAAGGCCAGCGTGGCCTTCGCCTTCGGGTGGGTGTAGGCCACCTTCACCAGCCGCGGCGGGTTGGCCGAGCCGTTGCCGACGCCCAGCAGGCCGCCGAAGCCGCCCTTGAGCAGCGCCTTCTCGTCCAGCACCTCGACCTTGAGGCCGTGCTCCTTGCCGGCCGCCTGGGCGATCGCGGCGAAGCTCTTCGGGTTCAGGTCGTTCGGCGCGGTGTTGACCAGGTCACGGGCCCGGTTCATCTCCTCGCCGACCGCGGCGGCGCGCTCCACGGCCGCCTTGGAGTCCTTGCTGCCCTTGCGGGGGGCCAGCACGACCAGCTCGCCGACCGGCTCCTTGCCACTGCCGTCGGCCTTGTAGGTGCCGAAGGCGTACGAGCCGAGCAGGCCGCCCAGCGCGACGGCCTCGACCTCGTCCGCGGACTCGGTCGGCAGGGCCAGCGCGGCCTTCTTGGCGCCGGCCAGGGTGCGGGCGGCGACACCAGCGGCGCGGCGCAGCGCCTCCAGCTGGTAGCCGGCCTCGGCGGCCTCGCCGAGGCCGACCGCGAGCACGAGCGCGGCCTTCAGGCCGGCGGGGGAGGGCACCTTGACGGCCTCGCCCTCGGCGCCGGTCGCGCCCAGGGTGCTGAGGACCTCGGTCAGCTTGCCCTCGAACGCCTCGTTCACGGCCTCGGAGCCGGGGGCCAGCACGATGCCCTTGGGGCCCTTGGCGACACCGACCACCAGGGCGTCCGCGCGCAGCGAGGCGGCGGAGGAGGTGCTCACAGACAATGCAGTCACGTAATGCGTCCTGTTCTTTCGCGGTCCACGGCCGGTTGCGGCGAGGCTGCCGCACCGGCGCAACCCGCCGTCGCAGGCCGGACCGCCCGGCGTGACCCGGGTCCGGGCCCCCTGGCGCGCGCACCCGCGCAGGTCGCGGCCACGCACACCAGAGGCCCCGGCTCCTCGGGTCACGCCGGGCGGGCAGGACCTGCGACGGTGCAGGGCTGCGGTGCTCCCCGCATGGTAGTCCGCATGGTGGGATCACGCGCCGCCCGGTATCAGCCGAGCAACGCCAGGGCGAACAGCGAGGCGGTCGCGGCGGTTTCCGCCATCGCGCCGAGCACGTCCCCGGTGATTCCGTCGAACCGCCGTACACAGCGCCGGAGCAGGAGCTGGGCGCAGCCGATGCCGAGCGCAACGGACAGGGGGAGGCGGAGGATTGACGATCCGTCAAACAGTCCGAGTGCGGCCAGGGCGAGCGCCGCGGCGGCCGTCCCCGCGACCGCTCCGGCGGGTGCCACGGTGCCCGCCACCATCGCGCCCAGGCCGCCCGGCCGGGCGGCCGGCACCGACCGCAGGCAGCCCCAGGCGAGCGCGCACCGCGCGGTCACCGCCGACGCCAGCACCGCGAGCGCGCCGCGCGTGGTCGACTCGGCGAACTGTCCGGCCAGCGCCGCGATCTGGGCCAGCAGCACGAGAACGAGGGTCAGGACGCCGAACGGGCCGATGTCGGACTGCTTCATGATGCGCAGCGCGTCCTCGGCCGGCTTCCCGCTGCCCAGGCCGTCGGCCACGTCCGCCAGACCGTCCAGGTGCAGCCCCCGGGTGAGCGCGGCCAGCACCCCCACCGCCGCCACCGCCCCGAGCAGCCCGCCGGCCCGCCAGGCCACCAGCGCCCCCGCCCCGGCGCCCGCCGCGCCGAGCACCAGCCCCACCACCGGGGCCGCCGTCATCGCCCGCGCCGCCGCGGCCCGGTCCCACCGATCCACCCGCACCCGCAGCACGGACAGCGTCCCGAACCCGAAGCGGAGCCCCTCGGCCCAACTGGCGCGCTGCACGACGTGTTTCCCTCCGAACGGAAGCGCCCCGTCCGATGTGCCGGACGGGGCGCCCATGATCCTGGTGCCACGGGTTGCTGCGGGTTCCTACAGCCGCCGCAGCAGGTCCGCCGCCGACGGCAGCTTCGGCTGCTCCTTCGGCGCCGACGGCACGAACGGCCGCGGGGCCTCGTCCGCGAGCGCGTCGCCCGCGGCCTGGAGCAGCGGCAGGGCCAGCAGCGCGCCGAGGCCCTCGCCCATGGTGATCCCCTGGTCCTGCAACGGCGTCAGGGTGAGGCGGTCGTAGGCCTTGGCCTGGGCGGGCTCGCCGCTCGACTGCCCGGCCCGCCACCACTCCGGCGCCCGGAAGGCGATCCGCTGCGCGACCAGCGCGCAGGCCGCCGAGACGACGCCGTCCAGCACCACCGGGAGCCGTCGCACCGCGGCCTGGAGCAGGAAGCCGGTGATCGCCGCGAAGTCGGCCCCGCCGGTGGCGCCGAGCAGCGCCAGCTGGTCGCCGAGGACGGGCCGGGCCCGCCGCAGGGAGTCGCGGATGGTGGCGCACTTGACCATCCAGACCCGGTCGTCGACGCCGGAGCCGCGCCCGGTGACGGCGGCCGCGTCCGTTCCGCACAGCGCGCCGACCAGGACGGCGGCGACGGTGGTGGCGCCGACGCCGAGGTCGCCGAGCAGCACCAGGTCGGTGCCGGCGTCGGCCTCCTCGTCGGCGACGGCCATGCCGGCCCGGAAGGCCCGCGCGGTCTCCTCGGGGGTGAGCGCGTCCTCGACGTCGATCCGGCCGGAGCCGCGCCGGATCCGGTGGGTGACCACGTCGTCCGGGAAGTCGGCGGGGTCGGCGTCCACCGCGACGTCGACGACCCGCACCTCGGCGCCGTAGCGCCGGGCCAGCCGGGTGACCGGCGCGGTGCCGTCCAGGACGGCGCGCACCCGCGCGGCGGTGCCGCCCTTGGCGGGCAGCCGGGACACCCCGAGCGCGGCCACGCCGTGGTCGGCGGCGAACAGCAGCACCTTGGGGGCCGACACCGGCCGCACGGGGGATCGCCCCTGTACGGACGACAGCCAGCTGCCCAGCTCCTCCAGCTTGCCGAGCCCGCCGCGCGGCCGGCCGGCCTCCTGCCAGCGTTCCTCGGCGGCCCGTCGGGCGCTCTCGTCGGGGCGCTCGACGAGCGAGGAGAACGTATCGAGATCCACGGTCGTGTCCATCGTCCGGAAGGCTACACGCCGCAGATGTTCAGGCGGCGGCTGGCTTGACGGTCAGAACCTGCCCGGCCACGACCAGCAGCACACGCTCGGAGGCGTCCGCCACGGCCATGTTCAGCCGGCCCAGGGTGTCGCGGAAGCGCCGGCCGGCGGCGGTCGCCGGGACGACGCCCATCCCGACCTCGTTGCTGACCGCGACGGCCGTGCGCCCGGTGGCCGCCCAGGCCCGCGCCAGGGCCTCGCAGCGCCGCTGGACGGCGGCCTCCCCACCCGCAGCCCAGACCGCGTCGTCCCAGGCGCCGCACTCGTCCATCACGGCGGTCAGCCACAGCGCCAGGCAGTCGACCAGCACCGGCGCCGGGTCGGTCCGGTCGGCCAGCACGGCCTCCAGGTCGCAGGTCTCGGCGGTGCGCCAGCTCGCCGGCCGCCGCTCGCGGTGCAGCGCGACCCGCTGGGCCCACTCGGCGTCGCCGTCCCGGGTGCCGCCGGTGGCCACGTACAGGACGTCCGGGTGGTCGGCGAGCAGCTGCTCGGCCCGGGTGGACTTGCCGGAGCGGGCGCCGCCGAGCAGCAACGTGCGGGGGAGCGGGTGGTGGATCGCCATGCCGCCCATCCTGCCCGACCGGTCATCCGGACCGTCCGGCCAGGCATACGGAAGATCGGGCCGGGCAGGCTAAGGTGCGCAGCACGCAGGCAGCGTCGTCGGTGGGAGGAGCCGGGCATGGTCTGGACGTGGCGGTACGAGAAGGCGGACGGCACCGCGGTGGTGCCGGAGGGCGCTCAGGAGGAGTTCGCCGGTCAGGGGGACGCCGAGACCTGGATCGGGGAGTCCTGGAAGCAGCTCGCCGAGGACGGCATCGACACGGCGGTCCTGCTGGACGACGACCGGGTGATCTACTCGATGAGCCTGCACGAGGCGTAACCGCCGTCGCGGGGCCGCTACTTGGCGCCGACCACGTGCAGCAGCGCGGCGACCCGCCGGTACGGGTCGGTGCGGCCGGCCCGGTCCTCGGCCTCCAGCAGCTGGGCGAGTTGCCGCCCGTCCACCGGCGGGGTCGCGTCGTCGGGCGCGTTGTCGGTGAAGACCCGTACGCCGTACCAGTGCTTCAGCGGCACCGACACCTCGGAGAGGGTGACGGTGAGGTCGGCGAGGCGGTCGGCGCGGGCGGCCAGCCCGAGACGGTTGTAGTACCGGTCGCTCTCGAAGGCGTGCAGGGCGGCCCGCCAGTCCCCGGCGGCGGCGGGCCGCAGGGCGAGCGCGTCGCGGTTGCGGACCAGCAGCGAGAGCAGCCCGCCCGGGGCCAGCAGCCGGGCCAGCGAGGCGATCATCGGGTCGGGGGCGGGCAGGTACATCAGGACGCCGTGGCAGAGCACCACGTCGAAGCTGCGCGGGCCGAACCAGCGCCCGCACTGGTGGGCGTCGCCGCTGAGCAGTTGCAGCCGGCCGGCAACCTCCGGCGGTTCCTCGGCGAGCGCCCCCTGGGCGACGCCGAGCGCGACCGGGTCGGAGTCGATGCCGGTGACGTAGTGGCCGGCCCGGGCCAGGCGCAGCGCCTGGGTGCCCTGGCCGCAGCCGATGTCGAGGACGCGCTGCGCGGTGCGGCCGGCCAGCTGCTCGGCGAGCTGCCGGGAGACCAGCTCCTGGCGGACGAAGTCGCGCAGTCCGCCGAGCCGGTCCAGCCAGGCGCCGGTACCGCCGGCGAAGGAGCCGCTGCGCGAGGGCAGCCGCCGCTCCTGGCCGATCCGGTCGTGGCCGCCGTCCCCCTGCCCCGGCAACGCGTACAGGCCGGGCCCCTCCCAGGAAGGGGGGGCCCAGCCGGAGTCCACCGGTTCGGCGGTCAGGGCTTCTCCCCGCGCCGCACCTGCGGCTTGGGCAGTCGCAGCCGGCGCATCTGCAGGATGCGCATCAGGCCGTAGGCGACCGCGCCGCGGGTGTTCTGGCCGGCGAAGCGCTCGGCGAACTGCTTGCGCAGACCGAAGCCGAGGCGGACGAAGTCCAGGATCACCAGCACGAAGAACAGCAGGAACAGCAGCGTGGACAGCAGCTGGATGGCGGGCACCTTGATGATGCTCAGCACCAGGATGACCACGGCGGCGGGCAGGAAGAACTCGGCGAGCGACCAGCGGGCGTCCACGTAGTCGCGGGCGAACTTGCGCACCGGGCCCTTGTCACGGGCCGGCAGGTGGCGCTCGTCGCCCTCCAGCAGCGCGGTGCGCTGCTTCTCGCGCTCGGAGCGCATCCGCTCGCGGGCCTGGCGGGCGGCCTCCTTGCGGTCCTTGGGCACCGTCACCCGGGTGCGCCGGTTGGCCTCGGCCTCACTGCGCTTGGGCGTTGGCCGACCCTTCTTGGCCTGGGGGTGGCGGGTCTCGTCCGGCTTCTCCAGCACGGTGGCGGAGGCGGCTGCATCATCTGAACGGCGTCGGAACACACCACCAGCGTACGGGGTGCCGGGCGGCTTCTCGGGGTCCCCTCGGACCCAAACGCGTATCAATCCGCGAGGTCGGCGCCCGCCGGGGTTTCCCGGCCCCTTCCCGTAGGGGATCAATCGGATGGACTATGGAGGGGATGAGAGGCGGATCCACCCGGGGGAGGAGGAACTCCGCTGGTCGCTGTAGCAGTCTTGTAGCAGGCAGGTGCACTGCGGCGACGGGCTCGCTGCACATACACTCGTCGTGTCTGGTATCGAGATAGAGACCGCAGGCCGGAGAAGGGGGCACCCGAGGCCCATGAGCGACGGAATCATGAAGCGTATGGGGTTGATCTTCCGCTCCAAGGCGAACAAGGCCTTGGACCGGGCGGAGGATCCCCGAGAGACGCTCGACTACTCCTACCAGAAGCAGCTCGAACTGCTGCAGAAGGTACGGCGTGGCGTCGCGGACGTCGCGACCTCGCGCAAGCGCCTGGAACTCCAGCTGACCCAGCTCCAGCAGCAGTCGGCGAAGTACGAGGACCAGGGCCGCAAGGCGCTGTCCCTGGGCCGCGAGGACCTCGCGCGCGAGGCGCTGACCCGCCGGGCCAACATGCAGTCCCAGATCACCGACCTGGAGACGCAGTACCAGGCCCTCCAGGGCGAGGAGGAGAAGCTCACGCTCGCCTCCCAGCGGCTGCAGGCCAAGGTGGACGCCTTCCGCACCAAGAAGGAGACCATCAAGGCCACCTACACCGCCGCTCAGGCGCAGACCCGCATCGCCGAGTCCTTCTCCGGGATCTCGGAGGAGATGGGCGACGTCGGCCTGGCCATCCAGCGGGCCGAGGACAAGACGGCCCAGATGCAGGCCCGGGCCGGTGCGATCGACGAGCTGCTGGCGTCCGGTGCGCTCGACGACTCCAGCGGTCTCGGCCGCAAGGACGACATCGAGGCCGAGCTGGAGCGGGTGGCCGGCGGCACCGACGTCGAGCTGGAGCTGGCCCGGATGAAGGCCGAGCTGGGGGGCCCGTCCTCCGGTCCGGCCGCGATCGAGCAGGGCAATTCGCAGCAGCCGCAGGCCCAGCCGCAGCAGGACACCCCGCGCATCAACTACAACAAGTGATCTGAGCTCCATCCCACGAACCAGGGAGACGCACGGCATGATCATGAGGGTCATGGGTGAGGGGCAGTACGAGGTGGGCGAGTCCCACCTGAACCTGCTCAACGAGCTCGACGCCGAGCTCGTCACCGCACTGGAGTCGGGGGACGAGGAGCACTTCCGTCGGGCCTACGGCAAGCTGCTGGACGCGGTGAAGCAGTTCGGCACTCCGGTGCCGCTGGATTCACTGGCGCCGTCCGAGCTGATCCTGCCGAGCGCCGAGGCGACGATCGACGAGGTCCGCGAGCTGTTGATGGCCGACGGCGAGGGTGTGATCCCGGGCTACCCCGAGTAGCCGCCGCGGCCGGTGCCAGACGAAAGGGCGGGTCCCCTCCGGTGGGAGGGGACCCGCCCTTCGTCGTGTCCCGGCGGCCGGGCCGGGCCGGCTACGGCAGGGCCAGCATCCGGTCCAGCGCCGCCTTGGCGTACTTCTCGGTCTCCGGGTCGACGGTGATCACGTTCGGCACCCGGCCCTCGACCAGCGACTCCAGCGCCCAGACGAGGTGCGGCAGGTCGATCCGGTTCATGGTGGAGCAGAAGCAGACCGTCCGGTCCAGGAAGACGATCTCCTTGTCCGGGTGCGCCTTGGCCAGGCGGCGGACCAGGTTCAGCTCGGTGCCGATGGCCCACTTGGAGCCGGGCTCGGCGGCGTCCAGCGCCTTGATGATGTACTCGGTCGAGCCCACCATGTCGGCGGCCGAGACGACCTCGTGCTTGCACTCGGGGTGCACCAGCACGGTGACGCCGGGGATCCGCTCGCGCACGTCGTTCACCGAGTCCACGCTGAACCGGCCGTGCACCGAGCAGTGGCCGCGCCACAGGATCATCTTGGCGTCCCGCAGTTGCTCGGCGGTCAGGCCGCCGTTCGGCTTGTGCGGGTTGTACAGGACGCAGTCGTCCAGCGAGAGGCCCAGATCGCGGACCGCGGTGTTGCGGCCGAGGTGCTGGTCGGGCAGGAACAGGACCTTCTGGCCCTGCTCGAAGGCCCACTCCAGGGCGCGTTCGGCGTTGGAGGAGGTGCAGATGGTGCCGCCGTGCTTGCCGGTGAAGGCCTTGATGTCGGCGGAGGAGTTCATGTACGAGACCGGGACGGTGACGTCGGCTATGCCGGCGTCGGTCAGCACGTCCCAGCACTCGGCGACCTGCTCGGCGGTGGCCATGTCGGCCATCGAGCAGCCGGCCGCGAGGTCCGGGAGGACGACCTGCTGGGCGTCGCCGGTCAGGATGTCGGCGGACTCGGCCATGAAGTGCACGCCGCAGAAGACGATGTACTCGGCCTCCGGGCGGGCCGCCGCGTCCCGCGCGAGCTTGAAGGAGTCGCCGGTGACGTCGGCGAACTCGATCACCTCGTCGCGCTGGTAGTGGTGTCCGAGGATGAAGACGCGGTCACCGAGCGCGGCCTTGGCGGCGCGGGCGCGCTCGACGAGGTTCGGGTCGGAGGCCGGGGGGAGGTCGCCGGGGCACTCGACGCCGCGCTCGCTGTTCGGGTCGGCCTCGCGGCCGAGCAGCAGCAGAGCGAGCGGCGTCGGAGTGGGGTCGACGCCGTGGGTCTCGGTGATGGTGGTGGTCACGGGCGGGTGCCCTTCTGTGCGGCCGATCAAGCCTGAAGCCTTTTCGTCTATCTGACGCTATCTATGATAACCGGTTGGCGTCAGAGCGACGATGGCCATCCTGTCGATGTGACGAGAACCGCTCGCCGAATCGGACCCCGGCGGAACCGGATGACCGTTTTGGGGTGGTCCTGGCGTGGCCGAATCGATATCCGGCCGGGCCCGGGTATGGCTGAGGCCATGAAGGCAATCGCGATCAACCGCTACGGCGGCCCCGAAGTCGTCGAGTACACCGACCTGCCCGACCCCAAGGTCGGTCCGGACTCGGTCCTGGTGCGGATGCGGGCGGCCGGGGTGAACCCGGTGGACTGGAAGATCCGGGACGGCGCCCTGGACGGCCTGCTGGACGCGCACTTCCCGCTCGTCATGGGCTGGGACCTGGCCGGCGTGGTCCGCGCCGTCGGCGGCGGCGTCACCGAGTTCGCGCCCGGCGACGAGGTCTACGGCTACGTCCGCAAGGACACCGTCGAGCACGGCACCTACGCCGAACTCGTCTCCGCCCCGGTCCGCACCCTCGCCCGCAAGCCGGCCGCACTGGACTGGGCCCAGGCCGGCGGCCTGCCGCTGGCCGGGCTCACCGCGCTGCAGAGCCTCAAGGCACTGCGGCTGCGGTCGGGGGAGACCCTGCTGGTGCACGCCGCGGCCGGCGGGGTCGGGCACCTGGCCGTCCAGATCGCCCGGGCCCTCGGAGCCCGGGTGATCGGCACCGCGGGCGAGCGCAACCACGACTACCTGCGCGGCCTCGGCGCCGAGCCGGTGCTCTACGGCGAGGGCCTGGCCGACCGGGTCCGGGCGCTGGCCCCGGGCGGGGTCGACGCGGCCCTCGACCTGGTCGGCCACGGCGCCGTCCCGCTCTCGGCGAGCCTGGTGGCGGACCAGAGCCGGATCGCCTCGATCACCGACTTCGGGGTAAAGGCCCTCGGCGGCCACTACGTCTGGGTCCGCCCGGACGCCGCGGACCTCGCCGAACTGGCCGCTCTCGCCGACGACGGCCGGCTGACCGTCACCGTCGCCTCCACCTTCCCGCTCTCCCAGGCGGCCTCCGCCCAGGCGCTCAGCGCCGAGGGCCGCACCCGGGGCAAGATCGTCCTGCTGGCCGACTGACGGCCGACTGACGGCGGACCGGTTGCCGACCGGCGGCGGACCACCGGCGGACCACCGGCCGTCATCTGCCAGCGGTGAACTCGCTCCTGACATCCGCCAGAATGGTTGGCGAACCGTTTCGGCAGCCGCCCCTACCGCCCTCCGTCCGAGGGCCCGCCGCCCGAGGCCGCAACCGACCCGTACGACCCGTGGAGCCCCGCACCGATGACCAGCAGCCGAGCGCACGAGGTGGTCGGGACCGACCTGGACGAGACCGACCGGCTCCTGCTCGCCCGGCTCGGCCGCGACGGCCGCGCCTCGTACGCCGAGATCGGCCTCCAGGTCAACCTCTCCGCCACCGCCGTGCGCCGCCGGATCGACCGGCTGCGGGCGCGCGGCGTGGTGCGGGGCTTCACCGTGGTGCTCGACCCGTCGGTGCTCGGCTGGCAGACCGAGGCCTTCGTCGAGGTCTACTGCCGCGAGCGGACCGCCCCCGAGGAGATCCTCGCCAGCCTGCGCCAGTTCCCCGAGGTGATCGCCGCCTGGACGGTCACCGGCGACCCGGACGCCCTGGTCCACCTGCGCGCCGCCGACATGCGCCACCTGGAGGCCGTCATCGAGCGCATCCGCCGCGAGCCCGGCGTCCAGCGCAGCCGCTCCTCGGTCGTCCTCTCCCAGCTCATCGGCTAGGGCGCGCCCCGGCCCGCCGGCCCCCGTCCGGCCCCCTCCGGCCGGTGCGCAGGAATCCTGCGCGGACCGGCCCGAAGACGCCCGAAAGCTGCCTGACCAGCCGGGTTCCGACGCGCGGCGAACCCCTCCCGCTGCCTACGCTGATCACGTCCGGTCCACGCGGTGAACCGCCCCGCCGACCGGGCATCCCCCGACACCCCACAGCCGAGAGGGACAGCCGTGTCCGCAGCCCCCGACCGCATGCACCGGCCCGACAACGAACTGGTCGACCTGGTTTTCGACTACATGCGGGACCGGCTGCAGTACGACCCCGTCCCGCTCGACCACCCCGGTGACGGCGAGCACCTGCGCGCCCAACTGGCCGGTCTGCTGAACGCGGACGGCAACGCCCCCGCCGACGTGCTCAAGCTCTACGACCACGAGCTGTCCCGCGCGGTGATCTCCGCCGACAGCCCGCGCTACCTGTCGTTCATCCCGTGCGCCCCGACCAAGGCCGCGCTGCTCTTCGACATGGTGGTCTCCTGCGCCTCCCTGCAGGGCATCTCCTGGCTGGAGGCGGCCGGCGCGATCGCCGCCGAGAACCAGGTGCTGCGCCTGATCGCCGACCGCGCCGGCCTGCCCGCCTCGGCCGGCGGCACCTTCGTCTCCGGCGGCTCCGCGGGCAACCTCTCCGCCCTCGTCGTCGCCCGCGACACCGCCCGCCGCAAGCTGGGCGTCGGGCCGGAGGCGCGGCTGCGGATCGCCGTCGCCGACCAGGTCCACTCCTCGGTCAAGAACACCTTCAACATCATCGGCGTCGAGGCCTTCAAGGTCCCCACCGTGAACCGCCGGTTCACCGGCGAGGCGCTGCGCGCCGCGCTGGCCGCCGACCCGAACCCGGAGACCGTCATCGCGGTCGTGGGCACGGCCGGGACGACCAACGAGGGCATCGTCGACGACCTCAAGGGCC
This sequence comes from Kitasatospora sp. NPDC087271, assembly GCF_044744605.1. Classification (NCBI taxonomy): domain Bacteria; kingdom Bacillati; phylum Actinomycetota; class Actinomycetes; order Kitasatosporales; family Streptomycetaceae; genus Kitasatospora; species Kitasatospora sp. NPDC087271. The sequence goes on from NZ_JBIUYQ010000017.1 coordinate 170,543, forward strand.
TGGCCGAGGTCGCCCGCGAGCGGGACCTGTGGTTCCACGTCGACGGCGCCTACGGCGGCGCGGGCCTGTTCGCCCCCTCGGTGCGCGAGCGCTACAACGGCATCGAGCACGCCGACTCCTTCGTCGTCGACCCGCACAAGTGGCTGTTCGCCCCCTTCGACTGCGCCGCGCTGATCTACCGCAACCCGCAGCTCGCCCGGGCCGTGCACACCCAGGACGCCTCCTACCTCGACGTCCTGCACACCGAGGGCGACGAGTGGAACCCCACCGACTACGCCTACCACCTCACCCGGCGCGCCCGCGGCCTGCCGCTGTGGTTCTCCCTCGCCGTCCACGGCACCCAGGCCTACACCGACGCCATCGAGGCCGGCCTCACGCTCGCCCGGGACACCGCCCAGCTCATCCGCGACACCGACCACCTGGAGCTGTTGTTCGACCCGCAGCTCTCGGCCGTCTGCTTCAAGCGCAAGGGCTGGACCAACGAGGACTACTACCGCTGGTCGCAGCAGCTGCTCGCGGACCAGATCGGCTTCGTCACCCCCACCGGCTGGGACGGCGAGACGGTCGCCCGCTTCGCCTTCCTGCACCCGGGCACGACGATGGACATGGTCCGGGAGATCCTGGACACCATGGCCTGATCGGCCCCCGGCGACCCGTGGCCCCCGTCGGAGCAGCCAGCCGGCGGGGGCCCCGCCGTCCCGTCGTCCCGTGGGTTCACAGGAAGGCGCCGCTCGGCAGGTACGGCGCCGGCGGCCGCATCCCGCGCAGCCCGACGAAGCCCCGGCTCCGCGGGGTCAGCCCCACCTCCAGGCCGACGTCCAGCGCCCACTCCTGCTCGGCGGTCAGGAACTCCACCCGCGCCTCGACCCCGTCCGGCACCCGGGCCAGCGCCTCGCGCAGCAGCCGGGCGGCGATCCGCTTGGTGGTGGCCGCCAGCAGCTTCACCTCGCCGCCGTCCCGGTAGCAGTAGCCGCTGCCGGCCAGCGCGTCGGCGATCAGCAGTTCCTCGAAGTGGCCCAGCATCAGCTCGTGGTCCGGGCCGTGCGCGGACCCGCGCAGCCGCCGGTCCACCGAGTCCAGCAGGTGCCGGTGGACGGCGCCGCCCCGGTGCACCGGGATGTCCCCCGGGTCGAGCAGCCCGGCCCGGTCCACCCGCCCGGTCAGCCGCATCGCCGGGTGCAGGGTGAACCCGGCCAGCCGGTAGCGGCGGGCCGCCGCCGGGGACGCCGACGCGCAGACCATCCCGCGCAGGCAGCCCCGCGAGTGTGCCGCCGCCCGTTCCAGCAGCAGCCGCCCGACGCCCTTGCCCTGCGCCTGCGGCCGGACCGCGAACAGCGACGGCGCCCACAGGCCCTCCCGGCGCATCGACAGCACCGCGCCGACCGGCTCCCCGCCGCTCTCCGCCAGCCAGCAGCCCTCCGGATCGGTGCGGGCCAGATGTCTGGTCCGGGCGAGCTGCAGCGGGGTCGGTGCGGGCGCCGGACCGGGCAGGGCCGGATCGGCGAACGCGGCGAGGGAGAGCTCCTGGACGGCCTCCGCGTCGGCGGCGGTGTCCCTGACCTGGCGCAGGATCATGGCCACCATCCTGGCGTCCGCGGGCCCGGCCCGGGGCCGGTTCCCCGGATTCCGCGGCTCGGGCGGTGACCCACCCTCCCGGGTTGTGCGAGCATGGGGAACGTAGGGGACGCGGGTGGCACACCCGGCCCACGGAAATTCCGCCACCAGCAAGCCGACGAAGACAATCGCCGTTCGGGAAATGAATCCGGACGGCCGTTGGTTGGCACTGGGGGCAAACCGTCGTCAAAGACCGGGAGAAAGCAGATGACCGTCCAGGACGAGACCACCGTCGAGAGTGGCATCCTCCTTACCGATGCCGCCGCGGCCAAGGTCAAGGGCCTGCTGGAGCAGGAGGGCCGCGACGACCTCGCACTTCGCGTCGCCGTCCAGCCCGGTGGCTGCTCCGGCCTGCGTTACCAGCTGTTCTTCGACGAGCGCTCGCTCGACGGCGACGTGCTCAAGGACTTCGACGGTGTCAAGGTCGTCACCGACCGGATGAGCGCCCCGTACCTGGGCGGCGCCACCGTCGACTTCGTCGACACCATCGAGAAGCAGGGCTTCACGATCGACAACCCGAACGCCACCGGCTCCTGCGCCTGCGGCGACTCGTTCAGCTAGGCAGCACCGCTCGACGCTCGTTCGAGCCGCAGTACGGAGGCGGCCCCGGGGATCATCCCCGGGGCCGCCTCCGCGTTCCGCACCGTTGTCGCGGCTACTGGCGGGCGACGTCCGGAGTGACCGGGTCCGGGCCCATGTGCGGATCGGCCTCCAGCGGCACGTTCTGGCCGCTCGACTGGTCGGTCACCGTCCGCCCGGCCAGCGGCGAGCGCAGATCGGCGGACACCGACTGCCGCTTGGCCAGCGCGTTGCAGACCTGCCCGGGCTGCACCGGCGCCGCCACCACGATCCTGACGTCCACCCGGCCGGGGTGCGACTCGTCCGCCTTCAACGCGTACTTCTGGCAGACCCCGCCGAAGAAGTAGACGGTCAGCCCGTTGCTGCCGTCCACCCGGTAGGAGACCGCCGGGCGCGCCCCCGACCCGGCCGGGTCGGGCTCGCCCACCGCGATCCCGGGGCCCGGGGGAGTGCCCCCGGAACCGGCCGTCGACGGCTGCCCCGGGGCGGGCGAGGCCGCGGTGGGGGCCCACTTGGTCGGCGGCGTCTGGCCGGGCTGGTCCGACGTGGCCGACGGGCTCGCCGCCGGAGCCGGCGCGGACGGGGCGCCGGAGGACGCCGGGGCCTCCGGGGAGGCGCTCGCGCCCGCCGAGGTCGTGGCCGCGCCGCCCGCCGCCGAGTCCGACGAGGTCTTGCCGTCCCCGTTGCACCCGGCCACCGTCACCACCGCCGCCAGCGCCAGGCCCGCCAGGGCCACCGCCCGCCGACCGCGCCGGGGCATCGTCTCCAGGTCCATCTGCACATCCTCCCGAGGGCTCAGCGGTGCCGCCCGCTCGGCCGCTCCGCGCGGATGTGACGTGACCCGGTCGGATCCGGTTCCACTTCGGTTCCGCCCGCCCCGGGCCGGGGCGGGCGCCGGGTCACATGCCGTACTCGGCCATCCCGGCGACCAGCCGCTGCGCGTCGGACGGCACCCGGAACCCCTCCCGGGCGGGCGCGGCCGGCTCGGGACCGGTCGCCAGCAGCGGCCAGAACCGGCGCAGCCGCCGGGACGAACTCACCAGCGCGTCGAGGCTCTCGCCGTCGGCTTCGGTCCGGAGGGCGGGCAGCGGGGCGTGGCTGGGCATCATCGGGCATCGCTCCGATCCATGGCCGTGGCCGCACTGCCACGGTCGACGACGGGGCCCGCCCGGCTCGGCGGGGCCCCTGCTGCCGACCCTAGGCCGGGGTTCGGCCCACCCACCAGTGCTACCCGGAGGTAGTACACGTTCGACGGTGACGGGTGCCACGATGGCACTGCGGGCCGGCGGATTGCGGCGGTCTTGCTGCCGCCCGCCCCGAGCCCGGTACCGTGTGTGGGTTCACCCGTGCTTGCCCGTTGGCCCCGCAGCCATCCTGAGGAGACCTCCCGTGCGTATCGCCGTCGCCGGCTCGATCGCCACCGACCATCTGATGACGTTCCCCGGTCGGTTCGCCGACCAGCTCGTCGCCGAGCAGCTGCACACCGTGTCGCTGTCCTTCCTGGTCGACACCCTGGACATCCGCCGCGGCGGAGTCGCGCCGAACATCGCGTTCGGCATGGGCGTGCTCGGGCTGCGCCCGATCCTGGTCGGCGCGGCCGGCGCGGACTTCGCCGAGTACCGCAGCTGGCTGGAGCGCAACAACGTGGACTGCAACTCCGTCCACATCTCCGAGACCCGGCACACCGCCCGCTTCATGTGCACCACGGACGAGGACCACAACCAGATCGCCTCGTTCTACACCGGCGCCATGGCGGAGGCCCGCAACATCGAGCTCAAGCCGATCGCCGACCGCGTCGGCGGCCTCGACCTCGTCCTGATCGGCGCCGACGACCCGCAGGGCATGGTCCGCCACACCCAGGAGTGCCGCACCCGCGGCTTCGCCTTCGCCGCCGACCCCTCCCAGCAGCTGGCCCGCCTGGAGGGCGACGACATCCGCGACATCGTCGACGGCGCCGCGTACCTCTTCACCAACGAGTACGAGGCCGCGCTGATCGAGAGCAAGACCGGCTGGGACGCCGAGGAGATCCTCACCCGGGTCGGCACCCGGATCACCACCCTGGGCAGCAAGGGCGTGCGGATCGAGCGCAAGGGCGAGGCGGCGATCCTGGTCGGCTGCGCCGCCGAGGAGGCGAAGGTCGACCCGACCGGCGTCGGCGACGCCTTCCGGGCCGGCTTCCTGACCGGCCTGTCCTGGCAGCTCGACCTGGAGCGCGCCGCCCAGCTCGGCTGCATGCTCGCCACCCTGGTGATCGAGACCGTCGGCACCCAGGAGTACGAGCTGCGCCCGACCGCCTTCCTGAAGCGCTTCGAGGACGCCTACGGCGCCGAGGCCGCCGCGGACATCCGCGCGCACCTGGTCAAGTAGTCCGCCGGACGACGAGGTAGGCCGAGCCCCGGTCGCCGCCGTAGTCGGCGGCCGGGGCCTCGCCCGCGTACTCCTGGCCGCGCATCCCGCACCAGGCCGGGATGTCCAGCCGGGCCGCCTCGTCGTCCGCGAGCACGGCGACCGTGCCGCCCTCCGGTACCTCGCCGATCCGCTTCGCCAGCTCGATGACCGGCAGCGGGCAGCGCTTGCCCAGCGCGTCGATCACCAGCAGGGGCCCGGCCGCCGGCTCCGGCTCCGGGGCCGGCAGGTCCAGCCCGAGCGGCGCCCGGACGCCGGCGACCAGCTCCGGCAGCACGGTGAGGAAGCGTTCGACGTCGGCCTCGGCCGTCCCGGGCGGCAGCGAGACCCGGACGTTCCCCTCGGTGAGCACCCCCATCGCGGCCAGCACATGGCTCGGCGTCAGGGTGGAGGAGGTGCAGGAGGAGCCGGAGGAGACCGCGAAGCCCGCCCGGTCCAGTTCGGTGAGCAGCACCTCGCCGTCCACGTACAGGCAGGAGAAGGTGACGATGTGCGGCAGCCGCCGCACCGGGTCGCCGACCACCTCCACCTCGGGCACCAGCTGCGGCACCCGGGCCCGGATGCGCTCCACCAGCGCGTGGAGCCGGGCGTTCTCCCGCGCGGCCTCGGCCCGGACGGCCCGCAGCGAGGCGGCCGCGGCGACGATCGCCGGGACGTTGACGTAGCCGGGCACCCGCCCGCCCTCGCGTTCGTCGGCCGGCAGCGGCGAGGCGTACCGGACGCCCTTGCGCACCGCCAGCACCCCGACGCCGGGCGGCCCGCCCCACTTGTGCGCACTGGCGGTCAGCAGCGACCAGCCGGCCGGGACGTCCACCCGCCCGACGCTCTGCGCCGCGTCGACCAGCAGCGGGACACCGGCCTCGCGGCAGTGGCCGGCGACCTCGCCGACCGGCTGGACCGTCCCCACCTCGTGGTTGGCGCTCTGCAGGACGGCCAGCGCGGTGTCCGCGCGCAGCAGCGCGGCGAACACGTCCGGGTCGACCCGGCCGCCGCGGTCCACCGGCGCCACCGAGACGGTGCCGCCGCCCGCCTCCTGACGTTCGGCGACGTGCAGCACGCTGGAGTGCTCGACCGCCGAGTGCACCAGGTGGCCGCCGCGCCGCCGGTGGCCGGCCAGCGCGCCCAGCATGCCGAGTTGCACCGCCTGCGTCCCGCTCGCGGTGAAGGCGATCTCGTCCGCCCGGGCGCCCAGGGCCTCGGCCACCGTCTCGCGGGCGGCGTCCAGCAGCATCCGGGCCTGCCGGCCGGAGCGGTACAGCCGGGCCGGATCGGCCCAGCCCTCGTCCAGGGCGGCGGTCAGCGCCTGTCGTGCGACGGGGTGCAGCGGGGCCGTCGAGGCCGCATCGAAGTACACGGTCACATTTAACGACACACCCGGAGGCTTTCCGGTCCGACGACGTCGCTTACCGGCCGTCAGTCGATCACCCCGAATGTCCGCTTCGTCCGCGTCCGACGGACCGTCACCCGCGTAGTTCGAGGTCATCCCCCGATCGGGCGTAAGGACCTCGAATGCCTACGATGACCTGCGGCGCAGCCCCTGCCGGGCCTGATCGGGCGACCGGGCGGCGCGTTACCGGGGGCTGCCCGTCAGGAGCGCATAAGGCTGGAGTAGGGTTTGGCCCGCATAAGCATTCAAACCGTGCCCGTGGACGGGTCGCCGGGGAGGCTCACAATCCTCCGCGGGGCGACGCGAAGGCGGGCGAGACTTCGGGAAGGCGCTACGTGAGTCCCAACGGCTCCGACCGCTCGCCGCGGCGCACGATGCGGCGGAAGCTGCCTCAGGCGCTGGCACTGGGCCTCGTCATCGCGACCGCCACCGGCTGCTCGGCCAACGACCTCCCCAGGCTTGGCCTCCCGAGCCCCGTCACCAAGGAAGGGCCGATGGTCCTCCAGATGTGGCAGGGCTCCTGGATCGCGGCGCTGGTGGTCGGCGTACTGATGTGGGGTCTGATCATCTGGAGCGTGATCTTCCACCGGCGCAGCCGCACCGGCGTGGAGGTCCCCCCGCAGACCCGGTACAACGTGCCCATCGAGGCGCTCTACACCGCGGTCCCCATCATCATCGTGTCGGTGCTCTTCTACTTCGTCGCCCGCGACGAGTCGAAGCTGATCGCCGTCTCAGAGAAGCCGCAGCACACGGTCAACGTGGTCGGCTTCCAGTGGAGCTGGGCGTTCAACTACGAGAACACCGAGAACCCCGACCCGGCCAACAAGGACGCCGCGTACGACGTCGGTACGCCCAAGGAGGTTCCGACCCTCTGGCTGCCGGTCAACGAGTCGGTGCAGTTCCGGCTGACCTCGCGTGACGTCATCCACGACTTCTGGCCCGTCAACTTCATGATGAAGATGGACGTCGTGCCGGGCGTGGTGAACCGGTTCGAGGTCACCCCCACCGTCAAGGGCGAGTACATGGGCAAGTGCGCGGAGCTCTGTGGCGTCGACCACTCGCGCATGCTGTTCAACGTCAAGGTCGTCGACCGCGCCGACTACGACAAGCACCTGGCGGACCTCCGGGCCAAGGGCCAGACCGGCGCGTTGCCCTCCGGCATCACGACCATGGGAAGTGAAGAGAAGTGACCATCCTCAACGAGCCCGCCGCGGCCGGCGGGGGCGCCGGGGCCGTCACGGTCGGGGCGCAGCGGACCCGCAAGCCGGGTTCGACCATCATCAAGTGGCTGACCACCACCGACCACAAGACGATCGGCACCCTGTACCTGGGCACGTCGTTCGCCTTCTTCCTGATCGGCGGCATCCTCGCGCTGGTCATGCGCGCCGAGCTGGCTCGTCCCGGGACCCAGATCCTGTCGAACGAGCAGTTCAACCAGGCGTTCACGATGCACGGCACGATCATGCTGCTGATGTTCGCGACGCCGCTGTTCGCCGGCTTCGCGAACTGGATCATGCCGCTCCAGATCGGCGCCCCGGACGTGGCGTTCCCGCGTCTGAACATGTTCGCGTACTGGCTGTACCTCTTCGGTTCGACCATCGCGGTGGCGGGCTTCCTGACCCCGAACGGCGCGGCCAACTTCGGCTGGTTCGCCTACTCCCCGCTGTCGGACGCGGTCCGTTCGCCGGGTGTCGGCGCCGACATGTGGATCATGGGTCTGGCCTTCTCCGGCTTCGGCACGATCCTCGGTGCGGTCAACTTCATCACCACGATCATCTGCATGCGCGCCCCCGGCATGACGATGTTCCGGATGTCGATCTTCGTCTGGAACGTCCTGCTGACCGCCGTGCTGGTCCTGCTGGCCTTCCCGGTCCTGGCCGCCGCGCTGTTCGCCCTGGAGGCGGACCGTAAATTCGGGGCCCACGTATTCGATCCCGCCAACGGCGGGGCGATGCTGTGGCAACACCTGTTCTGGTTCTTCGGCCACCCCGAGGTGTACATCATCGCGCTGCCGTTCTTCGGCATCGTGTCGGAGATCATCCCGGTCTTCAGCCGCAAGCCGATGTTCGGCTACTCCGGCCTGATCGCGGCCACCATCGCGATCGCCGGTCTGTCGGTGACGGTGTGGGCGCACCACATGTACGTCACCGGGCAGGTGCTGCTGCCGTTCTTCTCCTTCATGACCTTCCTGATCGCGGTCCCGACCGGTGTGAAGTTCTTCAACTGGGTCGGCACCATGTGGAAGGGCTCGCTGAGCTTCGAGACGCCGATGCTCTGGACGGTCGGCTTCCTGGTGACCTTCCTCTTCGGTGGTCTGACCGGTGTGCTGCTGGCCTCCCCGCCGATCGACTTCCACGTCTCGGACTCGTACTTCGTCGTCGCCCACTTCCACTACGTGGTCTTCGGCACCGTCGTCTTCGCGATGTTCGCCGGCTTCCACTTCTGGTGGCCGAAGATGACCGGCAAGATGCTGGACGAGCGCCTCGGCAAGATCACCTTCTGGACGCTGTTCTTCGGCTTCCACACCACCTTCCTGGTCCAGCACTGGCTCGGCGCCGAGGGCATGCCCCGCCGCTACGCCGACTACCTGGCCTCGGACGGCTTCACCACGCTGAACACCGTCTCGACCATCGGCTCGTTCGTGCTCGGCGCCTCGATGCTGCCGTTCCTCTACAACGTGTGGAAGACGGCCAAGTACGGCGAGAAGGTCGAGGTCGACGACCCGTGGGGCTACGGCCGTTCGCTGGAGTGGGCGACCTCCTGCCCGCCGCCGCGGCACAACTTCCTCACCCTGCCCCGGATCCGCTCCGAATCCCCGGCCTTCGACCTCCACCACCCGGAGATCGCCGCGCTGGACTACCTGGAGAACCACGGTGAGCCGGCCAAGCACCTCGCCGGCGTGACCCCGGCGAAGTACGACGCCCCGAAGCTGGACAAGGGCAAGAAGGAGGGCGACGTCTGATGAAGGAACAGGGAAAGATCTTCCTCGGCCTGGCCGTCTTCGTCCTCGCGATGGCCGTCACCTACGGCCTGTGGACCAACCACTCGGAGCACGGGATCGAGGCGGCCGGCACCACGGCGCTGTTCCTCGCCTTCGCGCTCTGCGCCTTCATCGGGTACTACCTCGCCTTCACCGCCCGCCGGGTGGACAGCGGCGCGGGTGACAACCCCGAGGCCGAGGTGGCGGACGACGCCGGCGAGCTGGGCTTCTTCGCCCCGCACAGCTGGCAGCCGCTCTCCCTGGCGATCGGCGGTTCGCTGGCGTTCCTCGGAGTGATCTTCGGCTGGTGGCTGCTGTTCTGGTCGATCCCGATCATCCTGATCGGCCTCTTCGGCTGGGTCTTCGAGTTCTACCGGGGCGAGAACCAGAACCAGTAGGTTCCCGGGTTCCGCCGACGGCGACAGGGCCGGTCCTCCCGCACGGGGAGGATCGGCCCCGTTGCGTCTCCAGGGTGACGAAACCACTCACCCGGGTGAACGCGGGGTCGCTCCGATGTCGCTTCGGCCAGCCTCGTTCCTACGATCTGAGCAATCGTGCGGACCCTCGGAGGCGTTTCATGGCCGACAGGCGCGGAATCGCAGGTATCGGCGGCATCTCGCTGACCCTCGCAGTACTGGCCCCGCTGGCCGCCTGCTCGTCCGGCGGCGGCGAGGCGGTCGGCCCCCACCGGATCGACGCGGCCGCGCTCGTCCACCTCTCGGCCGAGGGCGGGGGCAAGGTCGACCCCTCCAAGCCGGTCACGGTGACGTCCGTGCCCGGCAGCCGGCTCACCGACGTCACCGTGACCGGCCCGGACGGCCGGGTGGTGGCCGGTCAGCTCGCCGAGGACCAGCACAGCTGGCAGACCACCGGCCGGCTGAAGGCCGACACCGACTACTCGGTGCGGATCGCCGCCGACGACGGCAAGGGCGGCCGCGGCGACACCACGGCGGACTTCAGCACCCTCGCCGCCCAGCGCCTGCTCACCGCCAAGCTGGGCCCGGACTCCTCCGGCAGCGGCATCTACGGCGTCGGCCAGCCGCTCACCGTGCAGCTCTCCGAGGCGGTGCAGGACCCGCAGGCCCGCCAGGAGGTCGAGCGCGTCCTGACCGTCAGCTCCCAGCCCGCCGTCACCGGCGCCTGGTACTGGGTGGGCGACAAGGAACTGCACTTCCGCCCGCAGGAGTACTGGCCGGCCGGCACCACCGTCTCGCTGGCCTTCGACGGCACCGGCGTCCGGATCGAGGACGGCCTCTACGGCGGCGACCGCAGCACGCTGGGCCTGCGGATCGGTGCCCGGGTCGAGACGGTGGTCGACGCGGGCGCCCACGTGCTCACCCTCAGCCGTGACGGCGAGCTGGTCCGGAGCATCCCGGTGACCACCGGCAAGCCCGGCTTCGACACCCGCAACGGCGTCAAGGTGGTGCTCGGCCAGGAGCGGTCCGTCCGGATGAACGGCGAGACGATCGGGATAAAGGCCGGGAGCTCGGAGTTCTACGACCTCAACGTGGAGTGGGCCACCCGCGTCACCTGGAGCGGCGAGTACGTCCACGCGGCGCCCTGGTCGGTCCGCTCGCAGGGCCTGGAGAACGTCAGCCACGGCTGTACCGGCATGAGCACCGAGAACGCCAAGTGGTTCTTCCAGAACACCAGGGTGGGGGACCTGGTGACGGTGGTGAACAGCCGCGGCGCCACCATGGAGCCGTTCGGCAACGGCTTCGGGGACTGGAACATCTCCTGGACGGACTGGGTCAAGCACAGCGCCCTCGGACAGCCCGTCAGCACCACCGCGCCGTCCTCCCAGGCCCACGCCTCGGGGATGATCCGCCCGGAGGCCTGAGGGCCCCTGGAGCGCCTTCTCAGGCCTCCTGGTAGGCCAGCCGCAGGGCGGCGTCCACGGCGGCCAGCGCGTCCGCCCGCGGGAGCCCGAGCCGGGTCGCCCGCTCGGCGTACTCGGCGGCGGCCGCGGCGGCCAGCCGGTGCGCGGTGTCGCCGGTGGCCGCGATCAGCGTGCCGCGCCGGCCGTGGGTCTCCACCACGCCGTCCGCCTCCAGCTCCCGGTACGCCCGGGCGACCGTCCCGGCGGCCAGCCCCAGCTCCTCGGCCAGGGCCCGGACGGTGGGCAGCCGCAGCCCGGTCGGCAGTTCGCCGGAACGGGCCCGCTCGGCGATCTGGGCCCGGATCTGCTCGTACGGGGGAGTGGCGGCGGCGGGGTCGACGGACAGCTGCACGGGAGCTCCTGGAGGGTGCGGACGGGGGACGGGAAAGCCCGAGGGCCGCCGACCAGAAGAACTCTGGTCAGCGGCCCTCGGGTGTGACGCTGCGGGGCGTACGGGATCAGTGGTGGCCGTGGCCGCTGGTGATCTCGTGGTGCTCCTCGGAGGTCGGCTTGGGGATCTGGGCGCCGCCGCCGTAGAAGCCGCGGGACAGCTTGGCCCGGGTGCGGCCGAGCAGGCCGGCCTTGCTGGCCACGCCGTTCTCGTCCGTCTGGGCCGGCAGCTCGACCGGCTGGACCTGCTCGTGCGCGGTGAGCTTGTACAGGTCCTTCTGCGGCAGCTGGGCGTGCACCTCGACGAACTCGCCGTGCGGCAGGCGCTTGATGACGCCCGTCTCGCGGCCGTGCAGCACCTTCTCCTTGTCCCGGCGCTGGAGGCCGAGGCACCAGCGCTTGGTGACGATGAAGGTGATGACCGGCACCGCGAAGAAGCCGACGCGGACGAAGTAGGTGATCGAGTTGATCGACAGGTGCAGGTGGGTGGCGAACAGGTCGTTGCCACCACCGACCAGCAGCACCAGGTACAGGCTGATCCAGGCGGCGCCGAGCGCGGTGCGGACGGGCGCGTTGCGCGGGCGGTCCAGGATGTGGTGCTCGCGCTTGTCGCCGGTGATCCAGCCCTCGATGAACGGGTAGACCGCGATCGAGACCAGGACCAGCGGGAAGATCATCAGCGGGATGAAGACACCCAGGTTCAGGGTGTGGCCCCACAGGCCGACCTCCCAGCCCGGCATGACGCGGATCAGGCCTTCGGAGAAGCCCATGTACCAGTCGGGCTGGGCGTCGGTGGACACCTGGTCGGGGCGGTACGGGCCGTACGCCCAGATCGGGTTGATGGTGGCGATCGCCGAGATGGCGGCGATCAGACCGAAGACCAGGAAGAAGAAGCCACCGGCCTTGGCCATGTAGACCGGCATCAGCGGCATGCCGACGACGTTCTTCTCGGTCTTGCCCGGGCCCGCCCACTG
>NZ_JBIUYQ010000018.1:0-78587 GCF_044744605.1 Kitasatospora sp. NPDC087271
GGTTACATTCCGAACCCGGAAGCTAAGCCTTACAGCGCCGATGGTACTGCAGGGGGGACCCTGTGGGAGAGTAGGACGCCGCCGAACAATCATTCGAGAGAAGCCCCCGCCGGGTGAACCTGGCGGGGGCTTTTCTGTTGTAGGGTCAACGTGCATTGTCGTCACACGGGACAGGAGGCCCCCGGGTGGAGGTCCAGGAGACGCGGGTCCAGACCGATCGCGTCCTCACCATCCCCAACCTGCTCAGCATGGGCCGGCTGGTCGGTGTTCCGCTTTTTCTCTGGCTGATTCTCTGGCCGGTTTTCGACGGCCCCAACAACGATGGTTGGGCGCTGCTGATCCTGATGCTGAGCGGTGTCAGCGACTACCTCGACGGGAAACTCGCGCGGCGATGGGGGCAGGTCAGCCGGGTGGGGCAGCTGCTCGATCCGCTGGCCGACCGGCTCTACGTGCTGTCCACGTTGGTCGGTTTGACCTGGCGTGAGATTCTTCCGTGGTGGGTGACGGCGATTCTGCTGGCCCGGGAAGTGTTTATCGGCGCGCTGCTGCCCATTTTGAACCAGCACGGTTACGGGCCGCTTCAGGTGAGTTTTCTGGGGAAGGCCGCGACCTTCAATCTGATGTACGCGTTTCCGCTTCTCCTGCTCGGCAGCGTGGACAGCTGGATCGCGCGGCCGGCCGAGGTGGTGAGCTGGGCCTTCATCTGGTGGGGGACCACATTGTACTGGTGGGCCGGTATTCTTTACGCGGTTCAGGCCCGGCGGATCACCCGTGCGGGCTCGACGGGCTCCGCGTCCGCAGTCTGAGACGTGATCTGAGAGAAGTCCCACGCCGTATCGGTGCGTCGGACGATACCTTCCGGGTAGGGATCCCTCTGGAACGGTTTGATGGACCTCTGTAGGTCCACCACCGCAAAGGAGGACGCACCCGTAATGAAAGCCGTTGTCATGGCAGGGGGCGAAGGAACCCGACTCCGCCCGATGACCTCCAGCATGCCGAAGCCGCTGCTACCGGTCGCCAACAGGCCGATCATGGAGCACGTGCTTCGGCTGCTGAAGCGGCACGGCCTCTCCGACACCGTCGTCACCGTCCAGTTCCTGGCCTCACTGGTCAAGAACTACTTCGGTGACGGCGAGGACCTGGGCATGCATCTGACCTATGCCCACGAGGAGACGCCGCTAGGCACCGCGGGGAGTGTCAAGAACGCCGAGGACGCGTTGAAGGACGACTCCTTTCTGGTGATCTCCGGTGACGCACTGACCGACTTCGACCTCTCGGAATTGATCGACTTTCACCGCAGCAAGAACGCGCTGGTCACCGTCTGTCTCACCAGGGTGCCGAATCCCCTCGAGTTCGGTATCACGATCACGGACGACGACGGACGGGTCGAGCGCTTCCTGGAGAAGCCGACCTGGGGGCAGGTCTTCTCGGACACTGTGAACACCGGTATCTACGTGATGGAACCAGAGGTCTTCGACTACGTCGCGGCAGGTGAGTCCGTCGACTGGTCGAGTGACGTCTTCCCGCAATTGTTGAAGGAGGGCAAGCGGGTCTACGGCTACGTTGCCGAGGGCTACTGGGAGGACGTGGGCACCCACGAGAGCTACGGCAAGGCCCAGGCGGACGTCCTGGAGGGCAAGGTCGACGTCGAGCTCGACGGGTTCGAGATCTCGCCGGGCGTCTGGGTGGCCGAGGGCGCGGAGGTGGACCCGGAGGCTGTGCTGCGTGGGCCGCTGTACATCGGGGACTACGCCAAGGTCGAGGCCGGCGTCGAGATCCGCGAGCACACCGTGCTCGGCAGCAACGTGGTGGTCAAGCGCGGGGCCTTCCTCCACAAGGCGGTCGTGCACGACAACGTCTACATCGGGCCGCAGAGCAATCTGCGCGGCTGCGTGGTCGGAAAGAACACCGACGTGATGCGGGCCGCCCGGATCGAGGACGGCGCGGTGATCGGGGACGAGTGCCTGATCGGCGAGGAGTCGATCATCGGTGCGAACGTCCGGGTCTATCCGTTCAAGACCATCGAGGCCGGCGCCGTTGTCAACACGTCGGTGATCTGGGAGTCCCGCGGCCAGGAGCACCTGTTCGGCGTGCGGGGCGTGTCGGGGATCCTGAACGTCGAGATCACCCCGGAACTGGCCGTGCGGTTGGCCGGCGCGTACGCCACGACCCTGAAGAAGGGGGCGACCGTCACCATTGCGCGTGACCACTCGCGTGGTGCGCGTGCGCTCAAACGGGCGATGATTTCGGCGCTCCAGACGTCGGCCATAGACGTCCGCGACCTGGAGAACGTGCCGATGCCGGTGGCCCGGCAGCACACCGCGCGGGGGAGTGCGGGCGGGATCTTCCTGCGGACCACGCCGGGGGTGCCCGACTCTCTGGACATCCTCTTCTTCGACGAGCGTGGGGCCGATCTCTCGCAGGCCGGCCAGCGCAAGCTGGACCGCGTGTACGCGCGCCAGGAGTACCGGCGGGCCTTCCCCGGTGAGATCGGGGACCTGACCTTCCCGTCCAGCGTCTTCGACTCCTACGCGGGCAACCTGCTGCGGGCCGTCGACACCACCGGGGTCCGGGAGGCCGGACTGAAGGTGGTCGTGGACACCGCGCACGGCAGCGCCGGCCTGGTTCTGCCGAGCATCCTCGGACGGCTCGGAGTGGAGGCGCTCACCGTCTCCAGCGGGCTGGACGAGGCGCGGCCGACGGAGGACGCGGAGGAGCGGCGGGCCGGGCTGGCCAGGCTCGGTGAGCTGGTGGCCTCCTCCCGGGCGGCCTTCGGCGTCCGCTTCGACCCGGTCGGCGAGCGGGTCGCGTTCGTCGACGAACTGGGCCGGGTGATCGACGACGACCGGGCGTTGCTGGTGCTGCTGGACCTGGTCGCGGCAGAACGGCGCAGCGGGCAGGTGGCGCTGCCGGTGACCACGACCCGGATCGCCGAGCAGGTCGCCGCCTACCACGGCACCCAGGTCATCTGGACCACGACGACGCCGGACGACCTGGCGAAGGCGGCCGCCACCGAGGGCACGGTGTTCGGTGGGGACGGGCGCGGCGGTTTCGTGGTGCCGGAGTTCAGCGGAGTGCTGGACGGGGCCGCGGCCTTCGTGCGGTTGGTCGGCCTGGTGGCGCGGACCCAGCTCACGCTGAGCCAGATCGACGCGCGCATCCCGCAGGCGCACATCCGTCGCCGGGACCTGGCGACGCCGTGGGCGGCCAAGGGGATGGTGATGCGCTCGGTGGTCGAGGCGGCCGGCAGCCGGCGGCTGGACACCACCGACGGCGTCCGGGTCGTCGAGGCGGACGGGCGCTGGACGCTGGTGCTGCCGGACCCGGCCGAGGCGACCACCCACCTGTGGGCGGAGGGTCCGGACGACGAGGCCACGGAGGCGCTGCTGGACGAGTGGGCGGCGGTGGTCGACGGGGCCGGGAGGTGACGACACCGGCCTGATCGTCCGACGGTCCTGACGGTCGGGGCGCGCGGCATGGTCCGCGCGCCCCGCTGTCCGTTTTCACACTGTTCGCAATGATCCGTCACTTTGTGTCGTGTGTGCAGCTCAAGGGGTGTGCGCGGGCCCCTTCGCCGACGTGGGACGATGGTCCGCATGCCAGCGACGCCGACGCCGAGTGCCCCGAACGGACGGTACAACCGCCCGGACGCCTCGATGTCCCTGCTGACCAACGTCATGGACCACAGCCTCGACGAGGGCTACGCCGAGGCGGCCGCGGCGCGGGGCGGAGACCACGACAGCCGGATACCCAGGACGGCCCGAGGCCTGCTCACGCTGGCCGCCGGGCTGGCGTTGGTCGGGGTCGTGGTGACGGTCGGCGCGGTGAACGCGCACAAGGCGGAGCCGACGCTGGCCAAGGAACGGGACGCGCTGATCCACCGGATCAACGACACCAACGGCTCGGCCGACCACCTCCAGCAGCAGGTCCAGGACCTGCGGCGCAAGGTCGAGAGCACGCAGCAGCAGGCGCTCGCCACGGGCGACGGCGACCAGGGAGGTCTGACCGGCGCGGTGGGCCTGGGCGAGGTCGCGGGGCCGGGCGTCAAGCTGGTCCTGGAGGACGCGTCGGGGACCGGCGGCGGGGGAAACGTCGACCCGAGGGCCGGGCAGGGCTTCTCCAACAGCGGCCGGCTGCGGGACCGCGACCTCCAGCTGGTGGTGAACGGCCTGTGGGGATCCGGTGCGGAAGCCGTGGCGATCAACGGTCAGCGGCTCACCGCGCTCTCGGCGATCCGGGCCGCGGGAGAGGCGGTGCTGGTGGACAACCGACCGCTTGTCCCGCCGTACAACATCCAGGCGATCGGGGATGGGCCGAAGCTGCTGACCGCCTTCGAGAACGACATGGCCGGGCAGTACCTGCGGCTGCTCCAGGAGAAGTACGGCATCAAGTCGACCATGTCCGCGCAGAAGAGCCTGACGCTGCCGGCCGCGGTGGGCGTGACGCTGCGGACCGCCCAGCCGGTCA
Source organism: Kitasatospora sp. NPDC087271 (assembly GCF_044744605.1). Taxonomy (NCBI): domain Bacteria; kingdom Bacillati; phylum Actinomycetota; class Actinomycetes; order Kitasatosporales; family Streptomycetaceae; genus Kitasatospora; species Kitasatospora sp. NPDC087271. The sequence goes on from NZ_JBIUYQ010000018.1 coordinate 4,468, forward strand.
CGCCCGAGCCCTCGCCCCCGGCGTCCCCGTCGGCGGCTTCGGTCACCCCGACGCCGTCACCCACCGCCGGAACCTCCGGGAGCCCGAGCGCGTCCGTTTCACCGTCTGCGGGCACCGGTCGGCGTACGCCGAGCGGGTCCGCGAAGACCACGACAGCCCACTCGTCCACGACGGCCCCGACCGGGTCGTCGTCCGCAGGGACAGGAGCAGCTAGACCGTGATTGCCGTACTGGGTCTCGTGATCGGGGTGGTCGTCGGACTCTTCGTCCAGCCCGAGGTGCCGGACGCCGTCGTGCCGTACCTGCCGATCGCGGTGGTGGCGGCGCTGGATGCCGTGTTCGGCGGCGTCCGGGCGATGCTGGACGGGATCTTCAACGACAAGGTGTTCATCGTCTCGTTCCTGTCGAACGTGGTGGTCGCGGCACTGATCGTCTTCCTCGGTGACCAGCTGGGCGTCGGCTCGCAGCTGTCCACGGGTGTGGTCGTCGTCCTCGGCATCCGCATCTTCTCCAACGCGGCCGCGATTCGGCGCCATGTCTTCCGCGCCTGAGCCGGGCCGCGGGGCGGCGGAGGAGCACGCGGACGGCGGCGGGAAGGCGTCGGAGCGGGCTGCCGAGGCGCCGGGGCCGGAGTCGGCGGCCGAGGCGGGCTCGGTCGAGCCGGTGGACGGGGCCGGGGAGGTCCAGCGCGCCGAACCGGCCGCGGAGCCGGGGAAGGCCGAGGGGCCCGTGGCGGCGGTGGGGGAGCCCGAGGAACAGGCTGCGGCGAAGTCTGACGCTAAGCCTGAGCTTGATGCGGAGGCGGCGCCCACGCCCGCGGTGCGGCTCGCGAAGGCCGCGGCGCCCGAGCCTGGGCCTGAGTCTGGGCCCGAGCCCGTGGTGGAGCCGGCCGCCCTGGACCGCGGTGCGGGACGGCGGCGCCTCAAGGCAGCCCTGTGGCCGCCGCGGATGTCGCGCGGGCAGCTGGTGGTGGCGCTGCTGCTGTTCTCGCTCGGCCTGGGGCTGGCGATCCAGGTGCGGTCGACCAACGACCACCACAGCCAGCTCCGCGGGGCCCGCCAGGAGGACCTGGTACGCATCCTCGACGAACTGGACAGCCGTCAGCAGCGTCTTCAGCAGGAGAAGGCGGAGTTGGAGCAGTCCCTGGCCAAGTTGGAGAACAGTTCCAACCAGGCCAAGGAGGCCCAGGAGCAGACCAGGAAGAAGGCGACGGAGCTCGGCGTGCTCGCCGGTACCGTCAAAGCCACTGGTCCGGGCATCGTACTCACGGTCGATGATCCCCAAGGGCAGGTGAAGGCAGATATGCTGCTGGACACCCTGCAAGAACTTCGAGCGGCAGGGGCGGAGGCGATTCAGATCAACGATGTGCGCGTGGTGGTCAACACCTACTTCACCGACGTGTCGGGCGGCGGGGTGCAGATCGACGGGAAGAAGGTCTCGCAGCCCTATCGGTTCACCGTCGTGGGGAACCCGCAGGATCTGACACCCGCGCTGAACATCCCGGGGGGTGTCGTCCGTACTCTGGAGAGTCACCAGGCGCGGGCGACGATCACCCAGCAGCAGAAGGTGGTCGTGGACGCCCTCGTGGATCTGAAGACGCCGCAGTACGCCAAGCCGGCTTCGAAGTGACGGGGCGCCCGACGAACGGCCCGTCACCTGCGGGCGGCACCCGGTGCGGGGCGCCGCCGTCGCGTGGGCGAGACTGGGTCGTACCAGCACGCACCGGAGCACCAACAGCAGTACCAACCGTCGGAGTACCACTCCAGCAGGCCCGATCCGCAACCGGGCCCGCAGTCTGTCCGAGGTTCTCACCCTGCCCCGCGGGCGGGTCTGTCACACGCAAGGGGATTCGCCCGTGAGTTTCTTCTCGAAGTTGTTCGGTCGTAACAAGGGCCGTGGCGCGGCCTCCGTCGAGGCGCCGACCGCGCGGCACCGCCGGCCCGAGGACGAGGCCGCCGTGCCGGGCATGCGCCCCGCTCCCGAGGGGGCGCCGTACGCCGAGCAGCGGCTGTTCCGGGACGGCGCCGCCGCCCAGTACGCAGGGAATCCGGTGGGCTACGGCGCGTCGGTTGACCCTTCCGGCGACCCGCGCATAGGTTTCCAGTCAGGACCCTCAACCTCTGGTGGAGGGTTTGCCCCCGATCCGTACGCCGGGCACAACCCGTCGGGTGTGCCGCGCCAGGAGGCTGTGAACATGGCTGGCCCCACTCCGTGCCCCAGGTGCGGCAACCAGAACCCGGCATCGGCCCGGTTCTGCTCCAACTGCGGTACGGCCCTGCGCGGTGGCCTGCTTCCGGAGGGGGCGGCGGAGACCACGTCGACCATCTCCATCTCCGGCCTGGAGTCGTACGACCCCAACACCACGACCGGCACCGGCGCGACGCCGGCCCTGTCGGCCGAGGTGCTGTCGGCGATCGACGCGCTGCCGCCGGGCTCGGCCCTGCTGATCGTCCAGCGCGGTCCGAACTCGGGCAGCCGCTTCCTGCTGGACTCGGACGTCACCACGGCCGGCCGTCACCCGCAGGGCGACATCTTCCTGGACGACGTCACGGTCTCGCGGCGTCACGTGGAGTTCCGTCGGACGCAGGCCGGGTTCAGCGTCGCGGACGTCGGCAGCCTCAACGGCACCTACGTCAACCGCGAGCGGATCGACGAGGTGTCGCTGAACAACGGTGACGAGGTGCAGATCGGGAAGTACCGGCTGGTGTTCTTCGCCGGCCACAACCGGGGGTACTGAACCCAACGTCGGTAGGAGCCCGAGTGAGTGCGAATACCCCTTCATCTTCTCTCGGGGCGGCCACCCCCGCGTCGTCCGGTCCGCACGCGGACCGCGGCGCGCGCGGGGTGGTCGCGGGCCCCAGGCAGCCGGTCCGCCCGGACCGGCCGGGTGGGCGGCGGCGCGGCGGTGACGAGCTGCTGAGCATCGGCGCGGTGTTGACCTTCCTGCGCGACGACTTCCCCGAGGTCACCATCTCCAAGATCAGGTTTCTGGAGGCGGAGGGGCTGGTCGAGCCGCAGCGTACGCCCTCGGGGTACCGCAAGTTCAGCCCGGCCGACGTCGAGCGGCTGGCCTACGTCCTGCGGATGCAGCGTGACCACTACCTGCCGCTGCGGGTGATCCGCGAGCACCTGGACGCCATCGAGCGAGGTGAGGCACCGCCCGCGCTGCCGCCCTCCGCCGACCGACCCGGGCCGGTGGAGGAGGCGGACCGGGAGCTGGGGGCCTCGGCCGACGTCCCGTCCGGAGTCCGGCTGGGGCGTGCCGAGCTCCTGGCGGCCGCCGAGTCCGGTGAGCGCGAGCTGTCCGAATGGGAGTCCTACGGTCTGGTCGCGCCCGGTCCGGACGGCGGGTACGACGGCGAGGCGCTGCAGGTGGCCCGGCTGGTCGCGGAACTCGGCCGGTACGGGCTGGAACCGCGGCACCTGCGGGCGATGAAGGCCGCGGCGGATCGGGAGATCGCGCTGGTGGAACAGGTGGTGGCGCCACTGCGCCGGCACCGGAACCCGCAGACCAGGGCCCATGCCGAGGCCACCGCGCGGGAGCTGGCGACACTGTCCGTGCGGCTGCACGCGGCGATGGTCCAGGCCGGTCTGCGCAGCCGCGGATAGTGTTTCCGTGGGATTCCCGCGGGGCTCCTGCGGGGTGGCCGTCCAGACCCCGGGCGGCCGGGGTGCACCGCGCTGACCAGCGGCGTCGGCCCTGCGCTTTCATATCCGGGGCCTGAGCCATAGGGTTGCCTGTGTGAATGAGCTCGACGTCGTGGGTGTCCGAGTGGAGATGCCTTCCAACCAGCCGATCGTGCTGCTGCGGGAGGTCGGGGGCGATCGGTACCTGCCGATCTGGATCGGTCCCGGCGAGGCGACCGCGATCGCCTTCGCCCAGCAGGGCATGACGCCGGTCCGCCCGCTGACGCACGACCTGTTCAAGGACGTCCTGGAGGCGCTCGGGCAGCAGCTCACCGAGGTCCGGATCACCGACCTGCGGGAGGGCGTCTTCTACGCCGAGCTGGTCTTCACCGGCGGGGTCGAGGTGAGCGCCCGGCCGTCCGACGCGATAGCGCTGGCCCTGCGCACCGGCACGCCGATCTACGGGAGCGAGGAGGTGCTCGCCGAGGCGGGCATCGCGATCCCGGACGAGCAGGAGGACGAGGTCGAGAAGTTCCGCGAGTTCCTCGACCAGGTGTCGCCCGAGGACTTCGGGGGCAGCGGTCCGCAGTAGCGCGGACCGGATTTCCCTACAGGTCAGGCCGTTGTTTGGCTTGCCGTTTTGCCAAAAACCGTCGACCTACCCACACTAGGGGCACGAAAAACCACTCTCCTGAGTGATGTGGTTTGGCTGGCCCGGCGTGGCGATCGTTGACGGGTCATAGGGGACTGCCTACCGTCAGGAGTGGCTGTCCGGGTGACCGATGCCCGCAGTTCGGGTTGCCCGCAGCACCAGTGGACGGAGGCAGGCATGAGCAGCACCGGCGATGACACGGCCGTGGGAGGCCTGTGTGCCGTGCACCTGCCGCGCACCGCTCGCACCGTGACGGACCTGCCCCGGGTGGGCAGGTTCCCGGCCGTGCAGCCCGGTCAGCCCGCCATCGAGCGGCTGGCCCCGACGTCCGAACTGATCGGCTACCGCGGTCCGACGGCCTGCGCGGCGGCCGGCATCACGTACCGCCAGCTGGACTACTGGGCCCGGACCGGACTGCTGGAGCCCAGCGTCCGTTCGGCGTACCCGGCCACCAGCCAGCGGCTCTACAGCTTCCGCGACATCCTGCTGCTGAAGATCGTGAAGCGGCTGCTCGACGCGGGCGTCTCGCTGCAGAACATCCGGGTGGCGGTCGCCCATCTGCAGGCGGCCGAGCAGGGCGACCTGGCCGGGATGACGCTGATGTGCGACGGCGCGACGGTGTACGAGTGCACCACGCCGCAGCAGGTGGTGGACCTGCTGAAGGGCGGTCAGGGGGTGTTCGGCATCGCGGTCGGAGCGGTCTGGCGGGAGCTGGAGCTGACGCTCGGGCGGCTGCACGCGGAGCGCACCGACACCGGCGAGACGCTGGTCGGCCACGATCCGTCCGACGAGCTGGCCCAGCGGCGCAACCGGGCGGTCTGAACGCAGAACTGACGAGGCCGCGGGCCCGGACGGGGAACCGTCCGGGCCCGCGGCCTCGTCGTTGCGCCTGGTGGGGCGATCGAGGGAGGACACGTGGGGTTCGGCACCGGGATAGCGGGTCTGCTGCGGCGTCGGGGCGGGCTGCTGAAGGTCCGGTTCCGGCGGCGGTCCGTGCAGCGCAGGGCCTTCCAGACGGCGACGGTGCTCTGCTCGCTGGCGCTGGCGCCGAGCGCGTGGCTGTGGTGCTCGGCCGGGGACCGGGTCGGCACGGTGGCCGGCGTGCCGTCCGCGCCGGTCGCGGTGGTCTTCGGCGCCGGGCTGGACCAGGGCAAGCCGTCGCCGTACCTGGAGCACCGGCTGAGCGCGGCGCTGGACCTGTACCGGGCGGGGAAGGTACAGGCGATCCTGGTGACCGGCGACAACGGCCGGGACAGCTACGACGAGCCGGACGCGATGCGGACGTACCTGATCGAGCACGGGGTGCCGGCGGTCCGGGTGGTGGGCGACTACGCGGGCTTCGACACCTGGAACTCCTGCACCCGGGCCCGGCGGGTCTTCGGGGTGGAGCGGGCGGTGCTGGTCAGCCAGGACTTCCACGTCCGCCGGGCGCTGGCCCTGTGCGAGGCGGCGGGCATCGACGCGCACGCGGTCGGGGTGCCGGAACCGCACGACGGCACCTGGCTGTACGGCGGGCTGCGGGAGATCCCCGGGGCGGGCAAGGCGGCGGTCAACGCCTGGCTGCGGCCGGACCCGCTGTTCCTCGGCCCCCGGGAGGACGGCATCCCGAAGGCTCTGGCGGACGCCGCGCAGCGCTAGGGCCTGCCCGGGTTCGTACGCATTGTCGGACCCCTGCGGGATGATCGGCGGGTGCGATCACTGCCGAGCATCATCCACCTCGACATGGACGCCTTCTTCGCGGCGGTGGAGCAGGCGGCCAAGCCGAGCCTGCGCGGCAAACCGGTGGTCGTCGGCGGGCTCGGCGGCCGCGGGGTGGTCTCCACCGCCTCGTACGAGGCGCGGAGGTTCGGGGTGCACTCGGCGATGCCGATGGCGCAGGCGCGCCGGCTCTGCCCCAACGCGGCCTTTCTGAGCGGCCGGTTCGAGGCCTACCGGCAGGTCAGCGAGCTCGTGATGGGTCTGCTGCGCGAGCTGTCGCCGCTGGTGCAGCCGCTCAGCCTGGACGAGGCCTTCGTCGACCTGGAGGCAGGCCCCTACGGTCCGGTGCTGGCGGAGTCCGACCACGAGACCGGGGAGCGGCTGGTGCTCGCCCTGGCGGAGGACCTGCGGGCGGACATCCAGCGGCGCACCGGGCTGACCGGGTCGGTCGGGGCGGCCGGATCCAAGTTGATGGCGAAGATCGCCTCCGAGCAGGCCAAACCGGACGGGCTGGTGCTGATCGAACCCGGGCAGGAGCGGGCCGTGCTCGGCCCGATGCCGGTCCGGGCACTGCCCGGGATCGGGCCGGCCACCGAACAGGTGCTGCGGCGGGCCGGACTGAACACCGTGGCGGACCTCGCCGAGGCGGGGGAGGGCGAACTGGTGCAGCTGCTCGGGCGGGCGCACGGCGCGGGTGTGCACCAGATGTCGATAGGGCTGGACGACCGGCCGGTGGTGGCCGACCAGGACGCCAAGTCGGTCTCGGTGGAGGACACCTTCGAGGTGGACCTCGCCGACCGGGAGCGGGTGCTGCGCGAGGTGGAGGTGCTGGCCGCCCGGTGCGTGCGGCGGCTGCGCGCGGCCGGGCGCTCGGGGCGGACGGTGGTGCTCAAGGTCCGGCGGTTCGACTTCTCGACGCTGACCCGTTCGGAGACGCTGCGCGGGCCCACCGACGACGAGGCGGTGGTCATCGAGACGGCGCGTCGGCTGGCCTCCCAGGTGGACATCACCGGCGGGGTGCGGCTGCTCGGGGTGGGGGTCGCCCAGCTGGCCGACTACACCCAGGAGGACTTGTTCGCGCAGGCCCTGCGGGAGGAGGCGGCCGAGCACGCGGAGTCGGAGGTCGAGACGGCGGAGGAGGAACCGGAGGCGGTCGCGCCGCGCCGCTGGATGCCCGGGCAGGACGTCCGCCATACCGAGCTGGGGCCCGGGTGGGTGCAGGGCAGCGGTGTCGGGCGGGTCACCGTGCGGTTCGAGACGCCGTGGAGCGGGCCGGGGCGCATCCGGACCTTCGCGGTGGACGATCCGGCGCTGGAACCGGCCCGTCCGCTGCCGCTGTGGGGGGCCGAGGAGCCGGAGGAGACGGGGGCGCCCGGGGAGAGGGAGACGCCGGGGGAGACGGGGGAGACGGGGGCGCCGGGGGTGTGAAACGCGAAGCGGCCCCGACCGGTGGGGGGGGAGTACCGGTCGGGGCCGCATACCGTGCCGGACTTCGTGCGGTCGTGATGCCCTCGCGACCGTCCGAAGGCCGGGCCGCCGCGCCCTGTCCCTGAGCGCGGCGGCCGGACGCCTGGTCAGGCGTCGGTCTTGGCCAGCTCGGGGCTGGAGTTCCGCTCGGCCGTGCCGCCCGAGGCGACGACGGTGGCGGCCGGCTTGACGCCGCGGATCAGGAACGGGACGACGCCGGCGACGGCGCAGACGACGGCCGCGGCCCAGAACGCGTGCTTGTAGGCGTCCAGCGTGGGCAGCAGCAGCGGGATCTGCGGCGGCAGCTTCATGGTGTCGCCGGTCAGGATGGCGGCCATCACGGCGGTGCCGATCGCGCCACCGACGGTGCGCAGCACGGCGTTCATGCCGTTGGCGATGCCGCTCTGCTCCACCGGGACGGCGCCGTTGATGTAGGCCGGCATCGCGGAGAACGCCAGGCCGATGCCCAGGCCGAAGATCGCCGAGGAGGTGTAGATGTCGCCCTCGTGGCTGTGCCGCACGGCCAGGTAGGCCATCGCGACGGCGCCCAGGACACCACCGAGGACCAGCGGCAGGCGCGGGCCGCGGCGGGCGATCAGCATCGCGCCGACCGGAGCCGCCACCATCGAGCCGATCGCGGACGGCAGCAGCAGCAGACCGGCGTGCAGGACGGTCGCGGTGAAGCCGTAGTGGGTGAGCTTCTCCGGGGTCTGGGCGAAGTTGCTGATCACCATGAACGAGCCGTACATGCCGAAGCCGATCAGCAGGCCGGCCAGGTTGGTGAAGGCGACGGCCGGACGGGACATCATCTTCATGTCCACCAGGGGGTGCGCGACCTTGGTCTCGATGACTCCCCAGATCAGGGCGACGACGGCGGCCACGGCGAACAGGCCGAGGGTCTTGGTCGAGGTCCAGCCCCAGTGGTTGCCCTGGCTGACCGCGACGAGCAGGGCGGAGAGCCAGCCGGCCAGGGTGAGGGCGCCGAGCGGGTCGGCGCCGCCCTCCTTGTCGGTGACCGGGTCGGACGGGACGCGGAACGCGACCAGGGCGACCGCGATCAGGCCGAAGACCAGGCCCATCCAGAAGATCGACTTGTAGCTCCAGTGCTCCAGCAGGAGACCGGTCGCGACCAGGCCGAGGCCGGAGCCGACACCCATCGAGGCGCTGATGGCGGCGACGCCGCCGGTCACCTTCTGCTTGGGCAGCTCGTCGCGGACGATGCTGATCGCCAGCGGGAGCACGCCACCGCCGGCGCCCTGAAGGACGCGGGCGACGACCAGCCAGGTGAAGGAGTGGGTGCTGACCGCCAGCGCCGAGCCGGCGACCAGACCGGCCAGCGAGATCAGCAGCATCGGCTTACGGCCCCGGAGGTCGCCGAAGCGGCCCAGCAGGGGAGTCAGCACGGCGGCGGAGAGCAGGTTGGCGGTCATGAGCCAGGTGACGCTGGACGCGGAGACGCTCAGTTCCTTGGCCAGCGAGGGCAGGATCGGGACGACCGCGGTCTGCACCACGCTGAACGACAGCATCGCCAGGATGAGGGCCGGCAGGACCCGGGCGCTGCTCTGCTTCTCGGCCGCGGTGGTGGGCTGTGGTGCCTCACTCACGGTTGCTTCCTCCCGTACATAGTGAATGAACTGAAGTAACCATGCCGGGAGATACTTCAGAGTGTCAAATATCCATTGGTGACGCTTTGGCAAAATCGAAGGATTCCGGCCGGGCGGCGACCGGGACGGGGGCATGCCGAGGGCCCCGGACCGACGGGTCCGGGGCCCTGGGGCGAGGGGTCAGGCGAACGGGCGCAGCACGGCCGGGCGGGGGGCCTCGGCCGCCGGCGTGGCCACCGGGGTCGCCGGGGCGGCGGCGGTGTTGTCGTGGATCTCGACGTGCTCGCGGCGCAGCTCGTCCCGGATCACCTCCTCGGCGGTGTAGCGCTCCACCACCAGGCGGACCCGCTCGATCGGGGTGAGGTACTTGCGGACCACCGGGCGCTCCTCGCGCAGGGTGACCTCCTCCACCGCCTCGGCGATCTCCTTCTCGGTGAGCGAGGCGCGCTCGGCCTCGCTCACCGGCATCCGCTCCACCCGGACGCGCTCGCGGACCACCGGGACGCGGCGCTCGACCTGCTCGCTGGTCACGTACTTGCGCAGCTTCGCGGTGCCCACGATGTGCCAGTCCGTGGTGATGTCCAGGCGCTCCTCGCGGCAGGTGATCTCCACCGGGCCGTTGGGGGACGACGGGGCCGGACCGGTCGAGCGCTCCGAGGCCGTCGGGGCCACGGCCGAGTTCGTGGTCGCGGTGGTCGTCACGATCGGGGCGGGCTGCGGCTTGGGCTCGGTCGTCGTGGGGGCGGCCGCGGGTGCGGGGGTGTTGAGGGTCCGCACGCTGACCTCCGTCGCGGTGCCGGTGGGGTCGGCAGGGGTGGTGGTCGGGGCGGGGTCGAGGGAGTGGAAGGCGATGGGCTTCACGGGCTCGGCCGCCGAGGTGGTGCCGAAGTCGAGGTCGGGGCGCGCGGGTCGGCCGCCGTCCCGACCCACCGGGCGGTCACTCTCGCGGCCGGCCGGCCGGTCACCCTCACGACTGACGGGCCGGTCACCGTCCCGGCCGACCGGGCGGCCGTTCGCCGGGGTGTCCAGGCCGTAGTAGCGGTAGAGCTGGAGCTCCTGGGCGGGCGACAGGTGCTGGCCGACGCCGAAGTCCGGCGACTCCTTCACCAGCGACTTGTCGTACGGCACCCGGAGCTCGTCGCCGGAGAACTCGCTGGTGGTGAGCGGGACGAAGGCGTCCCGGCCGAAGATGCCGGTCCGGACGGCTGCCCACTCCGGCTGGCCGGTGGCGTCGTCCAGGTAGACCTCGTCGACCGTGCCGATCTTGTCTCCGTTGCGGTCGACCGCCTTGTGGCCGATGAGGTCCCGGGGATCGATATCGGTTTGCACTCTTTCCTCCAGTGCGCTGCGCCTGCGGAACTCCCGCAGGACCGTGGCCGGAGCACCCGTTCCGCCTGCCACTTCACACCAAAGGCCATGAATCGGACGGGCGCGACCGGGGTGCGCCGGACGGGCTCCGGGCTGGACCGTCCGGGGGACGCGCGTAGACCCCGAGCGACCCGACGCGACCGTGATCAGGGGGCCTGCCGCTGGTACCCTGGGCGGCGACCGCCGAGCCCGCTCGGGAGAGTCCCCGGCCACGGAAAGCGCTGGTCGGGGCGCCGAAGGAGCAACTCCTCCCCGGAATCTCTCAGGCATCCGTACCGTGTGGGGTAGGTCACTCTGGAAAGCAGGGCAGGACCGTCGGCAGGGAGCCGACGGGCACCACCCTCACCGACGGTGCAAGCCGGCGGCGTGCCCACAGCGCGCCGTGCGGGTGAAGCTCTCAGGTCCCGATGACAGAGGGGGAGGCCTGTCGGGTTCGCCCGCCCGGGTCGAGCCGCTGTCCGCAGCGGCTCCGGCCGGTCGGCGTGCGCACCCCCGCCGGTCCGTGACCAGGAGGCCTCGACCACCATGAACGCCCAGCCGAACGCGGGACGCCCCACCGGCGCCTCGACCCTCACCGAGCTTGAGCTGGCCAGCCCCTTCGAGAACCGCCACATCGGCCCCGACGACGCCGCGCAGCAGAAGATGCTGGCGTCCATCGGCTACGGCTCGCTGGACGAACTCGCCGCCACCGCCGTTCCCGAGGCGATCCGCTCCATCACCGGCCTGGACCTGCCCGGCGGCCGCAGCGAGGCGCAGGTGCTCGCCGAACTGCGCGAGCTGGCGAGCCGCAACCAGGTGCTCCAGCCGATGATCGGCCTGGGCTACTACGGCACCTTCACCCCGCCGGTGATCCTGCGCAACGTCATGGAGAACCCGGCCTGGTACACCGCCTACACGCCGTACCAGCCGGAGATCTCCCAGGGCCGCCTGGAGGCGCTGCTCAACTTCCAGACCCTGGTCTCCGACCTGACCGGCCTGCCGACCTCCGGCTCCTCGCTGCTCGACGAGGGCACCGCGGCCGCCGAGGCGATGGCGCTCGCCCGCCGCGTCACCAAGGTCAAGGGCGGCGTGTTCCTGGTCGACGCCGAGACCCTGCCGCAGACCACCGCGGTGATCAACACCCGCGCGGTGCCGACCGGTGTCGAGGTCGTCGTCGCCGACCTGTCCGAGGGCATCCCGGCCGAGATCGCCGAGCGCGGCGTCTTCGGCGTGCTGCTCCAGTACCCGGGCGCCACCGGTGTGGTCCGCGACCTCACCCCGGTCATCGAGCAGGCGCACGGCCTCGGAGCGATCGTCGCGGTCGCCGCCGACCTGCTGGCGCTGACCCTGCTCGCCTCGCCGGGCTCGCTCGGCGCCGACATCGCCTGCGGCACCTCGCAGCGCTTCGGCGTGCCGATGGGCTTCGGCGGCCCGCACGCCGGCTACCTGTCGGTGCGCGCCGAGTACGCCCGCTCGCTGCCCGGCCGCCTGGTCGGCGTCTCGGTCGACGCCGACGGCAACCGCGCCTACCGCCTGGCGCTGCAGACCCGCGAGCAGCACATCCGCCGCGAGAAGGCCACCAGCAACATCTGCACCGCCCAGGTGCTGCTCGCCGTCATGGCCTCGATGTACGCCGTCTACCACGGTCCGGACGGCCTGGCCGACATCGCCCGCCGCACCCACCGCTACGCCGCCGCCCTCGCCGAGGGCCTGCGGGCCGGCGGCGTCGAGCTGCTGCACGGCGAGTTCTTCGACACCGTCACCGCCGTCGTCCCGGGCCGTGCCGCCGAGATCGCGGCCGCCGCCCGCGCCAACGGCGTCAACGTCCACCAGGACGGCGCGGACCGGATCTCGGTCTCCACCGACGAGACCACCACCCGCGAGCACCTCGCCGCCGTCTGGGCCGCGTTCGGCGTCCCCGCGGTCGAGGTCGCCGAGGGCGCCGACGCGCTGCCGGCCGCGCTGCTGCGCCAGGACGAGTACCTGACCCACCCGGTCTTCCACAGCCACCGCTCGGAGACCGCCATGCTGCGCTACCTGCGCCGCCTGTCGGACCGGGACTACGCACTGGACCGCGGCATGATCCCGCTGGGCTCCTGCACCATGAAGCTCAACGCGACCACCGAGATGGAGGCCGTCACCTGGCCGGAGTTCGGCCAGCTGCACCCCTTCGCGCCGATCGAGCAGGCGCAGGGCTACCTCAGCCTGATCCGCGAGCTGGAGCGCCAGCTGGTCGAGGTGACCGGCTACGACGCCGTCTCGATCCAGCCGAACGCGGGCTCGCAGGGCGAGCTGGCCGGCCTGCTGGCCGTCCGCGCCTACCACCACGCCAACGGTGACACCCAGCGCGACGTCTGCCTGATCCCGTCCTCCGCGCACGGCACCAACGCGGCCTCCGCGGTGATGGCCGGCATGCGCGTGGTCGTGGTGAAGACCCTGGTCGACGGTGACGTGGACGTCGAGGACCTGAAGGCCAAGATCGAGCAGCACCGGGACAGCCTCTCCGTGCTGATGGTCACCTACCCCTCCACCCACGGCGTGTACGAGACCCAGATCACCGACATCTGCGCCCTGGTGCACGAGGCCGGCGGCCAGGTGTACGTGGACGGCGCCAACCTGAACGCCCTGGTCGGCCTCGCCAAGCCGGGCAAGTTCGGCGCGGACGTCTCGCACCTGAACCTGCACAAGACCTTCTGCATCCCGCACGGCGGCGGCGGCCCGGGCGTCGGCCCGGTCGCGGTGCGCGCCCACCTGGCGCCGTACCTGCCGAACCACCCGCTGCAGCCGGAGGCCGGTCCGGCCACCGGGGTCGGCCCGATCTCGGCGGCGCCGTGGGGCTCGGCGGCCATCCTGCCGATCTCCTGGGCGTACGTCCGGCTGATGGGCGGCGAGGGCCTCAAGCGCGCGACCCAGGTCGCGGTGCTGAACGCCAACTACATCGCCAAGCGGCTGGCACCGCACTTCCCGGTGCTCTACACCGGCCCCGGCGGGCTGGTCGCGCACGAGTGCATCATCGACCTGCGCCCGCTGACCAAGGAGACGGGCGTGACGGTGGACGACATCGCCAAGCGCCTGATCGACTACGGCTTCCACGCGCCGACGATGTCCTTCCCGGTGGCCGGCACGCTGATGATCGAGCCGACCGAGTCCGAGGACCTGCACGAGATCGACCGGTTCTGCGACGCGATGATCGAGATCCGGGCCGAGATCGACAAGGTCGGCTCGGGCGAGTGGGCGGCCGCGGACAACCCGCTGCGCAACGCCCCGCACACCGCCGCCGAGCTGGCCGGCGACTGGGCGCACGGCTACTCGCGGCAGGAGGCGGTCTTCCCGGCGGGCGTGAACCCGGCGGACAAGTACTGGCCGCCGGTCAGCCGGATCGACGGCGCGTACGGCGACCGCAACCTGGTCTGCTCCTGCCCGCCGCTGGAGGAGTACGGCGTCTGATCCGGACCGGACGTACGGCAGGGCCCCGACGGCACGTACCGTCGGGGCCCTGCCCGTTGTCGTCGTTCGGCGGCTGCCCCCGCCGTTGCGGTCAGGCCGCGCGGGCGACGGGGCGGCGCGGCGCGATCACCCGGCCGTCGGGCAGCAGCTCTCCGGTGTCCTCGAACAGCACGACGCCGTTGCAGAGCAGGCTCCAGCCCTGCTCCGGGTGGCAGGCCACCGTGACGGCCGCCTCGCGGTCCTCGGACTCGGCCGACGGGCACTCAGGACGGTGCTGGCACATACGTACCCTCGCTTCGCTCTGCGATCCTCCCCCGTGGTGCGGCCGCCGGCGGAGCCGTCGGGAGCCGCCGCGGTAGCCGGATCCTGTCCGCGCGCCGACCAGGTGTGGACCGGCGCTCAAGTGGGTAGGACAGGTGGTCCTTCCACGCTGGTTCCCAGTGTCGGCATCTGTGGACGCGCGCGCAGGGATTTCGTGACATGCGCCACAACTCCCGGGTAGAGATCACCCGTTCAGGTGGGTCCGGCGGGAAACGGCGCACCGATGGGTCAGCTGTGGCATGGCCCGAGGAGGTCAGGGCGGATGGCCCGTCCGGGTGGTTCGGGCGGGCGAGGGCGACGCGCACGCCGCCGGGCCCCCGGGTGGTAGCCCGGCGGCCCGGCGGCGTGGGGTCGGCTCAGGAGGAGCCGAGCAGCAGTGGCTTGGCGAGCGGCGCCCGGGCGAGCAGCGGCAGCAGCTCGCCGGCCGGGTAGGCGCGGTGCGCGGTGACGCCGAGCGGGGCCGGGGCCAGTGGGATCAGCTGGTCGGCGGCCGGGTCGGCGTCGGGGCCGTGCAGCCACAGTGCCGTCGCGTACTGCCCGGGGAAGGTCAGCAGCCGGGGCTGCTGGCGGGACCGGGAGCCCTGGGCGAGCTGCCAGGCCTGGCGCAGCGCCCGGACCGTCGAGTCGAGGTAGGGGCCGGCGGTGAAGTGCGAGAAGGTGTGGCCCTCGACGGCCTGGACGACCTCCGCGGCGGCGGCGACCTCGGCGCCGTCCTTGATCAGGAAGCGCCAGCCCGTCCGGCGGGCGGCGCGCAGCTCCGGGCGCGGCCCGTCCAGGACGTGGACGGCGAGCGGGTGCGCGGGGAGCAGCGGGCCGATCGGATGGCGCAGTGCTGCGGCGGCGGGTTGGCGCAGCGCGGTCTCCGAGTCGAGTGCGGCCAGGACGGCGCGCAGGGCGCTCGGCGGGGGCTGGGGGGTCTGCAGAGTCATGGCGGGGTCCGCCTCTCCGTGCGAGATCGGCGTGCGAGTGCGGCATACCGGCGTGGCGCGGCGTGTCATCGGTGACGGGACCTGGCCGTGTCCGGTTGTGCATGATCGCGGTGCCGGCGCGGTCGCCGCCGTCGACGAGGGTTCCGAGGCGGAGCGGGCCGGCCGGAGCGCAGTGCGAATTCTATCGAACAGGTGCGCAGGGTGACCTGTTTATCACAGGCGGTGGCGCCGGGCAAGTCGGCAGATCTGCTGAATATCCGTCAGTTTCCTTGCATTGCAAGCCAGTACAAGCATTCGGGTATCGATCTTCGAGGTGGGCATGATGCTTGCACGGTCGGGTCGGCCGGTGTCTCAGGAGGAGGGGACCGTGGGCGAGAAGGTCGTGGCGACTCGTGCTGATCTGGCGGACCGGCAGCTGTACCGGCGCAAGCTCCAGGCCTGCCTCGACGCGCTGGGGCGGATGCTGCGCGAGGACCGGTTCGACCGGCCGCGGGCGGTCATGGGCCTGGAGATCGAGCTCAACCTGGCCGACGAGGACGGCCTGCCGGCACTGCGCAACGCGCAGGTGCTGAGCGCGATCGGCTCCAGCGACTTCCAGACCGAACTGGGCCAGTTCAACGTCGAGGTGAACATCGTGCCGCACCGGCTGTGCGGGCACGTCTTCGAGGACCTGCGCGAGGAGCTCGAAACCGGGCTGCGCTACGCCGACCGGCGGGCCGCCGAGGCCGGTGCCCGGATCGTCATGGTGGGGATCCTGCCGACCCTGGAGCACGGTCACACCGGCCTGGACGCGATCTCCCACAACCCGCGCTACAGCCTGCTCAGCGACCAGATCCTGGCCGCCCGCGGCGAGGACATCGCGCTGGACATCGAGGGCGTCGAACACCTCCAGCTGGAGACCATCACCATGGTGGCCGAGGCCGCCGCGACCTCCCTGCAACTGCACCTACAGGTGACCCCGGAACGCTTCTCCTCGGTGTGGAACGCGGCCCAGGCGATCTGCGGGGCGCAGCTCGCGCTCGGCGCCAACTCTCCGTTCCTGTTCGGGCGGGAGCTGTGGCGGGAGACCCGTCCGGTGCTGTTCCAGCAGGCCTGTGACACCCGTACGGCGGAGCTCAAGGCGCAGGGCGTCCGGCCGATCACCTGGTTCGGCGAGCGCTGGGTGGACTCGGCGTACGACCTGTTCGAGGAGAACCTGCGGTACTTCCCCGCCCTGCTGCCGATCTGCGACGACGAGGACCCGCTGAAGGTGCTCGCCTCCGGCGGTGCGCCCCGGCTCGCCGAGATGCGGCTCCACAACGGCACGATCTACCGCTGGAACCGGCCGGTGTACGACATCGCGGGCGGGACCGCGCACCTGCGGGTGGAGAACCGGGCGCTGCCGGCCGGGCCGACGGTGGCCGACACGCTCGCGAACGCCGCCTTCTACTACGGGCTGGTCCGGGTGCTCGCCGAGCAGCCCCGGCCGGTCTGGACCCGGCTGCCGTTCGAGCGTGCCGACGAGAACTTCCGGCAGGGCGCCCGCTACGGCATCGACGCGGTGTTCCAGTGGCCGCGGGCGGGCCGGGCGGGCCGCGGCGGCGGGCTGACCACGGTGTCCGCCGTCGACCTGGTGCTCAACGAACTGCTGCCGATGGCCCACCAGGGCCTGGACGAGTGGGGCGTGGAGCCCGCCGACCGGGACCGCTACCTGGGGATCATCGAGCAGCGCTGCCTGCGCCGCACCAACGGCGCGGCCTGGCAGAGCGCGACCTTCCACCGGCTGCGCGAGCAGTACGGGATGGACCGTCCGGCCGCGCTCGCCGCGATGACCAGGCGCTACATCGAGCACATGCGCACCGGCGAGCCGGTGCATACCTGGCCGGTCGGGTAGCCGGACCGCTGTGTCAGGATGATCGCTCCGGCGGTCGGCCGACGGCCGGAGCGACGCCCGCCCCGCTGGAGCCCCCCGTGACCACCCTCCCGACCGCACCGGAGACCGCGAAGCCCACGCGCCGGCTGCTCGGCGTGGAACTGCTGATCGTCCTCGGCCTCTCCCTCGGGGCCAGTGGCGTCAGCGCGCTGATCAGCTTCGCGGCCTCGCTCACCGAGCCGATCCAACTCGGCCAGCAGGTCGCCACGTTGAACGGCTCGCGGGCGCCCGGCCGGCCCTGGCTGGACCTGGTGTGGCAGCTGTACTACATCGGGCGCGGGCTGATGCCGGTGGTGCTGGTCGGGTACCTGCTGGTGCGCGAGGGCGCCGCGCTGCGGGTGCTCGGCTTCGACCTCGGGCAGAAGCTGCGCGACCTCGGCCGGGGCGCCGCCGTGGCGGCCGCGATCGGCGGCTCCGGGCTGGTGCTGTACCTGGCCTCGCAGGCGGCCGGTTACAACCTGACGGTGGCGCCGTCCGGGCTGCCGGACGTGTGGTGGCGGATCCCGGTGCTGGTGCTCTCCGCGTGGCAGAACGCCGCCCTGGAGGAGGTCGTCGTCCTCGGCTACCTGCTGCGCCGGCTCGGGCAGCTGGGCTGGTCGTGGCCGGCGGCGGTGGTGGCGAGTTCGGTGCTGCGCGGCTCGTACCACCTGTACCAGGGGGTCGGCGGGCTGGTCGGCAACATGGTGATGGGGGCGGTGTTCTGCCTGCTCTACCGGCGCTGGGGGAGGGTGATGCCGCTGGTCGCGGCGCACGCGTTGATCGACACGGTGGCCTTCGTCGGGTACGCGCTGCTCGCCGGGCACGTCAGCTGGCTGCCGACCCCCTGAGCGGGAGGCGGCCGGCCGGGGTGCGCGGCGGCCGGGCGAGCAGGCGGTCGACGTGCCGGCGCTCCAGGCCCGGGCCCGGGTCGATCGGCAGCAGCAGGCGGTCGCGGCGCCAGAGGGAGCTGCGGACCAGCCGCGGCGGGATGACGTCGTCCACCCAGGCGAACGGGCGGCCTGCGGCGTAGCGCAGCAGCGGGGCCCACTTGCGGGCCGAGAGCAGCTCCATCAGCGGGATGCGCGGGTCACCGGGCTGCGGGACGTCGCCGGTGAAGCGGACCAGCGGGAGGGCGGGCAGGCCGATCGCCGGGGCGATGTGCGCATTGGCGTGCTCCTCCCAGGTGGTGGCCCACACGAGTTCGTAGGTGCCGGCCAGCTCGCGCAGCCAGGCGCCGTGCCGGGCGGAGAGGAGCACCGAGTAGCCGAGCAGGGTGTGGGTGTCGAACCCGGCGTCCGGGTGCGGGCAGACCGGGTTGAGCACCCCGTCGACGTCCAGGAACAGCAGCGGCTTCGGCACCAGTGGCCCCCCAGAGACGGTGGTGTGACTTACCTGGTCGGACGAACCTGGCGTACCAGTGGTTGCGTACGGCCGGGCGCACGCGGGGCGCACGGGGCGCTCACGGCGCGGCCACCGGCTCGGCGGCGGCCACCGGTGCGTCGACGGTGCTCCTGCGGGCCAGCCGGCGGACCTGAGGCTCCAGCAGCACGACCGCGCTGAGCACCAGGCAGACGACGGCGCAGGCCCACAGCGCGCCCGAGAGGCCGAGCACCGTGGCCGCCGGGCCGGCCAGCGCGATGCCGACCGGGGACAGCGAGAAGGAGCCGAGCTCGTCGTACGCGGCGACCCGGGAGAACATCTCCTCGGGGATCTCCTGCTGGAGCGCGACCATCCAGTTGACGCCGAAGACGGTGACGCCGACCCCGGACAGGAACATCGCGAGGGCGAGCAGCGGCAGCGGCGCCTCCGCCGCCAGCGCCAGGGCGGGCACGCCGAACAGGAACACCCCCCAGTTGCCGACCAGCAGGATCCGGCGGGGCCGCCAGCGGGCCATCAGCACGCCGGTCACCACCAGCCCGACGCCGTAGGCGGCCATCGCCAGGCCCCAGTCGGACGCCCCGCCGAGGCGCTCCTTGGCGACCGTCGGCCCGTACACCGACTCGACCGCGCCGATGCAGGCAACCAGGACGGAGAACTGCGCCACGACCACCCAGAGCCAGCGACGGGAGGCGAACTCCCGCCAGCCCTCCCGCAGATCGCGCAGCATGCTGTGGCCCTGCGGGGCGGGCGCCTGCTCGGCCTCCAGGAAGAACCGGAGCGAGGCGGCGACCAGGAAGCAGGCGCCGTCCAGGGCGAGCACCCAGCCGGGGCCGACGGCGGCGGTGAGCGCGCCGCCGAGCGCGGCGCCGCCGATCTGGGAGGCGTTCTGGCCCATCCGGAACACCGAGAAGGCCCGGGCGGCGTGCTCCGGGGCGACGGCCTGCAGCATCATGCCGCCGGAGGCGGGGGAGTAGAGCGCGTACCCGGCGCCGCCGGCGGCGGAGAGCAGCATCAGCTGCCAGAGCCGGATGTCCCCGGCCAGCACCAGTGCCGCCAGGACGACCTGGGACAGGCCGCTGAACAGGTTGGCGGCGACCATGAGGTGGTGCCGGGGCATCCGGTCGGCGAGGGCACCGCCGACCACCAGGAGCAGGACGGTGGGCAGCAGCCGGGCGGCGGTGACGTAGCCGACCTCGGACGTGGTGCCGCCGTGGCCGAGCACGGCGAAGGCCGTGGCGATGGGGGCACCGGCGTTGCCGAGGCCGCTGACCACGGTGGCGGCGGTCTGGATGCGGAAGTTGCGGCTCGCCCAGGCGAGGCGGCGGGGGCGCGGAGGTCGGGTCGGCACCTGGAGACTATGGCCGCGGCTCGTACGGCTGTCCAACGGGTTTTCACGGCTGGGACGGGCTCAGCCCAGGTGGCCCCAGAGGAAGCTGAGGGTGCGGCGCCAGGCGGTCGTGGCCTGGAGCGGGTCGTAGGTGCCGAGCGGGTTCTCGTCGTTCATGAAGGCGTGGCCGGCCGGGTAGAAGTGGATCTCGGGGCGGACGTCGGTGGCCTCGCCGATCCGGATCGCGGCCTCGTCGACGGCGGCCATCGGGATCGAGCCGTCCAGTTCGCCGTAGTGCCCCAGGACGTGGGCGGTCAGGCCCCGGTAGTCGAAGTCCGGGTCGGGCGGGAGGCCGTAGAAGGGCACCACCGCGGCGACCCGGTCGCCCTCCCGGGCGGCCAGCAGCAGGGCGAAGCCGCCGCCCATGCAGAAGCCGACCACGCCGACCGCGTCGCCGACCACGCCCTCCAGGGCGAGCAGGTGGTCGACGGCCCCGGAGAGGTCCTCGACGGCCCGCTCGACCGGGAGTTCGCGGGTGAGCCGGGCCGCCTCGGTGCGGTCGTGGGTGGTGGCGCCGCCGAACAGGTCGGGGGCCAGCACGGTGAAGCCCTCGGCGGCGAACCGGTCGGCCATCGTCGCGACGTGCGTGGTGAGGCCCCACCACTCCTGCACCACCACCAGGCCCGGCCCGACGCCCTGGGGCGGGCGGGCCAGGTACCCGTGCGCGGTGCGGCCGTTGCTCGGGAAGGCGACGTTCTGCCGGGAGCCGCCCTGGTCAGGCATGGGTTCCTCGCGGTGGGTCGGGCCGGATGCGGCGGGGACTCGACGGGGGCGGGCTCAGCCCATCTCCTCCAGGGCGCGGCCCTTGGTCTCCTTGATGCAGAAGGCCACGAACGGGATGGAGAGCAGCGCGAAGGCCGCGTAGATGACGTACGTCGCCGACAGGTTCCAGTCGGCGAGGTCGGGGAAGCTGACGGTGATCGCCCAGTTGGCGATCCACTGGGCCGAGGCGGCGACGGACAGCGCGAGCGCGCGGATCCGGTTGGGGAACATCTCGCCGAGCAGGACCCAGACCACCACGCCCCAGGAGAAGGCGAAGCAGAGCACGAAGACGTGCGCCGCGACCAGGGCGACGGTGGCGTGGGTGTTGTCGAGGGTGGCGGTGTCACCCGTGCCGTGCCGGTACGAGAACGCCCAGGCGGCGGTGCCCAGCGCGAGCGCCATGCCGATCGAGCCGGCCAGGGCGAGCGGCTTGCGGCCGATCCGGTCCACCAGCGCCATCGCGATCACCGTGCCGATCACGTTGATGATCGAGGTGGAGAGGCTGATCAGCAGCGAGTTGGACTCGTTGATGCCGACCGACTGCCAGAGGAACGAGGAGTAGTAGAAGATCACGTTGATGCCGACGAACTGCTGGAACACCGAGGCCCCGATGCCGACCCAGACGATCGGCAGCAGGCCGAACCGCCCGCCGAGCAGGTCCTTGAGCCGGGGCTTGTGCGAGGACTCCAGCACCGCGCGGATCTCCGCGACCCGGGCGTCCAGGTCGACGTCCTCGCCCTCCACCTCGCGCAGCACCTTGCGGGCCTGATCCTCCCGGTGGTCGGCGATCAGGTAGCGCGGCGACTCCGGGATGGCGAGCGCCATCAGCCCGTACACCAGGGCCGGGATGGTCTCCACGCCGAGCATCCACTGCCAGGCCTGGATGCCGGCCAGGTGGCCGGTGGACTCGCCGCCGGCGGCCTGGTTGATCGCCCAGTTGGCGAGCTGGGAGACGGTGATGCCGAGCACGATCGCCATCTGCTGGAAGGAGGCGAGCCGGCCCCGGTAGGCGGTCGGCGCGACCTCGGCGATGTAGGTGGGCGCGATCACCGAGGCGATGCCGATCGCGATGCCGCCGACCACGCGCCAGGTGGCCAGCACCTGGATGCTCGGGGGGAACATCGAGCCGATGCCGCTGATCGCGAACAGGGTGGCGGCCAGCAGCATGGTGCGGACCCGGCCGAGGTGGTCGGCGAGCCGGCCGGCGGCCACCGCGCCGGCCGCCGAGCCGAGCAGCGCGATGGCCACCACGAAGGCCGTTTCGCCGTTGCCCACGGCGAAGTGCTTCTGGATGCCCGTCACCGCACCGTTGATCACCGCGCTGTCGTAGCCGAACAGGAACCCGCCCATCGCGGCGGCGGCGGAGATGAAGATGACGTGCCCGAGGTGGGCCTCGCCCGCCCGATGGCTGTTGAGTGTGGACAAGCGCGCTCCCCGAGGTGGACGGGCCCGCTCTGACGGCCGAGTGGGCAGGACTCGTCTCACATTCGAGCAGCGGCGGGGCCGCCCTGCTCGAATTGGAGGCCGATCGGGTGATCCGGGGTCAGTCACCCGCGGCGTGATGGGCCGTTCGCGCCGGGAGCGTGAACGGTCGGACGCGCCCCACGGTCAGCCGGTGCGCCTGCCGGGCCAGTTGACGCGCCCCCCGGTCACTCGGTGCGTCCCGGTCAGCTGACGCGCCGCTGGTGCCGGCGCAGCAGTTGGGTGCGGGCGGCGGCGTCCTGGTCGCGCCGGGGGTGCGGGGCGTTCGCGCGGTCGGCCTCGCGCTCGGCCAGCCGGTCGGCGATCGCGTGCTGGGCGTCGGCCGGCTTCTTGTCGTCGTACTTGAACTTGGCCCGCACCTCGCGGACCGTCAGGCGGAGCCCGCGCAGGCCGGGGAGCAGCCGGGAGAACTCGCCCTCACCGGGCACCACCCGGGTGTCCGGCGTCTCCGGCTGGAAGTGCGCCAGCTGGCGGTTGAGGATCTCCGCCTTGCCCGCCGCGGACTCGACGAGCTCGGCGGTGCAGTGGAAGTGGACGGAGGCGTAGTAGCTGGTGGGCGTGCCCGGCTCGCCGCGCCAGTGGCCGGGCGCGAAGGCGTAGCCGTCGGTGACCGCGAGGGTGACCTGCGGGTCGGCCCGGACGGCGGCCAGCAGCGGGTTGGGCGCGGCGAGGTGGAGCAGGATCTCGCCGCGCCCGGCGTCCAGCAGGAAGTGCGTCGGGACGAGCACCGGGCCCTCGCCCGGTCCGCCGTTGGCGGCGAGCAGGCCGAAGTCGCGGCCCTCGGCCAGCCAGGCGCGCCACTCCTGTTCGTCGCCGCGGTCCCAGGATCTGATCAGCATCGGCGGGCCCTCCGTCAGCGGGGGTAGCCGCGCAGGTGCGCGGGCAGCGGGACGGTGGTGGAGGCGGCCGGCTCGGGGGTGCCGTGCACGGTGGTGACCGGGATCAGGCCGGACCAGTGGGGCAGGTCGAGGTCCTCCGGGTCGTCGTCGGCGCCGTCCGCGCGGGTCTTGGCCGAGACCTCGTCCAGGTCGAGCCGGAGGACGGCGGTGGCGGCGAGTTCCTTGGCGTTGGCCGGGCGGACGTCGGCGGAGCGGCCGGGGATCGCGTGGTCGACCAGCGCGGCCAGCGCGACGTCCAGCTCCTCGGGGTCGGTGACCTGGTGTGCGGTGCCGTGCGCGATGACCGAGCGGAAGTTGACCGAGTGGTTGAACGCGGACTTGGTCAGCACCAGCGCGTCGACCAGGGTGACGGTGAGGCAGACCGGCAGGCCCTGGTCGGCGGAGGCGTTGCGCAGCGGACGGCTGCCGGTCGAGCCGTGGACGTACAGCCGGCCGCCGACGCGGGCGTAGATGGTCGGCAGGACGACGGGGGCGCCGTCGGCGACGAAGCCGAGGTGGCAGATGTACGCGTGGTCGAGGATGTCGTGGATCGCCTCCTGCTCCCAGGTGGCGCGGTCCTTGTAGCGGGTGGGGGTGGTGCGGGGGGTGCGGGAATAGCTGGCGGAGCCTTCGGAAGGGGCCGACATGACAACCTCTATGTACTAGTGCATAATTTACTTTGTGCTAGGAGACTATCCGCTGAAAGGGCGACGCGCCAGCGAAATCGCGTCCCACATCGAACAGGGCGTGAGCACCGGGCGCCTCGCCCCCGGAACCGCGCTGCCCCCGCTGCGCGACCTCGCCGCCGAACTCGGCGTCAACCCCAACACCGTCGCCGCCGCCTACCGGCTGCTCCGCGACCGCGGGGTGATCGAGACCGCCGGCCGCAAGGGCAGCCGGATCCTCCCCAGGCCCGCGCTCACCCCGCGCGACCAGATCCGCGTCCCCGTCCCCCCGCACGCCCGCGACCTGTCCGGCGGCAACCCCGACCCGGCGCTGCTGCCCGACCTCGCCCCGGTCCTCGCGGCCGCCGCCGGGGCCGCCCACGCCGAGCCCGTCCTGTACGGGCACCCGGCCATCGACCCCGGGCTGCTCGCGCTCGCCCGCGCCTCCTTCGAGGCCGACGGCCTGCCCGGCGGCCCGATCGCCGTCGCCTCCGGCTCGCTCGACACCATCGAGCGGATCCTCGCCATCCGGCTGCGCCCCGGCGACGCCGTCGCCGTCGAGGACCCGGGCTGGGGCAGCCTGCTCGACCTGCTGCCCGCGCTCGGCCTGCGGCCCGCGCCCGTCCGGCTGGACGACGAGGGCCCGCTGCCCGACTCGCTCGCCGCCGCGCTGGCCGAGGGCGCCCGCGCGGTGGTGGTCACCAGCCGGGCGCAGAACCCGACCGGCGCCGCGCTCACCGCCCGCCGGGCCGAGGAGCTGCGGGCCGTCCTGGCCGAGCACCCCGGCGTGCTGCTGATCGAGGACGACCACGGGCACGGCATGGTCGACCAGCCGTACCACTCGTTGGTGGGCGCCGGCGCGCGGCACTGGGCCGTGGTGCGCTCGGCGGCCAAGGCGTACGGCCCGGACCTGCGGCTCTCGGTGGCCGTCGGCGATCAGGACACCATCGGGCGGGTCACCGGGCGGCTGCGCCTGGGCGCCGGCTGGGTCAGCCACCTGCTCCAGCGGGCCGTCGCCGAACTGTGGCGCACCGACGCGGTGCCGGTCGCCCGGGTGGCCGGCGTCTACCGGGCCCGCCGGGACGCGCTGCTCGGCGAGCTCGCCGCGCGCGGCATCGAGGCGCACGGCGAGAGCGGGCTGAACGTCTGGGTGCCGGTGCCGGACGAGACCTCCGCGCTGGTGGCGCTGGTGCAGCGCGGCTGGGTCGCGGCGCCCGGCGCGCGCTACCGCGTCCAGTCCCCGCCCGGGCTGCGGCTCACCGTGGCCCAGTTGGAACCGGCGGACGCGCAGCGGCTGGCCGAGGACCTGGCGGCCGTGCTGGGGGCGGGCGGGGCCGGTTCGCGGCTGGTGTGAACCGGGCCGCGCCGGTCCGGTTCGACCCGTGCGCTCCGCCGGTCTGAACCCGGTGCTCCGCTGGTCTGAACCCGGCGGTAACAAAGCGGGAAACCTGGTGCAGATACCTAGCGGTAACCAGTGCGGGCATGTCATGTTCATCGCGCCACCGGCCGGCGGCCCACCCTCACCTAGGCGTCTCCCCGTCCCCACCGCACGGGGAGACCGAGCCGCAGGAGTTCCGCCGTGCCCGAAAACAGTTCGAGCATCACCCGCAGCGCCCCTCGACTCCGCCGACGGCTGCTCACCGCGGCCCTCGCCCTCCCGCTGGCCGCCGGCGGTCTGATGGCCGGCGGCCTCGCCACCGCCGCGCCGGCCGCCGCGGCCCCCTCCGTACCCCTCGCCGCACCGGGCGGCCCCACCGCCAGCGTCACGCTCGGCGACAGCTACATCTCCGGCGAGGCCGGCCGCTGGATGGGCAACGCCGCCGGCACCAGCGGCAGCCGGGCCGGTACCGACCGCGCCTGGAACGGCAGTTCCGCCGACGCCTCCCGGATCTACGGCCCCACGGCCGCGAGCGGCTGCGACCGCTCCGACGTCGCCGAGGTGCTCAGCGCCTCCACCGGAGCGCAGAACGAGATCAACCTGGCCTGCTCCGGCGCCGTCACCGCGAACATCTTCCGCGCCGCCAACGGCGGCCAGACGCTCAAGGGCGAGGCCCCGCAGGCCGACCAACTCGCCACCGTGGCACGGCAGAACAACGTCAAGCTGATCACGCTGTCGATCGGCGGCAACGACCTCGGCTTCAGCGGCATCATCTCCAACTGCGTCCAGGACTACCTCATCTGGTACTCCTACTGCCACGACTCCGCGCAGTCCTCGATCGACTCGAAGATGCCCACGGCGATGGCCGGCGTCGGCAAGGCGATCGACGAGATCCGCGCGGTGATGGCCGGGGCCGGCTACGCGCAGGGGGACTACCGCCTCGTCCTGCAGTCCTACCCCTCGCCGATCCCGCGCAGCGCCGAGATGCGCTACCCGGAGAGCGGCTGGACCCGCTCGAACACCGGCGGCTGCCCGTTCTGGGACGGTGACGCCGACTGGGCGCGCGACTCGATGGTGCCGCAGATCTCCAAGTCGCTGGCCGGGGTCGCGGCGTCCAAGGGCGCCCAGTTCCTCGACCTCTCCGACATGCTGCAGGGCCGCGAGGTCTGCTCGACGGCCACCCGGCAGCCGACCGCCACCGCCGGACCGTCCGCGACCACCAGCGAATGGGCGCGCTTCCTGGACGGCGGCCTCAACTCCACGCAGGGCGTGCTGCAGGAGTCGATGCACCCCAACTACTACGGGCAGCAGGCGCTCGGGCGCTGCCTGACCCTGCTGTGGGGGCAGAGCAGCGGCGACTACGCGTGCCGCAACACGGCGGGGCAGGACGCGGGTGGGATGTACCTGGCGGCGCGGTGACGTCGTGACACCGGGACGTCGTGACACCGGGACGTTGTGACGCCGGGCTGTTCCGGCGCTCGGCTGTCGTGACGCCGTGATGTCGTGACGCCGTGACGCTGGGCTGTCGTGACGCGATGCCCGGTGCCCGTTTCCGGATCGGTTCCGGAGGCGGGCGCCGGGCGGCTCAGCCCTTGGCGAGCAGCGCCTGGGCGTGCGCCCGGACCTGATCCTTCGTCAAGTAGGAGTCGGTGTACTCGAAATCGCGCATCCGGGCGGGCTGGCGGGCGAGGAAGCCGGTCCGGACGAAGTCGTCCCCGGCGGTCGCGTTGAGCAGCCAGTTGGCGCCCACCCGGAACTTGGCCGCGTTGGTGCGCATCGCCATCAGGTGGTAGCCGCGGGCCACCAGCTGGGCCGGCACCCCGTGCAGCTCCACGCCGAGCGGCTTGGACACCGCGTCCTTGCCGCCCAGGTCGACCACCAGGCCCAAGTCCTTGTGGTAGTAGGGCTCCAGAGGCTGGTTGCGGAGCGCGGCGATCACGTTGCCGGCCACCACGCGGCCCTGCCGGGCGGAGTGCTGGGCGGTCGGCGGGCAGACCGCGCCGTCGCCCTTGGCGAGGTCCGGCACGGCGGCCGCGTCGCCCAGCGCGAACACGCTCTCGAACTGCGGCACCCGCATCTCCGCCGTCACCGCGAGCCGGCCGCGGACCGTCTCCGCGTCCAGCGTGCCGATCAGCGGGCTCGCGGCCACCCCGGCGGTCCAGATCAGCGTGCGACAGGGCAGTACTCGGCCGTCGGTGAACTTGACCGACTCGGCGCCGACTTCGGCCACCGAGACGCCCAGCGACACCTCGATCCCGCGGCCGCGGAGCACCTCCAGAGCGGCCAGGCCCAGCGCGTCGCCCAGCTCCGGCATCAGCTTCGGGGCGATGTCGATCAGGTGCCACTTGATCTGCCGGGCGTCCAGGCGCGGGTAGCGGTGGGACGCGGCGGTGGTCAGGCGTTGCAGGCAGGCGGCCGTCTCGGTGCCCGCGTAGCCGCCGCCGACGACCACGAACTGGAGCCGGGACTCGCGCTCCCGCTGGTCCAGGGTGGCCGAGGCGAGGTCGAGTTGGGCGATCACGTGGTCGCGGACGTAGGCCGCCTCGGCGAGCGTCTTCATCCCGCGGGCGTAGTCGGTCAGGCCGGGGATGTCGAAGGTGCGGGTGACGCTGCCGGGGGCGAGGACCAGGTAGTCGTACTTCTGCGCCACCACCTCGTCGGTGATCTTGCGGACCACGCACACCTTGGAGGCCGGGTCCACGCCGATCGCGCCGCCCGGAACGATGTGGGTGCGGCGCAGCGTGCGGCGCAGGGAGACCGCGACCGACTGCGGGGTCAGCACGCCGGCCGCGACGTGCGGCAGCAGGGGCAGGTAGAGCTGGTAGCTGAACGGTGTGACCAGCGAGATCTCGGCCTCCGACGGCGCGAGCTTGCGTTCGAGTCGGCGGGCGCACTCCAGGCCGGCGAAGCCGCCGCCCACGATCAGGATCCGAGGTCGTTCCATCGCTCATCCCTTTGCCGTGCAGGTCGTAACCGCGAAGGTCCCCATTGCTGTCCGCCACACTCGCACGGAGCAGCGGGGGCTGCCACCGGGGTGGGGCGGATGGTGGAGGGGTGGGACGGGGCGTACGGAGGGGAGGAGGTGACGGGTCGGCACCGATAGGCTGTCGGGCGTGCTCCCCGAGGTGACGGCGGTCCGTTATGTGACGCCACTGCGAGAAGGCGGCTCGATGCCGGGCCTGGTCGAGGCCGACGACCGGCGGCTGTACGCGCTGAAATGGGTCGGCGCGGCGCAGGGCCGGAAGGCGTTGGTGGCGGAGGTGCTGGCCGGGGAGTTGGGCCGGCGGCTCGGGCTGCCGGTGCCGGAGCTGGTGACGGTCGACCTGGATCCGGTGCTGGCCCGCAGCGAGCCGGACCAGCAGGTCCAGGACCAGATGCGGGCCAGTGGCGGGACCAACCTCGGGATGGCCTTCGTCAGCGGCGCGCTCAACTTCGACCCGCTCTGCTTCGAGGTGGATCCGGAGCTGGCCGGCCAGGTGCTCTGGTTCGACGCGCTGATCGGCAACGTCGACCGCTCCTGGCGCAACCCCAACCTGCTGGTGGCGACCGGCGGGCTGCGGCTGATCGACCACGGCGCGAGCCTGATCTTCCACCACCACTGGGCGGGCGCCGCCGCCTGGGTGCGCCGCCCGTACGACGCCTCCGACCACGCGCTGCTGCGGGCCCGGCCGGACCTGACGGCCGCCGACAAGGCGCTCGCACCGCTCGCGGAGGCCGCGATCGAGGGCGCGGTGGCGAGGATCCCGGAGGTCTGGCTGCTGGACGAGCCCGGCTTCGACTCGCCCGAGGCGGTGCGCGCCGCGTACCGCGCCCAGCTGACCGGTCGACTGGCCGGTCCGCGCGACTGGCTGCCGGAGGTGCCCGCATGACCGAGCCGAGGACGCCCGCGCTGCCGGCCGCCGTCGAGCTGCACGACTACGAGTACGCCGTGATCCGCGCGGTGCCGCGGGTGGAACGCGGCGAGTGCGTCAACGTCGGGGTGCTGCTGTACTGCCGCCAGAACGGGTACCTGGCCGCGCGCACGCACCTGGACCAGGCCCGGCTGCTGGCGCTCGACCCGGTGGCGGACGTGAACGGGGTGCGGCGGGCGCTGCACGGGATCGAGGCGGTGTGCGCCGGGGGCCCGCAGGCCGGCCCGGCGGCGGGGGACAGCCCGGGGCAGCGGTTCCGCTGGCTGACCGCTCCGCGCAGCGCGATCGTCCAGCCGGGGCCGGTGCACACCGGGCTGACCGCGGACCCGGATCCGGAGCTGCGGCACCTGTTCGATCAGCTGGTGCTCTAGGCTCTGTCGACCGGCCGGTGCCGCAGTTCCGGTCAAGCCGTCGACGGTTGCCGTGGTCAAAGCTTGAGTTGCTGAAGCACTTGGCCGTACGCTGACCCCATGGGTTCGACAGCGACGACGACCGTACCGACCAACGCCGAGTTGATGGAAGCGTTGGCCGCCGTCGGCGCCGCGTATTTCCAGGACTTCGCGGCGGCCGCGGCCCGGCACGGGCTCTCCTCCTCGCAGGCCAAGGCGCTCGGCGCGGTGCAGGAGCCGGTGCCGATGCGGGCGCTGGCCGGACGGCTGGGCTGCGACGCGTCCAACGTCACCGGGATCGTGGACCGGCTGGAGTCGCTGCGCCTGGCCCACCGGGAGGCCGCCGCCGGCGACCGCCGGGTGAAGATCGTCGTGATCACGGACGAGGGCCGGGAGATCCTGAACCGCATCCGTGGCGAGATGGCCCGCACCCACCAGGCGTTCGAGGCGATGACCGACGAGCAGCGGATCGCGCTGCACTCGATCTGCGCGCAGGTCCTGCCGGTGCTGGCCGGCCGGTCCGGCGCCGCCCAGTAGGCCGCCCGGCAGCGGGCCGCCCCGCGCCCGGCGGGAACCGTCGGGCGGGCCCGGTCGGAGCCGTCCGCTCCGGCCCGGGCCGGAGCCGCCCGATGCGCCGACGTTCCGGCTGACCTCGGCTGTTAGGCTTGCGAAGCGTGAGCGCGAAGCCCCAGATCCCCAATGTCCTGGCCTCCCGGTACGCCTCGGCGACCCTGGCCCAGCTGTGGTCCCCCGAGCACAAGGTGGTCCTTGAGCGCCACCTGTGGCTCGCCGTCCTGAAGGCCCAGCAGGACCTCGGTGTCGAGGTACCGGCGAACGCCGTCGCCGACTACGAGCGGGTGATCGACCAGGTCGACCTCGGCTCGATCGCCGCCCGTGAGCGGGTCACCCGCCACGACGTGAAGGCCCGGATCGAGGAGTTCAGCGAACTCGCCGGCCACGAGCAGATCCACAAGGGCATGACCTCCCGGGATCTGACCGAGAACGTCGAGCAGCTGCAGATCCGCCAGTCGCTGGAGCACGTGCGCGACCGCACGGTGGCCGTGCTGGTCCGGCTGGCCCGCCTGGCCGCCCAGCACTCCGAGCTGGTCATGGCCGGCCGCTCGCACAACGTGGCCGCGCAGGCCACCACCCTGGGCAAGCGCTTCGCGTCGATCACCGACGAGCTGCTGGTCGCCTTCCGTCGCCTGGAGGAGCTGATCGCCCGCTACCCGCTGCGCGGGATCAAGGGCCCGGTCGGCACCGCCCAGGACATGCTGGACCTGCTCGGTGGCGACACCGACAAGCTCGCCGAGCTGGAGCGCCGGGTCGCCGGGCACCTCGGCTTCGAGAACGTGCTGATCAGCGTCGGCCAGGTCTACCCGCGCTCGCTGGACTTCGAGGTGCTCACCGCCCTCGTCCAGCTGGCCGCCGCGCCGTCCAGCCTGGCCAAGACCATCCGTCTGATGGCCGGCCACGAGCTGGTCACGGAGGGCTTCAAGGAGGGCCAGGTCGGCTCCTCGGCGATGCCGCACAAGATGAACACCCGCTCCTGCGAGCGCGTCAACGGCCTGGCCGTCATCCTGCGCGGCTACGCCTCGATGACCGGCGAGCTGGCCGGCGACCAGTGGAACGAGGGTGACGTCTCCTGCTCGGTGGTGCGCCGGGTCGCGCTGCCGGACGCCTTCTTCGCCTTCGACGGCCTGCTGGAGACCTTCCTGACCGTCCTCGACGAGTTCGGCGCCTTCCCCGCCGTGATCGAGGCCGAGCTGGACCGCTACCTGCCGTTCCTCGCCACCACCAAGGTGCTGATGGGCGCGGTGCGCGCGGGCGTCGGCCGGGAGACCGGGCACGAGGTCATCAAGGAGCACGCCGTCGCCTCCGCGCTGGCGATGCGTGCGGGCGCCCGCGAGAACGAGCTGCTGGACCGGCTGGCCGCCGACGAGCGGATCCCGCTGGACCGGGCCGGGCTGGACGCGCTGCTGGCCGACCGGCTCTCCTTCACCGGTGCGGCCGGTGCTCAGGTCGCCGAGGTGGTCCGCCAGGTGGAGGCCGTCGCCGCCGCCTACCCGGAGGCCGCCAAGTACGCGCCCGGTGACATCCTCTGACGATTCGTCAGCCAGCTGAGGGCCCTGCCGCCGATCCGGTGGCGGGGCCCTCGTCCGTGTGGACGTGGCCCGGGTCGAGCGGCGGGGTGGTGCCGCAGGCCCACTCGCAGTCCGGCTCGGCCACCGGGCGGTCCACCGGCGCGAGCACGTTGCCGCGGACGGTGGCGAAGGCCGTCAGCCCGCCGGTGACCAGCAGCCCGGCGCAGATCAGCATCGCGGTGCGGAAGGCGGAGTCCACCGCGGACGGCACCCGGTAGGCGTCGCCGCTCAGCCCGGCGAGCGAGGGCAGCGCGGCGACCGCGAGCAGCCCGGCCGCGCGGGCGGCGGCGTTGTTGACGCCGCTGGCGATGCCCGCGTGCCGGACCTCGACGGCGGCCAGCACCGTCGCCGTCAGCGGCGCGACCAGCAGGGTCATCCCGCAGCCCAGCACCGTGACGGCGGGCAGCACGTCCGCCCAGTAGGAGGAGCCGGGGCCGGTGCGCAGCATCAGCAGCACCCCGGCGGCGCACAGCAGCGGACCGACGGTGAGCGGGATCCGGGGGCCGATCCGCTTGCCCAGCCGCCCGGCGCGCGCCGACAGGGTCAGCATCAGCACGGTGATCGGGACCAGGGCGAGGCCGGAGACCAGCGGGGAGAAGCCGGAGACGATCTGCAACTGCACCACCAGCAGGAAGAACACCCCGCTGAACGCCGCGTAGACGCAGAGGGTGACCAGGTTGACGGCGGTGAACAGCCGGGAGGAGAAGAGGCCGAGCGGCAGCATCGGCTCGGCGGCGCGGCGCTCGACCGCGATGAAGGCCGCGCCGAGCAGCAGGCCGATCGCGCCGGTGAGCCAGACCGCGGGGGACAGGCCCTCCCCGGCGGCGGTCAGCGCGTAGGTGATCGCGCCGAGGGCGAGCGCGGCGAGCAGCGCGCCGGGGACGTCGAAGCGGACGACGGCGCTCTCGTTCCGGCTCTCGGGGACGAACCGGGAGGTGACCGCGACCACGGCGGCCGCGAGCGGAAGGTTCAGCAGGAAGATCCACCGCCAGCCGGGGCCGTCCACCAGCCAGCCGCCGAGGAAGGGGCCGACCGCGGCCGACACCCCGCCGAGGCCCGACCACAGGCCGACCGCCGCCGAGCGGTCGTCCGGGTGGAAGACGGCTTGCAGCATGGCGAGCGAACCGGGGGTGAGCAGCGCCCCGCCGATGCCCTGGACGGCGCGGGCGGCGATCAGCACGTGGATGGTGGGGGCGGCGGCGCAGGCCGCGGAGGCGGCGGCGAACCAGAGCACGCCGATCAGGAAGACCCGGCGCCGGCCGTACCGGTCGCCGAGCGCGCCGCCGAGCAGGATCAGTCCGGCCAGGGTGAGCAGGTAGGCGTTGAGCGTCCACTGCAGGGACGCGAGGGAGGCGCCGAGATCGGTGCCGATGCGGGGCAGCGCGACGTTCACCACGGTGCCGTCGAGCATCGCCATGCTGGAGCCGAGCACCGTCGCGAGGAGGACCCAGCGTCCCCGCGAGGTGCCCAGGCGCAGTGTTCCTGCTTCGGAGGTGGCCACGGGCCGATCCTGCGCCCGTGGGGCGTACGTGACAAGGGTCACCGGGTGGCGTGTCGGTGGGTGCGCGGTGCGTGAGCGGGCGGGTGCGCAGCGGTGGCGGAATCGGCGCAGCGTCGTGGATCAGTGGCGCCGGGTGAATGGATTGTGCACGTACGGTGCGGCCGATCATTCGGAGGGTCACCGCAGCTCGGGGGGTTGTCGGCGGTTCAAGTGATCGACATTGCTTCACCCGAACGGATGGGTTTTAGTTCAGCGACCGCCCGGCCAGTCCGGACGGATCCACCGGGTGGAACGCCGAATCCTGCCGCTGCCCGGTGGCTCGCACCGAACTCTGTACGGCAGGAGCGGGGGACCCACAGGTAAGTCGCCGGACCGGAAACGGCACGCTTTCGCGTACCCGGATCCAGGGCCGGCTAGGGGTGAAGCCGCATGTGCGGCCGGGCAACTCCAGCCCGAACCCGACAGCTCACCTCGCAGGCGTCGGAGAGGAAAATTCCATGCCTGCACAGGCTCGTCGTATCGCCCTGCCCCGCGCCGCCCGCATCGGGATCGCCACCGCCGTCACCGGTGTCTCCTTCGCCCTGCCGCTCGTCACCGCGATGAGCGCCCAGGCCCACCCCGCGCCGGCCGCCGCGGTCACCGCAGCCCCGGCCGCCGCTCCCGCCGACCAGGCCCAGGCCTCGTCGCAGGAGAGCTACCGCGTCGTCAGCGGTGACACCCTGTCCCGGATCGCCGACGCCCAGCACGTCGACGGCGGCTGGCAGGCGCTGTACGACCACAACCGCGAGGTCGTCGGCGGCAACCCGGACCTGATCTTCCCCGGTCAGCGGCTCGTGATCGCCGGCCAGGCCGCCCCGGCCAAGCCCGCTGCCCCGGCGAAGCCCGCCCAGCCGTCCGCCCAGGACGCCGCGCCGGCCACCACCGCCGCCAAGCCGCAGGCCCAGCTGGAGGTCCGGACCGAGGCGGCCAAGCCGTCCGCCCAGCTCCAGACCCAGCTGCAGACCGCCGCGCCGTCCGCCACGGTCAGCACCGTCCCGGTCGCCGCCGCTTCCGCCTTCGTCGCCCCGCTGGCCAGCCCGAAGCTGGGCACGGCCTACGGCGTGGCCGGCTCGATGTGGGCCTCCGGCCACCACACCGGCCAGGACTTCGTCGCCTCCACCGGCACCCCGCTGCGCGCCGTCGGCAACGGCGTCGTGGTGAAGGCCGGCAACGGCGGCGCCTACGGCAACGAGGTCGAGATCAAGCTCGCCGACGGCCACTACGCCGAGTACGCGCACCTCTCCTCGATCGGTGTGAAGATCGGTCAGGCCGTCAAGGCCGGACAGCAGATCGGCCTCTCCGGCGCGACCGGCAACGTGACCGGCCCGCACCTGCACTTCGAGATCCGCAACGGCTCGGAGTACGGCTCGGACATCAACCCGGTCGCCTACCTGCGGGCCCACGGCGTCGCGCTCTGACCCGTACCGGATGTACCGGATGTACCGGATGTGCCGGATGAGGAACCACCGCTGCTACGGGGCGAATCGACCGCCCGGGATGGTCATGTCGGGTGACCGCTCGACCGGGTGATCGCCGCAGCAGTGGACATGGGCGCGGGACACGCCCAGGCCGGCCCGGCTCGCGAGACTTCTCTCGCGAGCCGGGCCGGCCGCTGTCGTTTCCGGGCCTTGGTGGGTGCCCCCAAGGCGAATTGACGATGCGTCAGGCCGACGCTCTGGTGGGCCGGTTCAGAGCCGGTGGGCGGGCAGCCCGTGCTGGGCGGCGGTCAGCAGCTCGTGCATCCGCTGCCCGAAGTCCTCGGTGTCGGCGGCCGGTTCGGGGAAGACCAGGCGGACGTCGCGGTGGCCGTGCGGGTGGTCCAGGCGCAGGACCAGGCCGTGGCGGTCCAGGGCGAGCGGGCGGACCTCCGGGTGCTGGGCGAGCAGGTCCGGGTCGAGCAGCCGGGTGAGGACGGCGAGGGCGTCGGCGTGGTCGTCGGCGAGGTGGGTGAGCATGGCGGCCTCGTAGCGGGCCAGCGGGTCGGGCGCGGCGAGGGCGAGGTCGCCGGCGGTGAGCGCGCCGGTGCCGTACGGGGTGGCGAGGACGGCGTGGGCGACGTCCACGCGCAGGTGGACGCTGAGGCCGTCGTCGGCGAGGTGGGCCAGGTGCAGTCGGCCGGCCAGGGTGAGGCGGGCGCGGATCCGGTCGCGGACGGCGACGGGGGAGATGTCGGTGACGTCCAGGACGACGGCGAGTCCGTCGGTGGCGCGGGCGGCGGCGGTGGCGAGCGGGTCGCCCAGCGGGGCGCGCAGGCGCAGCCGGGAGCCGTGGACGGAGACCGGGGTGTCGAGGTCGTGGTGTTCGCCGCAGGCGCGGACGGTGAGCGAGGAGGTCGCGCTGAGCAGGCTCTGGACGCGCTCGGCGGTGGTGGGTTCGGGCACCTCGGCGTCGCCGGCGGGCAGGCTCATGACGGACCTCCAGTTAGTTAGGTGAGCCTAACCTAATCTCCGCTCGGGGGTGTGGCAAGTGGCGTGGCCGGGATCGCTGTCATCAGGGATAGATGGCGCTTGCAAGTACCTGCGGGTGTCTCGTATTGTCGACGCTGGTAGTTGCATGCGCAACGGTTCTCTCTGGAAAGCGGTCCCTCATGCCCCTCGCGCTCCTGGCGCTGGCGATCAGCGCCTTCGGTATCGGCACCACCGAGTTCGTGATCATGGGCCTGCTGCCCGAGGTCGCCGGCGACTTCTCGGTCTCCATCCCCACCGCCGGTCTGCTGATCTCCGGCTACGCGCTCGGCGTCGTGGTCGGCGGCCCGCTGCTCACCATCCTCGGCACCCGGGCCCCCCGCAAGGGCATGCTGCTGACGCTGATGGGCCTGTTCGTGGTGGGCAACCTGATCGCGGCCGTCGCCCCCGCCTTCGGGCTGCTGATGATCGGCCGGATCGTCAGCGCCTTCGCGCACGGCGCGTTCTTCGGCATCGGCTCGGTCGTCGCCGCCGACCTGGTCGCCCCGCACAAGCGGGCCGGCGCCATCGCCCTGATGTTCACCGGTCTCACCGCCGCCAACGTGCTGGGCGTCCCGATGGGCACCCTGCTCGGCCAGCACTTCGGCTGGCGCTCCACGTTCTACGTCGTCGCCGGGCTCGGCCTGCTCGGCCTCGCCGGGATCGCGGCGCTGGTGCCCGTCCAGCCGAGGGCGGGCGCCGCCCGGCTCGGCCCCGAACTGGCCGCCTTCCGGACCCTGCGGCTCTGGCTCGCGCTCGCCATGACCGTGCTCGGCTGGGGCGGCATCTTCGCGATGTTCACCTACATCACGCCGATGATGACCGAACTGGCCGGCTTCGCCCCGAGCAGCGTCACCTGGCTGCTCTTCCTGTTCGGCGTCGGCCTGTTCGTCGGCAACCTGCTGGGCGGCTGGTTCGCCGACCGCGCGCTGATGCGCAGCCTCACCGTGATCCTCGCGGTGCTCGCGGTGCTGCTGTTCGCCTTCACCTTCGCCGCGCACAGCAAGCCGGCCGCGATCGTTCTCATCCCGCTGATCGGGCTGTTCGGCTTCGCGACCGTCGCGCCGCTGCAGAAGCGGGTCATGGACCAGGCGGCGGGCGCGCCGACGCTGGCCTCGGCCGCCAACATCGCCGCGTTCAACCTGGGCAACGCGCTGGCCGCCTGGCTCGGCGGGCTGGTCATCTCCGGCGGCCTCGGCTACGACGCGCCGAACTGGGTGGGTGGGCTGCTCACCGCGGTCGCCCTCGGTGTGACGGTGTTCGCGGCGGCGCTGGACCGGCGCGGCGCGGCGGGCGAGGGGAGGGTCGTGGCGCGCTCGGGCGCCCCGGCCGAGCAGGGCGTGCCCGCGGGGCGGTGAGCGAGGGGGGGCGGCGGAGGGCCCGGACGCCTGGTGCGCGTCCGGGCCCTTGCGGTGGTCAGGCCGCTCGACGGTGTCTCAGGCGACGACGGCCTGGGCGTCGATCTCGACCAGCATCGGCTCCTGCGGCAGCTCGACGAAGATCGTGGTGCGGCAGGGCTTCACGCCGCCGGGCTTGATGTTCTCGTCGATGAACTCGGCGTACACCTCGTTCATCAGCGGGAAGTCCGCCCGCTTGGTGAGGTAGACCCGGAACATCACCACGTCCTCGATGGTGGCCCCGCCGGCCTCGACGATCGCCTTGACGTTCTCCAGCGTGCGCCGGGTCTGCGCCTTCACGTCGCCGTGGTACAGGTACTCGCCGGTCGCCGGGTCCTGCGGGCCCTGGCCGGAGACCTGGAGGATCGGGCCCTTGCGGACGCCCTGGGAGAACATCCAGGCGGGGGCGGGGGCGCCGTCGGTGCGGACCTCGGTCTTGCCGCTGGTCGGGTGCTGCTCGTTCATGGGGTTCCTTACGGTCTGACGGTCGATCAGTTGTGGTCCGGGCGGCCGCAGTCGGCCGAGATGGCGCGGGTGGTGGCGAGCAGCTGCGGGAGGAGGTCCAGCACCTGCTCGTAGGGCAGGACGACGTCCGGCACCGAGATGGACGCGGCAGCGACGACCCGGCCGCTGGCGTCCCGGATCGGTGCGGCCACGCAGTTGATGAACGCCTCGTGCTCGGCGTGGTCCTGCGCCCAGCCCTGGACGGCGACCTTCTCCAGCTCGGCGAGCAGCGCCTCGGGCGTGCTGAGGGTGCGGGGGGTGTGCGGGGTGAAGTCGATCCCGGCGGCCACCCGGCGGCGTTCGGGCAGCGGTAGGTCGGCCAGCAGCACCTTGGAGACGGCGGCGCTGTGCAGGGCGGCGCGCAGGCCGATCCGGGAGTACATCCTGACCGGGTGCCGGGAGTCGAACTTGTCGATGTAGACGACCTCGCCGCCCTCGTACGCGGCCAGATGCACGGTCTGGCCGGTGGTGGCGTTGAGCTCGGCCAGGTGCGGGGCGGCGATCCGGCGGACGCCGCGCTGTTCCAGGGCGAGGCCGGAGAGGGCGAACAGGCCGGCGCCCAGGTGGTAGCGGTAGGCGGCGTCACGGTAGACGAACCGTTCCTCCTCCAGGCTCTGGAGCAGTCGGAGCACGGTCGTCTTGTGGACGCCGAGCACCTCGGCCAGCTGGTCGAGGGAGCGCTCGCCCTCGCCGAGTTCGGCGAGCAGGCGCAGGGCGCGGGTGACGGTCTGGCTCATCGTGCTCCGCCGGGGTCGTTCGGGCTCGGGTTCGTGCTCATTGTGCCCGGGCCCGCCGGGTGTCGCGGGACCGGTCCGCGGGGACGGCCGGGCCGGTGATGCCCTCCACCGAGACCCGGGTGGCGGCCCAGTCGGCGGGCGAGGCGTCGAGCAGCGCGGCCACCACGGCGGCGGGCGGCAGTTCGGCCTGGTCGCCGTGGGCGGTCAGCGCGCAGGCGGCGCTCAGGTGGCCGAGTCGCAGCCGGCGGCGCTGGTCCAGGCCGCGGACGGTGCCGGCCAGGTAGCCGGCGGCGAAGGCGTCGCCCGCGCCGGTGGCCTCGACCACCTCGACGGCCAGGGCCGGTTCGCTCACCGCCGTGCCGTCCCGCTCCAGGGCGGTGACCAGCCGGGCGGCGTCCTTGACCACCACGGTGGCGGGGGAGGCGAAGCGGCGGCGCAGCGCGGCCGGTTCCCCGGTGCCGAACGCGGCCTCGGCCTCGTCGGCGCCGATCAGCAGCAGGTCGGCGGCGTCCAGCAGCGGCGGCAGGACGGCCGGGTCGCGGTCGTGCCAGAGCGCGGGGCGCCAGTTGAGGTCGAAGCTGACGGTCCGCTCCGGGCGGCGGTCGGCGAGCAGGGCGCGCAGCAGCGCCAGGCAGTCGTCGGAGAGCGCGGCGGTGATGCCGGACAGGTGCAGCAGGCGGGCGCCGGACAGCAGCCGGACGGCCGCCGGGTCGGCCAGCAGGGCGGGGGAGAGCGCGGCGGCCGCGGAGCCGCGCCGGTGGTAGTGCAGCCGGCTGCGGCCGGGGCCGAGGTCGTGGTGGTGGCCGGTGGCGCCGCCGACCTCCTTGAGGTACAGGCCGGTGGGGCGGTGCGGGTCGACGGCGACCGCCGAGACGTCCACGCCGCGGGCGGCGACCTCGGCGAGCAGCCGGCGGCCGAAGCCGTCGTCGCCGACCCGGCTGATCCAGGCGGTCGGGACGCCGAGCGCGGCCAGCGCGCCGGCCACGTTGGACTCCGCGCCGCCGACCGACAACCGGAAGTTCTCCACCGCCTCCAGCGGGCCCGGCCGGTCCGGCAGCAGCACCGCCATGGACTCGCCCACGCACACGGCCGTCGGGGAAGGACCGGGGCGGGCCGGGCCCGGGGTGTCCTGTCGCGGCATCTGCTGGGCTCCTCCGTCTGCGGCGGCCGTTCCGTTGACCGTGATCCGGCGCCGATGCTAGAACCGTCATGCCAACATGTGCAACCCTCATTGCACATGTTGCAACACGGCAGATGGAGGAAGACGGTGGAGCAGACCTTCGCAAGCATCGGCACCGGGCCGGGCATCGGCGACGGCGCGGTGGCGGCCCTCGCCGACGAGACGCTCGACTGGCGGTTCAAGGCCGCCCCGCCGGAGGCTTGGGGGCACTCCGTCCGCGACTGGCTGGCCACCGGACCCACCCTCACCGGGCTCGGCACCCCGCTGCTCACCCTGGACGGTGCCGCGCTCGACCACAACCTCCGCACCATGGCCGACTGGTGCGCCAAGGCCGGGGTCGTGCTCGTGCCGCACGGCAAGACCACCATGGCGCCCGCCCTGTGGCAGGCGCAGCTCGCCACCGGCAGCCACGGCATCACCCTCGCCAACCTGCCGCAGGTGCGCGTCGCCCGGGCCTTCGGAGTCGAGCGGATCCTGCTCGCCAACACCCTGCTCGACCCGGCCGGACTGGCCTGGCTCGCCGACGAACTGGCCGCCGACCCGGCGTTCGCCTTCGTCTCCTGGGTGGACTCCACCGAGAGCGTCCGGCTGATGGACGAGGCGCTGCGCGCCGCCGGGGCCCAGCGGCCCGTCGAGGTCCTGGTCGAACTCGGCGGCCCCGGCGGGCGCACCGGCGCCCGCGGCGTGGACGCGGCCGTCGAGATCGCCGCCGCCGTGCTGCGCGCCCCCACCCTGCGCCTCGCGGGCGTCGGCGGCTACGAGGGCGCGCTCGCCCACGACGCCACCGCCGACGGGCTGGCCACCGTCCGCGACTACCTCAAGGCGCTCGCCGACCTGCACGGCCGGCTCGCCCGCGCCTACCCGGACGACGCCCGGCCGATCGTGACGGCCGGCGGCAGCGCCTACTTCGACCTGGTCGTCGAGGAACTGGCAGGCCTGCCGGACGCCCTCGTGGTCCTGCGCTCGGGCGCGTACATCGCCCACGACGACGGCTTCTACCGGGGCATCTCGCCACTGGTCCGGGGCGCCGGCGACACGCCGTTCCGCAGCGCGCTGCACGGCTGGGCCCGGGTGGTGTCCCGGCCCGAGCCGCAACTGGCCCTGCTGGACGCCGGCAAGCGCGACCTGCCCTTCGACGAGGGCCTGCCCGAGCCGCAACGCGTGCGCGGCGGCGCAGAGTTGACCGGCACCGCAGCCCGGATCACCGCACTCAACGACCAGCACGCCTTCCTGCGCGACGCGGGCGACCTCGCCCCGATCGGCGCGGTGCTGCGGCTCGGCGTCTCCCACCCGTGCACGGCCTTCGACAAGTGGACCGCGATCCCGGTGCTGGACTCCGCCGACGCGGCCGAGCCGAAGGTCACCGGGCTGGTCAGGACGTTCTTCTGATGGCGGGCGGCAGAGCGCCCGACACCGTCTTCCGGGGCGCCACCGTCGTCGACGGCACCGGCGCGGACCGCTACCGGGCGGACGTGCGGATCGCCGACGGGCTGATCACCGAGATCGGCCACGGCCTCGACGCGCCGACGGTGGTGGACGCCGACGGGCTGGTCCTCGCCCCCGGCTTCATCGACATGCACGCCCACTCCGACCTCGCCCTGCTGCTCGAACCCGAGCACCCGGCCAAGATCACCCAGGGCGTCACCTGCGAGGTCCTCGGCCAGGACGGCCTGTCCTACGCCCCGGTGGACGACACCACCCTGCCCGCGCTGCGTCGCCAACTGGCCGGCTGGAACGGCGATCCGGAGGGCTTCGACTGGGACTGGCGCGGCGTCGCGGGCTACCTGGACCGGATCGACCGCACCGGCGTCGCCGTCAACGCCTGCTA
Source organism: Kitasatospora sp. NPDC087271 (assembly GCF_044744605.1). Lineage (NCBI taxonomy): Bacteria > Bacillati > Actinomycetota > Actinomycetes > Kitasatosporales > Streptomycetaceae > Kitasatospora > Kitasatospora sp. NPDC087271. The sequence goes on from NZ_JBIUYQ010000018.1 coordinate 45,456, forward strand.
CCTCGTCCCGCACGGCTCGCTGCGGATGCTCGCCATGGGCTGGGCCAACCGGCCGCCCACCCCGGCCGAACTCGACCGGATGCGCCAGGAGTTGGCGCAGGGCCTGCTGGACGGCGCGGTCGGCATGTCCAGCGGCCTCAGCTACACCCCCGGGATGTACGCGGACACCTCCGAGCTGGTCGAGCTGTGCACCGTGGTAGCGGCCTACGGCGGCTTCCACGCCCCGCACCAACGCTCTTATGGTGAGGGTGCGTTGGAGGGCTACGCGGAAATGGTGGAGATCGCCCGGCGGACCGGCTGCGCGCTGCACCTGACCCACGCCACGATGAACTTCGGCGTCAACCGGGGCCGGGCCGGCGAACTGCTGGAACTGGTCGACCAGGCGCTCGCCGACGGCGTCGACCTCACCCTGGACAGCTACCCCTACCTGCCGGGATCCACCACCCTGGCCGCCCTGTTGCCCAGTTGGGCCACCGAGGGCGGTCCGGCGGCGACACTCACCCGGCTCGCCGACCCGGCCGCCCGCGAGCGGATCCGGTACGAGGTGGAGGAGAAGGGCAGCGACGGCTGCCATGGCGTCGTCACCGACTGGGCGACGATCCAGATCTCCGGCGTCCGGACGGCCGAGCTGGCGCGGGCGGTCGGCCGGACCGTCGCCGAACTCGCCGCCGAGCGGGGCCGCAGCGGCACGGAGGTCTTCCTCGACCTGCTGCGCCGCGACGAACTGGCCACCACGATCCTCCAGCACGTCGGGCACGAGGAGAACGTCCGGGCGATCATGCGCCACCCGGCGCACACCGTCGGCAGCGACGGACTGCTGGTCGGCGCCCGGCCGCACCCGCGTGCCTGGGGCACCTTCCCCCGCTACCTCGCCCACTACAGCCGGGAGTTGGGCGTGCTGACACTGGAGGAGGCGATCGCCCGGATGACCGGTCGGCCCGCCGCCCGGCTCGGGCTGCACCGGCGCGGCCTGATCGCCCCCGGCCACCACGCCGACCTGGTGCTCCTCGACCCCGAGAAGGTCCGGGACGCCGCCACCTTCGAGGACCCCCGGCTGCCCGCCGAGGGCGTCCAGCACGTGTACGTCAACGGCACCGCCGTCGTCCGGCAGGGCCGCACCACGGGCGCCCGGCCCGGGCGCGCCCTGCGCCGCACCGACCGAGGAACCAGATCCCTGTGAATCCCCCCTCCGTGAACCCCCTCGCCGACCTGTGGGACGACCCGGTGATCGCCGTGGTCCGCGCGCCCCGCATCCCGGACGCGGCCGCGCTATGCGCCGCGCTCGCCGACGGCGGCATCAACTGGACCGAATTCACCTACACCACACCGGAGGTGACGACGCACCTGCGGCGTGCCGCGGACGCGGGCTGGCGGGTCGGCGTGGGCACCGTGCTGACCGCCGAGCAGGCCGAGCGCGGGGTCGCGAGCGGGGCGTCCTTCCTGGTCACCCCCGGCTGCCGGCCCGAGGTCGCGCAGGCCGCCCGGGCCGCCGGGGTGCCGGTGGTGCTCGGGGCGCTCACCCCGACCGAGGTGGCCCGGGCGGTGGACCTCGGGGCCGCCGCCGTGAAGATCTTCCCGGCCCGGGCGTTCGGCCCCGGCTACTTCAAGGACCTGCGCGGCCCGTACCCGGACGTCCCGCTGGTGGCCTCCGGCGGGGTGAACGCGGGCAACGCCGCCGACTTCCTGGCGCACGGCGCGCTCGCGGTCTGCGCGGGCACGGACGTGGTGCCGCCGGACGCGGTCGCGGCGGGGGACTGGGCGGAGATCACCCGGCGGGCCCGGGCGTTCACCGCGGCGTGCGCGGTGGCGCGGGCCTGAGGGGCCGGCGGGCGGCGGGGTGCCGGGGCGGTCGGCCGGCGAGTTGTCGGGACGGCCGTCGGCGGGCTGTCGGCACGGCCGGGGATGGGCGAGAATCGTGCTCCCCAGCCCCGGCCCCAGCCCTGGCCCCGGCCCCCGGATCCGGCAGGAGGACCCACCCCATGACCCCGCCCAGCCCCGGCCCCGACTGGCTGGCCGACGCCGTCCTGTACCAGATCTACCCGCAGAGCTTCGCGGACTCCGACGGCGACGGCATCGGCGACTTCGCCGGCATCGCCGCGCACCTCGACCACCTCGCCTGGCTCGGCGTCGACACCGTCTGGCTCAACCCCTGCTTCGCCTCCCCGTTCCGCGACGCCGGTTACGACGTCGCCGACTACCTCGCCCCGGCCCCGCGCTACGGCGCCACCGAGGACCTGGTCACGCTGGTCGAGGCCGCCCGCCGCAAGGGCATCCGGATCCTGCTCGACCTGGTCTCCGACCACACCTCCGACCGCCACCCCTGGTTCCTGGCCGCCGCCGAGGACCCGTCCGACCACCGGTACATCTGGTCCGACCAGCGGGTGGACGGCTTCGTCGCCTCGCCCGGTAGCCGACCCGGCTGGTACCGGCCGAACTTCTTCGACTGCCAGCCCGCGCTCAACTTCGGCTACGCGCGCCCGAGTTCCGAGGAGCCCTGGCGCCAGCCGGTGGACGCCGAGGGCCCGCGCGCCAACCGGGCGGCCCTGCGCGACATCATGGCGCACTGGCTCGGCCTCGGCCTGGCCGGCTTCCGGGTCGACATGGCCTCCTCGCTGGTCAAGGACGACCCGGGCCTGGTGGAGACCGCCAAGCTGTGGACCGGGTTGCGGGACTGGCTGGACCGCGCCCACCCGCGGGCCGCGCTGTTCGCCGAGTGGGGCGATCCGGCGGCCGCCGTCGCGGCGGGCTTCCACGCGGACTTCTTCCTGCAGTTCGGCGGTGCCGACCACGGCCTGGCGTTGCGATCGCTGTGGAACAACGGCGCCGGCACGGTCGAGGAGTTCTGGCAGCAGGGCCCGTGCTACTTCGAGGCCGAGGGGCGCGGCACCCCGCAGGTGTTCCTGGACGCCTGGCGCGCCGCCGCCGAATCGACCGGGGGCGTCGGCCACATCGCCCTGCCCACCGCCAACCACGACTTCTCCCGGCTGGCCACCGGCCCGCGCACCGACGGGCAACTGGCCGCCGCCTTCGCGTTCCTGCTCACCTGGCCCACCCTGCCGGCCGTCTACTACGGCGACGAGATCGGCATGCGCTACCTGCCCGGACTGCCCGACGTCGAGGGCAGCGTGCTCGGCCCGCGGTACAACCGGGCCGGCTCGCGGACCCCGATGCAGTGGGAGCCCGGGCCGACGGCGGGTTTCTCCAGCGCGCCGCCCGAGCGCCTCTACCTGCCCGTCGACCCGGACCCGCGGCGCCCGGACGTGCTCTCCCAGCGGGCCGACCCGACCTCGCTGCTGCACACCGTCCGGCGGCTGATCGCGCTGCGCCGGGCGCATCCGGGGCTGGGCGCCTCGGGCGGGGTGGAGGTCCGGCACGCCGGGTACCCGCTGGTGTACACCCGGGCCGGACGGTACCTGGTGGCGGTGAACCCGCGCCGGGAGCCGGGGACGGTGCGGCTGGAGCACGACGGGGTGCGCCCGCTGGAGGTGCGGGGCGTGCGGGTGGCGGACGGGGAACTGCGGGCGGACGGCTTCTCGTACGGCGTGTTCGAGCTGTCCTGAGCGCTCGGCCGTGTCCCCTGCTGGGGCGGCCGGCTTTCGATCGGCGTCAGATAGTTGTAAGCTACATCCAAGATAGTTGCATTTACCACCTGATGTGGGTGCATTCAGCACCTCTCATGGTTGCATTTGCCACCTATCTTGACTGGATGCCACCGGAGGACGGTACGAACGCCATGAGCACACCCCAGACCCCTGCCGCAGCGCCCGCCCTGGGGCACTCGCTCAAGCACCTCGCCCTCCACCTGATCACCCCGCTGCTGATGTGCCTCGGCATGGCGCTCGCCTACCAGGGCGCCTTCCACCAGCCCGAGCCGCACCACCTGAAGGTCGCCGTGGTCGGCACCACCCCGCAGGCGCAGGGCCTGGCGCAGGCGATCCAGGCCAAGGCCGGGGCGGCGGTCGACGTCCGCACCCTGCCCGACCGGGCGATCGCCGAGCAGCAGCTGCGCGACCGCGACCTGGTGGGGGCCTTCCTCCCGGATGCCAGGAGCCCCGAACTGCTCGTCGCCAAGGGGAACTCGGACACCTCGGCGGTGGCCGCCACGGCGGTGTTCACCAACGTCACCGACCGGCAGGGCGTGCCGTTGCACGTCACCGACCTCACCACCCCGGCCGAGGGCGACCCGACCGGCCAGGGCCTGTTCTTCCTGCTGGTCGCGCTGAGCATCGGCTCCTACGCCAGCGTCGCCGTGATCGGCGCGGCCGGCGCCGGGCTGAGCATGCGGATCCGGGCGCTGGTCGGCGTGGCGGTGTCGCTGGTGGTGAGCGTGATCGGGATCGTCACCGCCGGACCGGTCTTCCACGTGGTCGACCACGACCTGGCCGCGGTGTGGGCGCTCGGGTGGCTCTACTCGGCGGGCGTCGTCCTGATCGGCATCGGCCTGCACAGCTTCCTGAAGAGGTGGACCACCCTGGCCCTGATGGTGCTGTTCGTGATGCTGAACTTCACCAGCTCCGGCGGCGTCTTCCGGCCCGAGCTGCAGAACGGCTTCTTCGGCGCGCTGCACGGCTTCTGGACCGGCGCCGGCTTCCTGGAGGGCGCGCGCAGCATCCTGTACTTCGACGGCGGCGCGGGCCTCGGCGGGCACGTCGTGACCCTGGTGGTCTGGCTGCTGCTGGGCGGGGCCGCGCTGGTGGCCGCCGCGCTCTACGAGGGGCGCGGGCGCCGGGCGGTGGAGAGCCCGGTGGAGGCCGAGGGGGAGATGGCGGAGGCGGTCGCGGTCTGACCGCACCGCACGCGAGTGCTTCACCCGCCGCTGAGGGCATCGGCACCGGGTGGGGACCGGCGGCCCGCGCCCGGCTCTGGACAAGCCGGACGCGGGCCGGTTTCGCGGCTCCGGTTCCGTGACTCAAGCTCTGTGACTCCGGGTTCCGTGACTCCGGGCTCATGGCTCCGGGCTCATGACGCGCCTTCGGGGTGCCCGTCGTCCGGGACGCGGTCGAGGGCGGCGACGGGGATTCCTCCAGGGGTGAGGGTCATCGGGCGTCCCCGGCGGGGGCCGTCGCGTCGCCGGACGGGGCGTCGCCGCGCAGGTGCGGGCGGGCCAGCAGCAGGTAGAGCCCGCCGGCCGCGAGCACCGCCACGGCCGAGAGCAGCACGAGGTAGTCGTCGTACCAGGCGGCGTCCGGGGTGCGGCCCCAGCAGATGTTGACGATCGCGGCGAGCCCGTACACCAGCGCGCCGATGTTCACCGCCAGGCCCCAGCGGCCGAGCCGGAAGTCCCCGCTCGGGCGCCAGCCGCGCAGCCGGGCGCGCAGGGCGGCCAGCACCACCATCTGGAAGGCCAGGTAGATGCCGATGCTGGAGAAGGAGATGATCTTCGTCAGGGCGCCCTCGGAGAGCGCCGAGGCGCCGACGATGATCACGCCCGGCACTGCCGCAGCGAGCAGCAGCGCGTACGGCGGTACCCGCAGGCGGTCCGAGACGGTGGCGAGCAGCCGGCTGCCCGCGATCATCCGGTCCCGGGCGAAGGAGTACGCCAGCCGGCTCGCCGCCGCCTGGAGGCTCAGCACGCAGGACAGGAAGGAGATCAGCACCACGCCGATCACCACCCGGGCGCCGGTGGCGCCGAACGCGTCGTGCAGCACCGAGGCCACCGGGTCCTTGTCGTCGCCGGAGACCACCGCGCCGATGTCCTGGATCGACATCACCAGCGCCAGGCTGACGCCGATCGCCGCCGCGCCGCCGACGTAGAGGGTGCGCCGCATCGACTTGGGGATCTGTCGACCGGGGTTCGGCACCTCCTCGGCGACGTCGCCGCACGCCTCGAAGCCGAAGAAGAGGAAGACCGCGATCAGCCCGGCGGCCAGGAAGGCGTCGGTGTACGAGCCGCCGCCGCCCGCGCCGAAGCGGTCGAAGACCACACCGAGCCCGTGGTAGCGGTGGGTCAGCAGCAGCCAGGCGCCGACCGCCAGGGCGCCCAGCAGCTCGGCGGCGAAGCCGAACACGGCCGCCGCCGACAGCACCTTGGTGCCGCCCAGGTTGATCACGGTGGCGAGCAGCAGCAGGCCGAGCGCGCACCAGACGGTCGTCGCGGTGCTCGGTTCGACGCCCAGCAGCGCGGCCACGTACGGGCCGGCGCCGTAGGAGACCGCCGCGATGGTGGACATCAGCGCCAGCAGGTACACCCAGCCGGTCAGCCAGCCCCAGGTGCGGCCCCAGAGCCGGCGCGACCACGGGTACACCCCGCCCGCCACCGGGAACTGGGCGACCACCTCGCTGAACACCAGTGCCACCAGCAACTGGCCGACCCCGGCGATCAGGAAGCTCCACACCATCGGCGGGCCGGCGGTCGCGAGGGAGGAGGCGAAGAGTGTGTACACGCCGACGACCGGGGAGAGGTAGGTGAAGCCGAGGGAGAAGTTCGCCCAGAGGCTCATGTCGCGTTTGAACTCGGAGGCGTAGCCGAGGGCGGCCAGCCGTGCGGCGTCGGCATCGGCGCCGAGGTCGGGGCCCTGAGGGGGGAGGGGGCCGGTCGGGGAGGTGGCACGTGCGCTGGCATCGGTCATGACCTGCTCCTGCTCCTGGGAACGTGGCGTGACGCGTGAGGGCTTACCGGGGGTGGTGCTCGGACCGGGATCGCGGGAAAACATACGAGATCGGGTTTCTAGCGGCAAGGGTGCGTGCCCGACCGGGAGGTACCCTGCCGGAAGCACCCAGTCCGACGGTGATCGAGGAGAGGGTCGGCGTGGCGACGATCGGGAGCGCGACCCCGCTGCTCAGCGCCGTCCTCGCGCCGCTGACCGACCTCGGCCGCGCCGATGCCGTGGCCCGCCGGATCACCGAGGCGATCGCCCTCGGCCTGGTCGCCGACGGGGATCAGCTGCCCAGCGAGAACGACCTCGCCGACCAGCTCGGCGTCGCCAACGGCACCGTCCGCGAGGCGCTCGCCCTGCTCCGCGAGGCCGACCTGATCGAGACCCGGCGCGGCCGCAACGGCGGCAGCTTCGTCCGCACGCCCGGCGAGGGCCCCGAACGCCTCCAACTCGCCCGGCTGCGCGACCTCGCCACCGTCGACCTGCGTGACCTCGGCGACGAGGAACTGGCCGTCTCCGGCACCGCCGCCCGGCTCGCCGCCGAACGCGCCCCCGTCGACCTCGCACCCCGGCTCACCCGGCTGGTGCACGACCTGCGCGACGCCGCCGGGCCCGCCGAACAGCGCCGCGCCGACGCCCGCTTCCACATCGAACTCGCCGTCGCCGCCCAGTCCGTGCGCCTCACCCGGCTCGCCGTCCGGCTCCAGGCCGAACTCGGGCCGCTGCTCTGGCTGCCCGCACCGCACGGCCCCGACCAGGAACGGTTCGCCGAGCAGCACCGGGAGATCCTGGTCGCCGTCCTGGCCGGTGACGCGGCCGGGGCCCGGGCCGCCGCCGAGGTGCACACCGTCGCCTGCGTGCACCACCTGGTCCGGGGGCACCTCCAGCTGGCGGACGAACGGGTGACGGGGGACGGGTGACGGGTGACCGGAGGCCTGGAGGCCTGGAGGCCCGGAGGCCCGGTGGTGGGGCGGGCGGCGGTGCCGTCGGCGGCGGCGAGCCGGGAGGTGGTCCGGACATGACCTCCACTCCTGGATGTATCAGCCCCGTCTTGGCGCGGGCGGCCGGGTGAAGCAGCAGTCGCCGCAGACCCCGGCGCCCGGCCCCACCCGGTAGTACAGGCAGCAGCTGGTCCGCCGGAAGGCGGCGCCGCGCGGGCCGGTCCGCAGCGTCCCGGTACCGGCCAGCGGCGGGCGCGCGAGCAGCTCCGCCACCAACGCCCTTGCGGGGACCGGTGCGTGGGCGTCCAGGACCCGCAGCGTACCGGCCAGGGCGGAGGCGGCGTTGCCCGACAGCAGCCGGGCGGAGAGCGGGACGGCGGACCGCACCGCCGCCGCCAGCGGCTCCAACTGGCCCACCAGGACGGCCTCGTACAGCTGGTCGGCGAGCGGGAGCGAAGTGGGGAACGGAGCGGGGAGCGGGGGCTCCGGCGGTGCCCAGAGGTCGAGCGGCCCCTGATCCGGGATCCGTACCCAGGCGTGCTCCAGTGTCGGGACCGTACCCAGCAGGACGGCCGCCCCGAGGCCCACCGACCAGAAACGGGCGGCCAGTCCGAGATGCAGGATCGACGCGGCGACCCGGGGCTCGGCGGTGCCGAGCCGCTGCGCCACCACCCGGATCCGCCGGGCCAGCGGCGCGTCCGGCCCGGCGCCGTACAGCTCGGGCAGCGGCCGGAAGCCCGGGGGCGGCCCCGCGCCGGGCGTGGCGGGGGTGTCGAGCGCGAAGTACGGGCCGACGGCGGCGAGTCGGCCGTAGTCGGGGCGGTCGGCGTTCCCGGTGCCGTCGGCGGGGCGGTCGACGGGCATCGGGCGGGCCTCCAGGGCGTTCGGGGGTTCAGGCGTTCGGTGCGCTCGGTGCGTTCGGGCGCGCGGAGGAACGGTACCGCGCCTGTCGGGGGGTGAGCGCGCTGCCGGGGCGGTGGCGCCGGTCCGGGCCGGCGCCACCGCCCCGGGCGCCCGGGGTCAGCGTCCCCGGCCGCCGCCGCGGGCGCCGCGCGGGCGGGTGAGGGTGAAGCGGTCGACGGGGACGAGGTCTCCGTACGGGCCGCTGACGGAGTAGTACGTGACGTCGATGGTGGTCCGGCCGCCGCGCTCGCCCGGGTCGACCTCGAAGGCGGCGAAGCCGTACGGGTTTTCGGCGTCCCGGAAGGCGGACCAGGGGGCGTCCTCGATCACGTACTGCGGGGGCCGCTTGCCGGTGGCCGGGTCGACGGCTCCGACGCCGGTGATGACGCGGGCCTTGGCGGGCTCGAAGAAGAGGTGGTTGGAGGGGGCGGAGGTGCCGCCGCCGCCGATCACCAGGTGGACGGTGCCCCGGGTGGTGTCGATGGTGGCGGTGTCGGTGGCGACCGGGATGGGGGTGCGGGTGTCGGTCTGCTGCTGGCCGCGGATCGGGTGCGAGCGCTCGTAGTGGTGCTCGTGGCCGCAGACCACCAGGTCGACGCCGTACTTGTCGAACAGCGGCACCCAGGTCTCGCGGATGCCGAGGTCGGCGCCGTTGAACTTGTCGGCGGTGGAGATGACGACCTGGTGCATGCAGACCACGATCCAGTCGATCTCGGGGTTCGCGTTGGCGGCGGCCAACTCCCGCTCCAGCCAGCGCTGCTGGGCGCCTCCGGAGTAGCCGTGGACGTAGGAGTCGCCGGCGTCCTGGTAGGCGACGTCGTCGTTGTTGAGGCTGATGACGCGGACCGCGCCGGCGGTGAACGCGTACCAGAGGCCGTGCAGTTCGTCGTCGGAGCCGGACGGGGGGAGGTCGAAGTAGGCCTGGTAGGCGCCGTAGCCGGTCGGGCCGTTGCCGCGCTCGTTCTCGTGGTTGCCGGCGGCGGGCATCCAGGGGCGGTGGCGGGCCGAGCGGGTGTTGTTCTCGAACCAGTCGGACCAGGTGCGGACCCGGTCGGTGGCGAGGTTGGCGTAGCAGAGGTCCCCGTTGACGAGGTGGAACAGCGGGGCGATCCGCTCGACTCCGGCGGTGGTGTCGCCGGCGGCGGGGCTGCCCAGGTTGTCGTTGGCGTAGCCGTTCGCGGTCTTCTTGCCGAGGGTGGGGGTGCCCTGGTCGCCGAAGCTGGTGAAGGTGAAGGCGGCCCGGCCGCGCGGGGCGGTGCGGACGGTGCCGAGCTCCGGGGTGGCACCGTCGTGGACGGCGGCGTACACGTAGTCCGTGTCGGGGTGCAGGCCGCTCAGCCGGGCGTGGTGGATCTGGACTTCGGTGCCGGACTTGGCGTCCCGGTAGGTGCTGGTGTCGGCCTGCACGCTGCGGCCCAAGCCGCCGTGCGAAGTGCCGTACCGGACACGGGGGTTGCCGACCGAGGCGGTGGTGTGCCAGGAGACCACGACCTCGCGCGAGGCGTCCGAGCCGAACTGGAGGTGCAGCCCGGCGACGCGCGGGGCGCCGGAGCGGTCCGGCCGCTCCAGCAGCAGCGGAGAGGCGGCGGCGGGCGTGGCCGCGATGCCGGAGAGGGAGACGGCGCCGAGACCGAGACCGGTGGCACCGGCCAGGATCCCGCGCCGGCTGACGGGGAGATGTCCACTGGAAGCGTTCATGGCCGCCAGCCTCACCGCGCGTCGGTGAACCGCGCCGGGGCCGTGACGTGAACTTCCCGCCGGGCCGCCTCGGCGGCGGACGGGGAGAGCCGGGTCGGCATCGCCGTTCACGCCTGGGAGGCGGGCTACCCGGTGCCGCAGTGACGGGTGCCGCGGCGATGGGCCCCGCGGTCACGGGCGCCGCAGTGACGGGCCCTGCCGCGACGGACGCGTCCACGGAGCCGAGGGGGCGCTCCGTGGACGCGGGGAACCTACGAGGCGGGGGTGGCCTCCGGACATCGTGTCCTCCGGCCGGCAGTTCGATCGTCGACCGAGGTAGTGCCAGTGGCAGACCCTGATCCGTCTCGATCTGTCACCACTGCCTCCTGCGGTCGAACTCCTTCAGCTGCCTCGCAGGTCCACCTCCCATCATGCGCTTCCCACGCCGTGTGCACCAGGGGTCAACCGCCCGAAATCGGATGGATTTCGCAAGTCGGGAGATTCGGGGCGGTGTTACGGCTTCGGCCAGCCGTCGACGAAGGAGAGCGTGCGGTGGTACGGCCCGTCGGGCCCGGTGCTGCGGTAGTCCTCGGTGCTGGTGCCGGTGCGGACGGTGGAGTCGCCGTCGTGGCGGCGGGCGGTGGGGCGCAGGGTGTGGTCGACGGTCGAACGCTCGGTGACGTGGCCGCCGGTGGCCGTGGTGGCCTCGCGGTGGTAGCCGAGGTCCATGGCGGTCCGCTGGTCGGTGTTGCCGGCGGCGTCGTGGGTGACGCGGTAGGTGACGTCCAGCGGTTCGCCCTCGCGCACGGTGGTGGTGCGGTGCGGGCCGCCGCCCCAGGTGGCGGTGGTGCGGGTGAGGTCGGTGCGGTTGTGCAGGGTCACGTCGTTGCCGCTGTCGCGCAGCTGCTGGGTGGAGCGGAAGGCGAGGTCGTCGCGGACCTCGGTGGTGATCCGGCCGTGCGAGGTCTGGACCCAGCCGCGGGCGAGGTCGTGCCGGCCTGCGGTGACGGTCCAGTCGCCGCTGCCGCCGCCGTGGTCGGTGAGCCGGGTGTCGACGGCGGCCTCGGGGGCGACCCGGTGGTCGGTGAGCTGCCCGGTGGTGCGGGCGGTGCCGTGGTCGACGTCGGCGAAGAGGTTGACCTGGCCGGTCCAGGTGTCGTTGTTCTGCGCCTCGGTGGCGTTCACCGCGATGCCGACGGTGTGCGGGCGGCCGTCGAGCAGCAGTCCGACGTAGGGGGTGAGGTCGAGCCGGTAGGCGGGCAGGTCGAAGGCGAAGACGCCGGGGACGGGCCGCCAGAGCAGCGGATCCCACCCGCCGGTGTAGATGACGGGGTAGGGCCAGACCGCGCCGGCCGTCCGCCCGTCGACGGTGAGCCGCAGTTCGCGGAACGGGCCCTTGCCGCAGGAGCCGAGGCCGGGGTTGGCGCTGACGAAGGCGTCGGGCGCGGAGGCGTAGGCGAACTCCTCGCAGGCGCCGCCGCCCCGGGTGTAGACCTCGGCGGTGAGGCGTTCGAGGTTCTGCGGGAAGGTGAGCTCGCGGGTGGCGGCGGGGGCGGCCTGGGTGAGCGCGAACGGCCCGGTGGTGAGCAGGCGGTCGGCGGCGCGGGCGGCGGGCCAGTGGTCGTTCGCGGTGTAGAAGGTGACACTGGCGCTGATGGTGAAGACGCCGGTGTAGGTGGCGTCGGTGACGTTGGCGAGGTCGAGGGAGAACGGCTGCGGGCCGGCGGCGAACAGCGGGGCGTAGCGGGTGAGATCGCGTTCGAGCTTCCATTCGATGCCGTCCTTGGACGGCTCGGGGGTGGAGGAGAGCAGCACCTGGACGCCGCCGACGCGGGCGCTGAAGATGCGGTCGAACTGCCGCCCGGCGACCTGCCCGTGGAGGTCCAGGACCACCGCCGACCAGGGCCCGGCGCAGTCGGCGGGCGGGGTGAGGGTGGTGGTGTACGGGGTGTCGGGCGGGTTGCCGTACCCGTTGCGGAACTGCTGGTCGTGCATCACCTCGACGGTGCAGGAGCGGGTGTCGGGGCGGGTGAGCGGCCGGGTGGCGGTGACCGGGTCGTGGTAGTCGGTGCCGAAGTCGGCGTGGGCGGGGGCGGCGGCGGTGAGGGTGCCGGCGAGGGTCAGGGCGGCGGCGCCGAGGAGGCGGGCGGCGCGGCGAAGCAGCGGGCGGACGGCCAAGGCTGGTCCCCAGGGGTCGGGCGGCCGGCGGGCGCTGCCGCGGGCCGGGTGGGCGGTCCGGGCATCCTTTCGGCGGTGGCATGCCAGCGTCAAGGATTCGCCGGGGGCGCTTCGGGTGCCCGGCGTCGCGGGCCCGGCAAAGCCCTAGTCGACCTCCAGGGCCGCCGCCTCCTGGCGGATCAGGTCCCGCAGGGTGGCCAGCCGGGGCCGGCGGTCGTCCAGCCGCCACTGCATCTCCAGCGGCAGGGTGGCCCGGCCGTCCAGCCGGACGGTGGCCACGTCCTCGGTGAGGTGGCCGGTCATCGAGCCGGGCACCAGCGAGAACGCGCGGTTGCGGGCGAGCAGGTAGAGCCGGGAGCCGACGATCCGCGGCGGGCTGACCAGGACCGGCGGGTCGACGCCGTGGTCCGCGCACAGGCCGAGCACGTGGTCGTAGTAGCGCGGATGCTGCTCGCGCGGCCACAGCAGCAGCGGCAGGTCGCGCAGTTCGCCGAGGCGCACGCTCGTCCGGCCGGCCAGCGGGTGGTCCCGGCCGAGGGCGACCCGCACCGGCTCGTCGGCGATCCGCTCCAGCCGGTAGCCGGCCACCTCGTCGAGGAAGCGGCCGAGGCCGATGTCGGCGAGTTCGGCGGCCAGCGCGGTGGAGACCTGGCCGGTGTCGACGGCGACCTCGGCGGTGGTGAGCGCGGGCAGTTCCTGTTCGGCGCGGCTGACCACGGCGGGCAGCAGCCGGTTCACCACGCTGGGGGAGGCGACGATCCGGGCCGTCCCCAGCCGGGACTCCTCGTGCAGCCGCACCCGGGCCAGCAGCGTCTCGGCCTGCCCGAGCAGCCGGGCGCTCTCGGCGGCCATCACCTCGCCGGCCTCGGTCATCGCCACCGAGCGGCGGCTGCGGTCGAACAGCTCGACACCGACGGTCCGCTCCAACCGGGCGACCTCCTGGCTGACCGTCGGCTGGGAGATGTGCAGCCGTTCGGCGGCCCGTCCGAAGTGCAGCGTTTCGGCGACGGTGAGGAAGACCTCAAGCTGACGCAAGGTGAAGCCCATGGCTCAAGCCTAAGCCAACCCATAGGTCTGAGCCTATGGAAAGCCCCAGGACTCATTCTGGATTCCGATGCGAACCGTCCATACGCTGAGCGACACGTTGCCCCACCGCAGTGGCATCTCACAGAGAGATCCGACCATGACCGGACTGCCCCCCAGCACCCCCGAAGCCGCCGGCTCCGCGCCGGCCACCCGTTCCGCGCGGGCCATCCACGTCTCCGAGGAGGTCGCGCAGGCCGTGGCCGACGGCCGGCCCGTGGTCGCGCTGGAATCGACCATCTTCACCCACGGCCTGCCGCGCCCCCGCAACCTGGCCGTCGCGCTGGAGGCCGAGCGACGGCTGCGCGAGGCGGGCGTCGTCCCGGCGACCATCGGCGTGCACGCGGGCGTGCCCACGGTCGGTCTGAGCACCGAGCAGATCACCGAACTGTCCGCGACGGACGGCCTGGACAAGGTGAGCCTGCGCGACCTGCCGGTGGTCGCCGCGCTCGGCCGCCACGGCGGCACCACCGTCGCCGCCACCGCCTTCCTCGCCCACCGGGCGGGCATCCGGGTGTTCTCCACCGGCGGCCTCGGCGGCGTCCACTTCGGCGCCTCCGAGAGCTTCGACGAGTCGGCCGACATGACCACCCTGGCCGCCACGCCGGTCACCGTGATCAGCGCGGGCGTGAAGTCGATCCTGGACATCCGGGCCACCCTGGAGCGCTTCGAGACCTTCAACATCCCGGTCATCGGCTACCGCACCCGCAAGTACCCCGGCTTCTACGTCACCGACTCCGGCCACGAGATCAACTTCAGCGTCGAGTCGCCCGAGGAGGCCGCGCGGCTCATCGAGGCCCGCGACCGCCTCGCCCTGCCGCAGGCCGTCCTGATCGCCAACCCGGTGGACCCCGCCAAGCAGCTGCCGCCGGAGGAACTCGACGGCATCCTGGCCCGCGCCTGGGCCGAGGCCGAGCGCCAGGGCGTCACCGGCAACGCCTCCACGCCGTTCCTGCTCGACCACATCCAGCGCGACACCCAGGGCCGCAGCCTGGAGGTCAACGTCGAGGTCTACCGGGGCAACGTCCGGCTCGGCGGCCAGATCGCGACCGCGCTGGCGGCCGCCGCCCGCAGCGGGGCCTGACCCGTGCTGGGGGTGCTCGGCGACCTCGTCGAGGACATCGTCGTCTGGGTCGACGGCCCGCTGCGGCACGGCACCGACTCCAGCGCCCAGGTCTTCCGGCGGCGCGGCGGCAGCGCGGCGAACGTCGCGAGCTTCGCCGCCGGTCAGTACCCGGCCCGGTTCATCGGCTGCGTCGGCGCCGACCCGGTCGGGGACGGCATCGTCGCCGAGCTGACCGGGCACGGCGTGGACGTACGGGTCGCCCGGCGCGGCCAGACCGGCAGCATCGTGGTCCTGATCGACCAGACCGGCGAACGGACCATGCTGCCCGACCGCGGCGCGGCCAAGCTGCTGGACCGGGTGCCGGACGAGTGGCTGGCCGGCCTGACCCACCTGCACGTGCCCGCCTACTCCTTCGACGGCGATCCGGTCGGCCGCTCCGCGGTGGACGCGTTGGCGCGGGTCCGACGGGCGGGCGGCACCACCTCGGTGGACGCCTCCTCGACCGGCATGCTGGAGCAGTACGGGCGGGAGCGCTTCCTCGCCCTGCTGGCCGAGTTGGCGCCGACCTTCGTGTTCGCCAACCGGTCCGAGGCGGAGTACCTGGGCCTGCTGGTGGGCGGGCTGCCGGGGCCGGAGCGGGCCCGGTTGGCGGCCACCACCGTGGTCACCAAGGCGGGTGCCGAGGCGACCACCGTCGACGTGCCCGGGGACGCGCCGTTCACGGTGCCCGTGCCGCCGGTGAGCGAGGTGCGCGACCTCACCGGCGCCGGGGACGCCTTCGCGGCGGGATTCCTGGCCGGCTTCCTGGAGGCCGGCGACCTGCACCTGGCCGCCGGCCTCGGGCACCGCAGCGCGGCCCGGGTGCTGGCCACGCCGGGGGCCTCGTTCGCGGAGCGGTGACCTCGGGGCGGCGGCGGGGTGGGCTCGGGACCGCGTCCGGGCGGCGGCGGGGTGGGCTCGGGGCGGTGTCGAGCTGACCATGCGGTGGGCGGCCCTGTGCCCGGGGGCCGCCCACCGGGTGCCCGGCGGCCCGCTCAGCGCAGCGCGTCCTTGCGGAGGAAGCGCTTCAGCCGCTGCCAGGGCCAGGTGTTGATCACGTCCTCGGCGGTGAGCCAGCCGCGCTGCGCCGTACCGATGCCGAAGCGCGGGTAGGCGAGCTGCCCGGTGGCGTGGGCGTCGCTGTCGATCGCGAAGCGGACGCCGTGCCGCTTCGCCCGCAGGACGTCCTCGTCGCGCAGGTCGAGCCGCTGCGGGGAACCGTTGATCTCGATCGCGGTGCCGGTGCGCGCGGCGGCCGCGAACACCGCGTCCAGGTCGACGTCGATCGGGCCGCGGCGGCCGATCCTCCGGGTGGTGAGGTGGCCGATGACGTGCACGTGCGGATTCTCGCAGGCGCGGATCAGCCGGCGGGTCTGGGCGGCCCGGTCGGCGGCGAAGTGCGAGTGCACGGAGGCCACGCAGACGTCGAAGCCGGCCAGGAACCCGGGCGGCCAGTCCACCCCGCCGTCCGGGCCGATGTTCAGCTCGGTGCCGTGCAGGAGGCGCAGCTTCCGGTGGCGGTCGGCGAGTCGGCGCAGCCGCTCGCGCTGGGCGAGCACCTTCTCGTCCGTCATCCGCTGCATCACCAGGTCCGGTGCGTGGTCGGTGACGGCGTAGTAGGAGTAGCCGCGGGCGGCCGCGGTGTCGATCATCTCCTCCAGGGTGGCCAGGCCGTCGGTCAGGTCGGTGTGCGTGTGCAGGTCGCCGCGAAGGTCCGACTCCTGGACCAGATCCGGGAGTTCACCGCGCAGGGCGGCCTCGATCTCGCCCCGGTCCTCGCGCAGCGGCGGCGCGATCCACGGCAGGCCGAGTGCCGCGTACACCTCGTCCTCGGTCGCGGATGCCACCTTGGCGCCGTCTGTGCCCTCGCCGTCCGCTCCCTCGGGGGCGGTCCGGAACAGGCCGTACTCCGAGAGCTTCAGCCCGGCCCGGACGGCCATCGTGCGCAGCCTGATGTTGTGCGCCTTCGATCCGGTGAAGTAGACGAGTGCCGCGCCCCAGTCCTCCTCCGGGACGACCCGCAGGTCCACCTGCACGCCCCCGGTGGTGCGCACCGAGGTCTTGGTCGGACCGCTCGCGATCACCTCGGCCACGTACGGGAGTCCGGTGAGCGCGGCCATCAGCGGGGCGGAGTCGGCGGCCGTCGCCAGCACGTCGACGTCGCCGACCGTCTCGCGCATCCGGCGCAGCGAGCCCGCGTACGCGCAGCGGGTGCAGCCTGGCACGGCGGACAGCGCGGCGACGAGCTGCTCGGCCAGTTCGGTGGCCGCGTCGAGCAGCGTGCGGCCGCCGGAGCGCCGCAGCAACTCGATGCCGTGCAGGATCTTCTCGCCGCTGCGCTCGCCGAAGCCCGCCACGCCGGACAGCCGGTCGGACCGGACCGCCTCGGCCAGGTCGTCGACGGAGGCGATGCCCAGGTCGCGGTAGAGGGCGAGGGCGCGCTTGGGGCCGACGCCGGGCACGGCCGTCATCTCCCGGACCCCGGACGGGACTTCGGCACGCAGGGCCTCCAGGGCGGTGATCCGCCCGGTGGCGAGGTACTCGGCGACCTTCTCGGCGGTGGACTTCCCGACGCCGGGGATCTGCTGCAGGCCCTTGGCGTCCAGGCCGGCGACGTCCTCGGAGTGGCCGCCCACCGCGCGGGCGGCCTTCTCGTAGGCCCGCGCCCGGAAGGCGTCCCCGCCGGTGATGTTGATCAGGTCGGCGTACTCCTGGAGCAGCTCCCGCACCTGGTCGTTGAGCCGGGGCATGGGGCCAGTCTAGGGGGGTCTCCGGGCTCCGGCCCGGGCGGCGGACCTCCGGGCGGGCGAAGGGAGTTCGTGAGGCCCGGCCCGGGGCCGACGGCGCCGCGTCGAGGGCCCGCGGCGGGCCGGTGGCCGGGACTGCCCCGCCGGTCGGCGGGTGTGGCGCCGGCCGACCGGCGGGGGTGGTGCCCGGTTCGCGTCCCGGAGCCGGATTGTCACCCGAACGAGTGAGGTGCAGGCTGGCAGCAGGGCCTGGGAAGCGGCCCGCGCCGGTCGGCCGCGGTACTGATGACGGCCGCCGGCGATGCGCGAGGGGCAGGGCGATGGCAAGCGGGAAGCTCTGGGGCTATGTCGCATCGGGGGCCAGGGCGCTCGGCGCCCTCGGCGGGCCGGGTGGCCCCGGCCGCACGGGCGGGCCCGGCGGCGCGGTGGCGGGCGAGGAACCGGGACCGTTCCGACCGGGCGAGATGGCCGGGCCCCGGGAGTTGTCCCGGCCGGAACTGGAGCGCGTCGAGTGGACCGGCCGGCAGGCCGGCTGCGAGCCGCAGGCGCGGCACGTCCAGGTGGCCGAGGTGGTCCGCAAGGTGGTGCGCGGCGGCGGCCGGGCGGCGGCGGTGACGACCCGGCTGGCACCGGGGCTGCCGGTGGTGGCCGCGGACGCCCGGCGGCTGGAGGCCGCGCTCGCCGGGCTGGTCGACCACGCGATCCGGCGCAACCCGCCCGGCGGGCGGGTGCTGGTCCGCGCGGAGGTGGCGGGCGGACCGGGCCCGGCCGCGACGGCCCTGCGGGCGGCCGGGTTGAGCGGGGCGGCGCGACCGCGCGGGCGGGTGGAGATCCGGGTGGCCGACCGGGGGTCGTCCGAGCTGCCCGGGGCGCGGGAGTGGCTGCTCGCGGGCGCCCGCGCCGACGGGCCGGTCGGGCCTGCCGTGCACAGCCTGGTGCTGGCGGCGGGCGGGCGGCTGGCGGTGGAGGCCACGCCGGGCGGCGGGCTGACGGTGGTGCTGCTGCTGGTGGTCGCGCACGACTGACGGAAGGCCGGCGGACGGTCGGCGCGCGGCCCTTCGCGACCCTGTCGCTCACCGCAAAGACTTCTTCGCAAAAAACCCTTTGCAAAGATGTCTTTGCGGTTCTACGCTCCTGCCATGACCGATGAACGCGGCTGGATGCACAGCGATGACCCCCACATCGTCCTCACGGCCAAGGGCATGCGGGCGATGGCCCACCCCGTGCGCATGCAGCTGGTCGGGCTGCTGCGCAAGCACGGCCCCTCCACGGCGACCAGGCTCGCCGAGCAGCTGGGGCTCAACTCCGGGGCGACCAGCTACCACCTCCGCCAGCTCGCCGCCGCGGGCTTCGTCGAGGAGGATCCCGAGCGCGGAAACGCTCGTGAGCGGTGGTGGCGTGCGGCCCACAAGTTCACCGTCTGGACGGGTGACGACATGGCCGACGAGGAGCCCGACACGGCCGTCGGCTTCCTCCGGTCCGTCCTCACCGCCCACGCCCTGACCGCGCATCGGTCGGTCGACGCCTTCGAGACGATGCCGCGGGAGTGGCGCAAGGCGGTCGGCCTCAGCGACGTGCTGTTGCAGCTCACCCCCGAGGAGGCCGAGCAACTGGCCGCTGAGCTGTCCGCGGTGGTGCGGCGCTACCGCGCGCTGGACGCGGAGGGGCCGACCCCGGAGGGCACCGAGCGGGTCTCCGTGGTCGTGCACGTGCTGCCCGACGCGAGCGTCGGCACCGGTGCTGGTACCGACACCGATACCGACACCGGCGCTGGTACCGACAGCGACAGCGACACCGACACCGACACCGGTGAGGCGGGGTCCCGATGACCACCGTCGCCGACGCGCCCGCGCGTAGCCTCCGGCCGCTGGTCGGGGTGCTCTCCGCGATGGCCGTCTCCATCACCGGGACGCGTGTCTCGGCCATCGCCCTGCCCTGGTTCGTCCTGGCCACCACCGGCAGCGCCACCATGACGGGCCTGGTCGCCTTCGCCGAGATGGCGCCGTACGTGCTGGTCAAGGCGCTGACCGGGCCGCTGGTCGATCGGCTCGGGCCGCGGGTGGTGTCCTGGACGACGGACCTGGTGAGCGCCGTCGCGGCCGGGCTGGTCCCGCTGCTGCACGCCTTGGGGCTGCTGCCGTTCGGGGTGCTGCTGGCGATGGTCGCGGTGATCGGCGCGATGCGCGGCCCGGGGGATCTGGCCAAGTCGGTCATGGTCCCGGAGGCCGCCGACCGCGCCCGGGTGCCGATGGAGCGCGCCACCGGTCTCTCCGGCGTCACCGAACGGCTGGCTTCCACGGTCGGTCCGGCGGTCGGTGGCGGGCTGGTCGCGCTGATGGGCCCGCTGGCCGGGCTGGCGCTCAACGCCGCCACCTTCGCCCTGGGGTCCCTCGTCATCGCCTTCGCCCTGCCGCGCGGGATGGGGCGCGCGGCGGCCCTGGCACCCGTCGGCGAGCAGGCCGTCGGGGCCGAGTCCGAGGCCAAGTCCGGGGCCGAGTCCGGGGCCGAACCGGTGGGTTACTGGCGGATGTTCCGCGAGGGCTTCACCTTCCTGCGCTCCGATCCGCTGCTGCTCACCGTGACGGTGCTGGTCGGCATCACCAACCTGCTCGACGCCGGGTTCATCACGGTCCTCCTCCCGGTCTGGGCGCGGGAGTCGGGGAACGGCCCGGCCGCCATCGGCCTGACCGGCACCGCCGGGGGGATCACGGCGGTCGTCGGCAGCCTGATCGCGGCGGCCGTCGCCCACCGGCTGCCCCGGCGGACGGTGTTCTTCGCCGGCTTCCTGCTCGTCGGGGCCCCGCGCTTCCTGGTGCTCGCGTGCGGCGCGCCGCTGTGGGTGGTGCTCACGGTCTTCGCGGTCGGTGGCTTCGGCGGCGGTTTCCTCAACCCGATCCTCGGCGCGGTGCTCTTCGAGCGGGTGCCCCGCCACCTGCTCGGCCGCGTCCACGCCCTCGGCGACTCCCTCGCCTGGGCCGGTATCCCGCTCGGCGGCCTGCTGGCCGGCGCAGCGGTCGGCCTCGTCGGGCTGATACCCACCCTGGTCGCGGGCGGCGCCCTCTACTTCGTCTCCACCAACCTGGCCGGGTTGCGGCCGGAGTGGCGTGAGATGGACCGCCGGCGCGGCCGGACGGGCACCGCCGACGAGGCGGAGCCCGAGCCGGTGACGGAGCCCGAATCCGAGCCCGAGCCGGGGACAGGGCCTGAGCCGGCGACGGAGCCCGAGCTTGCGCCCGCGTCGGTCCCGGCGCGCCCGTAAGCCTGTCGCACAGGGGCGGCGAGGCGAGCGTGCGGCCGGAACCAGCCGGTCAGAACCAGTCGGGCAGAACCAACTGGTCAGAACCAGTGCAGGCAGTGCGGGGCGCGCTCGGCGCTGAAGAGGGCGTCGGCGAGGGCGGCCGCGCCCGGGCGGTGGGCCCGGATGTGCCCGGCCCGCACCAGCGTGCTCGGGGTGGTGCCGCCGAGGTAGACCGAGCCCAGGTCGCTCACGTCCAGGGACAGGTCGGGCTCCCGGTCCGTCGGGACGCACTCGGCCTTCCCGTCCCGGACGGTCAGCAGGTAGCGGCCGTGCTCGCCGAGGAACGGGTCGTCGACGTCGAGGACGAGCTCGCCGTCCACGAACCAGCCGCGCGAGGTCAGCGCCCGCGGGACGTCCAGCAGCCGCACCCAGAGCCAGTCGGTGCTGCTGCTCCCCTCGCCGGCGTTGAAGTCCGCAAGCTGCCAGCGCAGCGGGTGGTCGGACGGAACGTGCTTGAACACGACCTGGGAGACCAGGTCGTGTTCGAGCGCGAACCGGGCCAGGGCCGTGGCGACGGCGTCGTCGGTGGCGATGGTCTCGTCGACCGTCAAGGTGCCGTCGCCGAGCGAGTAGCAGGCGTAGCCGTCCGGGACACCGTCGGCATCCCGGTGGACGGCGACGTAGCGCGACGCCGAGGAGACCGGGGGCCGGCCCGCGCCCAAGGCCCACCAGCGGTGCGGCCGGGACAGTGCGCCGGGCTGTGCGCGGCGGTACCGGTCGTAGACCGCTTCCAGGATCTCGCCGCACTCGGCCCGCCGCAGCAGCTCGATCGAGCCGGTGCCCGGGCCGGGCGCCGCAGTGTCGGCCGTTCCGCGCGCCCGGGGGAGGGCGAAGGCGGCCTGATGGCGCGGCACCGTCAGCCGCTGCGTGTAGGTCGCCGGTCCGTAGCCGAACCTGCGGTAGATCACGGCCTCGGAGGCCAGCAGTACGGAGAGGAACTCCCCGCGGGCCCGAAACTCGGCGAGCTGGCGCCGCATCATCGCGGTGAGCACGCCTTGGCGCCGGTGCGAGGGCAGGACGCCGACGCCGGTCACCCCGCTGGTGGGGACGAGGGCCTCACCGGGCAGGGTGAGCTCGAAGGTGTACGCGCCGGCGGTGCCGACGGGCCGCCCGTCCGCCGTCACGGCGAGCAGGTTGCGGTCCATCTCGGTCGCCGACCACCAGAGCCCGCCGCCGTCGGCCGGGGTTTCCGGGAAGAGCCCGAACGCGGCATGGAGCGTGTCGACGTAGACGTCGAGGTCCTGATCGGTTGTCGGACGGATCTCCATCGCTGCCGCTTCCTCCCCTGGATGACGACGGCACCACGGCCCGTGTGCCTCGCCACAGTGCAGCGTTGACCCGTGGCCCGGTCAAGCGAATTACGCTCCGGCACCGGTGGTCAGGCCGGACCGTTTCCCGGACGGCCTCCGGGGCCTTCCTCGGGCCGCTCGTCCTCCGGTGGCGCCCCGACGCTCTCCGGGGCTTCGCGGACGCTGCCCGGCATCGCCGGGTGGCGGCCGATCACGATCACCCCGACCACGATGGCCAGCAGTCCGGCGGACTGCCAGGCCAGCGCACCCGGCGTGACCCGCAGCCGGTCGCCGAGGAAGCCGACCGCGCAGGCGATCCCGGACAGCGGCTGGGCGGCGGTCAGCGCCGGCAGGGACATCCGCAGCGGCGCGGCCTCGAAGGCGCTCTGCACCAGCAGCAGCCCGACCACGCCCGCCGCCACCACCGCGTACGGCTGCCAGCTGCGCAGCACCGCGTCCAGCCCGCTGTGGTCGAGGCGCTGGGTGGTGGTGCGGGTCAGCGCGTCCTGGAGGCCGTAGAGCAGACCGGCGGCGAGGGCCAGCAGGGTGGCCTCCTCGAACAGCGGCAGCCGCCGGGCCAACGAGACCAGTAGCAGGGTCAGCCCGACCACCGTGCCGACCACCAGCCAGTGCCGCAGTTCCCCGGCGGGCGCACCGCCGCCGGTGGGCCGGCCGGCCACGATGAACGCCGTCACCCCGAGGCCGAGCAGCAGCACCCCGGCCCAGCCCGAGCGGCCGAGGGTCTGGCGGGTCAGCACCCGGGAGAGCGCCATGGCGAACAGCAGGTTGGTCGCGAGCAGCGGCTCGACGAGCGAGACCTCGCCCTGGTTGAGGGCGAGCGCGGACAGGATCAGTCCGCACACCATGAACCCGGTGCCGAGCAGCCACTCGGGCATCCGCATCAGGTCCAGGAGCAGCCGCCAGTGCAGCAGGTCGGCACGGGGCGCCCGCTGCGCCGCGTGCTGCTGGAGGACGAAGCCGAGGCCCAGGCAGCAGGCGGCGCCGAGGGCGAGGAGGAAGACCGCCACGGAGGGACCACCCGGTTGTCACTGCCCGCGCCGCGCCGGCGGGTCCGGGTTCGGTCGGCGGTCGCGGCGCGCTTCCGTCAGCGTACCGCCGGGGCGGCGACGCGGCCCGGCCGGCGGCGGAGAGCAGCCGCGGCCGGGAGACCCGTGGTGGGGGAACTGGTTCCTGGGCCGGGTCCGCAGCCCCGGGCCGGGCCCGCTTGCCGCCACGGGCCGGACGGGCGCACGCTGGTGTGAGCGGCCGCCACGGCTCACCGTCCGTGCCGGTCCGGACAGGCGCGAGGGGGCCGCTGCCAGGAGGTGTGGCATGCACAACCAGTGGGACGTGGAGCTGAGCTTCGAGGAAGACGGAGTGCACACGGCGTGCGAGGCCAGGCTGACCGGTGCGCGGGCGCCGGGCTTGCGCGCCCACGGGGAGTCGATGAAGAGCACGGACGACCGCCCGCTCGCCAGGATCGGTGAGGAGGTCGCGGCCTCCCGAGCCCTGGAGGAGCTGTCCCGCAAGCTGCGGGCGCAGGCCACCGGGGAGATCGACGACGAAGGACACCGCCCGGGGTACCTGATCTACTGATCCTCGCCCCCGCCGACCGTCCCGCGCTCGCACGGGACGGCCCGGGACCACGCGGACGTCAGGACCAGGGGTTGGCCGGCTGGTCGTTGATCGCCGTCCAGAACCGGGTGCCCGCCGGGAGGGTGCCGGCCGCCCAGAGCGACCAGCCCTGCCCGTCGTGGAACTCGGCCATTCGCCAGCCGGCGCCGAAGGAGTCCTCGCAGAGCCCGTCGGCGTCGTCCCGGCCGCTCAGGTCGGACCCGGCCGTCGGGGCTGTCGTGGCGACCTCCCCGCCCGCCCAGCTGTGGAAGCCGGCGGTGGGGATCCCGGTGGGGGCCGGGCGGCCGTCCTGGTGGAGGCAGAGCACCGGCAGTTCGGTGTCGGCGGCGGTGTCCCCGAGGTAGGGGTTGCTGGCGCCGTCGGTGCCGACGTGCACCACACCGGCGCGCTGTTCCAGGGCGGTCCAGGTCAGCCCCGGGTGTTCGCCCGCCGGGGCGGCGACGGCCGGCCCGTCACGGTCCACGGCGGGCGCGCTGCCCGGGGTGACGGCCAGCGCGGTGAGCGCGAGCACCGCCGCGGGGGCGAGGCGTCGGACGAACGCGGGCATGGCTGCTCCGTGAGGTGTGAGTGGGCCGACGTGGCGGCGTCGGTCTGCCAGCGCCAAGTCGAGCGCGGTACAAGGGATTTGGCGACGCTGGCGACTTCGGGCCAATCCGCCGCCGACGGCGGGAGGCCCGGTAGGACGGCGACCGCCGCTCCGGACGGGGTGCAGGGTGCGGCGGGCGGCCTCGGCGACCCGGGGGCGTGGTGGGTGCGGCTGTGTTCGGCGAAGGGCCGGGGCTGATCCAGCTGGTGGACGCCGCCCGGGCCGGTCGGGTGGTGACCCCGGCCGGCTCGGGGAGGCATGGGGATCGAACTCGGCGGGCACCACCGGTCTGGGGGATCGACCGGCGGGGCGTCAGAACCAGGTCTCGCCGTAGTGCGGCCCGGGGTGGTCCTCGCGCAGCAGGCAGATGTTGGGGTCGCGCGGCGGCTCCGGCCCCTCGTACGGGCCGACGGCCGGGCAGCGCGGCCCGACCTCGACCAGGTACTCGGGCCAGGACGCCCAGTGCAGGTCGAAGCCGACGCCCTGGACCAGCGCGGAATGGGTGCCGCCGTGCCCGCCGGCGAGGTCGCAGCGCAGGCGCGGATCGATCAGGAAGGCGCCGCGCGGAACGGTGTTGTAGTGGTCCACGTCCGTCTGCGGCAGCGTGACGACGGACGGACAGTGGTGGAACTCTGCGGAACGAAGGTCCGGTTGGCTCATGGGCGCCAGCATTCCACCGGGAGTCCGACGAGGGCCCCGGTTCCCCGCTTTTGTACGGCTCGCGGGGGACAACTGTCGTGCCGCGTACGGGTGGTCGTCACCTCTCCGGAAGGCTCCGGCTACGCGGCGAGGGACCAGCTGATCACCGACAGGGTCGCCATCGACGCCAGGGTCGACCAGAGCACCGAGTCCCGGGCGAGCCCGGTGCCCTGGCCGTACTCGCGGGCGTAGACGTAGACGTTCTGCGCGGTGGGCAGGGCGGAGAAGAGCACCACGGTGAGGAGTTGGTGCGCGGGGAGGTGGAGCAGCGGGCCGGCCACCGCGAAGGCGACCAGCGGCTGTATCAGGGTCTTGACCGCGACGGTCAGCCCGACCTCGGCGTGGCGCGAACGGCCGGTGGCCGGCGGGCGGTTGTGCAGCGACATGCCGAGGGCGACCAGGGCGGTCGGCACGGCGGCGCCGCCGAGCAGTTCGCAGGAGCGGTTCAGCTCGGCGGGCAGGTGAAACCCGCAGGCGGAGGCGGCGGCGCCGAGCGCGGTGGCCAACAGGATGGGGTTGCGCAGTGGCAGGGTGAGCAGGGCCCGGCGGCCGGCCGCGCCGCCGTCGAGGACGGCCAGCACCGCGGGCGTGACCACCAGGATCTGGAACAGCACCACCGGTGCGACGAAGGAGGCGTCACCGAGGAGCTGCATCGCCACCGGGATGCCGAGGTTGGCCGAGTTGACGTACCCGCAGGCCATCGCGCCGATCGCCAACTCGCCGGTCTTGCGCCGGAACAGCAGGCGCCCGGCGAGCAGCCCGAGGCCGATCGAGACGACGGTGCCGGCGGTGAAGGCGAGCATCGAGGGGTTGGCGAAGTGGTCCAGCGGGGTGCGGACGATCATCAGGAACAGTGAGGCCGGCATCGCCACGTGGAAGACGAACCGGTTGAGCACCGGCTCCGCGTGCGGCCCGAGCAGCCCGGTCCGGCCGACCAGGTAGCCGACCCCGGTCAGCGCCCAGATCGGGGCGAATCCGGACAGCAGGGGGTGCAGGGATGGCATGGTTCCTCGGATCGCTCGGACGGTCTGCCGGGTGGGCCGGGGGTCTCCCGCCCCGGGGCAGTAAACCAGTGAGCGTGAACGGGGAGACCACGGGCCTACGATGAGCCGATGGAGCCCGAGAACGCGCCGATGGAACCCGAGTACCTGAGCCTGGCCGAGGTGGAGGCGATCGCCCGCCGCGCGCACGAAGGGCAGGTCGACAAGAACGGCCACCCGTACGGCGAGCACATCGCGGCGGTCGCACACGGGACGGCCGCGCGCGGTGGCAGTGACGCCCAGATCGCGGCGGGCTGGCTGCACGACACCGTCGAGGACGACCGGTTGAGCCGGGAGTGGCTGGCGGGGGCCGCGTTGTCCGAGGCCACCAAGACGATCGTGGACGCGCTCACCCGCCGCCCCGACGAGCCGGTCGAGGCGTACACCGCGCGGGTCCTGGCCACGCCGGGCGCGTTGCTGGTCAAGCGTGCCGACCTCGCCCACAACTCGGACCCGGCCCGGCTGGCCGCGCTGGACGCCGCGACCGCCGAGCGCTTGGCCGCCAAGTACGCGCGGATGCGGGAACTGCTCGGGCTCACCGGCGAGCTCTGAGCGACGGGGCGCGGCCCGGGCGTCCGGACGAGGTGAGGGCGAGGCGGGAGCAGACCAGGCGAGGCGGGGGCGGGCCGGACGAGGCGGGGGCGGGTCGGGCGAACGGCGGGAGGCGCCGCGCGACCCGCGAGCGGTGTGCGGGAACCACGAGAGGGCCCGGGCCACGCGGATCGCGCGGGCCCGGGCCCTCTGGGGTCACCCCGGTGATCCCTGTCCGACCCCCGGGGTGAGGGGGGAGTGGTCAGGATGCGGGTGGAGTCCGGTGAGCCGAGGTGGTCGGCTTAGTACCAGTGGTTGGCCTGCCAGAAGGTCCAGGCGGCGTTCGGGCTGCCGTAGCGGGAGTTCATGTAGTCCAGCGCCCACTTGATCTGGGTGGTCGCGTTGGTCTTCCAGTCGGAGCCGTGCGTCGCCATCTT
The DNA here is from genome assembly GCF_044744605.1 of Kitasatospora sp. NPDC087271. Lineage (NCBI taxonomy): Bacteria > Bacillati > Actinomycetota > Actinomycetes > Kitasatosporales > Streptomycetaceae > Kitasatospora > Kitasatospora sp. NPDC087271. The sequence continues at coordinate 72,201 of NZ_JBIUYQ010000018.1, forward strand.
GGAGCCCGGCAGCGCCTGGGCCAGGCCGTACGCGCCCGAGCTGGCGTTGGTCGCGGTCACGTTCCAGCTGGACTCGTGGGCGATGATCTGGCTGAAGGAGGCCAGCTGGTTCGCCGGGACGATCTGGGCGGCCACGGCCTGCGGGGACAGGGTGGCGGCGTTCGCGGTGGCGGGCAGGACACCCGCGCCCAGGGCGGTCAGACCGGCGGCGCCGGCGAGAATCGCGGCGGAAGTGCGCATACGGAGCTTGAAAGTGGGCATGAAGAACAAGACCTCAATCGGGTTGGGCCGGGTCACGCCCCGCCTTGGACCATGGCCGGACAGGGGCCGAAATGGTCGTGGGGCGTGACCTGGCAGTAAGTCGCTACCGGCGGGACAGGTGCCGGTGCGGCTGACGACTGAGCCATTGTTGGCATGCCGGATCGGGCGTCGCCAAGACCCCCTTGTTACGACCCCCGGTCGTACGGGGGGCGGCCGCCGTGGATTCGAAGGGTCGGTTGCGCGGAGCGCGCCGACCGGTGGTGACCTGTGCGAACGCCCCGTCGGCGGGGCGGGGCGCGGGTGCCCGGGACTTGCCACTATCGCCCGTCGTGGACCGCATTCCGGTGTGAGCGCACTCACCGTTTGGGCCGCTGAGGCCGTCACCCGCCGGTCTGCCGCCGGCACGTTGGGTACAGACGATCTCGCCGCCGTTGAGACCGGCGCCACACCTGTGGGGCCCGGGGGAGACCGTCGGGCCCCGGCGGAGACCGGCGGAGATCGGCGGGCCCCACCGGGGGTTCAGCGGAGGTCGCCGAGCCGGCGGTGACGGAGGGCCCGCGCCGCGAGGCGGTCCGGTTCCGGCAGCGCCGCCAGCCCGCCGAGCGCGGCACCGACCGCCCGTCCCAGCCGCGCGCAGAACGCCTCCGGCTCGTCCGCCGCGTCCGGCCGCTCCTCGACCACCTCGTCCACCAGCCCGACCTCCGCCAGGTGGCCCGCGCCGATGCCCTGGGAGCGGGCCAGCTCGGCGGCGTGCCCGCCGTCCCGGTGGACGATCGCGGACGCGCCCTCCGGTGGCAGTGGCGCCAGCCAGGCGTGTCCGGCGGCGAGCACCCGGTCGGCCGGGAGCAGCGCCAGCGCGCCGCCGCCCGAGCCCTGGCCGAGCAGCACCGCCAGGACGGGCGTGCGCAGCGCCAGCAGGGTGGTCAGGCAGTGCGCGATCTCGACCGCGATCCCGTCCAGCTCGGCCTGCGCGGACAGTTCGGCCCCGGCCGTGTCGACGACCGTGACCAGCGGCAGCCCCAGCTGCTCCGCCACCCGCGCGGTGCGCCGGACGGCCCGCAGGTCGGCGGCGGTGAACGGGCGCTCGTGCTCCGGGGTCTGCCGCTGCTGGCCGACCACCAGGACCGGCCGACCCCCGAGGACGGCGAGGGCGCGGACCAGCGCGCCGTCCCGCCCGCCGGGGGCGTCCAGCAGCACCAGTTCCTCGGCGGTGTGGCGCAGCAGCTCGCGGGTGCCCGGGCGGTCGGGGCGACGGGTGCGACGGACGGAGTCCCAGGCGTCGGGGTGTTCGGCGGCCCCGTCGGGGGTGGGGCCGGGGCCGGGACCGGGGGCGCCGGTGCCGCTGGTGCCGCTGGTGGCGCTGGTGTCCGCGCTGCCCGGGGCGGGCGCGGTGGTGGCGAGGACGGCGAGCGTGCGGCGGACCAGTTCGCGCAGGTCCTGCGGCGGCACGACGGCGTCCACCAGGCCGCGTCCGGCGAGCGTCTCCGCCCGCTGCACGTCCGGGGGCAGTTCCACGCCGCGCAGTTCCTCGTACACGCGCGGGCCGAGGAAGCCGAGCCGGGCGCCCGGCTCGGCGAACACCAGCTGGCCGAGCGTGCCCCAGGAGGCGAAGACCCCGCCCATGGTCGGGTTCCGTAGATAGGTGAGATAGGGGAGACCGGCCGCGCGGTGCGCCTGGACGGCGGCGGTGATCCGCAGCATGCACAGGAAGGCCGCCGACCCCTCCTGCATGCGCGTCCCGCCGGAGACGGGCAGGGCGAGCAGCGGCAGCCGCTCGGCGGTGGCGCGCTCGACGGCGCGGGTGATCCGCTCGGCGGTGGCCACGCCGATCGAGCCGCCGAGGAAGCCGAACTCGGAGGCGACCAGCGCCACCGGCCGCCCGCCGACCAGGCCGGCACCGGTGAGGACGGCCTCGTCGAGACCGGTGCGTGCGCGGGCCCGGTCGAGCGAGGCGCGGTAGCCCGGGTCGGCCTGGTCGGTGGGCGGGTCGGCCGGCGGCTCGTCCCAGCCCTGGAAGGCGCCAGGGTCGACCAGCAGTCCGATCAGCTGCCGCGCGGTCAGCGGCGCGCCCGTGGCCGTGGCCGGGTGCGGTCCCGTGCCCGCGCTCGTGTTCGTCCCCGTGTTCATGCCCACCCCGTCAGCGGTTGTTCCGGTCCGACATGATCCGTCACTCTATGCGGCGCGACTGGAGCGGGGAGCGAACGTGAGGAAGCTGTGAGGAGGCCGACTGCGGTCGGGTCACTAGTTCGACGGCGGTCGACCCATGGGGTGTGCGGGCGGTTCGTGGACGGCGCCGGCCGGGCTCGGGTCGGAGCTGGGATACGGCTCAAGTCGCTGGTCAGACAGGTGAGTTACCCGTCGGTTAATAGTTTGTCGCAGGGCTTCCGGAGTTGTCGGTGGCTGGTCACACTGGTGGACATGACCCGCACTCTACGCGCGTGGAAGACCCGCGCTGCCGCCGTCACCGCCGTCGCCCTGATGACCCTCGCGCCCGTCGCCGTCGCCACCGAGGCGCACGCCGACGTGAGCGGCACGGTGTGTCTGTCCGCCCTCCCGCCCGAGGCGACCGACACCCTCAACCTGATCGCCACCGACGGGCCGTTCCCGTACTCCCAGGACGGCGTCGTGTTCCAGAACAGGGAGCACGTCCTGCCCAGCCAGTCCAACGGCTACTACCACGAGTACACCGTCATCACGCCCGGTGCCCCGACCCGCGGCACCCGCCGGATCATCACCGGTCAGGCGACCCAGGAGGACTACTACACCGGTGACCACTACGTCACGTTCTCGCTGATCGACCAGGGCTGCTGACACGCGCCCCACGCCCCTCCCGGCCCCGGCGCACGTCTCCGCCGGGGCCGCCGGAACGACGGGCCCGCCGGATCGCCGGATCGCCGAGGGGCGGCCCCGCATAGGCCAACTCGGCGCCGCCCACGGTGATCCGGCGGGCCAGGTCCTCGGTGTGCGATTCGTCCCAGCCGTCCACCACCAGGTTCGGGCGGAACCGGTCCGCCGGCACGGGGAGTCCGCCGCTCAGCGCGTTGAAGCGCTCCAGCGACGCGCGGGACAGCAGGTGCACCGCGCAGCTGTCGGCGTAGCCGGACGTGCCCGGTACCAGCCCGTCGGTCACCCGGTCGTGCTCCGGCGGCACCCGGACCAGCCGGCTGCGGACACCCAGCACCCCGGACAGCCAGCCGGCCACCTCCTCGCCCTGGTCGATCCCGAAGAACGGGGCGCCGAACAGCCGCACCGCCCGGCGCGGACCCTCGGTGTCCACGGCGACGGTCACCGGCTCCACACCCGGGGCGTCGAGGGTCAGCCGGCGGCCGTCCTCCCCGACCGTCGGGCGGACCGTGGCCAGCAGGCGGTCCCGGCGCTGGGAGCGGAACACCCCGTCCTCGTCCACCACCATGAACGCCCGGTCGTGGGCCAGCCCCGCCGGAGTCAGCTCCGCCCGCGCCACCTCGACCCCGGCGCACCCCTTCACCGGGTAGTACCGCAACTCCACCACTTCGGCCATGGCCGCCCCCTCGACTCACCGCGGCCCCTCGCGGGCCGCTCCGGACCCCTCGCGGAATCAACGCCTCCGTAGGGTAGTTGACCGTCGCCCGACCGCCCGCCCCCGGGATTGCTAGGGTCGGGACATGGCACCGAGCAGCGCGAACCCCCCGGGAAAGCTCCGGCGCGACGCCCAGCGCAACCGCGACCTGCTGCTCGCCGCCGCCCGCGGCATGTTCTCCCGGCACGGCCTCGACGTCCCGCTGGACCAGATCGCCAAGGAGGCCGGCGTCGGCAACGCCACCCTCTACCGCCACTTCCCGACCCGCGAGGCGCTGATCGGCGAGGTGTTCGCCGACGCCGCCGTCGGCCTGGCCGGGGCCGGCGAGGAAGCCCTCGCCGCCGAGGACGCCTGGACCGCGCTCGAACACTACTTCGAGCGCATCTTCGAACTCGTCGCCGCCGACCGGGGCATCAACGACCTCGTCACCCAGGCCATCCCCACCATCCCCGGCATGATCGAGATCAGCCGCCGGAACGCCGCCACCGTCGGCGCCCTCATCGCCCGCGCCCAGGACCAGGGCACCATGCGGCGCGACGTGGTCACCATGGACCTGCTCTTCCTGCTCGGCCCGCTCTGCCGCGCCCTGCCCGCCACCACCGACCTGCGCCCCGACCTCTGGCGCCGCTACCTCGCCCTGCTCCTCGACGGCTTCCGCACCCAGGCCACCCACCCGCTGCCGGTCCCCCCGATCGGCGAGGAACACCTGGACCGGATGTTCGCCGACCTCTGGGAAGCCGAACCACCGGAGGGGTAGGCGAGCCGTTTCACGCCGGGAAACGGTCGGTCTTCACCAGAGTGCCGTGACGAGGATGGACGAGGATGTCCGGACTGCCCGTTGCGCTGCCGAGAGGTCAATGAAGATGGCTACGTACGTGCTGATTCCCGGGGCCGCGTCCGGCCCGTGGTACCGGCACCTGCTGGAGGCCGAACTGCGCCGGCGGGGCCACGACGTGGTGGCGGTGATGCCCGGCGACCACTGCCCCACGCTCGGCCACCCCGCAGAACTGGCCGACCACCTGGAGGCGTACCGGACCGCGTCGTAGCGACCCCGGGGCATCAGGGACACGTACGGAACACCCGCGCGCGCGTCAGAGGCGTGTCAACGGGCGCCGGAGGTGCGGTGCCGGCCCGCTTTGCTGGAGGACGACAGCACAGCACGGCGGTACGGACCGAGAGGCGGGGCGAACCATGGCGGACAGCGAGATATCCGGCGCGGACGGGGCAGCGGAGCGGGCCGACCGCGCGGGCCGGATCGTCGTCGGCGTCAGCGGCTCGCTCGGCAGCCTCGCCGCCCTCCACCACGCCGTCGCCGAAGCCCACCGCACCGACGCCGAGGTCCTCGCCCTCCTCTGCTGGACCTCGCCCGGCGAAGAGATCGGCTACCGCCGCACACCCTGCCCGGCCGCCATCACCGCCGGCCGCGACGCGGCCGTCGCCCGGCTCCGGCAAGCCCTCGATGAGGCCTTCGCCGGCCGCTACGCCGGAGTCCGGCTGCGCTGCCAGGTCGTCCGCGGCGACACCGGACACACCCTGGTCCGCTTCGCCGACCACCCGGACGACCTGCTCGTCCTCGGCGCGGGCAGCAGCCGAGGCTGCCTCTCCCGGGCGCTGCGCCCCTCCGTCACCGCCTACTGCGTCCGGCACGCGAGCTGCCCCGTCCTGGCCGTCCCCCGGCCGCCGCTGCAGCGCGACCTGGAGGCCATGGAACGCGGCCACGGCCTGCGCTCCCTCGTCGCGGGGCGGTAGGCCGCGCCCTGCCTGTGGTGCCGCTACCTACGACAGCCCGGCGGCCTCGGCGAGGACGGCGGCGGTCCGGCGGCCGGCGCGCAGCACCGCTTCGGCGGTGGTGGGGAGGCAGCGGTCCGCCTCGGCGTCGTACACGGTCATGATGACGCCCGCGTGGTCGGTGGCGGGTTCGAGAACCCGTACCGCCGACATCTGCCTTGTCAGAGCAGCGCTCAGTCGCCGGGTGTGCTCGATGTCCAGCACCCCGTCGTCCGTGCCGTGGACCAGCCAGAGCGGGACGGGGGAGGGCTGCTCGGCCAGCAGGTCGAGGGGGGCGTCCCCGGTGGTGATCGCCGGGCGGGCGTAGCTGGAGGAGATGCCGACGGCGGCGATGGGACGCCGCTCGGCGGGGGTGTCGGGGTGGGTGGCCACGGCTATGGCCTCCCGGCCGCCCAGCGACCAGCCGGCCAGGACCAGGCGGTCCGGGTCCCCGCCGTACGCGGCGGCGGTGCGGCGGGCGTGGGCGAGCGAGGCGAGCAGTTCGGCGCGGCCGCCGTCCGGCCGGTCGGAGCGCCAGTCCGGGACGAGCACCAGCAGGCCGAGCCCGGCGGCCTCCCGGGCGAGCGGCCGCAGCACGTCGCGCTCGTCGAGGCCCCGGCCGTGCCACAGCAGTACGACGGGCGCGGGCCCGGCGGTGCCGGCGGGCGGGCGGTGCACGTCCATGAGCCGTCCGTCGGCGTACGGGGTGGCCTCGGGTTGAGCGCTCGTCATGCGGGGTTCGCCTCCGGTTCGGTGACTGATCACGGAGCTGGTACTGTACTTCTCGTCGCGAGGGGGAT
>NZ_JBIUYQ010000018.1:78686-176713 GCF_044744605.1 Kitasatospora sp. NPDC087271
TGATTCCTCGTCAGGCGTCAGTGGTGCTACCAGAGCACGTCCTACTTTCAGTAGGAAGAGTCCGTGCGATCCGGGCCTGGCGCTCCAATTGTCGGACGGGGTCCGGTGCCTTTCTAAAGGTGCCGGGCCTTGTTTGCTTTTGGGGTGTGGGTTGGTTGGGGTTCGGTGTGTGGGTGTGGGGCTGGTATTGTTCTGGGTGTCGCGAGGGGGATGATTCCTCGTCAGGCGTCAGTGGTGCTACCAGAGCACGTCCTACTTTCAGTAGGAAGAGTCCGTGCGATCCGGGCCTGGCGCTCCAATTGTCGGATGAGGTCCGGTGCCTTTCTAAAGGTGCCGGGCCTTGTTTGCTTTTGGGGAGGCGATCTCCGTGCTCGGCCGGACGACGACGTCGGTGATCCTCTCCTCCCCGGTGGAGCAGCGGGTCCTGCTGCCCTCGGAATAGCCCCGGCCGGAAGCCCGGAAGCCCGGAAGCCCGGAAGCCCGGAAGCCCCGGCCTGGGCCGGGCCGGGGCTCAGGACGGTTGGCGGTCGGAACCGAGTTCGCGGGAGATCCGCAGTCCGGCCTGGGCGACGACGGGGCCGAGGGCGCGGACGCGGGCGGCGGTCATGCGGGAGGTCAGGCCGGAGACCGACAGGGCGGCGGTGACCTCGCCGGCGTGGTCGAAGATCGGTGCGGCGACGCAACGGACCTCGGGTTCGTTCTCGCGGTCGTCGATGGAGTAGCCGCGGGCGCGGATCCGGGCGAGGTCGGCGCGCAGCCGGGTCTCGTCGGAGATGGTCCAGGCGGTGACCGGGCGCAGGCCCGCGGCGACGACCTCGGTGACGGCCTCGTCGGGCAGCCAGGCGAGGATGGCCTTTCCGGTGGCGGTGCAGTAGGCGGGGGCGCGGCTGCCGACGCGGGAGGCCATGCGGACGTTGGTCTCGTCCTCGACCTTGTCCAGGTAGACGATTCCGGGGGCCTGCCAGACGGTCAGGTGGACGGTCTCGCCGGCCTCGCGCTGGAGTCGGCGCAGGTGTTCGGCGGCGACGCTGCGCAGGTCGAGGGTGGAGAGGTAGGCCTGGCCGAGGCGCAGTGAGCCGTGGCCGAGCCGGAACCAGCCGGTCTCGCGGTCGCGGTCGAGGAGGTGCTCGTCGAGCAGCGGGCCCGCGAGCCGCAGCACGGTGCTCTTGTTGAGGCCGAGCGCTTCGGCGAGTTGGGCGAGCGGGACGCCGCGCCCGTCGCTGTGGTCGCGGACGTGGCCGAGGACGGCGAGCGCGCGGCGCAGCGAGGACGACTGGTTGCGCTCGGTCGCGGGTTTGCGCCCGGCGGCCGCGCCCGAGGGCCGTTCGGCCGCAGCGCCGGTGGGTCTGTCGGCCGCCGTGCCCGCGGGCCGCTCGGTCTCCGCGTCGGGCCCCGTCTCCGTCATGGGTGGTCCGTCCCTGTCTCGTTCCGCTGTCGAGTGCCACTGCCGTGTACTGCAGCTGTGTGCTGCCGCCGCGTGCTGCCGGTGTTCCCCCGCTCGACGGCGGCGGTTGTCAGAAGGTACCCGTTCGCGTCCGCAACGCCGCTTCTTCGACACAACGTTGTGCAGTGCAAAACTTCCCGAACCCCCTCTTGTTGGCGCCGATCGCCCGCGCTTAACGTCCCTGCCATCGAGCAGGCGACGCCGCCCCACCCGAACGGTCCGCCCTGCCGTACCCCCGTACCGGCCTGCCCGGGACGCCCCCCAACGCGTCCGGGCCGTCCTCCACCCACACCCACCATCGGCCCCGGTCAGGGCCTGCTTCGACGTACCCGTCCCCAGCGGCGCACGTCTCGGCGGCAACTGTCGGGAGGGGAGGTTCTCCACCCATGCGACTCATCAGACGGACTGCCGCGGCCGCCGTGCTCGCCGCCAGCTGCCTCGCCGCGACCGCCTGCGCGCCGGGCACCGCCGCGCCGGCCGGCGACAAGGCGGCCGACGACCGGACCGGCACCCTCCAGGTCTGGCTGTACAACGAGGCGGGCAACGCGGCCAAGGAGGCCGTGGTCGGCAAGGCGGTGAGCGAGTTCCAGGCCTCCCACCAGGGCGTCACCGTCAAGGTCAGCTACATCGACACCGACGCCTCCGCCCGCGCGGCCAAGATGAAGGGCGCCTTCAACGACCCGGGCAGCGCCCCGGACCTGGTCGAGTTCGGCAACACCGACCTCCCCGGCTACGTCGCGGCCGGTGGCCTCGCCGAGATCGGCGCCGACCTCGACAAGTGGCAGGACAAGGGCGACCTCGACCCGGCGATCGTCAAGACCGCCGTGGTGGACGGCAAGACGTACGGCCTGCCCTGGTGGGTCGCCGTGCGCGCGCTCTACTACCGCAGCGACCTGTTCACCGAGGCCGGGCTGACCCCGCCGACCTCGTACGCCGAACTTGTCACCGCCACCCAGAAGATCCACGCCGCGAACCCCGACACCTTCGGCATCGCCGTCGGCGGCAAGTACACCTTCGGGGCGCTGCCGTTCGTCTGGGACGCGGGCGGCGACATCGCCGCCAAGGACGGTTCCGCGTACAAGGCGGCCATCAACTCGCCCGCCTCGCAGGCCGGGATCAAGCGCTACACCGATCTCTTCGGCGCTGACGGCTGCCCCGCCCAGCAGTGCGCCGACCTCACCGGCGGCAAGACCGTCGACCTGTTCGCGGCCGGCAAGTCGGCGATGGCGATCCTGCCCAACTCCAGCCGAAGCAAGGTCGACGGGGGCCCGGTGAAGGGCAAGTACGGCGTGGTGCCGCTGCCCGGGGAGAAGGCCGGCTCGATCGCCCCGGCGTTCGCGGGCGGCAACAACCTCGGCGTGATGAAGGCGGCCAAGCACCGCACGCTCGCCCTCGAATTCGCCGAACTGCTGGCGGGCCCGGCGTACCAGGAGCAGATGTACGACGCGATGGGCAACCTGCCGACGCTCAAGTCCGTCAGCGGCAAGGTCGCCGCCAAGGACGCCTTCCTGAAGCCGTTCACCGACACCATCGCGGCCGGCACCAGGTTCGTCCCGCTCGACCAGGCGTGGGCGCAGATCGACGCCCAGGCGGTGATCCCGACCATGCTGCAGCAGGTGGTCACCGGCAAGGCGGACGTGGCGAAGGCCTCGGGCGACGCCGCGAACCAGATCACCTCGGCCTTCGCCGCGCACTGACGGCGGCCGCGCACCCGCCTCCGACCCCGGCCCCGCCTCCAACCCCCGTACCAACCCCTGGTTCCGTACCACCTCCTGGTCCCGCACCGACCTCCTGGTCCGCGGAAGAGAGCAGGTCCCGCACGTGTCCGCATCCACCACGACCGCCCCGACGGCGCCGCCTTCCCCGCGCGGGCGCCGTGGGGGCACGGCGCCGGCCGCACCCTCGGGCGGCCGGCGCCGCCGGCCCCCGCTGCTGCTGCTCCTGCCGGCCGCGGTCATCCTGATCCCGCTGGTCGCCTACCCGATCTACCAGCTGGGCCTGCTGTCCGTGCTGGACTTCGGGCAGGCCCAGGCCTCCGGGGGCGCCCCGACCTCCTTCGTCGGCTTCGGCAACTACTCGAAGATCCTGAGCGACGGCCAGTTCTGGTCGGTGCTGCTGCAGACGGTCGGTTTCGCCGCGTTCTGCGTGGTCGCCACCCTGGCCGTCGGCGCGACCCTCGCCGTCCTGCTGACCAAGGTCGGGCGGTGGCCCCGGCTGGTGCTGACCACCGCCGCGATGGCGGCCTGGGCGGCTCCGGCGATGACCGGTTCGACGGTGTGGAGCTTCCTGTTCGACACCAACCTCGGCCTGGTCAACCACACGCTGGTGAAGCTCGGGCTCACCGGCTTCCACGAGTTCAACTGGTTCTACGACAAGTGGACGGCGTTCCTGATCGTCGGTGCCGTCGTGGTGTGGCACTCCTTCCCCTTCGTGATGGTCACCCTCTACGCGGGGATCCGGGCGATCCCGGAGGAGATCATGGAGGCCGCCGCCCTGGACGGCGCCAACACCTGGACGACCTTCCGCCGGATCACCGCGCCGATGCTGCGGCCGATCCTGACCATCGTGGTGATCCAGTCGGTGATCTGGGACTTCAAGGTCTTCACCCAGATCTACGTGATGACCGAGGGCGGCGGCATCGCCGGCCAGAACCTGGTGCTCAACGTGTACGCGTACCAGAAGGCGTTCGCCTCCTCGCAGTACGGGCTCGGCGCGGCGATCGGTGTGATCATGCTGCTGATCCTGGTGATCCCGACGGTCCTCTACATCCGCACCCTGCGACGGACGGGGAACGAACTGTGAGCGCCCTGAACCCCGTCCGGGACTCCCGGACCGGCACCGCCCGGAGCCGCACCACCCGCAACACCCGCGGCCGTTGGCGGCTCGCCGCCAACACCGGCGCGATCGTGCTGGCCGTGGTCACCGCCTTCCCGATCTTCTGGATGGTGCTGTCCGCGTTCAAGCCCAAGGGCGAGGTGCGGTCGCTGGACCCGAAGCCCTGGACGGCGCACCCCACGCTGGAGAGCTTCCGCCAGGTGCTCAGCGTGGACGGCTTCGGCCGGTACTTCGTGAACAGCCTGGTGATCGCGGTGTCGGTGGTGGTGCTCTCGGCCGTCGTGGTGTTCCTGGCGGCGGTGGCCGTGACCAGGTTCCGGTTCAGGTTCCGCACCACCATCATGGTGATGTTCCTGATCGCCCAGATGATCCCGGTCGAGGCGCTCACCATCCCGCTGTTCTTCATGTTCCGCGACGCCGGCCGGTTCGCGCCGGGCATCGGGCTGAACACCCTCGCCTCGCTGATCCTGGTGCAGTTGGCGTTCTCGCTGCCGTTCGGCATCTGGATGATGCGCGGCTTCGTCGCGGCCGTCCCGGTGTCGATCGAGGAGGCCGCGCAGATCGACGGCGCCAGCCGCACCCGCATCCTGTGGCGGATCCTGCTGCCGCTGGTGGCCCCGGGCCTCGCCGCGACCAGCGTGTTCTCCTTCATCGCCGCGTGGAACGACTTCGTCTTCGCGAAGACCTTCATCATCAGCGCCACCCAGAACCAGACCCTGCCGTCCGCGCTGCTGGTCTTCTTCAAGCCGGACGAGAACGACTGGGGCGGCATCATGGCGGCGTCGACGCTGATGACGGTGCCGGTGCTGATCTTCTTCATCGCGGTCCAGCGCAAGCTGGTGTCCGGGCTGGCGGGCGCGGTGAAGGACTGACGCCGGCGGGCGCGGTGAAGGACTGACGCCGGCCAGCGTGGTGAAGGACTGAGGCCGACCGGGGCGGTCGGGCGGGCTCCCCCCGTCCGGCCGCCCTGCGATCGTGCCACGCCGTGCGGCCGGTACCGGACGCCGATCCGCGGGCCCACCGGCGCCGGGCCGTCCTCGGGACGGCGGTTAGGCTTCCGCCATGCCTGGCCGGCACCGGTGGACGGGGCTCCCCTCCCCGGTGCGGCGGCCGACGATCAGCCACCGCGACGGCGGCTCCGCCGCACAGATGGGGAAGACGATGAGCAAGCCCACGAGGACGGCCGCGCAGCCGCCGGCGGCACCCGGTGCCGACAGTCACGACCTGATCCGCGTGCACGGTGCGCGCGAGAACAACCTCAAGGACGTCAGCGTCGAGCTCCCGAAGCGGCGGCTGACGGTGTTCACCGGTGTCTCCGGCTCCGGCAAGAGCTCCCTGGTGTTCGACACGATCGCCGCCGAGTCGCAGCGGCTGATCAACGAGACCTACAGCGCCTTCGTCCAGGGCTTCATGCCGACCCAGGCGCGGCCCGAGGTCGACGTGCTGGAGGGGCTGACCACCGCGATCATCGTCGACCAGCAGCGGATGGGCGCGGACCCCCGCTCCACGGTCGGCACCGCCACCGACGCCAACGCGATGCTGCGGATCCTCTTCAGCCGGCTCGGGCAGCCGCACATCGGCTCGCCCAAGGCGTTCTCCTTCAACGTCCCCTCGATCAGCGGGGCGGGCGCCGTCACCGTCGAACGCGGCGGGAAGACCGTCAAGGAGCGGCGCAGCTTCAGCATCACCGGCGGCATGTGTCCGCGCTGCGAGGGCCGCGGCAGCGTCTCCGACATCGACCTGACCCAGCTCTTCGACGACACCAAGTCGATCTCCGAGGGCGCGATCACCATCCCCGGCTGGAAGACCGACAGCTGGTGGACGGTGGGGATCTACGCGAACTCGGGCTTCCTCGACCCGGACAAGCCGATCCGCAAGTACACCAAGAAGGAGATGCAGGACTTCCTCCACCGCGAGCCGACCAAGGTCAAGGTCAACGGGGTCAACCTCACCTACGAGGGGCTGATCCCGAAGATCCAGAAGTCGATGCTCACCAAGGACCGGGACGCGCTGCAGCCGCACATCCGGGCGTTCGTCGACCGGGCGGTCACCTTCACCGCCTGCCCCGACTGCGGGGGCACCCGGCTCAGCGAGGCGGCCCGGTCGTCGCTGATCGGCGGGACCAGCATCGCCGACGCCTGCGCGATGCAGATCAGCGACCTGGCCGCCTGGGTCCGCGACCTCGACGAGCCGGCCGTGGCGCCGCTGCTCGGGACCCTGCGGCACACCCTCGACTCGTTCGTGGAGATCGGGCTGGGCTACCTCTCGCTCGACCGGCCCTCCGGCACGCTGTCCGGCGGCGAGGCGCAGCGGGTCAAGATGATCCGGCACCTCGGCTCGGCGCTCACCGACGTCACGTACGTCTTCGACGAGCCCACCACCGGCCTGCACCCGCACGACATCCAGCGGATGAACGAACTCCTGCTGCGGCTGCGGGACAAGGGCAACACGGTGCTGGTCGTGGAGCACAAGCCGGAGACCATCGCGATCGCCGACCACGTCGTCGACCTCGGCCCCGGCGCCGGGACGGCGGGCGGCTCGGTCTGCTTCGAGGGCACCGTCGAGGGGCTGCGGTCCAGCGGCACCGTCACCGGCCGCCACTTCGACGACCGGGCCGCCGTCCGCAAGGCGGTGCGCGAGCCGAACGGCACCCTGGAGATCCGCGGCGCGACGGCGAACAACCTGCGCGACGTCGACGTCGACATCCCGCTCGGGGTGCTGACCGTGATCACCGGCGTCGCCGGCTCCGGGAAGAGCTCGCTGGTGCACGGCTCGATCCCCACGGGCGCGGGCGTGGTGTCCGTCGACCAGGGCGCCATCCGCGGCTCCCGGCGCAGCAACCCGGCGACGTACACCGGACTGCTGGAGCCGATCCGCAAGGCCTTCGCGAAGGCCAACGGCGTCAAGCCGGCCCTGTTCAGCGCCAACTCCGAGGGCGCCTGCCCCAACTGCAACGGCGCCGGGGTGGTCTTCACCGACCTGGCGATGATGGCCGGCGTGGCCAGCACCTGCGAGGAGTGCGAGGGCAAGCGCTACCAGGCCTCGGTGCTGGAGTACCACCTCGGCGGCCGCGACATCAGCGAGGTGCTCGCGATGCCGGTGACCGAGGCCGAGGAGTTCTTCGGCACCGGCGAGGCGCGCATCCCGGCCGCGCACCGCATCCTCGCCAACCTCGCCGACGTCGGGCTCGGCTACCTCAGCCTCGGCCAGCCGCTCACCACGCTGTCCGGCGGCGAGCGGCAGCGGCTCAAGCTGGCCACCCACATGGCCGAGAAGGGCGGCGTCTACGTCCTCGACGAGCCGACCACCGGCCTGCACCTCGCCGACGTCGAGCAGTTGCTCGGGCTGCTCGACCGGCTGGTGGACTCCGGCAAGTCGGTCATCGTCATCGAGCACCACCAGGCGGTGATGGCGCACGCCGACTGGATCATCGACCTCGGCCCGGGCGCCGGCCACGACGGCGGCCGGATCGTCTTCGAGGGCACGCCCGCCGACCTGATCGCCGCCCGCTCCACCCTCACCGGCGAGCACCTGGCGGCCTACGTCGGGGGCTGACGGCCCCGGCGGTCGACCCCTTCGGCGGTCGAACCCTTCGGCGGCAGGGCGGTGCCACGCCCCGGGCACTACCCTGCTGCCATGGCGATCCACGGCTTCGGGGCCACCGAGTTCCAGCTCGTGCTGCTGCGCCGGATGGCCGACTTCAACCCGGAACCGGTCGAGCAGGCCGTGCGGCGGCTCTGCGCGACCCGGGCCGCCATGCGGGAGGCGAACAAGCGCTGGCAGGCGATGGTCCGCTCGCCCCGGTTCCCGCGCGGCGCCGACCGCTGCGCCGCCGTCCTCGGCCCGCCGCAGGCGGTGGTGCCGCGCCGGATCGGGGACCTCGCCTGCACCGCGCGGCAGTGGGCGCTGCCGCTCTGGCCGGAGCTGCGCTTCGAGAGCCTGCTCGGTCCGGCGCAGGCAGGGCGGCCGCTGCTGAACGAGTGGCTGGTGCGCGGACCGGACGCCCCGGCGCCCGGGCTGCGCACCCTCGCCGACCTCGCGCCGTGGAGCTGCGTGGTCGCCGACCTGGGCGCCGCGTTCCCGCCCGCCCGGCCGCGCGAGGGCAGCGCGCCGACCCGCTTCCAGCTCGACTTCACCGCCCCGGACGCCGACGGGCGGGCGCGCCGGTGCACCGCCGACTTCACCTGGGGGCTGCTCCAGGAGGTCCGGCCGGACGGTCCTTAGGCCTGGGCCGGGTGGACGGTCCGCCCGCCGACGACCGTGCGCTCGGGCCGCAGCTCGCGCAGCACGTCCACCGGGCAGCTCAGCGGATCGACCGGCCACACCGTCAGATCGGCCAGCGCCCCCGGCCGCAGGCTGCCGCGTTCGGGGCTCTCGCCCATCAGCCGGGCCGCGTGGACGGTGTGCAGCGCGACCGCCTCGGCCCGGTCGACGGCGTGCTCGGGCCCCACCACCCCGGCGGTGGTCCGGCGGGTCGTCATGCCCCACACCGACACCATCGCGCCGTACGGGCCGACCGGGAAGTCCGAGCCGGCGGCCAGCAACGCGCCCTCGTCGAGCCATTCGCGCAGCGGGAAGATCCCGGCGGTCCGCTCCTCGCCCCAGGCCCGCTGCTGGGCGAGCGCGCCGTCGTGCAGCAGCGGGTGCTGCACGGTGACGGGGATGCCGAGCGCGATCGCCCGGGCCCGCTGGTCGGCCCGGGCCAGTCCGCCGTGCTCGACCACCAGCGTGCCGGGCGGCAGGCCGGGGCGCCGGCCGAGCACCTTCTCGAAGACGTCCAGCAGGGTGCGCAGGCCGCGGTCGCCCCAGGCGTGCACGCCGACCCGCCAGCCGCGCCCGACCACCCGGTCGACGGCCGCGACCAGCTCCTTCGGCTCCCAGAGCAGCCGGCCGTGGTAGCAGGGCCGGTCCTGGTACGGCTCCTCCAGCGCGCCGGCCTCGAAGCCGCCGTCGATGCCGAACTTCACCCCCCACAGCCGCAGCAGATCGTCGTCCTCGCCGGCGGCGCGCCAGGCGTCCATCCGGTCCAGCAGCTCGTCGACCTGCTCGGGGGCGCGGGCGGCGAAGCCGGAGACCAGCGCCCGGACCCGGACGGCGAGCGCGCCGGCGGCCCGGGCCGCGAGCAGCACGTCGAGGTCCTCGACCGGGACGAGGCAGTCGCGGACGGTGCCGATGCCGGTGGCGGCGTAGTCGGCGGAGGCGGCGCGCAGGCCGGCCACCCGTTCGGCGAGCGCGGGGCGCGGCAGCACCCGCTCGACCAGTTCGACCGCCTTGTTGACCAGCCGCCCGGTGAGTCGCCCCCGGTCGTCGCGTTCGAGCAGGCCGCCGGGCGGGTCGGGGGTGTCGGCGGTGATGCCGGCGAGGCGCAGCGCGGCCGAGTTGAGCACCATGTTGTAGGCGCCGCGGCGGACCAGGACGGGGTGGTCGGCGGTGGCCTCGTCCAGTTCCGCGGTGGTGGGCAGCCGCTGCTCGGCGAGCAGCACCTCCTGCCAGTTGACGGTGGTGTGGATCCACTGGCCGGGCGGGGTGCGGGCGGCGCGTTCGCGGATCAGGCCGAGGAACGCGGCGAGGTCGCGCGCCCGGTGGACGGGGACGCCGTGGACGCTGTGGCCGGCCAGGATCAGGTGGGTGTGGGTGTCGTCGAAGGCGGGCAGCACCGTCGCGGCGGGGGCGTCCAGGACCTCGGTGGCCGGTCCGACCAGGTCGTCCAGGCCGTGCGGGTCGGGGGACAGGGCGGTGATCCGTGCCCCGGTGACGGCGATCGCCCGCTGTGGCGGCCGGCCGGGGACGAGGGTGTGGACGGCGGCGGCGCGGACGAGGAGGTCGGCGGGGGCGGGGTCGGTCATCGCGGCTCCTGGTGGGGTGGGGCGCCGGCCGACAGGCCGGTGACCTTCTCGACGTGCCGCAGGCTGGGCTCGGCGAGCAGCGCGTGCAGCTCGGTGAAGACGGCCCGCGCGGCGACGGCGTTCCAGTCGGCGGGCAGCAGCGGTTCGGGCAGGCCCGGGTCCAGGTAGGGCAGCCGGCGCCACTGGGTGAGCATCGGGACGTAGTCGCGGAACGCCTCGACCGGGTCGACCCGCGGCCGGCCGCGCAGTTCGGCGGCGACCGGGCGCCAGGCGTCGTCGAAGGCCGCGTACTGCGCCTCGATCGCCGGGAAGTCCCACCAGCCGGCCACCGCGGTGCGCAGTTCGGCGAAGCCCGCGTACTCGGCGGACAGGAACAGGTGCACGTAGGCGCTCAGCCCGAGGCGCTCCAGCAGCCGCCGGGCGTCCGGCAGCAGCCGGGCGGGCGCCAGCCAGACGCCGGGGGCGGCGTTGCCGAAGCCGAGCCAGCTCAGCCGGGAGCGCAGCTGGTGGCGGTGGGCGCGCTCGGACTCGGGCACCGAGAAGACCGCGACCACCCAGCCGTCGGCGAGTTCGGCGGGCTCCAGGCTGTGGAAGATCCGGCGGTCGCCCTCCTCGAAGACCGGGCCCATCGCCGGGGCGAGCCGGTAGCCGGTGCCGTCGCGGCGCTCCTGGAACAGGGTGCGGGCCTTCTTCAGCCGGGAGATGGCCGAGCGCACCGCCGGGCCGTCGACGTCGAGTTCGGCCATCAGCGCGATCAGGTCGGCGATCGAGATCCAGCCGCCGAGGCGGCGCACGAACTCGCCGTACACGGTGTGGATGAGCGAGCTGGGCCGGGTCGTGCTCTCCGACATGGTGCGCCTCCTCCCCGGCAGCTCGTGGTGATCATAGCGGTGGGAGCCCGGCGTCAGGCCTGGGCGTAGGCGCCGGAGAGCAGGTGCCCGGCGCCGGGGGCGACGGCCGGCAGGCCGAGGGCGCGCAGCAGTTGGTGGGCGGTGCAGATCGCCGCCGAGACGACCGGCTTGCCGAGCTGCTGTTCGGCTTCCTCGACGGCGGACAGCGAGGGCAGCTGCACGCAGGCCGAGAGCACCACCGCGTCGGCCTCGGCGTGGGCGAGACGCCGGGCGATGGCGGGGAGCCGCGCCGGGTCGTGGGCGGCCACGTCGAGGTTGTCGGGGATCTCCAGGGCCGCGTAGTCGAGCACCTCGATGCCCTCGTGGGCCAGGTAGTCGACCACGGTCCGGGCCAGCGGCCGCAGGTACGGGGTGACGAGGGCGACCTTCTTGGCGCCGAGCGTGTGCAGGCCGGTCACCAGGGCGCCCGCGCTGGTGACCACGGGGGCGGGGGAGCCGTTCTCGGCGGTGCGCCGGTGCAGGCGCTGTTCGGCCTCGCGGTGGTAGCCGGGGCCGGTGGCCATCACGGCGACCAGGCAGGCGTAGCCGAGCACGTCGACCCGGGCGTCGGAGAGTTCGGCCGCGCAGCGGTCGGACTCGGCGTCCATGGCGCGCAGTTGCTCGGGGGTGACCCTGGTCATCCGCATCCGGCTGGAGTGGAAGGTGAACCGCTCGGGCGCGACCGCCTCGCGGGCCCGCAGCAGGGCGGGGACCTCGGTCTCCATGGTGACGTTGGAGCTGGGGACGATCTGGCCGATCCGGTAGGTGGTCATGGGGTGCTGGGGCTCCTCTCGGGAGCTGGCCGGGGTGGGGTGCTCCGCTCAGCGGGCGTCGACCACCGGGTTGGCGAGGGTGCCGATCCGCTCGATGGTGGCCTCGACCAGGTCGCCGGGCTGGAGGAACTGCGGCGGCACCAGGCCGGCGCCGACGCCGGACGGGGAGCCGGTGGCGATCACGTCGCCCGGTTCGAGGGTGACGCCGGAGGAGATGTCGGCGATCAGGCGGGCGATGCCGAACAGCATGTGGCGGGTGTTGGAGTCCTGCCGCAGTTCGCCGTTGACCCTGAGTGAGAGGTCGAGGTCCTGCGGGTCGGGGATCTCGTCGGCCGTGACCACGACCGGGCCGAACGGCGCGTAGCTGTCCTGCCCTTTGGAGAAGAACCACTGCCCGGAGCGGCGCTGGTCGCGGGCGCTGACGTCGTTGACGATGCTGTAGCCGAAGACGTGCCGCCAGGCATCCCGCTCGGCCACCCGGAAGGCCGGTTCGCCGATCACCACGGCGAGTTCGCACTCCCAGTCGAGCTGCTTGGTCAGGTCGGCGTTGTGCCGGATGGGCTGGCCCGGGCCGGTGACGGCGGTCGCGGGCTTGCTGAACAGCACCGGCCGGTCGGGCAGTTCGCGATCGGTGTCCAGGGTGCGGTGCGATTCGGCGACGTGCTCCACGTAGTTGAGGCCGACGCCGACGATCTTGCCGGGCCGCAGGGGCGCGCGCAGCGAGACCTCGGCGAGCGGGCGGACGGCGGGGTGGCCGGGCCCGGCGTGGGCCAGCAGCGTGCGGGCGGTGGCCAGCGCGGCCTCGCCGGCCCGGACCAGGTCGAGCAGGCCGTCGGGCAGCCGGGCGCCGGCGGCGGTGGCGAGGGCGGTCAGGTCGGCGACCTGGTCGCCGAGCCGGGCGCCGAGGCGCGGGGTCTCGTCGCCGTCCGCGCAGTAGGTCAACAGGTGCATGGTCGGGGCTCCTCGGGGTTGCCGGGCGGTGGTGGGGGGCGTGTCCGGTGGGTCAGGCCGGGCCCTGGTGCCCGTCGTGCGCCGGGTGGGCCTCCTCGCGGTAGAGGCCGAGCGAGTGCATCACCGGGAAGTCGTTGAAGGAGAACAGGCAGGCGTCCTCGCCGGGGTCGAGGTTCGCGTGCTCGTGCCAGGCCCAGGACGGGACGACGAAGACGTCGCCCTGCTGCCACTCGAAGCGCCGCCCGGCGATCACCGAGACGCCGCGCCCCTTGGCCGCCGTGTAGACCACCGAGCCGGTGTGGCGGTGGGCGCGGGTGGCCTGGCCGGGGCGCAGCAGTTGCAGGTGGGCGGCCATGGTCGGCATCACCGGGCCGCCGGTGACCGGGTTGGTGTACTCCATGATGACGCCGTCGTACGGCGATCCCCCGGTGGCGCGGGCGAGTCGGCACAGCGCGTGGTAGCTCGGCTCCCAGGGCCAGCCGAGCAGGGGGGAGTAGGGCCTGCTCCAGGTCTCGACGCCGTACGGGAGGAGGTTGCCGCCGTAGCTCAGCAGCGAGGAGTTCACCACCGGGCCGGGCCGCTGGTACAGCTCCGGGTGGACCTCGTAGAAGTTCGCGTCGAGCATGTTGACCAGCGGGATGTCCAGGCCGTCCTGCCAGATCACCGGGGCGTCGTCGGACTCGTTGCCGTGCTCGTGCCAGGAGTTGTTGGGCGTGATGGCGAAGTCGCGCGGGCCGACCCTGAGCTTCTGGCCGTCCACGACCGTCCAGGCGCCGGTGCCCTCGTGGACGAAGCGCAGGGCGGCGGCCTGGTGGCGGTGCGCGGTCATCGCCTCGCCGGGGCCCATGATCTGGAGGCCGGTGTACAGCAGGCCGACGGCGGCGCTCAGTTCGCGGCGCCCGGGGTTGACCAGCATCACCACCCGGCGGCCGGCGTCGTCGGCCTTGACCAGCGGCAGCGCCTTGCGGACCAGCGGGCGCAGGTCGGCGTAGCGCCAGAGCACCGGCACCGACTTGGGCTGCGGGTACCAGGGCTCGATCTCGTTCGCCACCGTCCACAGGGCGCCGGCCTCGTGCTCGGCCA
Organism: Kitasatospora sp. NPDC087271; assembly: GCF_044744605.1. Lineage (NCBI taxonomy): Bacteria > Bacillati > Actinomycetota > Actinomycetes > Kitasatosporales > Streptomycetaceae > Kitasatospora > Kitasatospora sp. NPDC087271. Next base: position 92,509 of record NZ_JBIUYQ010000018.1, read on the forward strand.
GTTCCTCGTAGTAGGCGGTGAGTTCGGGGCTGTCGGTGACCCTGGCGCGGCCGGGCTGGTCGTCGTCGTGGTCGGCCGTGCGCCCCTGGTCGGCGGTGCCGTGGGGGTCGGTGGTGCCGTGGCGGTCGGTCGTGCCGTCGTGGCTGGTCATGCCTGCTCCTCCGGGAACACCAGCGGCCGCAGTGGGCGGTTGTCCACGTGCAGCCGGAAGACGTCGAAGCGGTTGTAGTGGCCGACGATGTCGTGCATCTGCTTGGGCTGGATGCACCGGCCGAGGTCGATCTCGGCGTAGACGATGCCCTCCTCGTCCACCAGCGGCTCGCCCACCGGGCGTCCGTCGGGGCCGAAGACGCCGGACAACGCGCTGCGCGGGCGGGCGAGTTGCTTGCGCACCTGGTGGTCGTCGCCGGCGATCAGGTCCACCATCTCGGGCGAGATGGTGGAGCAGGAGACCACGGTGAACAGCTTGCCCTCGAAGCAGTGCGCGGCGGCGCGCAGCGCGATCGCCTCCGCCATGTCGTAGTCCTCGGGGGCCACCGGCAGGGCGATGTAGCTGGCGGCGTGGACGAGTTCGCCCTGGGCCAGCAGGGTGAAGCGGGCCAGGGTGTTGGTGTTCTCGCCGCAGGCGAGCACGCCGAGCGGGCCGACGGCCGTGCGGTGCACCCGCAGGGAGCTGCCGTCGCCGGGCGTCCAGGTCAGCTTCTCGGCCCAGGTCGGCACCAACTTGCGGTGCACGGCGAGGAGTTCTCCGTCCGCGCCGATGATCAGCAGGGTGTTGTGGAGCACCCCGAGGCTGTGCCGGCCGCGTTCGTTGACGCCGATCACCAGCACCACGCCGGCCTGCCGGGCGGCGGCGCGCAGCGTGTCGACGTACGGGCCGGGGACGTCGACGGCGGCGCGGTAGAGGCGCTCGTACCAGGGCGAGCCCTGCACCGGGTTCATCGTCCAGTTCCAGTACGGGTAGCCGGGGACGAAGACCTCGGGGAAGACCACCAGGGCGGCGCCGTGGCCGGCCGCCTCGTGGATCAGGGCGACGGCCTTGTCGACGGTGGCGGCCGGGTCCAGGTAGACGGGGGCGGCCTGGACGGCCGCGGCGGTGAAGCGGGGCAGGTCGGGCATGGTTCCTCCTCGGCTGCTCAGCGCGGTTCGGGGGTGGGCGGCGGCCAGCGGCGGTGCACCGGCGTGGCGGGCTCGGCGAGCAGGTGCAGGCGCGGTGCGACCCGGTCGGCGTTCGGGCCCGGTGGTCTGCGGCTGCCCGCCGACCAGGGGCCGGGCCAGTGCGCGCCCGGCCCGGTGTAGCCCTGCTCGGCGGCGGCGTGCAGCGTCCAGAGCGGGTCGTACAGCTGGGCCCGCCCGATCGCGACCAGGTCGGCCCGCCCGGCCAGGAGCACGGAGTTGGCGTCGTCGTGCCCGGAGATCGCGCCGACCGCGATGGTCGGCAGGCCGGTGGCGGCGCGGATCAGCTCGGCGAACGGGGTCTGGTACCCGCGTCCGTACGGCGGCCGCTGGTGGGCGACCACCTCGCCGGTGGACACGTCCACCGCGTCCGCCCCGCCGTCGGCCAGCGCGCGGCCGATCGTGACGGCCTCCGGTGCGGTGGTGCCGCCGGGCGCCCAGTCGCAGGCCGAGATCCGCACCAGCAGCGGCCGCCCGGCCGGCCAGGCCGCGCGGACGGCCGCCAGCACCTCCAGCGGCAGCCGCAGCCGGTGCGCGAGCCGGCCGCCGTAGCGGTCGGTGCGGTGGTTGGTCAGCGGTGAGAGGAAGCCGGAGAGCAGGTGGCCGTGGCCGAACTGCAGCTCCAGCGCGTCGAATCCGGCCCGTGCCGCGCGTTCCGCCGACTCGGCGAAGTCCGCGACGACGGTGGCCAGTTGGGCGGCGGTGGCCGCGTGCGGGGGAGGGCTGTCCGGGCCCCAGGGGAGCGGGGAGGCGGCGAGCAGCGGCCAGCCGTCGGCGAGTGGGCGCCCGATCCCGTCCGGGCCGGGTGCGGCGGTGGCGCCCCGGCGGCCGGCGTGGGTCAGCTGGAGGCCGACCGGGGTGTCGCTCACCGCGCGGACGGCGTCGACGAGTTCGCGCCAGGCCGCCTCCTGGCGGTCGTTCCACAGCCCCGGGCAGCGGTCGGTGGCCCGCCCCCCGGGGCTGACGGCGGCCATCCCGGCGAGGACCAGCCCGGCGCCGCCGAGCGCGTGCGCGGTCAGCTGGGCCCGGTCGAAGCCGCTGGGCAGGGTGTCGGTGGAGGTGAAGGTGGCGAGCGGGGGCACCACGACGCGGTTGCGCAGCTCCAGGGCGCCGAGCTTCAGCGGCCGGAACATCGGCGGCACACCGGGCGGGCCGCCGGCGGCGGCGTCCACCGCGTCGACGAAGTCGGGGTCGCGGGCCCGCAGGTTGCCGTAGGTGACCCGGCGGCTGCGGGTGAGCAGGTTGAACGCGAACCGGTCGGCGCCCTGCGCGCTGCGCCGCTCCACCGTCTCGAACCACTCCAGGCTCGCCTGCGCCGCTCGCTGGGTGGACTCCACCACCGGGCGCCGCTCCGCCTCGTAGGCGGCCAACGCCTGCTCCAGCGCCGGCTGTTCGTGCAGGCTCGCGGCGAGCGCGAGGGCGTCCTCCAGGGCGAGCTTGGTGCCCGAGCCGATCGAGAAGTGCGCGGAGTGCGCCGCGTCGCCGAGCAGCACCACGTTGCGGTGGCGCCAGCGGGCGTTGCGCACGGTGGTGAAGCGGATCCAGCGGGAGGCGTTCGGGATCAGCCGGTGGCCGTCCAGGTGCCCGGCGAGCAGGTCCGCGCAGCGCCGCACGCTCGCCTCGTCGCTCGCGCCGCGGGCCGGCTCCCGGGCGGCGAGGGCGGCGAGGGCGGCGAACCCGGCGCGGCGCCAGGCGTCTTCGGCGATCTCCACGATGAAGGTGGAACGGGTCGCGCTGTACGGGTAGGCGTGCACCTGGAGGGTGCCGAAGTCGAACCGCTCGACGATGAAGGTGAAGGCCTCGAAGACCTTGTCGGTGGCGAGCCAGATGTAGCGGCAGTGCCGCTCGTCCAGGTCGGGTCGGAAGGTGTCGGCGTAGGCCGCGCGGGTGCCCGAGTGGATGCCGTCGGCGGCGACCACCAGGTCGTACTCGGCGGCGAGCCGGTCGACCGGAGGGGCGGGGGTGCGGTAGCGCACGTCCACCGCGAGCTGCTCGCAGCGCTGTTGCAGGATCGCGCGCAGCCGGTTGCGGTCGAGTGCCGCGAAGCCGTGCCCGCCGCAGGTGCGGACCTCGCCCGCGTAGTGCACGTCGATGTCGCTCCAGCGGGCGAACTCGGCGCCGATCGCGGCGAAGACCTCCGGGTCGGCCTGGGCGATGCCGTCCAGCGTCTCGTCGGAGAACACCACGCCGAAGCCGAACTCGTCCTCCCGGCCGTCGCGTTCGAAGACGGTGATCTCCCGGTGCGGTGCCAGCCGTTTGGCGAGCGCGGCGAAGTAGAGCCCGCCCGGACCGGCGCCGATCACCGCGATGCGGCGGGCCGCGGTGGTGCGGGCGGCGGTGCTGCTGCGGGCCGGGGTGGTCACCGCACCACCTCCGGCTGTTGCGGTCCGGCCTCGGCCAGCGCGCGGCGCACCGGCGCGGGCCAGGGTTCGGCGCCCTTGGCGTTCGGCGCGGCGTGCACCACCGACATCCGCCCGGACGCGGCCAGGCCGTGCGGGCCGTGCACCTCGAAGGCGTAGTGCAGCGAGGAGCCGCCGACCCGGACCACCCGCAGCTCGGTGCGGACCAGGTCGCCGAACCAGAGCCGCTCGCGGTAGTCGGCCTCGAAGTGCACCCGCGGGATCCGCCCGAACAGCTCGGCCAGGCCCAGCCGGCGCAGCAGCGCCGCCTCCGCGGCCTCGGCCCAGCGCTGGACGGCCGAGAAGTGGTAGTGCCCGGCCGCGTCGGTGTCGGACCACTCGACCCGCCGCTCGATCGCCACGCTGGCCGGGGCGGTCGCGGCCAGCCGGCGCAGCTCGGCGCGGTGCAGCTTGCCGGTGGCGGTGCGCGGCAGCCGGGTGACGAACTCGACCGCGCGCGGGTACTTGTACGGGGCGATGGTTCGTTTGACGTGCTCCTGGAGGCTCCGCACCTGCTCCGGCCCGGCGGGCGCGCCCTCGCGCAGCACCACGTAGGCCTTCACCACGGTGCCGCGCCGTTCGTCCGGCGCCCCGACCACCGCGCAGTCGGCGACGTCGGGGTGGGCGGCGAGGGCCTGCTCGACCTCGGGGCCGGCGATGTTGTAGCCGGCCGAGACGATCATGTCGTCGTTGCGCGCCTGGTACCAGAAGTAGCCGTCCCGGTCGCGGACGTAGGTGTCGCCGGTGAGGTTCCAGCCGTTGCGGACGTAGTCGCGCTGGCGCTCGTCGTCCAGGTAGCGGCAGCCGGTCGGGCCCTTGACGGCGAGCAGGCCGGGCACGCCGTCCGGCACCGGTCGGCCCTGCTCGTCGAGGACGGCGGCCCGGTAGCCGGGGACGGGGCGGCCGGTCGCGCCGGGGCGGATGTCGCCGTCGGCGGCGGAGATGAACACGTGCAGCAGCTCGGTGGCGCCGATGCCGTCGATCAGCCGCTGCCCGGTGGCCGCGTGGAAGGCCTCCCAGAGGGTGGCGGGCAGGTGCTCGCCGGCCGAGACGCAGCGCCGTACGCCGGACAGGCGGTCGGCGAGCCCGGCGGCCAGGATCGCCCGGTAGGCGGTCGGCGCGGTGAACAGCACGCCGACCCGGTGCCGGTGGACCTGCTCGGCGAGCTGCTCGGGGGTGGCCTGCTCCAGCAGGAGGCTGGCGGCGCCGGCGCGCAGCGGGAAGACCACCAGGCCGCCGAGTCCGAAGGTGAAGGCGAGCGGCGGGGTGCCGGCGAACAGGTCGTCGGGGGTGGGGCGCAGGAGGTGGCGGGAGAAGGTGTCGGCGTTGGCGAGCACGTCGCGGTGGAAGTGCAGGGTGGCCTTGGGCCGTCCGGTGGTTCCGGAGGTGAAGGCGATCAGCGCGACGTCGTCGGCGGCGGTGGGCACGGCGGTGAAGCCGCCGCTCTTGGCGGCGCAGCGGGCGGTCAGGTCCTGGGGGCCGGGCCCGCCGAAGGCGAGCACCCGCAGGCCGGGTGTCTCGGCCCGGGCGAGGTCGTCCAGGTAGCGGTGGTCGCACAGGGCGATGGCGGGCCGGGCGATCCGGTGCAGTCCGGTCAGTTCGGTGGCCCGCAGCAGCGGCATGGTGCTGACGGCGACGCCGCCGGCCTTCAGGACGCCGAGCCAGCAGGCCACCAGCCAGGGGGTGTTGGGGCCGCGGAGCAGCACCCGGTTGCCGGTGGCCAGGCCGAGGTCCTCGGTCAGCAGCCGGGCCACCCGGTCGGCGTGGTCGCGCAGTTCGCCGTAGGTCCACTGGTCGGTCGGGGTGAGCAGGCAGCGGCGGTCGGGGCCGTACCGGGCGATCGTTCCGTCGAGCAGCGCCTGGGCGCAGTTCAGCCGGTCCGGATAGGACAACTCCGGTATGTCGAAGCGGAGTTCGGGCCACTGGTCGAAGGGCGGGAGATGGTCGCGGCAGAACGTGTCCACGTGCGCGGAGGGGGATAGCTCCATGGGCGGGCACCTCATCGTGCGAGCGGGGAGTGAGGCCAGTATGGCGTGTTGGTGACGCCAGTCAAGAGAGCGATACACGCATTCGGGGGAGCGGGCCCCTCGCGGCCTCACCGGTGGCCCCACCCGTGTCCCGGCGCAACGGCAGCCGCACCCGGCGACCGGTCCGGTCGGGGTGCGGCGCGTTCAAGCAGGGGCTGCGGGCGGCCGGGTCAGGCGGTGGCCCCCTGGGCGGCGGCGTCGGGCTCGCGGCCGTCCTCGGCCTGCTGGGCGCGCTCGGCCAGCAGGCGGGCGAACAGGGCCAGCACCGGAGTGGCGGCGTCGGAGCCCGGGCCCGAATCGCGGACGTACAGCAGCGTGGTGCCGACCCGCACCAGGGCCTCCGCCCCTTCCGCGCCGTGCGTCCGGGCGGCGCGCTGGTCGCCGATCGGGGGGAGGGGGACGGCGGCGGCCGCGTCGGCGCCGCCGACGTGGGCGAGCATCGCGTCGAAGGCCCGGCCGGCGGCGTCGGCGGAGGCGAAGGTGACCACGGTGAACTGTGCGCTGTGCGTGGTCACGGCGCGGAACGTCACGGTGGCGTACGCGAGTTGCTGGTCACAGGCGTCCGGGAGCAGGCAGGGCACGTCCTGGCCCGGGCCCGCTCCCGACTGCGGGCCGCTCTCCACCTGCCAGCCGCCCGGCATGGCCCGCAGGTCGGGTAGCACGCCCTGCACCTGGGCCGGGTCGCGCAGCGTCCGCCCGGCGTGGGCCAGGTCGGGCCCGCCCGGCCGCAGCAGCGGGCGCGAGCCCAGGTTGATCCCGACGGCGACCAGGGCGGCGACCACGATCAGCGCCAGCGTGACGAGGACGGGGGCGGCGCCGATCCGGGCGGCCCGGGCCTGGGCCCCGGCGACGGCCGGATCGACCCGGAGGTGGACGGTCGGCGGGTCGGCGGGCCGGCCGAGCTCGGTGGTGGCCAGGTACCGCGCGAACGCCGGGTCCGTGGTGAGCAGTTCGCCGACGGCGGCGGTCAGCCCGGCCCGCGCCCGGGCGTCCCCCGGGTTCGCCTCGACCGCGTCCACGGCCCGGGCGCCCTCCGGCGTCGCCCGCAGCCGCACCCGCACCAGATCCGCCACCGACCGCCCCGGGCCGCCCGACACCCCCTCGGCCGCCCGCACCAGCACGCCCACCACCACGGGCACCAACTCCTGGCCGTCCCCCACGGCAACTCCCCCCCGCCCAACGAGTCGTTGCCCCCACGATCCCGGACCGGGCGGCGCGGGGCCCCCGCCGGACGGAACGGAGACGGAACTGCAACCGGGCCCGGACGGGGGTGGGGCGGGCGTGACCCGCGGGGCCTCTGGTGCCCGAACGGGCCGGTCAAGGGGGCGGATCGGCCGCGAGCCGCGCCCCGACGGGGGACGGACGGATGCCGGGCGCGGCGAACCGGCGGGCGCGGCTGACCGGTGGGCGCACCCGTTCGGCCGGGGCCGGGTTCAGCGCAGGCCGCTCAGTGCAGGCCGCTCAGCGCAGGTCGAAGACCAGCCGGGCGGAGACCTTGCCGCCCAGCACCTCGTCGAAGCAGGCGTTCACCTCCTCCAAGCGGCGGGGCTCAAGGATGACGCGGGTGCGGCCGAGGGCGTGCAGCCGGAAGACCTCGGCGAGGTCCTGGCGGGTGCCGACGATCGAGCCGATCACCCTGGTGCCGTTCAACACGGTCTCGAACACCGGCAGTTCGAGCTTCCCGCCGGCCGGGAGCGCCACCAGCACGAGCGTGCCGCCGCGCCGCAGCGCACCGTAAGCGGCCTGGAAGGAGGCGTTGCTGACGGCGAGGGCGATGGCCGCGTGGGCGCCGCCGAGCCGCTGGACCTCCGCCGCGACGTCCTGGGTGCGCGCGTCGAGGACGTGGTCGGCGCCGAGTTCGCGGGCCAGGGCGAGCTTGTCGTCGGTGACGTCGACCGCGATGGTCTCGGCGCCGAAGATCCGCGCGTACTGGAGTGCGAGGTGGCCGAGCCCGCCGATGCCGGAGACCAGGACCCGGGTGCCCGGGCGGGCGCCGGAGACCTTGAGCGCCTTGTAGGTGGTGACGCCCGCGCAGGACAGCGGCGCGGCGTCGAGCGGGTCGAGGCCGTCGGGGACGGGCACCACGTAGTCGCCGTGCGCCAGCGCGTACTCGGCGTAGGCGCCGTCCACCGAGTAGCCGCTGTTGTGCTGCTGGAGGCAGAGCGTCTCCCAGCCGGAGACGCACTGGTCGCAGCGCCCGCAGGCGTCGGCCAGCCAGGGGATGGCGACCCGTTCGCCGACCCGCACGTTGCGCACCTCCCCGCCGACCGCCTCGACGATCCCCACGCCCTCGTGGCCGGGCACGAACGGCGGGCTCGGCTTGACCGGCCAGTCGCCGTGGGCGGCGTGGATGTCGGTGTGGCAGAGGCCGGACGCCTCGATCCTGACCCTGACCTGGTGCGGCGCGGGCTCGGGGACGGGGCGGTCCTCGATGACCAGCGGCGCGGTGAAGTCGTGGACGACGGCGGCCTTCATGCGCTCTCCCTCGGTCGGTGGTGATGCTGCTGGCGGCTGGGCACAGCCGTCAGCAGCATCACTCGACGGGGTGAGTGCCGCAGCCCGGACTACTCCGGACGAGTGAAGGTCAGCCGGCTGCCACCGGCATCGACATGTAGACGGCGCGCTTGCCGTAGCAGGACGGCACCGTCACCTCGCGGTGGGCGCGGTAGCCGAGCAGCCGCAGCAGGATGTCGGTGCCGCGGACCGCGACCATGGAGATCCGCTCGAAGCCCTGCTCGGACGCCTGCTCCCGGAAGTGCCGGATGAACCCCAGTGCGACGTCCCGGCCGCGCAGGTCCTCGGCGATCACCAGGTCGTGCACGTGCAGGTTGTCCGACGCGAACACCGCCTCCTCCGGCCGGTCGAGGTCCGGGCAGCGCAGCGGTGGGTACGGCAGGCTCAGCAGGTAGCCGCGGACGGCGCCGTCCTGCTCCAGCACGAAGCAGGTCCGCGGCGAGGCGAGGGCGCGGGACTGCAGCGCCTCCCGGCCCTCCGACAGGCCGTCGGCCGCGTAGGCGTCGTGCTCCAGGGCGACCACGGCGTCCCAGTCGCCCTCGGCCAGGAGCCGGATCCGGAGGTCCTCGCTCACCCGGCCGCAACCTCCGAGGCGGTGCCGAGCCCCTCCGCGCGGGAGGCGGCCACCAGCGACGCCCACGCTCCCATCAGCACCGCCCAGCGCTCGGCGTCCTCCTGCGCCTCGTCCAGGAGCTGCTGGCGCTGCTCGGCCACCGCGTCCGCGAGTTCGGCGTACTTGCCGCCCAGCTTGCGGTAGGAGCGGTCCAGGACGTCCAGGCAGTACTCGTTCCCGGCCCGGTCCCAGTCGACGCTGCCCCGCACCAGGTCGAGGATCGGCTCGACCTTCAGCCCGTGCCGCTCGTCCAGCAGCCCGCGGCCGAGGTCGATCATCCCGCCGTAGACCGGGTACAGGTACAGCATCGACAGCAGGAACTTGACGAACCGCATCTGGTAGGAGATGAAGCCGGCGCCGATGCGGCGTTCGGGCGTGTAGTAGTTGACGATGTGGCGGTTGTGGACGACGCCGGGCAGCCGGGAGTGGACCATGGCGTGCAGCAGGGCGTAGTCGCTGCCGATGGTCTTGACCGAGGGCAGCAGCGGCAGCACCTCGTAGGCCCGGTGGTCCAGCGCGATGTTGCACATGTAGACGTCCCAGATGTCGGGCACGCCGAGGACGGATTCGTCGGTGGTGAACGGCTCGGAGCCGGCGCCCTTGAACGAGACGTCCACCATCGCGTCCCGGTCCTCCTCCGGCCACACCGGCGGGGTCCACAGGCGCACCACGTCGCGGTAGATGTCCGGGTCCAACTCGTGGATCTCGCTGATGTCCACGTTGAGTTCGCCGATGAAGGAGCCGCTGACCAGCATCACCGGCTTGTCCGCGTCGGCCGGGTCGAGCTCGGAGCGGGTCACGTCGGCCGCCGCCTCGCCGGCCGGTCGGCCGATCGAGAGCAGCTCGTGGTGGATCGGGAAGATCTTCCGACCGTCGACGACCTGGAAGTCGGCGTCGTCGTTGCGCAGGTGCGCCGAGGTGCAGCCCAGGGCGGCCGCGCCCAGGAACAGCCGGTTGACGCAGGAGCCGTACGCGACGGCCGGCGGGAGCATCATGTCGAGCAGCAGTTCCGGGTCGGCGGCGCCGGAGCGCTCGGCCACCCGGCGCAGGAACTCCCGCTGCTGCGCGTTGCCGAGGTGGTGGACGACCACGCCGGGGGTGGGCTCCAGGGCGGCCACGGCGCCCGCGTTCTCCGCGAACTGGGCGGCGTCGGTGGTGTCGAGGATGAGGAGGTGCACCTCGACGTCGAAGTTCGCGACGGCGTAGGCCGCCTCCTCGGCGAGTTCCACGATGGTGTCGGGGCAGGATCGCATGGTGGGCAGGGCGAGGCAGACTCGTTGCATAACGGTGGAATCTCCGTCGGTTCGTCAGAATCGTGGCGGTGATGACGGTATGAGTGCTTTTCGCGCACCACCGTGGACTAGACCAGTTCCGAAGTCAACGATTGACAGAGCGGCTGCGGCGGGGTGGAATGCGCCCCCGCCCGACGGCTTTCCGGAGGCTCTCGGGCTTCCTTCCGGGCAGGGTGGAGCACGGGTCCGGCGGCACGCGGCGCGGGCCTCCGGGTCCGTACGCGAGGACGAATTCCCGTCACAGATCCGAACGGGCGCGCGAGCGCGGGTGGTTCATTGCCGTGCATTGCGCCGTTGGGGTCAATCCGGAGGGCGAACCTGCCGATACCCGCAACGACGTCCGTTCGCCGCCTGGAGGAGACCGCATGTCCGACCTGTGGCTGCCCGGTGCCGAGATCCACGACCTCGGCGACCACGCGCCGACCGACCAGCAGTACCCCCCGAGAGCCATCGCCCACATCACCTGGGACCGCAACGCGACCGCCGCCGCGCCGCAGGACTGGTGCACCTACGAGGACCTGGTGAACTACTTCACCGGCAGCGGCGCCGGTGACGCGCCGCACCTGGTCTGGGACCCGTTCAGCGGCCGGATCGCCCAGCTGTTCCCGGCCGACTCCCGCTCGAAGAGCCTGCTCAGCCCGACGACGAGCCCGACCCGCACCAACCGGGCCGGGCGCGTGGTGATCCAGATCGAGGCGGTGTTCTTCCCCTACTGCACCTACCAGGGCACCGTGTACCCGCGGCTGGTCGACACCCCGTGCGCGGGCTGGGACCGGATCCACGCCTGGATCGCCTCCTGGGGCGTGCCCGACGTGTGGCCGATGGGCCGGCCGGTCGACTTCACCAGCCACCGCGACGAGCAGGTGTGGGAGGCCAGCGGCGGCTGGTACGCACACGCCCACGTCCCGTTCAACGACCACACCGACCCCGGCTCCTGGCCCGACTTCACGGCCGGCCCAGGCACCCCGATCCCCTCGCCCTCGCAGCACCCCCCGGTGCCTCCGGCGGACCCGACCCCGGCCCGGTACCAGACCACCATCAACGGCCTCCCGTACGGCTACGGCGCCCAGGGCTACCAGGTCACCGTGGTCGGCCGGGGGCTCGTCGCCCAGGGCTTCGGCGCCCACTACCGCTCCGGCCCCGGGCCGAACTGGAGCGACGCGGACACCGAGAACTACGCGGACTACCAGCGGAGTCTGGGCTACTCCGGCCAGGCGGCGGACGGCGTGCCGGGGGAGAGCTCGCTGCGGCGGCTGCTCGGCTACCTGCCCGGTCCCCGGACGGTGTCGCTCGCGCACGTCGTGGCGGCGGCCCGCACCGACCCCGGGGCCGAACAGGGGCACCGGACGTACGGCGCCGAGGTGGCGATCGTCGAGCAGGCCCTGGCGGACGAGGGGCTGCTCGAACAGCGCTGGGTGGACGGCTCGTTCGGCAGCCTGACGGTCACCGCCTACGCCGGGTGGCAGCGCCGGTGCGGGTACGCCGACGCCGCCGCGGACGGGATCCCGGGGCAGGACTCGCTGCACCGGCTGGGCGCGGCGCAGGGCTTCTCCGTGACGGACTGACCGGGGCCCGTCCGTACCGGGGCACGGCGGAGGGGGGAATGCCCGGCTCGGCGGCGGGCGTTGTCCACCGCGTGACCAGCGCTGCGCCCATGACCAGGCTCTCCGTCCTCGACCGCTCCCGGACCAGACGGGGCGAGGAGCCGGCGCAGGCGTTGCGGGACACGGTGGCCTTCGCCCGCGAGGCCGAGCGGCTCGGGTACCACCGCTTCTGGGTCTCCGAGCACCACGGCGTGCCCGGGGTGGCGGGATCGGCGCCGACGGTGCTCGCCGCGGCGGTGGCGGCGGCCACCACCCGGATCCGGGTCGGCACGGGCGGGGTGATGCTGCCCAACCACCAGCCCATGGTGGTGGCCGAGCAGTTCGGGGTGCTCGCCTCGCTCTTCCCCGGCCGGATCGACATGGGGCTCGGCCGCTCGGTCGGGTTCACCGACGGCGTGCGGCGGGCGCTGGGCCGGGAGAAGGACTCCGCGGACGACTTCGGCGCCCAGCTGGCCGAACTGCTCGGCTACTTCGACGGCTCGCAGCAGGCCCACCCCGGCGTCCACGCCCGCCCGGCCGAGGGCCTGCGGGTGCCGGCCTTCGTCCTGGCCACCGGCTCGGGCGCCGACCTGGCGGCCGACGCCGGGCTGCCGCTGGTCATCGCCGCCGTCCGGGGAGAGGAACGGATGCTCGCGGCGATCGACCGCTACCGCAGCCGGTTCCGCCCCTCGGCGCAGGCCGCCGAGCCGTACGTGGTGGTCTCGGGCACGGTCGCGGTCGCCGGGAGCGCCGACCGGGCGCGGGAACTGCTCGTTCCGGAGGCGTGGTCCGGCGCGTACTCCCGCACCCACGGCGAGTTCCCGCCGCTGGCGCCCGCCGCCGAGATCCTGGCCCGGCCGATGAGCCCGCGCGAGCAGGCCGCCTACGAGCAGTCGCTGAAGGGCCACATCGCGGACACCCCGGAGCGGGCCGTCGCCGAACTCGCCGCCCTGGTGGCGCGCAGCGGCGCGGACGAGTTCCTGGTCACCACCAGCACCTACGACCGCGCCGCCCTCCTCGACTCCTACCGGCTGCTCGCCGAGGCGGTCGGCCAGGCCTGAGGCCGCCGGCCGGGCCGGGGCGGGTGGGTCAGGCCTGCGTCGCCGCCGTCCCGCTCAGCCCGCGTCGACCTCCGAGCTCAGCCCGCGTCGACCTCCGACGTCCCGAGCCGGGCGTACACCTCGGGCCGCCGCGCCCGCAGCCGCAGCGCGATGGCGACGCCCGTCAGGAACACCACCGGCACGATCGCCACCAGCGGCCAGTTGACCTCCGGCCCGGCATTGGTGAACAGGTCCAGCCGCCACACCACCAGCGCCGTCGCCCCGCACAGCAGCACGGTGGCGGCGACCGGCGCCACGACCGTCCGGAACGCCCCGGCGCTCGCGGCCGCCTCGCGATTGCGGCGGAAGAAGGCGTACACGGACAGCCCGGCGAGCGCCTGCAACACCAGGATGCCGACCACGCCGGGTGAGTTCACCCAGAGGAAGAACTGGTTGTACGGGTCGGCCCCGATCAGCGCCGCCACCACGACGGCCACCGCCGCCAGCACCGACTGCGCGATGCCGCCGATCCACGGGGAGCCGTGGCGCGGGTGGACCCGGCCGAGCGCGGCCGGGGCGGCCTGCTCGGTGGCGAGGGCGTAGCCGTAGCGGGTGATGGTGTTGTGGAAGGCGAGCAGCGCGGCGAGCAGGCTGGTCACGATCAGCACCCGCTGGAGGTCGGTGGCCCAGGCGCCGACGTAGTCGGTCATCGCGGTGAAGAACATCCCGGCCGGGTCGGCGGTGGCGGTCGCGACGGCCTCGGTGGCGCCGAAGGCCTGCACGATCATCCAGGTGATGAAGGTGTAGAAGAGGCCGAGGAAGGCGATCGCCGCGTAGGTGGCGCGCGGCACCGTCCGCCGTGGCTCGCGGGCCTCCTCGCGGTAGATGGCGGTGGCCTCGAAGCCGATGAACGCGGCGAAGGAGAGCCCGAGCACCCCGCCCATGCCCCCGGAGAACACGTTGTGCGGGGCGAACGAGGACAGGTCGAGCCCGTGCGCGCCGCCGCGCACCAGCACCGCCACGGCGAGCACGAGCAGGATGCCGGTCTCGGCGATCAGCAGCGCGCCGAGCACCTTCGCACCGAGGTCTATCGAGCGGTAGCCGAGGAGCCAGACCACCGCGACGCCGAGCAGCGCCCAGACCGGCCAGGGCAGGTCCAGGCCGAGCAGGTCGGCGGCGGTGGTGTGGGCGAAGAAGCCGAAGGCGCCGTACATGCCGATCTGGATGGCGTTGTACGAGAGCACCGCGAGCAGTGCGGCGCCGAGCCCGGCGGGGCGGCCGAGGCCGCGGGTGACGTAGGCGTAGAACGCGCCGGCGTTGCGGATGTGCGCGGTCATGGTGGTGAAGCCGACCGCGAAGAGGGCCAGGATGACACCGGTGGCCAGGTAGGCGACGGGCGTGCCGATGCCGCCGAAGGCGATCGCGAACGGTGCCACGCCGGCCATCACGGTCAGCGGTGCGGCGGCGGCCACGACGAAGAAGACGATGTCGCCGGTGCCGAGCACGCCGCCTTCCAGGCGGGCGGGGCCGGTGGAGCCGGCGGCCGCGGTGCCGGGCCCGGTGCTGTCGGGCCCGGTGTCGGGCCCGGCGCGGCCGGTGCCGGGGCCGGTGCGGGGGGAGCCGGGTGCGGTCGGGGAGGCCGCTTCGGAGGGCAGGGTCATGGGGGAGCTCTCCTGGGGTCGTACGGACGAGGGTAGAGCGGCCGGCCGCGGATCGGGTGCGGGCGGTCGACGGGGCGCGGACGCCGTGGGGGGCGTTCCGGCGGGCGGGGTACGGGGGCCCGCCCTGGGGGTCAGTGCGTGCGTCGGCCGCCGAGCCAGGTCCCGGCCACCGGGACGGCGGCCAGCTCGTCGGCCGGCACCGCGTAGGGGTCGGCCGCCAGGTGCACCAGGTCGGCCCGCATCCCGGGCCGCAGCACGCCCCACTCCGCCTCCTCGAAGGCCTGGTGCGCGACACCCGCCGAGTACGCGGCGAGGGCCTCGGTGAGACCGATCCGCTCCTCGGGCAGCCAGCCGCCGGCCGGCAGGCCGTCCGGGGTCTGCCGGGTGACGGCGGTGGCGAGACCGGCCAGCGGCTCGTAACGGGTGACCGGCCAGTCGCTGCCGAAGGAGACCCGGGCGCCACCGCGCAGCAGCGCGGCGATCTGGTACTGCCGGGCGCCGCGCTCGGGGCCGAGCCGGGGGAGGGTGAGTTCGGTCATCAGCGGGTCGGTCTGGGCCCACAGCGGTTCGAAGTTGGCGATCACGCCGAGTTCGGCGAAGCGGGGCAGGTCGGCCGGGTCGACCAGCTGGACGTGGGCGATCACCGGGCGGCGGGCGCGCAGGCCGTTGCGGCGGGTGGCGGCCTCGACGGCGTCCAGGGCGATCCGGACGCCGTGGTCGCCGATCGCGTGGATGTGCGGCTGGAAGCCGAGCGCGTCGACGGCGGTGACGGCGTCGGCCAGTTCGGCGCCGGTCCAGTTGGCGACGCCGTGGGAGTGCGGGCAGTCGCTGTAGGGCGCCAGCAGGGCGGCCGTCCCGGACTCGACGACGCCGTCGGCGAAGAACTTGACCGCCCGGGCGGTGAGCCGGCCGCGCCCGCCGGCCTCGACCCGCTCCCGGTCGGCGGCCAGGGCGGGGAGCCGTGCGCGCCAGCCGTCCGGTTCGAGCAGCAGGGCGAGCCCGGCCCGGACGGGCAGATCGTGCTCGGCGACGGCGGCGAGCCAGGTGTCGACCTGCGCGGGCTCGATCCAGGCGTCCTGGAGCCAGGTGAGCCCGGCGGCGGCGAGTGCGGCGGTGGTCTCGCGCAGGGCGGCGACCTGTTCGGCGAGCGGGGGCGGCGGGACGAGCGCGAGGACGGGGTTGAGGGCGCCGAACTCGCGCAGGGTGCCGAGCGGGGAGCCGTCCGGGCGGCGGACGATCTCGCCGCCCACGGGGTCGGGCGTGTCCGGCCCGTACCCGGCGCGGCGCAGCGCCTCGCTGTTGGCCCAGCCGGTGTGGTGGTCCATGGTGCGCAGCAGGACGGGCCGGTCGGGGACGGCGGCGTCGAGCAGCCGGGCGTCGAACAGGCCGCCCTCGGCGAGCCACGGATTGACGGCGTCCCCGGTGATCCACTCGGCCTCGGGGTGCCGGGCGGCCCAGGTGCGGACGGCCTCGACGACCTCCTCCAGGCTGGTGCAGTCGCGCACCGGCACGCCGCGCAGCCCGATGGCGCCGAGCAGCGGGTGGAGGTGGCCGTCGCCGAAGGAGGGCAGCAGGGCGCCGCCGGCCAGGTCGACGGTCTCGGTGCGGTCGTCGCGCAGGGCGAGCGCCGCGTCGCCGAGGGCGGTGATCCGCCCGGCGGTGACGGCGAGGGCGTGGGTGGCGGGGTGGGCGGGGTCTCCGGTGTGGATCCGGCCGCCGGTGAAGATCGTGTCGGCACGCATGGGGGAGCGTCCTCTCCGGGTCGTGGCAGGTGACGAGGGCGACCTGCCTAAACCGAATGGGGTTCGGTTACCGTAGGCGCGGCACCGGCGGGTGCGGAAGAGTTTTATTGAAAGCCATTCAGTAACGCTTGGGTAACGATGATCTTGGGGGTTCTCCGGAGGGCTCTCCGGCCCCCGCCCTCCCGGAGATCCTTCGGAAGGCTTCCTGAGGGACTCCCCGAGGGGCCCCGAAGGACTCCCCGAAAGACGAGGAACCGGCATGGCCAGGCCGCGCACACCCCTGCTGGACCGGCAGCGCATCGTCGACACCGCGCTGCGGTTGGTCGACGAGGCGGGCGACCTCACCATCCCCGGCCTCGCCGGCGCCCTCAAGGTCAGCCCCTCCGCGCTCTACCACCACGTCGCCGGCCGGGCCGAGATCGTCGCCCTGATGCGCGCCGAACTCGTCCGCACCATCGGCGAGCAGTCCATGTGGGACCAGCCCTGGGACGCGGCGCTGCGCACCTGGGCGCACGCCTACCGGGACGCCTTCGCCGAACACCCCGGCATCGTCCGCCTGCTCGCCACCGCCCCGCTCGCCGAACCGTTCATGCACGCGCTGTACGAGCGCGCCGTCGCCACCCTGGAGGGCGCGGGCTTCGCCGCACGGGATGTGATGGGCGTGATCACCGCCCTGGAGAGCTTCATCCTCGGCTCCGCCCTCGACCTGGTCGCCCCGGACGTCATGGTCGACGCCGTCGACCGTGACGCCACCCCGCGCCTGGCCGACGCCCTCGATGCCGTCCCCGCCGGCCGCGAACGTGCCGACCGGGCCTTCGAGCTGGGCCTCACCGCCCTGATCGCGGGTTACCGGGCGCTGCTGCCCTGACCGCCCTCCGTGCCGGGGCTGTCGGGGGCGCCGCGCCGGGGTCGGGTCGCCGCGGTTCCGCCGGGTCCGGTCCCGTTCCTCCCTCCGGTTTCTGAGCAGGCGTGATGACCTGCTAATGTTCTTCTCGTCGGGAGGGAAACAACCTCCCGAACAGGCGTCAGCGGTGCTACCAGAGCACGTCCTACTTTCAGTAGGAAGAGTCCGTGCGACCCGGGCCTGGCGCTCCACCCGAAGGGGCTCGTTCCGTCCAGCGGAACGGGCCCCTTCGTCATGCCCGGGGCTCCTTCGTCATGCCCGAGGGCCCCGGCGGCAGTCGGGCGGCGACCCGGTGGTGTAGACCTGCTCGCCCGGTCCTTCTACCGCATGACGGCGGTCGAAACCCTGCCGTGCGGCCGGTTCTCGGCCAAGCTCCCCTGCCAGGTGGTCGGCGGGTGGCGGTGGACTGCGGGCCTCGACCGTCCCCGGGCCAGCGGGTTCGCCCGGCGGCGGAGGCTGACGCCTCGTCATACCTTGGCCGGAAGTGGAGGCTACTGATGTGAATATGCCATTGGAATGTTCGTCATATGGAATCCGGCAGTAGCCTTCCGTGTCGAGCCCGCCACTGCTGGTGGCGGCCCGGCCGTGCCGTGCTGCGCCCGGCTGCCCAGACCCCCTCGAAGGAGCCGGTGTGCCGGGTATCGACGAATGCCTCGCCGGAGCGATGTCGATCTCCGGGGCACGCTCCGCGAGCCTGGTCGACTGGAGCAGCGGACTCGCGCTCGGCAGCCTCGGCGAGTGCCCGACCGGCGACCACGAGACCGCGGCCGCCGAGACAACCGACTTGGTACGGGCGGCCGTTGAGAGCCAGACCTTCACCGGGGCGGAGGACCGGCGGTCGCCGTTGCAGGACGTCATCGTCACCGCCGGCCGCAGCTACCACCTCATCTGCTTCATCGACACCGTCTTCGACAGCCGCCTCGTCCTCCACCTCTGGCTCGACCGTGCCCAGGGCAACCTCGCCGCCGCCCGCTACCGCCTCCAGGCGCTCGCCGAGGAACTGGTGCTGGGGTGAACGGGACGCTCACCGCGGCCATCGGGTTTCGGCCAGCACGCCGGACGGGCCGCCCCCGCCGCCCGCGCTCCACCGGCCGGTGGCCCGGATGACCGCCGCGCCCGCCGCCGTCCGCCCGCCCGCACCGCCGCAGACCCCCGGCGAGGCCCTCGGCCTGCTCGCCGCCCGCCGCGCCACCGGCGCCCTGTGCGGCCCGCTCGGCAGCCTGCACCTCGTCGACGGCCAGGTGGCCCACGCCGACTCCCCGCGCGCGCCCGGCCTGGCCGAACTGCTCACCGGCTGCGGCCGGATCACCCCCGGGCAGTGGGCGGAGCTGCTCCGGCTCCACGGCCCGCGCGCCCGGGTCGGTGAGGCCCTGGTCGAACGGCGGCTGCTCACCCGGGGCGAGCTCGAACTCGGCCACCTGGGCACGCTCTTCGACGCCGCGTTCTTCGTCCTCGCCGACCGGACCGGCGGCGTCTGGCGGTTCGAGCCCGACGCCCGGCACTGGCTGGGCCCGGTGGCCACGGTCGACCCCGGCCGGCTGCGCCGCGAGGTCGAGCGCCGGGGCCGGCTGCTGGAACGGATCTGGCCCTGGCCGCAGCTCGACACCGCGCCGGTCCGCCCGGTGGTGCCGGTCCCACGGTCGTCGAACCGCCCGCCCGGCCGTCGCCGACGCGAACTGCTGGACCACGCCGACGGCCGAAGAACCCCGGCGGACCTCGCGCGCCTGCTCGGCCGGTCCGGCTTCGGCGTCACGGCGGACGTCCGCCGCCTGGCCGCCGCCGGGCTGCTCGCCGCTCCGCGGCACGCCGCACCGGCGGCCGCGCCGGCGGTGGCACCGAGCGCTGCGACATCCGTGGCACCCGCGACATCCGTGGTACCCGCGACGCCCGTGGCACCTGGGGCGCCGAGGCCCGCGGCGCCCGTCGCGGAAGCCGAGGCGCCGGCCCCGGACGCGCCGGCCCCCGCCCGCCCGCCGGGAGGCCTGCACCGCCGGGTCCCCGGTGCCACCCTCACCGGCGCCACGCCGTCCGGCCCCGTGGCCCCCACCCACTCCGATCACCCGCCCACCACGGCCACGGCCCACCCGCTGGCCGTCCCCGACCCGGACATCGCGCTGCTGACCCGGGTCCGAACCCTTCTGGAGGCCCGACTTTGAACCACTCTCCACCCGCGACCCCGCCGTCCCGGCCATGAGGCGGGCGCTCAAGCAGCGTGTCGGAAGGAGACAACTGATCGCCTTGGAGACCGAACTGCTCGCCGAGCTCCGCGCCGTCAAGCAGCGCGTCCCGCACCTTGCGGGTGGCCTGGTGGCCAGCGTGGACGGCCTGTTGGTCGCGCACGACACCCACGGGGCGGAACCCTCCGGCCTGGCCGCGATGACGGCGGCCTCGCTGTCGCTGGCCCAGCGGCTCGCCGACACCACCGGCCAGGGCGAGTTCCGCGAGTCGCTGGTGCGCGGCGAGCACGGCTACGTCGCCACCTACGCGGCCGGGGGCAGTTGCGTGCTGGCCCTGCTGGCGCACCCGGACGTCAACGTCGGCCGGCTGCACCTGGAGGCCCGCCGCTCGGCCCAGCGGATCGCCGGGCTGCTCAGCGACAGCCTCCTGCCCAAGGACCCCCGCGACCCGGCCTGACCGGTCTGACAGGTCAGGACCCCGGCCCGACCGCACCTTCCACCCCAGCACCCCAGCACCCCAGCACCCCACCACCGAAAGGGAGTTACCCAGATGACCGACGCAGCCGGCGCGCTCAAGCAGGCCATGACCAGCATCGAGGGCGCCATCGGCGCGGCACTCGTGGACTACAACAGCGGCATGGCGCTCGCCACCCTCGACGGCCCCGGCGGGCTGGACCTCAACGTGGCCGCGGCAGGGAACACGGACGTGGTCCGCGCCAAGATGCGCACCATGGACATGCTCGGCCTGCAGGACGGGATCGAGGACATCCTGATCACCCTCAGCAGCCAGTACCACCTGATCCGGCCGCTCGCCGGCCGCACCGGCAAGGGCCTCTTCCTCTACCTGGCGCTGGACAAGGCGCGGGCCAACCTGGCGATGGCCCGCCACCAGCTCACCAGGATCGAGGCCGACCTGGAGGTCTGACAGGCCGGACAGCTCGGACAGGCGGACAGGCGGACAGGCGGACAGGCCGGAGAGTCCGACCGGACGACGCGTCGGCCCGGCGTCGGCTCAGGCCGCGCCGGGCGCCGTCCACCGGACCTCGCCGCCCGGCAGCCCCGCGCACATCGCCCCCTCCGCGGTCTCCACGCTCCACGGCGCGAGCTGCGCGTGCGGCGGGACGGACAGCGCGCCGCCCTCCGCGAAGGCCAGCTCCAGGCCGCCGGCGAGGGTGATCTCGGCGGTGTCGACGGTCCGGCCGACGAGCGCGAGCAGGGTGCCGGTCGGGCGGATGGTCAGCGCCGGAAAGTAGTGTTCGACCTCCGCCGGGGCGGTGAAGGAGGGCGCGGCGAGGCGGAACTCGTGCGCCACCCGGACGGTCACCGGCCCGTCGAGGGTGAGGTCCAGCCGGTCGCCGCCGCTGACCGACGCCACTCGCCGGCCGGCCAGCGCCTCCGTGATCCCGTGCTGCGTGATCCCGTTCTGCATGGGCCCAGTGTGACCCACCCGACCCGGCCCTGTCCGCCCTGCCCGACAGCCCCGTCCGACCAGCCGGTCCCCCCGACTCGCCCTCCTGAACCCTCCTGAACCCTCCTGAGCTCGCCCGCCCGCCCGCCGCTACCCGACGGCGCGTCCGCGCACCAGCTCGGCCGGCCCGCCCGCCCGCTCCCGCGCGGCCAGCGCGGCGGCCGTCCGGGCCCAGGACGGGCCGGTCAGCAGCGCCCGCGCCTCGGCGGGGCCGCAGAGCCGCCACTCCACCAGCTCCTCCTCCGGCAGCGCGATCGAACCGAGCATCCGCTCCGTCACGGTGCCCCCGTCGAACACGGACACCAGCACGGCGGTGTCCCGCCCGGTCGCCGGGTCGGCCTCCGGGTCGGCGGCCGACCCGGGCTGCCAGTCCAGCGCCAGCAGCCGCCCCGGTTCGACCTCCCAGCCGAGTTCCTCGCGGATCTCGCGCCGGACGGCCGCCCGGGGCAGTTCCCGGTCCGCCTCGATCCCGCCGCCCGGCAGCGTCCAGCGCGGCACCCGGCCGCGCGGCCCGTCCCACGGCCGCAGCCGGACCAGCAGGACCCGCCCGGCGTCGTCGGTGAACAGGGCCCGTGCCTTGGCCCGGATCCGCGGGCGGGTGGCGAAGTAGGTGGCCCGGTCCATCGGCGGCTCGTACCCGGGCCCCGCCGCCGGCCCGCCGGGGGCGGGGCCCAGGGCGGTCACCCCGGCCAACCCGGTGTACGCGGGCGGCGGTTCGTCCGCCGGCAGGTGGTCGAGGGTGTGCCCCACGGGCCTGCTGTCCTCCAGCTCCAGCGGACCGGCCGACCGCGGCGCCCGCAGGCAGGCCGTGACCCGGCGGGACAGCAGGGGCGGCAGCGCGTGGCCCGCCTGGTCCGGGGTCAGCCAGGTCCAGCCGCCGACCTCCGCCGCGTCCGGCCGGATCGCCGCGGCCTGTTCGGCGCTGAGCGGCTGCGCCCAGTACAGGTACGCGGCGATCGGCGGCCGGAAGTGGTCGAGCGTCCAGTCGACGCAGGCCAGCGGCCCCAGCCGGGGCGTGAACCCGAGTTCCTCCACCACCTCGCGCAGCGCGGTCTCCCGTGGGGACCGGTCCTGCGGCTCCCACCCGCCGCCCGGGATCGCCACCGGATGCTTCCGGTCGTACGGCAACCGCACCACCAGCACCCGCCCCCGCCCGTCCGGGAACAGCACCCCCGCCGCCGCCAGCAACTCCCGCCCGCTCCCGGATGACGCGTCCACCGCTGCTCCCTCCGTCAGGCCCGGTTCGAAGGCCGTGTCCCCCCGACGACTCGGCGGACCCCTTTCATGGTTCCCCCCACGAGCCGTCCTAGCCGGGCCCTCGCCGCCTCACCCCAGTGACGCGAGGGCCTGCGCCGCCGCGCGGGCCATCTGCTCGTCGTGCCGCCCGTTGGACCCGCGCAGCCGGGCGAGGCCTTCGGCCGCCGCCAGGGCGAGCAGTCCGGGCAGCAGGTCGGTGCTGCGGGCGGCCACCCAGCGGGTGCCCTGGGTGGCCATCCACCACAGGTCGGCGGCCCGGCCGGGTGGGGCCTCGGCGGGGGTGTCGACGGGCGGCGGGCCGAGGGGGTGGCCGGCGGCGGCGAGCAGCTCGTGGAACCCGCGGGCGATCAGGTGGTGGCCCTCGGCGCTGGGGTGCAGCCGGTCGACACTGAGCAGCCGGCGCTGCGCGCACCAGGGCAGCTCGGCGATGTGCAGGTGCACCGCCCGGTGCCGGGCGGCGAGGGCGTGCACGACGGTGTTGACGGCCTGCATCCGCCGCGCCAGCGGTCGGGCCAGCGGCGCGGGCAGGCGGAGCAGGGTGCCCGGGTCGGGCAGGCAGGCGGTCAGCAGGACGGCGCCGTTGCTGGAGAGTTCGCCCAGGGTGGCGTCCAGTTCCAGGGTGGTGCGCCGGATGTCGAAGCCCGCCCGCAGGGTGTCGTTGCCGCCGACCACCACGGCCGCGAACCGCGGCCGTAGCGCCAACGCGGAAGGGAGTTGACGATTCGTCAGATCGGTGGTCAGGGCGCCGCTGCACGCCAGGTTGGTGAACTCGACGCCGCCCTCGGGTGCCAGCGACCGGGCCAGGACGGCGGCCCAGCCGCGCCATCCCTCACCGACCGGGTCCCCGACCCCTTCGGTCAGCGAGTCCCCGAGCGCGACGAACCGCACCGGCCCGCCGGTGGCCGGCCGGCCGTCCGCGGACCGGTCACGCCCGGTGCCGAGCACGCTCATCCCAACCCTCCTCCACCGCACCGGGGTTCCGCACGCCGTGGGCCGCGAGGAACGCGGCCACCGCGGCCGGCCAGCCGTACCGCTCGGCACGGGCCCGGGCGCCGGCCCGCCGTGCCTGCTCCGGGCGCGCCAGCAACTCCCGTACCGCCGCGGCGAATCCGGCGCCGGTGTCGGCGGCGGCCACCCCGGCCAGGCCGATCAGCCCGGGCAGCGCGGAGGAGCGGCTGACCGCCACCGGCGTCCCGCAGGCCAGCGCCTCCAGCGCGGCGAGCCCGAAGGTCTCCACCGGCCCGGGCGCGAGCACCACGTCCGCGCAGCCCAGCAGCCGGGCCAGTTCCTCCCGCCGGCCCAGGTGCCCGAGGAGGCGCACCGGCAGCCGCAGCCGCTCCGCCCGGGCCGCCAGCCGGTCCCGCAGCGGTCCGGTCCCGGCCACCACCAGGACGGCCGGCAGCCCCCGGGCCCGCAGTGCGTCCAGCGCCTCGACCGCCCGCTCGGGCCGCTTCTCGGCCGAGAGCCGGGAGCAGAGCACCAGGAGTACGTCGTCCGGCCCGCAGTACCGTGCCCGCTCCCGGGCCCGCGCGGCCTGCGGCAGCGGGCGCATCGCGTCCAGGTCCACGCCGAGCGGGGCCCGGGCCAGGTTGGGCGCGCCGATCCGCCGGAACTCCGCCGCCGCCCAGTCGGTGGTGCAGAGCACCGCGTCGTACGTACGGGCCGTCGCCGTGTTGAGCCGGTCGGCGGCCGCGTCGGCGAGCGGGCGGGGCAGCCCCCAGGTGCGCAGCACCCCGACGGCGCTCTCGTGCGACACCATCACCGAGCGGACGCCGTGCCGCCGGGCCCAACTACCGGTCCAGCGCAACGTGGTGCGGTCGGACACCTCCAGCCGGTCGGGTTTCAGCCGGGTCAGTTCGGCGGCCACCGCCCGCCGGTCGGTGAGCATCCGGTAGCCGCCGCTGGCCGGCAGCACCGGCCCGGGCAGGGTGACCACCAGGCCCTGCTCGCCCTCCTCCTCGCTGCGCCGCTCCCCGGGCACGATCAGCACCGGCCGGTGCCCGGCGGCCAGATAGCCGGCACCGAGGTGGCGCAGCGCGGTGCGCAGGCCCCCGGAGACCGGGGTGACGAAGTTCGCGAGCCGCACGATGGTCAGCGGCTCGCGGTCGGCGGTGTCCGTCATGCCAGCAGCTCCTCCACGACGGCGACCGGCTCGACGACCGCCGGGGGAGCGGAAGGGGGAGCCACCGGTGTGCCGCGGTGCTCGGCGAGGACCTCCGCGTAGTGCCGCAGCAGCAGGTCTCCGACCGCCTCCCAGGTCCGCGCGGTCACCTCGGCCCGTCCCGCGCGCCCGTACACGGCCCTCCGCCCGGGGTCGGCGGCCAGTTCCGCCACCGCCCGGGCCACCGCGGCGCCGTCCCGGGGCGGCACCAGCAGGCCCGTCCGGTGGTGCGCGACCAGGTCCAGCGGGCCGCCGGCGGCCGGGCCGATCACCGGCACGCCGCTCGCCATCGCCTCCTGGATGGTCTGGCAGAAGGTCTCCAGCGGGCCGGTGTGCACGAACACGTCCAGGGTCGCGAAACAGCGGGCCAGTTCCTCGCCGGTCCGGCGGCCGAGGAACACCGCGCCGGGCATCGAGGCCCGCAGCCCGGGCCCGGACGGCCCGTCCCCGATCACCACCACCCGCACCCCGGGCAGGGCCGACGCGGCGGCCAGCAGGTCGACCCGCTTCTCGGGCGCCAGCCGCCCGACGTACCCGACCAGCACCTCCCCGCCCGGGGCGAGCGCCCGGTGCAGCGCCTCGTCCCGGTGCCGGGGGTGGAACCGCACCGAGTCCACCCCGCGCGGCCACAGCTGCACCCTGGGTACTCCGTGCGCGGTGAGGTCCTGGGCGGCGGGCGTGGACGGCGCCAGCGTCCGGGCCGCGGCCCGGTGCACGGCCCGGATCCGCCGCCAGGCGGCCGCCTCCCCGAGGCCCCGCCCGGCCCGGTAGGCGTGCGCGTACCCGGCGAGGTCGGTCTGGTAGACGGCCACGGCGGGGACGCCGAGGCGGGCCGCGACCTGCACCCCGCGCGCGCCGAGCACGAACGGGCTGGCCAGGTGCACGATGTCCGGCCGGTGCCCGGCGACGGCGGCCGCCAGCTGCCGGCTCGGCAGCGCGATCCGCACCTGCGGGTACCCGGGCAGCGGCACCGACGGAATGCGCACCACCGGCAGCTCCACCGCTTCGGAGCCGCCGAAGGTGTGCGGCGGGCACGCGGCGCCCCGCGCGGGTGCGGGGGTGACGACGAGTGGCTGGTGGCCCCGGCGGACCAGATGCTCGGCCGTCCGCAGCACGCTGTGGGCGACTCCGTTGACCTCGGGCGGAAAGGATTCGGTGACGATGACGACGCGCATGCCGGTGTTCTGTCCGCGCCCGGCGTGCACCCGGCCAAAGGGATCTGTCGTAGAAGCGAACGCGGGTCGGCGATTTGCATCGCCGACCCGCTCCCGCACCGCGCCGCCTCAGTGCGACCCGGCCGCCTCCTTGAGCTCCGCGTACGGCGCGAGCTTGCGGAGCGACTCGATGCTCCTGAGGCACTCGTCCTTGCTCTCGTGCGGGTCCCCGGTGACGATGACCGTCCCGTTGCTCGCCTTGAGCCGGAAGCGGTGCATCCCGCTCTCGTCCTTGTACAGCTCGAATTTCCCGGCCATGCCAGTGACAGCCTTTCGCTCGATGGCCCCCTGGCACCGCACCGTAGGGCCAAATCCTCTGTGATGCTCGCTAGTTGACCCAGTCTGGTGGCGACCATTCGAGTTACGGAGTCACGGAGAGCGAAGTGTGGCGCCGTGGTCATCAGGCGAGTTGATCACTGCGCGCTCAACGCAGCTGACCGTCCTCACCGTTTACCCGGCGCCCCGGTTCAAGGTGGCGCGCAGGGACCCAAGCAGGCTGAGGGCCTGCGCGCTGGAACCGCCGGGCCCCGCCTGGTAGACGATCAGCTGCTGGCCGGGAGCATCGCGCACGTCGAAGGCCTGGTAGGTGAGGGTCAGTGGGCCGACGTCCGGGTGGAGGAGGTGCTTGGCCTCCTGGGTCTTGCCGCGCACCGCGTGGGCGTTCCACAGACGGGTGAAGTCCGTGCTGTGACCGGTGAGGGTGCGGACGAGCTCCCGCAGCCGGGGGCTGTCCGGGGCGAGCCCGGCCGCCTGCCGCAGGTGGCCCACGACGGCCTGGGCCGTGTGGCCCCACCGTTCGTAGAACTGCCGGCCCGCCGGGTCGAGGAAGGCCATCCGGGCGAGGTTGTCCATCCGCTCGAAGGGTGAGTGCAGGGCCTCGGCCAGGGCATTGGCCGCCAGGACGTCCAAAGTCCGGTTGATGACGAACGCCGGGGTGGCCGGGTAGCCGTCCAGCAACTGGCGCAGGGCGGGGCCGACCCGGTCCGTGGTGTGGGCGAACCGGCTGCTCGGTATCGTCCCCGCCAACTGGTGCAGGTGCGCGTGCCCATCCGAGTCAAGCCGCAGGGCGCGGCCGAGCGCGTCGAGGACCTGGGCCGATGGGTGGCGTTCTCGCCCCTGTTCCAGGCGGGTGTAGTAGTCCGCGTTCACCCCGGCCAGGACGGCGACCTCCTCCCGGCGCAGTCCGGCGACCCTGCGTACCCCGTGGCTCGCCACGCCGGCGTCCTGCGGCAGCAGGGCCGCACGGCGTGCGCGCAGGAACTCTCCCAGGTGGTTGTCGGTCACGCCCTCACCCTAGGCCGCGCCGGCGGTGCCTTGCCTGGGTGCACCGCACCCAGGCAAGGCACGTCCTGGCCGGTCACCCGCGTCCCGCCCAGACTCGGTCTGGCGGAACGGATCCGCATCCGTCGACGAAGGGAGTCCGTCCTTGACGGGCAGTACCGAGGAGGGCCGGGCCGACGTGGTCGGCTTGTGGGTGACGGCGGACGGTCACATCCGTCGGGAACTACGGGCGGACGGCCGATACGACGAGGCCCGCGGCCACCGCCGCAGCGCCTACACGGGCCGCTACACGGTCACCGGCCATCACATCGACTACGTCGACGACACCGGGTTCACCGCCACGGGTGACATCCGAGACGGAGTCCTCCACCACGAACACCTCGTGCTCCACCGGGAGGAGAAGCAGGCATGACGCAGACACCCAAGGTCGTACTGGTCACCGGAGCAAGCAGCGGGATCGGCGAGGCCACCGCGCGCAGCCTCGCCGCCGACGGCCACCACCTGTTCCTCGGCGCGCGGCGCACCGACCGCCTCGACGCGCTCACCGGCGAACTCACCGCCGCAGGCGGCACCGCGGCGTTCCGGCGTCTCGACGTCACGGACGCCGCCGACGTCCAGGCCTTCGTGTCCGCCGCCCGTGAGCGCTACGGCCGGGTCGACGTCCTGGTCAACAACGCCGGAGTCATGCCGCTCTCGCCCCTGGAGGCCCTGAGGACGGACGAGTGGGACCGCATGATCGACGTGAACCTGCGGGGAGTCCTGCACGGCATCGCCGCCGCACTGCCCGTGATGCGGGCCCAGGGCGGCGGGCACTTCGTGAACGTCGCGTCCGTCGGCGCGTACGAGGTCTCTCCCACCGCCGCCGTCTACTGCGCCACCAAGTTCGCCGTCCGCGCGATCTCCGAAGGGCTGCGCCAGGAGTCCGCCGGAGACATCCGGGTCACCCTCGTCTCTCCAGGCGTGACCGAGTCCGAACTCGCCGAAGGCATCTCCGACCCCACCGCCAGGAAGGCCATGAGGGCGTACCGCGCAGTGGCACTGCCCGCCTCCGCCGTCGCGGAGGCCATCGCCTACGCCGTGTCCCAGCCCCGGCAGGTCGACGTCAACGAGCTCGTCGTCCGCCCCGCGGCGAGCGCCCAGTGACCGCCCACGGGTTCCCGTCGGTCACGGTGCCCCGCTCGCCCCCTGGTCAGGTGGCCGCCCCGCCCGGCTGGTGACCGCCGACGCCACCGGTCTCCAGGCGAGCCGGCAGGTCGCTGGACCACGAGGCTCAGATCGGCCGACGGGGACGATATGACCGACGATGATCTGCTGACGGCCCTGCACGGGTGGTGGCCTCTACAGCTGGAGTTCCGACCGTCCGGTGAAGCCTCTTCGGACAGTGGGATCACCGCTGGTGCGTCGTTCGGCCGTATGCCGGTCGTCGGAGTGACCCCGACGGCATCTGCGGATGCCGGCGAGAACTTACGAAGCAGGTGTCGGCGGTTCGAAAGCGTCCGCGCCCACCCCGTGAACAGCTGAGACGCGTACTGCGGCCCAGGTCAGGAGCATGATCCCGCCCCGGGCCGCAGTCGTTCCGGCAGCCTCGTTTCACCGGCGGACCGGGGTGGTGCCGTTCATGCCGAAGCGAGCGGAGCACTGCTCGCCGGACCGGTTGTTCGCGTTCCAGACGCAGATCCACATCGTGTAGCCGATGTCTGGGACGAAGCTCGTCTTCGCGGCGCCCAAGGAGGCGCGGAAGGTGTACGTGATGCCGTCGCTGCGGGCGAGCTCGGCGACGCAGGTTTGGGCCAGGGAGGTGTTGAGCACGCCCGCGAGCGAGCCGGAGCCGTTGTCGTCCAGCCAGGCGGAACAGGCGGCGTCGGGGCCGAACCAACTGGTGTCCGCCTCGGAGCCCTTGACCTGTGCCGGGTCGTCGCTGCCGTTGATGCCGCTGATCGATGACGAGGTGGGGCTGGGGGCAGCCGCTGAGGGTGCGGCGGGGGCCGTGCCCGGTGGGGTGGCCGTGCCAGGTGGGGTGGTCGGGGGCTGGGTAGCGGGTTTGGCGGTGGCGAAGGTCGAGGGCCGCAGGCTCGGGGAGGGTGTCCGCGTGGTGCCGGCCGGGACGGTTGAAGGCGGGGGAGAGGGTGTGGCGGTGGCGGTGGCGGAGATCGAGGTGCTCGGGCTCGCGGAGGGCCCGGGCGTCGCCCCGGCCAAGGGCTCGACGGCGACCGGCACGCCGCTGGACTCCTGCGCGTTGTGGTGCTGCGGGGAGGTGGACGGGCTGAGGGCGAACACCGCGACCGCGCCGAGGGCGGTCGCCGCGGCGATCGGCAACAGGAACAGGTGCTTGCGCGGGCGGCGAGGTGATGCCAGGGGTGCGGGCCCGACGTCAGGCTTCGGGTCCGTGCTCGTATCCGGTGGCGGGACGGTCTCCAGCTTGCCGACCGGCGTTTCGGCGAAGGCACGTCGAGCGTCGATGCGTGACATGACCTCAGGCGGCCAGGACGGGGGAGGAGCGAGCCGGTGCGTGCGCGCCGCCAGGACGATCTCGTCGGCGGTGGGGCGCGCTCCGGGGTCGGTGGCGAGACAGGGCCCGAGGAGGGCGGCGAGGTCGGCGTCCACGGCGCGCAGCGGCTCCACGTCGGAGGCGGCGCCGGGTGTGCGACCCGAGGCGGCGTAGAGCAGGAGCGCCGCGAGCGAGTAGACGTCCGCGGGCGCTGCCACGTCCTCGTCCCCGGCCTGCTGCTCCGGTGCCGAGAAGCCCTGTGTTCCGTAGCTGCCACCGATCCCGGTGAGCCTCGCCTGGTCCGCGGCGCGCGCGATGCCGAAGTCGATCAGCTTCACGCCGTCGCGCACCAGCATGACGTTGGCGGGCTTGATGTCGCGGTGCGCGATCTCGGACGCGTGCACGGACCGCAGTTGAGCGGCTGTCTCGGCCAGCAGCAGCCACAGCGCCTCGGCGGGCAGCGGGCCGTGCAGCCGGACCGCCTCGTTCACCGTGAGCCCGGGGACGTACTCGGTGGCGAACCACGGGCGTTCCGGAGTGGCGTCGCTCGCCAGCACCCGCGGTCCGACTCCGAGCGGCACACGGTAGAGGATGCCGACCTCTCGGTCGAAGCGCTCGCTGGGGACCAGCCGCGGCCGGACGAGCTTGACAGCGGCGTAGCCCCTGTCCGAGACCCCGAGGTAGACCTCGCCCATGCCGCCGGTGCCGAGCAGGCCGATGATGCTGAAACGGCCGATCTCCTGCGGATCGCCCGGACCGAGTGGTTCGGCGACCATGCTGTCGATCGCGGCAGCCCGCCGACTGATCTCGCTCACGGCGGGCAGGCTATCGAGCAAGTCCACTCCGGACAAGCGGAGTTGGCGGTTCCGCAGGCTCGACACGCCGCATGCCCGCAGGAGGACTGGTCCTCTCGGTGCGCTCATACACTGGCGCGAGCCGAAGCGGAGGTATGCGAGATGGCGTACGAGAACTTCCCACCTCAGATGCTGCCGCCGGGCAGTCCTTCCGGCAGGGTGCCCTCGGCGCCACCGGGGACGATCTTCGTGCTCGGCCCGGAGGGCGGGTACGCCGTGCCGCCGCGCCGGTACACCCTGCTGTTCGGGCGCGACCGCGAGGACGTGCACGTACCGGTCGGTGTCGACGACCCGACCGTCAGCCGTCGGCACGGCGTCTTCACCCGCGCCGGCACCGATGGCGACTGGTGGCTGGTCAACACCGGCAGTCTGCCGATCGAATTGCCCGACGGCGTGCTGATGCTCACCAGCCACAAGCGGATCATCGGGCCCGGGTACACCCCGCTGGTGATCAACTCGTCCAAGCGGCGGTCCCACCTGGTGGAGGTCCGCGTCGTGGACGGGGATGACCTGCACCCCCGTTCCACGAGCAACGCCGATACCGCGGCCCCCGAGACGGTCTACCTGCTCTCCCTGCAGGAGCGGCTGGTGCTCACCGCACTCGCCCGGCGCTACCTGGAGGGCCAGGACGCCTTCCCGCTCCCGTCGGCCTGGGAGGAGACCGCCCGGCTGGTCAACGCCTCGCCCCACGCGACCAAGTCCTGGACCCACAAGTCGGTCGCCAACACGGTCGAGGACGTGCGCGAACGGCTGCGCCGGCGGGGCGTGCGCGGACTGACGCGCGACGAGGTCGGCGAGCCGGTCGGCTCGACGCTCAGCGTCAACCTGATCAGGGAACTGCTGAAGACGGCGACGCTGAACGCCCAGGACCTGGAGTTGCTGGCCGATCAGGGCTGAGGCGTTTCTCGGGCCTCCGGCTCGGGCGCGGCTTCGGCGTTGTGGTTGTAGGTGACGTGCATGGTGCCGTGTTCCACGGCGAAGACGGCTGCCTGGTCCTCGGCCGAGTTCTGCTGGCGCGGTTGGGGCTGCGGCTGCTCGGGGTGGTGCGTCGTGTTCGTCACGTGGTTGTTGTCGCCCACGATGAAGGTGCCGGAGACGTCTCCGGCGTGGATGGTGCCGGGGGTGGATTCCGCAGGCATGGTCGGCCTTTCCTGGTCGGTCTTGTGGCGGATTACCAGGCGATGCAGTGGATCGCCAGACTCTGCCAGGCCGAGTTGTATGCCGAAGCCTGGCTGGCCGTGTTGTAGCCGGTGGTGAGATCGTTCCGAGCCGCGCGGAACTGGTTCTCCTCCTGCTGGCTAGCGGTCAGAAGGCCCTTGAGGTCGGATACCACGGATCCGTCCCGCGCTTGCGAGAGGGCTCCCCGCAACGTGGACTCGCTGGCGCGCAGGTCTTTGAGGATGATGTCGATACGGGATTTCACCGTGCTGTCGTCGGGAACGGTGGAGGTCCGTCGAGAGTTGTACGCGGCTACGGCGTTGTTGTACGAGTCGAAGGCGCTGTGAACGGCGGTCAGGTCGGCGTTGTGCTGCCGGGTCTCTTTTCCCAACTCCGGTACCACCGTTGCGCACACGGGATCGACGGGGTCCGGTGTGACGACGGGGGCAGGGACCGGCGGCTTGGGGGTGTAGACCTTCGGAGACGGGGCCGGCGGGGCGGGAGTGTAGACCGGCGGGGCGGGGGTGTAGACCCTCGGAGGCGGGGCCGGCGAGTAGGTGGGCTGGGCCGGCTCAGCCAGGTTCGACTGGTTCTGGGTGTAGACCATGGCGCCCACACCGAGTACGGCTGAGGCGCCGACCACGCAGGCGACGACGAGGGCTGCTCCGCCCTTGGCGGCCGCTGCGCCGGCGGTGGTGACCGCGTGGCCCGTGCTGGACGTGGTGGTGGCGCTCGCGGCGTGCGTCGGCTGGGCGGCGGAGTGGTGCGCCCCCGAGAGGTCGATTCGGTGCGGCGCCGCCTGCGAGGGGGAGTGTGCGCCGGCCACATGGCCCCCGGCCGGGGGCTGCGGAGCGGAGTGGGACAGGTCGATCACCTGCGGTGTACCCGGCGGGTGCACGGGCGCCGGAGCGCCGGAGGCGGGGAGGGGGTGGGTGACGGTCGGTGGTTGGACGACCGGGTGGGTGACCGTCGGCGGCTGGACGACCGGGTGGGTGACGGTCGGTGGTTGGACGACCGGCTGGACGACCGGGTGGGTGACCGTCGGCGGGCTGACCGCCGGGTGCGTGATCAGCGGGGACTGGCCGACGGCGTGTGCCGTGGTGGCCGGATCGATCGGCGGCACGGTGGTGATCGCCGTCGTGGCGGCCTGGTGGGCCACCGAGTGCGCTTGCAGGGCGGCGAGTTCCTGCCAGAGCACCCCCGCCTCCAGCACCAGGGCCGTCGTCAGTGCCGCCCGGCCGATCGCCTTGCGGCGGGTGCGCGCCTCCCCCAGGAAGAACTCCTCGCCCGCGCGGTCTCCCGCGCTCTTCGCGGCGGCCCAGCCGGCTCCGAGGAGGCTGCCCCACGCGTCGAACTGCCGGGAGAGCGCCAGTTTCGGCGAGGCGGCGCGGGCCAACTCCACGCCGAGCTGCGCCTGTCCGCTCCTTTCCGCTCCCAGCACCGCGACGTCCAGGGCCTGGAAGTGGGCCGCGACCTCGTCCGGGGTGGTCTCCCGCGACTCGACCCACGCGGTGAGCGCCCGGCAGAGCGGCGCGGCGGGGAACTGCGTCATCCGGCTCTTGAGCACGCACTCGGCGACGTCCGGCGGACACCCGTAGCCGGTTTCCGAGGCGACCAGCAGGCCGTGCCGCACCAGTTCGCCGGCGAGCGCGTCGCTGTCCGTCCGGCCGAGCAGGGCGTCGAGCTGCCGGGCGGCCAACTCGGCGCCCGACAGCGAGCCGAGCAGGTACAGCAGGTCGCGCTCCTCCGGCCGGAGCCTGTTGAGCAGCGCGGGAAGGAGCGCGGGGAGGTCGGCGATGCCCGGCAGGCCCTTGCCGGTCGCGGCCGACAGGGCGATGCGCCGCAGACGGAGCGGATTGCCGTGCAGGGCGTCGCACAGCGCCGTCACGGTCCGCGCTTCGTCCGGCCGCAGCGCGCGGGCCAGGACCGTCTGCACCAGGACCACCCCTGCCGGGGCCGTCAGTCCGTCGAGTCGGATCGGGTGGACGCCGGTGACCGACGACCGGCGCTGCGAGGTGAAGACGAACGTGGAGTGCTCGGCCAGGTCGAAGAGCCGGTGCAGGTCCTTCTCGTCGAGCCCCGCGTCGTCCAGGTAGATCCGCAGCCGCAGGGTCTTCAGGTGCTCCTTCAACACCTCCAGTGACGGCTTGTAGTTCGGCGCGTCGAAGCTGATGTCGAAGATCGCCTGCGCGAGGTCGTCGGCCGTCCGTCCGCCGGCTTCGATGTAGGCCGCGCCTTCGGGCCCGCGTGGCAGGGTGCGGGCGAGGTGGCGCAGCAGCGCACTCTTGCCGACCCCGGAGGCGCCCCAGATCTGCACCAACTGGCGTGCTCCGATGGCCTGTTGCAGTGCCTGGAGCTCCCGCTCCCGGCCGATCAGCGGATCGGCGGCGGAACGCGGCAGGTGGGAGATCGGCTGACGCTTGACCGGGTTCGGCGGAGGCCCCGCGTTCACGGTGATGGCCGAACCGTGTCCGGTGGTGATGTTCAGGTTGGTCACGGTGTTCCGGTTGCCGACGATCATCGTTCCGGACACGTCGCCCGCCCGGATGCGCGCGGAGCCGTCCGGAGCACCGTTGTTCTCTGGCATCTGTTTCTCCGGTCCTCTCCAACGCTCGGGTCCCGGCACTCGGTCATGCTGGCGCCGACCCGTCGTCGGAACCCGGCGCTTTTACCTGTTTGGTGAGATCGCCCGCGAACCGGCCGGTTCGGTCGCGGCGGCGATCCGGGCGAGGTGATCCAGGTCGAGGATCGTGATCCTGCGGTAGCCCGTGACGACCGCGCCCGACTCCCGCAGGGCCCGCAGGGCCTTGTGGATCGACGACTCCGCGGCGCCGACCAGTGTGGCCATCTCCGGCTGTGACAGCGGGAGATGGGCTTCGTTGCGGCCGGGGCGCCCGTAGGTGACGGCGAGGTGGTGCAGGATCCTGGCCAGCCGCCCGAGCACGTCGCAACCGGTGAAGTCGACGATCCGGCTGGTCGCCGTGCGCAGCTTGGCCACCACGCTCGCGTTGAGTGCGAGCCCGATGGCGGGGTGCTGCTTCGTGCACGCCAGCAGTTCGGTGGGCAGGATGTAGCGGGCCAGCACCCGGCCGCAGGCGGTCACGGTGCCGATGCGCGGCTGACCGTCGATCCCGGCGAACTCCCCGACGAGGTCCCCGGCCATCCGTACGGCCAGCAGCGCGTCCCGACCGTCCTGTGCGTGCGCGGTGACCTTCACCGTGCCGCCGATCAGGAGCAGCGAGAAGTCCGAGGTGTCGGCCTCGCGGATGGTGATCTGACCGGCCGGGTAGACCACGCCGTGGCCGAGCCCCAGCAGGACTCGGCGATCGGCCTCGCCGACCCGGCCGAGCAGCCCGGTCGTCGGCCAGTAGGCCCCGGCCCCGCGCATCCGTGTGTTGCTCATCGGTCACTCCTCCTCCTCGTCCGGCCGAAGCCGGACAAGCCGTATTAGTAGCCGGTTTACCCGAGGACCCCTCCCCTACGTTCTGGTTAACCATCGTGTCGGCACCGGGAATTCGGTGCCGACGGCAGATCGATCTTCGAACTGCCGGCCCTCGTCGTGATCGCGGAGGGAATGTGAATCCGAGGTACGAGTACCGAGCTCTGCTGGCGTGCGACATCGCGGGTTCCGCGGGCCGCGGTCAGCAGCGGTTGCAGGAGATCCGCGGCGTGCTGCGGTCCGCGCTGTTCGGCGCCCTCGGCGTCGCGGAGCTGGACCGGCGGGACTTCGCGTACGTGGACACCGGCGACGGCTGCCGGCTCGTCGCCCCGGCCGGGTTGCCCAAGGCCGGACTGCTGGTCCCGCTGCTGCCGGAGCTGGGCTCGCGGATCCGCGAGCACAACCGGCACGCCGGCCCGGACGCCCTGCTGCGGGTACGGGCCGCCGCGCACGCGGGGGAGGTCCGGGTCGATCCGGACGGCACCGTCTCCGGCACCCCGTTCGAGGCGCTCGCCCGGCTGCTCGACTCGCCCCCGCTGCGGCATGCGGCCCTGGACGGTCCGGACGGCACCCCGGTGGCCGCGATGCTGTCGCAGCACTACTACGAGGAGACGGTCGGGCACGGCTACGAGGGGCTCGAAGCCGGCGCCTTCACCGCGGCCGAGGTCCGGGTCAAGGAGTACGCCGCACGGGCCTGGCTCTGGTACCCGGGCAGCCCGGTCGGGCCGCACGGCGGTCCCGGCCCGGAGTCCGGCTCCCGCGAGCGGCCTGCGGAAGCCGAGCCGCCGTCAGTGAAGCAACTCGTCCGAGCCACGGGGAACGGCACGGTCTTCGCCGTCGGCGAAGGTGACCAGTGCATCCACTACAACGAACGGGGCTGAAGCGTCGATGAACCAGGAACTCGCCGAGCTGGCCGCGAGCGGAGCCACCGCTCTGGTGTCCGCGATGGGCACCGATCTGTGGAACGAGGCGAGGCGACTGATGAGCGGCGTCATCGCCCGGGCCCACGGCAGCCGCCGCAGGGAACTGTCCGCCGCGCTGGAGCGGGGGTCGACCGCCACGAGGGGAGCGGTCGACGCCGCTGCCGTGGACTTCTGGACCGAGGCCCTGTTCCAGTTGCTGGACCGGAACCCGGCTCTGGCCCAGGACGTCACAGCTCTGGCGACGCTGCGGACCGAGCAACGGCCGGACGTCGTGGTCCAGGTCAACTCCGCCACCGGTTCCGGCGAGGTGTTCGCGGTGCAGCACGGTGACCAGCACTTCGCCTCCGGGCCGAGGTCCCGCGATCGTGAGGAACGGCCGTGAGCGGGGGCGACGGCCGGCGGGACGGCCTGACGGACGGCTGGGTGCGGGCGGGGCTGCTCGCAGCCGTCGTCATCGGGGCCTGCGCCGAGGTCGGCACGCCGCACCGGCACTACGGCTGGCTGGTGGACGCGTTCGCCCTCGCGGCGGTGGGCGTCGTCGGCGCGGCGGCCGCACTGGGGTCCGAGGCCGCCGCGACGCCCGCCCGGCAGCGGGACCGGCCCGAACGGGGGCCCCGGCCCGACGCGACGGCGCCGGTCTGCCGCTTCGTCGCGGCACCGGCGGTGTCGACGGCCCAGCCAGGCAGGCCCCGGCCGTTCCTGCGCGAGAGGCCGACCGACCTGAGCGTGCCCCGCTTCGGTGAAGGCGCGCGGGCACAGGGCTATCCCTGGATGCTGCCGGAGCGCACGGTGCAGAACGGCATCGCCGCCGACGAAGCCACGGTCGGTGCCCTCACCATCCGCGCCGCCTCCGTCGTCGGGCCCGGCCACCGCTGCGGCCGGCCCGCCGAGCCGCGACAGGACTCCTACCGGATCGGGCGGAGCCCGGACAGCCGGTACGCGATCGTGGCCGTGGCCGACGGCCTGTCCAGCGCGGCCTGGTCCGACGTCGGGGCCACCGCGGCCTCCAGCCAGGCCGTCACCCTGCTGCGCGAGCAGATCGAGGCGGTCGGCTTCGACCGGCTCGACGTCAAGGCGCTGTACGGGCGGGTCGCGGAATCGATCGCCGCGCACGCGGCCGGACGCGGCGTCGGCACCTCGCACCTGGCGACCGTGCTGATCACCGCGGTGATCGCCGAGCCGGACGCGCACGGCGTGGCGCGGGCATGGGTCGGCTGGCTCGGTGACAGTTCGGCCTGGACACTCGACCCGCGCGTCCCGCTGTGGCGGTTCTCCGCCGGCGAAGCCAAGGACCGCGCGGCCGTGGTGGTCTCCAACGAGGTCGCCGGCCGACTGCCGGACACGCCGCACCTGGCCGTGGACGGTTACGTCACCCTGGCGTCCGGTGCCGCCCTCGCCCTGGTCACGGACGGGATCGGCGACGCGTGGGCGGACCGGGCGGGCAACGTCAACGAGTACTTCGCGAACGCCTGGCGCTCGCCGGTCCCGGCCACCCGGTTCACCGCCGACGTGGGCTTCGACGCACCGCAGTGCCTCGACGACCGCACCGCCGTCGTGGTGTGGAACGGCAGCGGGACATGACCGACTCCGATCCCGTCGCCGGCGAAGACGCCCCGGCGGTGGACCCGCGGGGCTGGGCGTTGCCGAGGACCGTGGGCCTCGGCGATCTCGGACCGCTCGCCGAGCCGATCTCCGAACACAACGGCCAGGCCGTCGCCGTACGGCCGCTGACGGGCCATCCGGGCTGGCTGGCCAAGCTCTACCGGCCCGGCCCGCACCAGGAGGACGGCCGCCGGATCGACCTGCTGATCTCGGCTCCGGACACGCTGCCGGAGGCGGAGCGGGCGACCCTGTACGCCGGGACGTGCTGGCCCGCGGCCCGGATCCGCGAGCCCGGCAACCCGGCCGTCGGGTGCGTGATCCCGATGGCGCCCGAGCAGTACCGTTCCGAGCTGCGGCGCGGCAAGTTCAGCGAGCGCCGGTTCCTGGAGATCGACTGGCTGGCGAAGTCCGACGAGTCGATCCGGGGCGTCGGCCTGCCCTGTCCCGGATTCGAGGGCCGACTGGCTGCCTGCCGTCAACTGACGGAGCTCGCCGCGATCCTGGAGGGCCTGGGCCTGGTCTACTCGGACTGGTCGTTCTCCAACGCCTTCTGGAGCCCGGAGGGGCGTTCCGTCTACCTGATCGACGTCGACGGCTGCCAGCCGAAGAAGATGCCCGACATCCACCAGCCGAACTGGGCCGACCCGCTCACGCCGCCGGGCTCCGACGCGGACCAGTACACCGACCGCTACCGGCTCGCCTTGCTCGTCGCCAAGTGCCTGACCGGCCGGCGCGACGCGAGCACCTTCCACGGCGTCGCCGCGTCCCACTGGCCGAACCAGCCCGCCGTGTCCGAGGTCCTGCTGGACATGCTGCTCGCGACCGACCGGGAGCGACGGCCCGCGGCCGCCCAGTTGAACCAGGCGCTGAACAACGGGCCCTACCTCAGGGCCGTGCCGCGTCCGACACGTACGCCGCTGCCCCAACTGCCCCCGAAGCAGCCGACGGTGGTGCTTCCGCGGTCCGCGCCGCACGCGATCCCGGAGCCCCCCACCGTCACCGTCACCCGCATCAGCGCGGTCGAGGAGAAGAAGAAGCCCGCGACCGGCTCGTCCACCAAGTGGATCTGGGTGCTCGCCTTCGTCGTGATCCTGGTCATCATCATCGCCTCCAACCACTAGCTCAGAGGTGCACACGATGTCACTCTGCCTGCCCACCTACGTGGTGATCGACGCCTCCTCGTCGATGAAGCCGCACGAGGCGGTGCTCAACGCGACCCTCTCGCGTCTGCACTACAACCTGGCGACGAATCCGCGCGTCTCGGAGTTCGCCAGGGTCAGCGTGGTCGCCTTCTCCACCGACGTGCACGTGGTGATCCCGATGTCGGACATGGAGCAGGTCCCGAGCATGCCCGAAGTGATCTGCGGCGGGGGCACCGAGTACGGCAAGGCCTTCGACCAGTTGCGGCAGAGCATCGAACAGGACGTGAGCAGCCTGCGGGCGCAGCAGTACAGCGTGCTGCGGCCGGCGATCTTCTTCCTGACCGACGGCGCCCCGACCGACGCGAAGTGGCGGGACTCCTTCCGCGCGCTGGTGGACCGGAACTGGCCGCGCCACCCGCACGTGATCGCCTACGGCTTCGGCGCCGCCAGGCGCGACGTGCTGAAGGAGGTGGCGACCAAGGCGCTGTTCATCGCCGACGGTTCGGACACCGAGTCGGCGCTGAGCGGGGCGATCACCGGCCTGCTCAACACCCTGATCGCCTCCTCGCAAACCGGTCAGATGCACATCGCCACCGACGTCAAGGGCTTCGAGTACGTGCAGGTCGCCCAGGAATACGTGGACTGAGCGTGGACACCGACCCGCGAACCACGGCGCCCCGGGCGCTGCGGGCCTCCGCAGGGCTGTCCGTGCTGGCCGCGGTGCTGCTCGCCTGCGGCGGCGTGGTCGAGGTGGCGGGCCATCTCGGCGGCCCCTCGACGAACGAGGGCGGAGGCGCCTCGTACCCGGCGACGCCGGTGCCGGTACAACCGACCCCGACCCCTGAGGCCCCCTCGCCCGCCGCGGTGCCGTCGCCGAGTTGCCCGCTCTCGGCCTCACCCACCCAGCTGCCCGAGCCGACGACCACCCCCACCGCACCGGTGTCTCCTTCGGAGCATCCTCCAGGGAACGGGGCATCCCGGACGAGGACTCCTGTGACGAGGACTCCTGCGACGAGGAATGCCGTCCCGTAGCCGCGATACCGGCGGGGCCACCGAGGAGCCGAGCAGCACGGGCAGCCGGCGGGCGGGCCGGGGAGTGGGCCGGGGAGTGGGCCGGGGAGTGGGGCGAGGGTGCCGCTGATGGTGGCGCCGTCACCCGAACGCAGTCGCTTCGGGTTCTCGTGGGCCCCGGAGTCGCCCGGAAGGCGGCT
This sequence comes from Kitasatospora sp. NPDC087271, assembly GCF_044744605.1. Lineage (NCBI taxonomy): Bacteria > Bacillati > Actinomycetota > Actinomycetes > Kitasatosporales > Streptomycetaceae > Kitasatospora > Kitasatospora sp. NPDC087271. Next base: position 131,835 of record NZ_JBIUYQ010000018.1, read on the forward strand.
GCGGGGCGCCTCCTCAGGGCGGACTCGCCGTGGCGCAGGCGGCGCCGGGGCCGCGTTCCGGTGGTTCCCGCGGGGCTCGACGCGGGGGCTCGCCTCTCGCCGCGCGGGGGTGCGCACCCCCGCCCCGTCGGTCGGCTGCGCCATCCGGGTAGGCGTCGGCGGGCGGGGTCGGCGGCCCGGGCGGGGGTCTTCGAGGAGGGGGCGCGAGGGCCGGGGGCTCGTGCCGACGCCGTCGTCGCGGGGGCCTGCGGTCGACCGGTGGGCGGCGGCGCCCGGTGCGCGGGTGCGGCTGTTTCGAGACGCCGGACGAACGGCACTTGACGGCGGGTCAGTCGCCGAACCGCCCGGGCGGCTGCTCGCCCGACCCGGCTCGTCGGGGGGCCGGTCGGGAGGGCCGGATCCGGCCGCCGGGGCGGGGGTCGGGCGGCCGCGTCCGGTGGCCCTTCGCATGCCGAGGACCGGTCGCGGTTGCGGTCCAGAAGCTGCGAGCGGGGGCGTCAGGCGGATACTGGAGATGTGAGAACGGCTCTGGCAGGCACATCCCTGACGTGCCCGCCGCTTAGGGCTGTCTCACGGCAACGGCAGTCTCTGTCGTGCTCCCCGGGTCCGCGCCGTCGGCGTCGGCCGTGGACGTGCGGCGTGCCAATGCAAGGGAAGAAATGGAGTCGTGATGAGTTACTTCAACCGCAGGGACCGCGGTCGCGGACGTGAACGTGACCGTCGCCGCCGTCGCCACGGCCGCCGTCGTCGGTTTGGCTTCTGGTGACAGATAAGGGCGGTCCGGGCTGTGCTTAACAGTCCGGCATGACACCCATCCCTGGGGCCGGCGGTATCACCGCCGGCCCCTCATCCTGAGTGGGGTTCCTCCATGCACGGTGCGACGCCCATGGGGGGTCCGGAGGACCGGGCAGCCGACCGGGCCATCGACCAGGGGCCGGTGGCGGACTCGCCCGCCATCTCGCTGCGCGAGCTGTTCCGGCGGTTCTGGCCGTGGGTCAGACCGGACTTGCGCTGGCTGCCGCTGAGCGCGGTGCTGCTCGTGCTCGGCGCCTTCGGCGAGGTCGTCTCGGTCTGGATGTTCAAGGACCTGATCGACGAGGTCCTGGTGCCTCGGCACTTCGCCGAGTTCTGGCCGCTCGGCGGCACGATGCTCGCCGCGGCCGCGGCGGCGGCGCTGTTCACCTTCGCGGGCACCTACACCGGCACCTGGATCGCGGAGCGGTACCTGCTCCGGCTCCGTACCGGCACACTGGCCCATCTGCACAGCCTGCCGCCCGACACCCTGGAGACCCGCTGGCGCGGCGACCTGGTGGCCCGGATGACCGCCGACATCGCGACGATCGAGCAGATGGTCGCGACCGGCCTGGTCGAGGGCGCGGTGGCCTCGGTCAGCCTGGTGCTGTTCGCCGGCGCGGCGTTCTACCTGAGCTGGCCCCTCACCCTGGCGGCGCTGATCGTCGCGCCGCTGTTCATCCTCACCACCGGTTTCTTCGGGCGCCGCATCCGCATCCGGGAGCGGCAGGTCCAGCGCCGCGCCGGCGGCGTCACCGCGCTGCTGGAGGAGACGCTGCGCAACGTGGTGGTCACCCGCACCTGCGGCCAGGAGGAGCGCGAGGTCGAGCGGGTGCACCGCGAGGGAAAGGCCCTGCTGGACGCCGAGCTCTCCGCCGCCCGGATGTCCGACCTCTACCAGCCCCTCCTCAACGTCCTCCAGATGCTCGCCGGTCTGGTCGTGGTGGGCGTCGGAGCCCTCCAGGTGATCCACGGCGGGCTGAGCCTGGGTGGTCTGCTCGCCTTCGCCGCCTTCATGGCGCAGTTGTTCGAGCCGATCCAGCAACTCGCCGGGCTCGTCCCGCTCGCGGGCGCGGCCTGCGCCTCGGGCGAGCGCCTGCTGGAGATCCACGACCTGTCCAGTCCGGTCCGGGAGAGCCCCGCCGCGCGGGACGCCGGCGCGGTCCGCGGCCGGGTCTCCTTCGATGGCGTCCACGTCGCCTACGCCGGCAGCCACGACGCCCCGGTGCTGTCCGACGTCAGCTTCGACGTCAGTCCCGGCAAGGTCCTGGCCGTCATCGGCCCCAGCGGCAGCGGCAAGTCCACGCTCGCCAAGCTCCTGGTCCGCTTCCTGGACCCGCAGGCCGGTACCGTCCGCCTCGACGGCACCGACATCCAGGACCTGACCATCGCCTCGCTGCGTGCGGCGATGAGCTTCCTGCCCCAGCAGGCGCAGCTGTTCCACGCGACCATCCGGGACAACATCGCCTACGGCAGGCCCGACGCCCCGCAGGGTGACATCGAACGCGCCGCCCGCAGCGCGGGCGCCCACGGCTTCATCACCGCACTGCCGCAGGGGTACGGCACGGTCATCGGCGACGAGGGCTTCCAGCTCTCCGGCGGGCAGGCCCAGCGCGTCGCCATCGCCCGGGCCTTCCTGCGCGGCGCGCCGGTCCTCGTCCTGGACGAACCCACCACCGGCCTGGACCCGAAGACCGTCCAGCAGCTGATCCCGCCGCTGCGCCGCCTGATGGCGGGCCGCACCACGATCCTGATCACCCACGACCCGGCCTTCCTCCCGCTGGCCGACCACGTCCTCACCCTCCAGCCGCCGGACGCCCCGCGGCCCCGCGCCCGCTTCGCGGAATCGGCCGCCGGGCGCCCGGAGGCCGTCGCGGTGAACGTGTCCGAGGCGCGGCTTCCCGGTGAGCGGGGCCGCGGGCCCGGGTGACCTTCGCCCCCACCCGAACGGCCGGGATCCGCAGGCTGCGGATCCCGGCCGTTCGGGTGCGTGCGGTCAGGAGACGACGATGGTGGTCCGCAGGTAGTAGACGAACGGCGGGCAGACCGAGCCGCGGTCCGGGAAGGCGCACCGCCAGATCCAGGTGATGTCGCTCGTCCCGGCGGTGGCCGCGTTGAAGGTCGCGTGCGCGGTGTTGCCGGGGTCGGTGCTGCCCGAGGTCTGCGGTAGTACCGAGGGCACGGTCGTCGCCGGGACGGACGACAGCCAGGTGACGGTGTAGTCGCGGTAGGGAGGCAGGTCGATCTGGACCACGTCGCCCGGGTGAACCTGCACGGTCTGGCCGTTGGCGGCGGGGCCGAGGACCACGACGTCGGCCAGGGCCGGCCGCGCCGGGGCCGCCGCGGCGGTGGTGACGGTGCCGGCGGTCAGGGCGAGGACGGCGGCGGGGGCTGTCAACAGCCTCAGGATCTTCATGGCACTCCCGGTACTCGAAGGTTCACGGAAACGGAGGTTCGCGCAGAACGGCGGTGCAGGGTGCGGAGGTTCCGGCCTCCCGTCTATCCGGCGCGGGCGGGCCGGCCGATGGCGCGGAGCCGCCCGGGAGGGAAACCTCCGGCCAAGGATGTCCACATCCGCCGCTCCGGGCAAGGTGCGTGACGATCCGTCAGGAACCCGTCACTCCGAGCCGCCGCGGCCCCGGCCTCCGGGCCGTCAGTCCCGGCGGCGGGCCGCCATCCAGACGTAGACCAGGATCCCGGCGAACAGGAACAGCACGCCCTGGTAGACGGCCGCGTAACCGGCGCCGGCCACCAGCCACAGGGAGAAGCCGAAGGCGCCCAGGCCCAGCACCGCGTCCCGGGCGAGCCGACCCCCGGAGACCTTGTCGGGCATGCCGCGCACCAGCCAGTACAGCTGCGCGGCGGTGGAGAGCAGGTACGGGACGGTCGCGGTGAAGGTGGTGACCAGCACCAGGATGTCGAACGCGCCCTTGGCGCCGGTGGCGAAGTTGAGGATGGTCAGCACCGAGGCCAGTGCGACGCTGGTCACGACGCCGAACACCGGGACGCCGCGCCGCTCCTTGGCGAAGGCGGCCGGGAACAGCCCGTCCTTGGCGGCCGCGTACGGCGCCTGGGCGGCCAGCAGCGTCCAGCCGTTGAGCGCGCCGGTCATCGAGACGAGTGCGGCGACGGCGATGGCCGTGCCGCCCCACGTGCCGCCGAACATGGCGTCCACGGCGTCCGAGAACGGCGCGGTGGAGTGGATCAGCCGGTCGTGGGCGACGGTGCCGAAGACCGCGAGCGTGCCCAGCAGGTAGACCACCGCCGCACCGGCCGTGCCGAGCACGCTGGCCCGCCCGACGTTGCGCTCCGGATCGCGGACCTGGCCGGCGCTCATCGCGGCCGACTCCACGCCCAGGTAGCTGAAGAGCAGGATGGCCGCGGCCGCCGTCATCCCGCCGGCCCAGCCGTGCCCGGTGGCGTCGAAGGGGCCCAGGTTGCGCGCGTCGAAGAAGCCCAGGCCGCCCACCGCGACCAGCAGTAGCGGGATGAACTTGAGGACGGTGGAGACGAGTTGGACGGCGCCGACGTAGCGGGTGCCGGCCAGGTTCGCCAGCGCGGGCAGCCACTGGAAGGCCATCGCGGCGGCGATGCTGAGCCCGATGGAGTGGCCGACGGGCAGCAGCACGTCGAGGTAGCCGACGGCGGCGACCGCGAGCGCGGCGTTGCTGACCCAGGTGGTGATCCAGTACGACCAGGCCGACAGGAACCCGGCGAAGTCCCCGAAGGCCTCCCGGGCGTAGACGTACGGCCCGCCGGTGCGCGGGTTGCGGCGCGCGAGCTGCCCGAAGACGAGCGCGAGTGCGATCGCGCCCACGGTCAGGACGACGAAGGAGACCAGGCTGACCGTCCCGTAGGGGGCCACGGCGGCGGGGATCATGAAGATGCCGCCGCCGATGATGTTGCCCATCACCAGGGCGGTGGCGGTCGGCAGGCCGAAGCGGCCGCCCTTGCGGGGCGTCGCGGTGACCGCTTCCGGGGTCTCCGGCGGGCTCGGTCGGGTCGCCTGCCGGGGTGCGGCCGGGCTGGTCTGCATGAGGGTGGTGCGCCTTTCGTGGTCCTGCGCGTGCTCGGTGGAGCCACCGTTCATGCTCGAACCGGGTGGCGTCCTGTACCAAATCGATGGGATTTGTTCAGTCGGCCTGGCATGTCACCGCAAGACTTGCGGTCCCGCGCCGGTCGGACGGGCACTCGTCCTGCGCCGGTCCGGACCGGCCGTTCGGTGTGCGGCCGGGTGTCCGAGGGCGTTCACCCGGGGGAGGGAAGTCGTCACCCGAATGCCTCAGCCGGTTTGCGGCGTGCCGCGGCGCGTGCGCGTTCGTGTGCAAACGTTGGCCCGGCGCTTCCCCCGGTGGGGCGCCGTCCGCCCCGTCCGGTGGCCGCACCGGCCGTTCCGGGAGGCGGATCGAGGACCAGAATCGAACCAGAGGACATCAGATGTCGCTTCGTGGGAAGATCCGCAAGCTCGCCGTGATCGCGGCCGTGGCGGGCGCCGCTGCCTTCGCGGCGCCGGCGCCGGCGATGGCGGCCTGGCACGGGTCGCACTCGTCGACCGGGCAGAGCCTGGAGTCGGGTTCGGCTGGTGTCGGCCTGTTCGGCCCGCACGCCAACTGGCTGAACGTCCACGAGCACACCGAGGACGACTGCATCGGCGACTGCTGACCGACCGGTGAGCCCGGGGGCCGCTGTGGGCCCCCGGGCTCACGGCTGTCCGAGCGGCGGCCCGAGCGGCGGCCCGAGCAGGTCAGGCCGGCCGGGCGGGGGCGGCGGCCCGCTGGCGCAGTTCCTTCAGTACGGCGATGTCCATCGCGTGCCCGGTGCCGTCCCCGCCGTGCTTGCGGTCCGGGGTCTCCACCAGCAGCGGGACACCGGCCGTCTCCGGGTGCTCGAACAGCTCGCGGAACGGTTCCGCGCCGATCATCCCGGCGCCGATGTTGGCGTGCCGGTCCTTGCGCGCGCCGACGACGTCCTCGGAGTCGTTGGCGTGGATCAGCCGCAGCCGGCCCGGCCCGGCCGCCGACGCCAGGGCGTCCAGCGCGGCCGTCACCCCGCCGGGTACGGCCAGGTCGTGCCCGGCGGCGAAGGCGTGGCAGGTGTCCAGGCAGACGCCGACCTTCGGGTGCCCGTCCAGCGCCTCGACGTACTCGGCGAGCTCCTCCAGCCGGGAGCAGAGCGAGCTGCCCTGGCCCGCCGTCGGCTCCAGCAGCAGCCAGGGCGCGTCCTCGCCGAGGGCGTCCAGTTCGTCCAGCAGCGGCCGCACGTCGGCCCGGACCTGTGCCATCGCCTCGGCCCGCCGGGAGCCGCCGCCGGGCGCCGTGCCGACCGCCGACCCGGTGTGCAGGACGACGCCCAGCGCGCCGATCGCGTGGCCGCGGCGCAGCGAGTGCCGCAGCGAGTCGGCCGAGCGCTCGCGGGTGGCCGGGTTGTCCGAGCCGAAGTTGATCAGGTACGGGGCGTGCACCCAGGCGGGGAGTGCCTGCTCGGCGCAGGCCGCCCGGAACTCCTCGTCCTGCGCGGGGTTGCCCGGCGGGGTGGCCCAGCCGCGCGGGTTGGCCACGAACACCTGCACGGTCTCGGCGCCGACCCGGCGCGCGTACGCCAGCCCCGTTCCGGCCAGCCCGCGGGCGGCCACCGGGACGTGGGCGCCGACCGGGTTGCGGAGGGTGCCGAAGGGCGCTGCGGGTGCGGTGGTCATGGCCCCGAGGATGTCACGCCGCCGGCCGGCGGTGGCACGCGGCCCGGCCGGCGGTGCCGGGGCGGTCCGAGGGCGTGCCGTGCGGCGCGGCCCGGAGCGCGCCGCGCCGTACGCGCCACGCCGGGCCGTCCCACCACCGGCCGACGCCCCGTCAGTCCCGCAGCCCAGCCCTGGTGGCGGGCCCACCCGGCGGCCCATAGCGTCGAGTCGGCCGCACCCACCGGCCGTCACCGCCCACGCACACCGCGTAAGAACAGACACCGCGTACCTAGCGCGCCGCCCGGCAGGCTCCGGCCGCACACCGGCGAGCGCGCCGGAAAGAACAGGTCACCACTCATGCCCACGCGACGGGTCCACCACTTCGCCGCGGCCACCGCCGCCGCCACCGCCCTGACCACCGTCCTCGCCGGCCTGGCCGCCGTGCCCGCGGCCCACGCCGCCGACGGCCTGCACGTCGTCCAGCCGGGCGAATCGATTCAGCAGGCCGTCGACGCCGCCCTTCCCGGCGACACCGTCCAACTGCTCGCCGGCACCTACCCCGGCAGCGTCCGCATCACCACCCCGGGCCTCACCCTGCGCGGCGCCGGCGCGGACAGCGTGATCACCCCCGGGGACGGTACCGAGAACGCCTGCGCCACCGCCGGACACGGCCTGTGCGTCGACGGCACCGAGGCGGCCCCGCTGCCGGACGTCACCATCGAGACCCTCGCCGTCACCGGCTTCCGCAAGAACGGCATCGACGCCAGCGGCACCACCGGCCTGACCGTGCGCGACACCTACGTCCACGACAACGCCCAGCAGGGCATTAGCCAGGAGATCTCCACCCGGGCCCGGATCGTCGGCAACCGCGCGACCCACAACGGCCAGTCCGGTGTCTTCCTCGCCAACTACGCCTACCGCGAGGGCGGCGCGCCCGACACCGGGGGCACCGTCGTGGAGGGCAACGAGCTGACCGAGAACCGGGTCGGCGTCACCGTCCGCCGACTGCGCGGGCTGGCCGTCCAGGACAACGAGCTCCGCGGCAACTGCGCCGGGGTCTTCGTGGTCGGCGACGAGGGCGTGCCCCGGGCCGGGGACCTCGACGTGCGCCGCAACGAGGTCGTCGCCAACAACATGTTCTGCCCGGCCAACCCGCGGCTGGGCGCCATCCAGGGCGCGGGCATCGTGCTCACCGGGGTCGAGGACGCCCGGGTCACCGACAACGAGGTCCACGACAACGTCGGCAGCTCGGACTTCTCCGGCGGGATCGTCCTCTTCAAGAGCGTCGTCGGCGTCGCCAACGCCCGCAACACCGTCGCCGACAACCACCTGAGCGGCAACAGCCCGGCCGACATCGCCGACCGCGACACCGGCGAGAACGCGTTCGCCCGAAACACCTGCGCGCGGTCCGAGCCGTTCGGCCGCTGCTGAGCCGCGGCACCCACTCCCGGTACGACCCGCCCCCGGCACGCGCCCCCGGCACCCCCGCCCCCGTCGACAAGGAAGACCTCCCATGACGATCGCACCGCCCCCGACTCCCCAGGCCGCGATGCGCCTGCGCGAGCTCGTCTTCGGCGCCGCCTGCGCCGCCGCCGTCCGCGCGGCCGCCCGGCTCGGTGTCGCCGACGTGCTCGGCGACACCCCGACCAGCCTCACCGATCTCGCCGCCGCCCTCGACACCGAGCCCTTGCCGCTGCGCCGCCTGCTGCGCGCGCTCACCTGCTACGGCATCTTCTCCGAGACCTCCGACGACCGCTTCGAGCACACCGAGATGTCCCGCCTGCTGCGCGAGGACGCCCCCAACTCGCTGCGCTACATCTCCCTCTGGTGCACCGAGCCGTGGACCTGGGAGGCCTGGCCCAAGCTGGACGAGGCGGTCCGCTCCGGCCGCAACGTCTTCCCCGAGCTGTTCGGCAAGGAGTTCTTCGACTACCTGCACAGCGACGCGGGCGACTCCGCGAAGGTCTTCGACAAGGCGATGACCACCTCCAGCCGGCAGTCCGCCCACGACCTCGCCGAGTACCTGGACCTCACCGGCGTCGACTCGGTGGCGGACATCGGCGGCGGCCAGGGGCACGTGCTGGCCAGCCTGCTGGAGAAGCACCCGGCGCTGCACGGCACCCTGCTCGACCTGCCCAAGGTGGTCGCCGGCGCCGAACCCCGGCTCCAGGACGGCGGCGCCTTCTCGGCCCGCGCCCGGCTGGTGCCCGGTGACTGCCGGGTGGAGATCCCGGTCCGCGCCGACCTCTACATCATCAAGAACATCCTGGAGTGGGACGACGAGAGCACCCGCCGCACCCTCGCCAACGTGGTCGCCGCGGCCCGGCCCGGCGCCCGCGTCGTGGTGGTGGAGAACCTGGTCGACGACAGCCCGTCGATGCGCTTCACCACCGCGATGGACCTGATGCTGCTGCTCAACGTCGGCGGCGCCAAGCACTCCAAGGAGAGCATGGTGCGGCTGATGGAGGACGCCGGACTGGACGTCGCGGACGTCCACCCGGTCAACCCCTACCTGCACGCCTTCGAGGCCACCGTGCGCGGCTGAGCACCGGCCCCCACGCGAACGACCGCCGTCCCCCCGGGAGTTGGGGGCGGCGGTCGTTCGCGTTGCCGGTCAGGCCGGGTGCGAGGAGTCCAGGTGCGCGAAGACCACCACGTTGTCCGTGTAGTCCTTCTGGCCCTTGTCGTACGCACCGCCGCAGGTGATCAGCCGCAGCTGGGCGTCGGGCGTCTGGCCGTACACCTTGTCGTCCGGGAAGGCGTTCTTGGGGAAGGCCTCCACCGAGTCCACCGAGAACACCGCGACCGTGCCGTCCGCGCGCTCCACCTCGATCTGCTGGTCCGGTTGCATCTGGCTCAGCATCACGAACACCGCCGGGCCCGTGGTGGTGTCCACGTGCCCGGCGACCACCGAGCTGCCGAGCTCGCCCGGGGAGACGCCGTCCCGGTACCAGCCGACCAGGTTGTCGTCGTCCGGCGGCGGCGCGGTGAGCTGGCCCTCCGGATCGAGCGTCAGCTCGGTGAACGGGGCGTCGACGCCGATCTGCGGGATCCGCAGCCGGGTCGGATTGGCGCGGCCCAGCGACGGTGGCGCGGGGGCCGGGTCCTCGGCGGCCTCCGCAGGGGCCTCCGCGGGGGCCTCTGCGGGGGTGGTGGCCGGTGCGGACGGGCGGGGGGTGGCCGGCGCGACGATCGCCGGGGGACGGGTCATGCGGGACGCCGAGTTGGCTCTCGGCGTGGTGTCGACCGAGTTGTACATCAGCAGCAGGCCGACCGCCGCCGCACCGATGCCGGTGCGCAGCAGTCGGGACATTCCAGGGACGGGACCGCCCATCGCTCCTCTTTCTCCATTCCCATGCGCAGCCGGGCCGGTGGCGGCCCGAAAAAGTCCGAAAGGTCCAGAAGGTCCAAAACGACCCGCCGCCCCCGTGCGCGCCGCCCTGGTGGGGAGGCGCGTGGGGGCGGCGTCAGATGCCGGACGTCAGATGGTGGCGCCGGTGTTGCGGCGGTTGCGGCGCAGCGCGTACGCGCCGGCCCCGAGGCCGCCGATCAGCAGGACGGCACCGGAGGCGAGGCCGCCACCGGACAGCGTGGTGCCGGTCTCGGCCACGGCCAGGCCGCCACCGCCGGCGTGCACGCCGCCGTGCGGGCCCTTGCGGCCGTGCTCGCCACCGCGGCCGTGCTCGCCGCCCCGGCCCTCGCCGCCCTTGTCGCCGCCGCGGCCCTCGCCGCCCTTGTCGCCGCCGCGGCCGTGCTCGTCGCCACGGCCTTCGCCACGGCCGTGCTCGTCGCCGCGACCCTCGCCACGGCCGTGCTCGTCGCCACGGCCTTCGCCACGGCCGTGCTCGTCGCCACGGCCTTCGCCACGGCCGTGCTCGTCGCCGCGACCCTCGCCACGGCCGTGCTCGTCGCCACGGTCGTCGCCACGGCCGTGCTCGTCGCCGCGGTCGGACTGGTCCTGCGAGGTGAGGCTCTTCGCCTGGTCGGCGGAGCCGTCGGCGAAGGCCATGGGGGTGCCGACGGTGAGAACGGCGGCGACAGCCGCCCCGGCGAGCAGAGTGCGTGCAGAACGCATGAGGTTGATCCTTCCGATACACAGGCCCGCGATCGCCGGCACGGCGCCGGACAAGGGAATTCGTGGGAACTGCGTCTGATTCACCGTCAACCACCGCGACGTCCGCCGCCACCGGAGAGTGGCGACTTGGGTACGGACTGTGCTCGATTCGAGTGGAGTCCCGGCCCGGTTCACCCGGGTGCCCCAGTGAGACGGGTGAAAAGGATTCGCGGCGGTCCGGGCCGAGCCGGTCCTGTGCTGACGGCGTGTCGGGCCCGTTCAGAAGGCACTGACGCCGCGTCGGGCGGGCTCGGATGGTGCTGACGCGACGTCGGGCAGGCCCGGGATGGCACTGACGCCGCGTCGGGCGGCCCGGATGGTGCTGACGTGCCGTCCGGCGGGCGTGGGTGGCACTGACGCCGCGTCGGGCCGGCTCGGGCGGCGCTGACGCCACGTCCGGTCGAGCCGGACGCGCACGTGGGCCCGCCCCCGGCGGATGGCCGGGGGCGGGCCCAGGACGAGCGGGACGGGGTCAGCGGTCCCAGCGGTAGAACTCGTACGCCATGGCGTCCTTCGGCTCGCGCCAGGTGGCCGGGTCGTAGGCCTGGACGAAGGCGGTCAACTGGTCACTGACGGACCGGAACTCCGGGTGGCCGATGACCTTGGCGACGGCCGGGCCCGGCGGGCGTTCGGCCTCGATGAGGTGCAGGTAGACGTCGCCGAACTGGAACAGGCTGCGGCCGGTGACGCCGATCAGGTGCGGCAGTTCGCCCTGGTCGGACGTGGCGAACACCTCGGCGATGTCCGGTGCGGCCTCGGGCTTCATCCGGGCGACGATCAGGGCGCGGTGCATTCCGGTCACCGCTCCGCCGCCCGCTTCTCGACCTTCTCGCGGATCAGCTCCAGCTGGATCCGGGAGTTGCGGTTGATGTGGTTGACCATGCCGTGGTCGTCGACCGGGGCGGTGGGCTTCATCGCGAAGTCCTGGATCCAGCGCATCCTCGTCCCGGCCGGGACCTCGGCGTACTCCCAGCGGATGTCCATAAACTCGAACGGGCCGGGCTCGACCCGGCGGGCGCGCACCGCGAGCGAGGACTTGTCGGTGGTGCGCTCGGAGACCCAGCTCCACACCTGGCCGTTCTCGTCCGGGTGCATGGTGAGCCGGAAGCGGACGCTGTCGCCGTCGCGCTCCAGCACGTCCACCGAGGCGTACTCGCTGAAGAGGTCCGGCCAGTTCTCCAGGTCGTTGGTGATCTCCCAGACCAGGTCGAGGGGCGCGGCGATGACGATCTCGTTGTCGGTGTGTCCGGGCATCTCAGGCACCAGCTTTCGGGGAGAGGAGGGAGGTGTTGACGAGCTGCAGGAACTCGGCCGGGGTCTTGGCGGACTCGGCGCCCGAGGTGACCTTGAGGCCGTGCCGGTTCTCCAGTTCGCCGACGACGCCGAGCAGGCCGAGCGAGTCGACGCCGAACTCGTCGAACTGCGCGCCCGGGCGCTCCAGGTGCAGCGGGTCGACGGTGACGCCGGCCCGGGCCTGGATCAGGGCGGCCAGCTCGTGATAGCTGAGGGTGTTGCTCACGGGATGTCCCTTCGGTGGAGTTGCGGGTGCGGATTCAGGGCCGGTCTCCGCACCGGAGCACCAGTGCGGAGTTGGAACCCATCAGCCCGCGGCTGAGCACCAGTGCGGTGCGCAGTTCGGCCGGACGGGCGCGGCCGGTCACCAGGGCGAGGTCGTGGCTGACCTCGGTGACGTTCGGGGTGGGCGGCAGCACGCCGTCCTCCATGGCCAGGACGGCGGCCGCCACGTCCAGCATCGGCGCGCCGCAGTAGGCCCGTCCGGTGCCGGACTTGGGGGCGGTGACCGGGACGCGTTCGGCCGCCGGACCGAGCGCGTCGGCCAGTGCGAGCGCCTCGGCCCGGTCGGCGGCCGGAACGCCGAGCGCGTCCGCGAAGACCACGTCGATCTCCTCGGGCGCGATCCTGGCCTCGTCCAGGGCGATGCGGATCGCGGCGGCCAGCCCCTCGCGGGACTCCTCCCAGCGGGAGGCCCCGGTGAAGGTGGAGCCGTGTCCGGCCAGGTGGGCCCGGACGGCGGCGCCGCGCCGCCGGGCCGCCTGCTCGTCCTCCAGCAGCAGCATCGCGCCGCCCTCGGCGGGGGCGAAGCCGCAGGCCTGCGCGGTGAACGGCAGATAGGCCCGGTCGGGCTGCCCGGCGAGGCTGACCTCCGGGTAGCCGAGCTGGCAGACCATCGAGTACGGCGCCAGCGGTGCCTCGGCGGCGCCCGCCACCACCGCGTCGGTGCCGCGCTCGATCGTGCGGGCCGCGTGCGCGAGCGCGTCCAGGCCGCCGGCCTCGTCGCTGGCGACCACCCCGCACGGACCCTTGTAGCCGCCGCGGATCGAGATCTGGCCGGTGCTGGCGGCGTAGAACCAGGCGATGGACTGGTACGGGCCGACGAACTGCGGCCCCTTGCCCCAGAGCTGCTGGAGCTCGCGCTGGCCGAACTCGCCGCCGCCGGAGCCGGCCGCGGTCACCACCCCGACCGCGAAGGGATGCTCGGGGTCGGGGCGGAATCCGGCGTCCGCCACCGCCAGGTCGGCGGCGGCCATCGCGTAGTGCGTGAACCGGTCGGTCTGCACCAGGTACCGGCTGTCGATCGCGGCCCGCGGGTCGAAGTCCCGCACCTGGCCGGCGACGCGCAGCGGCAGCCCGTCGCAGCCCTCGCGGGTGATCCGGTCGAGGACGCTCACGCCCTGCCTGGTGGCCTTCCAGAAGGCGTCGGCCCCAACGCCGTTCGGCGCCACCACGCCGAGGCCGGTGACCACCGCCCGGCGGCCCTGCTGACGTGACGTCATGACACTCACCCCGTTCTGTTGAGCACGACGGCGGACTGGAATCCGCCGAATCCGCTGCCGACCGAGAGGATGTGGCTCAGCGGCAGCTCGCGCGCGGTGCGCGGCACGTAGTCGAGGTCGCACTCCGGGTCCGGAGTCTCGTAGTTGGCGGTCGGCGGCACCACGCCGTGGGCCAGCGCCAGGGTGCAGGCGACCACCTCGATGGCGCCGATCGCGCCGAGCGAGTGCCCGACCATCGACTTGATGGAGCTCATCGGCGTCCGGTAGGCGTGGGCGCCGAGCGAGCGCTTGACGGCGGCGGTCTCGTGCCGGTCGTTCTGCTTGGTGCCCGAACCGTGCGCGTTGACGTAGCCGACGTCGGTGCGGTCCACCCGGGCGTGGGCGAGCGCGTCGTCGATCGCCCGGGACATCTCCAGCCCCTCCTGGGTGAGGCCGGTCATGTGGTAGGCGTTGCCGAAGGTGGCGAAGCCGCCGATCTCGCCGTAGATCCGGGCGCCGCGGCGGCGGGCGTGTTCCAGTTCCTCCAGCACCAGGACGGCGCCGCCCTCGCCGAGGACGAAGCCGTCCCGGTGGGCGTCGAAGGGCCGGGAGGCGTGCTCCGGGTCGTCGTTGCGCTCGCTGGTGGCCTTGATGGCGTCGAAGCAGGCGACGGTGATCGGCGAGATCGGCGAGTCGGAGGCGCCGGCGATGCAGATGTCGGCGCGCCCCTCCTCGACGGCCTGGAAGCCGTAGCCGATCGCGTCGAGGCCGGAGGTGCAGCCGGTGGAGACGGTCTGCACCGGGCCGTGCGCGCCTGTGCGCTCGGCGACCGTGGAGGCCAGCGTGCTGGGCGCGAAGGCCCGGTGCAGCTGCGGATCGGCCCGCTGGTGGTCGACGTCCCAGCGGGCGCCGCCGGAGCTGACCAGGGCGTAGTCGTGCTCCAGCCGGGTGGTGCCGCCGACGGCGGTGCCGAGCGAGACGGCGATCCGCCACGGGTCCTCGGCGGCCAGGTCCAGGCCCGCGTCGGCGATCGCCTCGTCCGCCGCGACCATCGCGAACTGCACGTAGCGGTCCGCTCGCTGGACGTCCGCCGGGCCCAGCCCGTGGGCCGCCGGGTCGAAGTCGACCTCGGCGGCGATCCGGGAGCGGAACCCGGTGGGGTCGAAGAGCGTGATGCCCCGGGTGGCGGTGCGGCCGGCGGTGAGGAGCTCCCAGAACGCCGGGACCCCGACCCCGCCGGGCGCGACGACGCCGATCCCGGTGACGGCGACGCGCCGGGTCACGAGGCCACCTTGGCGTGTTCCGGCGGCCCGGCGGCGCCGGTCTCCTCGGTGTCCACGTGGCCGAGTTCGGGGCGGGGGGCGAGCGGGCCGAGGTGGAACACCATCCGGGCCTCGGTGTCGCCGACGTTGCGGAAGCGGTGGCGCATGTTGATCGGGATCATCAGGCCCTGGTTGGGCCTGATCGGACGGCTCTCGCCGTCCAGGTCCACCTCCAGGTCGCCGCTGACCACGAACACGAACTCCTCGGAGTACGGGTGGTAGTGCTCGCCGATCCGCTCGCCGGGCTGGACGATCGCCAGCCCCATGAACCCGCTGGTCGCCCCGCAGGTGGTCGGGGTGAGCATGGCGCGCAGGTCGCCGCCGCGCCGACGGTTCTCCGGTGCCTCGTCGACGTGCACGATCCGTGGGTACTGCGTGGTCATGGTGTTTTCCTCCGAGAGATGCGGCTGGTTCTTCAGTTGTCCTGCGAGCTGCGGTCGGTGACCGGGTTCATGGCGCGGGCCGCGAGGGCGGCGGCGAGTCCGGTGGAGGTGCGCAGGTCGCCCTGCGGGCCGAGGTCGAGCAGTCGGCCGAGTGCGGCGGCCTCCTGGTCGCCCGCCACGCCGAAGGCGGCCGCCGGGTCGGCCTCGGCCGGCACCCGCAGGTCGACCAGGCGCACCACCACGTCCGCCCGGTGGAACACGGTGCTGGCCGCGACCGGGCCGGTCGGGTCGGCGGTGGCGAGGTTGTCGTAGTCGGCGAGCAGCTCGGCGACGGCCTGCCCCTCGCCCGGGCGGACGGGGTACAGCACGGCGTGCCGGTGCAGCCGGGCGGAGGTCGGGGAGCTGGCGATCGCCTGGTGCTTCGCCGGCAGCGCGGCCCGGGCGAAGAAGGCGCGCGCGGCCTGCGGGTCACCCAGCTGGCGGGCCTCCTCCAGGTACGGGTTGATCGCCTCCTCGACGGCCCGCACCTCCGGCTGCATCGCCACGTGGCGCAGCGCGTCGCCGAGGTTGCCGACCACCTCGACGGCCCGGACCACCCGGTTGCCGTGCATGAACAGCGAGGTGCGGTGCAGCCGGGTGTGCTCGTCCACCTCGGCGCGGGGCGAGGCGTAGCCGGACAGGATCCGGGCCACCTCGTGCTCGCTGCCGGGCTTGACCGTGAAGGTGAGCGCGTGCCGGACCACGCCGTCCGGGCCGGGCTCGGCCTTCGGCGGGCCGACGTGCCCGGCGGGCTCGGTGCGCGGCAGGCCGGGCGGCACCTCCAGGGGGGCCCGGGTGCCGGTGGAGCCGGCCGCCGAGGTCTCGCGCAGGATGCCGTAGCGCAGCGAGCGGAAGTTGTCGCTGACGCAGCCGTGCATCGGCTTGACCATCTCTCGGTGGGCGGGGCTGTCCACCCACTCCAGGAAGGTGTCCTGGTCCTCCCACTCGCTGGTGATCAGCCACTGGCGGGGGTCGTTGATCGACTGGCACAGCTGGTCGCTGACATGGCCGGGCACCGAGGCGACCTGGTGGCGCAGCTGCTCGTAGACGTCGAGGAAGCGCTGCTGGGCGCCGTCCTGGATCTCCAGCATCAGTACCACCCGGAGCCGGGTGTCGGAGTCGGCCTGCTGCTTCCGCTGCGGTTCGGACAGAGTTGTCATGATCCACTTTCTGCTCTGGGCCGCACGTTGCGGGCCGCGGTGGGCCGCGTCCGGGGGGTGCTCCCGGCTTGGGAGGGCGGTGCGACGGCGATCGGCCCGGTCGGTCGGCGCCAGGCCTGAAGTCGATCGTGAGCGGCGTACCGGGGTGCCGCGATATTTGCGGGCCATCCGGGGGAAGAGGCGGCACAAGCACCCTCGGGCGGGGGATGGAAGAGCGGGGCCCCCGGCCGTGCGGCCCCCTCGACGGCGGCCCCGATCCCAGGCGCCGGTCCGCTGAATCCCCTGACAGGGTGGAGCAATTGATGAATCCGAAGGTTGACGACCGGGTGCCGGTCCTGATCGTGGGAGGGTCGCTGGTCGGGCTGTCGGCCTCGCTCTTCCTCGGCCGACTGGGTGTCAGGCACCTGCTGGTCGAGAAGCACGCCGACACCTCGCATCACCCGCGTGGCCGAGGCAACAACGTCCGCACGATGGAGCTGTACCGGGTGGCCGGGATCGAGCCGGCGATCCGCGAGGCGGCGTCGGTCCTCGCCCCGAACCACGGCATCCTCCAGGCGCCCTCGCTGACCGGCACCGAGCAGGAGTGGCTGTTCCGGGAGATCGACCCCGGCGGGCGGCTCGCCCGGTTCAGCCCCAGCTCGTGGTGCCTGTGCAGCCAGAACGACCTGGAGCCGGTGCTGCTGCGCGCCACCCGCGACCTCGGCGGCGACGTCCGCTTCAACACCGAGCTGGTCTCCTTCGAGCAGGACGCCGAGGGCGTCACCTCGGTGCTGCGCAGCCGGGAGACCGGCGAGGAGCGCCGGGTGCGCTCGGACTACCTGATCGCCGCGGACGGCCCGCGCAGCCCGGCCCGCGAGCGCCTGGGCATCGGCCAGAGCGGCCAGGGCGAGCTGTTCCACAACGTCAGCATCACCTTCCGCGCCAAGCGGCTGGCCGACGTGGTCGGGGACCGGCACTTCATCGCCTGCTACCTGACCAACCCGGAGGCGGACGGCGCGCTGCTGCCGGTGGACAACCAGGAGGAGTGGGTCTTCCACGCGCCCTGGCACCCCGAGCACGGTGAGCCGCTGGAGGCGTTCACCGACGAGCGCTGCGAGCGGCACATCCGCACCGCCGTCGGCCTGCCGGAGCTCGACGTCGAGGTGACCGGCCGGGCGCCCTGGCACGCCGCCGAGCGGGTGGCCGAGCGGTACGGCGCCGGGCGGGTCTTCCTCGCCGGGGACTCCGCGCACGAGATGTCGCCGACCGGCGCGTTCGGCTCCAACACCGGCATCCAGGACGCGCACAACCTGGCCTGGAAGCTCGCCGCGGTGCTCTGCGGGTGGGCCGGGCCGGAGCTGCTGGAGACGTACGGGCAGGAGCGCCGCCCGGTCGCGCAGGTGACCAGCGAGCGCGCCTCGGCCCGCTCGGCCGAGCACAGCCACCCCGGGTACGCGGTGGTGCCGGGTGCCGGGCGGCAGACCGGGGTGCTCGGGGTGGCGCTCGGCTACCGCTACCCGGTGGGCGCGGTGATCGGGACGGACCCGGCGGGCGCGGTCGTCCCCGAGAAGTTCGAGTCGGCCGGGGAGCCGGGCAGCCGGGCCCCGCACCAGTGGCTGCTGCGGGCGGGCGTGCGCCTGTCCACGCTGGACCTGTACGAGCAGGCGATGGTGCTGCTCACCGGCCCCGAGGGCGCGGCCTGGCAGGCCGGGGCGCGGCGGGCGGCCGACCGGCTGGCCGTCCCGTTGGACGCCTACCGGATCGGCGGCGGCGCCGAGGACGACCTGGCGCCGGAGCCGGGCGCGGACTTCGCGGAGCTGCACGGGATCGGCCCGGCGGGCGCCGTGCTGGTCCGGCCGGACGGCTTCGTCGCCTGGCGCTCGACGGGCGCGGCGGACGACCCGGAGGCGGAGGTCGCCGGGGCCCTGCGGGCGGTGCTGAGCCTGTAGCGCCCGGCCGACAACGGGACCTGCCCGCCGGTTTCCCAACCGGCGGGCAGGTCTTCGTGCTTGACGACGGATCCGGCCGGAGCCGCCGTCCGGGGGCCGTCGGTCAGGGGGTGGCGAGGTCGGACGGGTCGGTGTTGGCGCCGCACAGGAGGACGGCGACCCGCTCGCCCTCCGCGTGGTCGAGGGCCGCCAGGGCGGTGGAGGCCGCGTACTCGACGGCGATGCGGCGGTCCTCCCAGAGCCGGCGGCGGGCACGCACGATGGCCTCGTCGTCGACCAGGACGGACCGGACGCCCTCGTGGCGGGCGGCGTGGACGGCGAGGGCGGTGGCGCGGCGGGCGCCGAGGGCGTCCTGGGCCACGGAGGACACCGGGACGTCGACGGGGTGGCCGGCGGCGAGGGCGGCGTGCAGGGCCCGGCTGCCCTCCGGCTCCACCGCGACCACCCGGACGCCGTGCTCGCGGGCCGCGACGGCCACCCCGGCGAACAGCCCGCCGCCGCCGACCGACACCACCACCGTGTCCAGCCCGGGGACCCGGGCGCGGATCTCCTCCAGCACGGTGCCCGCGCCGGCGGCGATCAGCGGGTGGTCGTAGGCGTGCGAGGCCAGCGCCCCGCTGCCCGCCGCGAACTCCTCGCAGGCCGCCAGTGCCTCCGCGTACTCCCGGCCGACCAGCCGCACGTCGGCGCCGTACGAGCGCAGCCGCGCCAGCTTCACCGGGGAGGCCGTCTCGGGCAGGAACACCGTGGCGCGCACGCCGAGCTCGCGCGCGGCCCAGGCGCAGGCCAGCCCGGCGTTGCCGCCCGAGGCGATGGTGACCCCGGCCTCCGGCAGGGTGCCCGCCTCGGCGTGCGCGAGCAGGAAGTTCTGCGCACCGCGCGCCTTGAAGCTGCCGGTGTGCTGGAGGAACTCCAGCGCCAGCCAGGTCCGCCCGCGGTCGTCCCCGGGGGCGACCGCGACCGGCCGCACCCTCCCGGCGATCCGCTCGCCGGCGGCCTTGACCTCGTCGTACGTCAATCGGTCCATCGTGCCTGCTCCTCAAGCCGGGTGCGTCGCCTCTGGGCTTGACGGTACGTCGCGGGCGCGGGACGAGGAAATGATCACGGTCGGACGGCACCGGGGCGGGGCCCTGGCGCCGGCCGACCGGGGCGCGAGGAGGAGGCCGCTAGGGGACCGGGCGGAGGGTGACGGGTCTGGGGGTGAGGGCGCGCAGCACCAGGTCGATCCTGACCTTGGCGGCCCCGGCGCGCTGGAGGGCGGTGGCGACCGCCCGCAGTTCCTCGGGGCCGGTGCAGGCGAGGCGGAGCTCCAGGTCGGCGTCGCCGGCGAGGGAGAGCCCGCCCTGGACGGCCGGGTGCTCGGCGGCCAGCCGGTCGAAGTCGAGCGGGACCGGCCCGTAGCTGACCCGGGCGAGCGCATGCAGCGCCCGGGCCGGCTCAGGTGGTTCCGGTTCGGGGTCCGGGTCCTCGGGGACCAGCTGGAGGGCGGTCACCGGTGCTGGAGCTGTGCGGTCGGGACGGGGGCGAGCGGGGCGGCGGGTGCGGTGACGGGCGGGGCGACCAGGCGCGGGTCGAGGACGAGGGTGTCGATGCCGAGCGGGGCGGTGAGCGCGCGCAGGGCGGGTTCACCGAGTTCGGTGAAGGCCTGGTCCGGCCCGAAGAGGGCGGCGAGCGACTCGGGGCTGGAGAAGCCGACGGCGCAGCGGCGGCCGTCGCGCAGGCGGAAGAGGCGGAGGGCGGTGGTGGTGCCGGTACCGGAGACGGTGACCGGAACGTGCCAGACGACGCGGGCCATGCGAGTGCTCCCGGGTGGGGTGGTGGTGCCTGCCGGAACTGCTGCTTCGACGCTAGGCCGGGTTCCGCCGGGCGTCGCCGGTCCTGACGCGGCGTTGACCGAATGGGTGGGTGCGTTGACGCACCCCTGACGGTCGGTTCACCCGAGTGGACTAAACCACTCCCTATCATTACGTAAACATCCCTATCGGATGGTATGTTTCCTGCGGATGAGGGTGTTCGAGAGGATGGTCGCAGGTGGCGCAGTACTACTCGGTGGAACAGGTGGCCGAACTTCTCGGCCTGCACGTGCGCACCGTCCGCGGTTACATCCGCGACGGCCGGCTCGCCGCGGCCAGGATCGGCAAGCAGTACCGGATCGCCCGTGCGGACCTGGAGGCCTTCACCGGCGCCCCGGCCGCCCCGCCCGCGCCCGGCGCCGGCGCGCGGCGGGCCGAGGTGTCCGCCGTCGTCCGGATCGAGAACGTCGACCGGGCCGCCGCCGACCGGCTGTCCACCGCCGTTATGGCCGCGATCGCCGGCCCGCGCGAGGGCGGCCGGCCGCTGCACGTCGAGACCGTCCACGACGAGGAGCGGGAGACCCTGCGGCTCGTCGTCCTCGGCGATCCGGCCGATACCGCCGCGCTGCTCGGCATCGTCCACACGATGACCGCGTCCATGCACTGACGCCGGCCGCGTCGGATGGCGTCGGTCACACCGAATCCGCATCGGGATCCGCATCGGGTCCATATCGGATCCACATCGACCAGGGAGAACGGCAATGTCCGAGCAGTACGGCACGACGGTCCTGCGGCTGCCCGCCGAGGGCGCGCCGATCCGCGAGGAGCAGGACGCCATGGACGTGATCGGCGACGCGTTCGGCCGCGGTGCCTCCTGGGTGGTCGTCCCCGTCGCCCGGCTGCACCCGGACTTCTTCACGCTGCGCACCCGGGTCGCCGGCGGCATCGTGCAGAAGTTCGTCAACTACCGCGTCGGCCTCGTGGTCCTCGGCGACATCGCCGACCACGTCGCGGCGAGCGACCCGCTGCGCGACTTCGTCCGGGAGAGCAACCGCGGCCGGCAGCTCTGGTTCCTCGCCGACGAGACGGAGCTGGCGGCCCGGTTCACCGAGGTCTGAGCGTTCTCCGCTTGCCCCGCACCCGCCCCGGGACCACGGTGGAGCTGACCGTCGGCGCGCCCCCGGGGCGCCCGGCGCGCGCTCCGGGGCGGGGGGAGGTGGAGCTAGGGGGTCGTGACGAGATATCTTGACGTCAAGACGTTGGAGACGTGAAGCGGAGTACCGATGACTGACTCGACCATCATCTATACGCACACCGACGAGGCTCCGGCCCTGGCGACCTACTCGTTCCTGCCGGTTGTCCAGGCATACGCCTCGACGGCGGGTGTGCGCGTGGAGACCCGCGACATCTCCCTGGCCGGGCGGATCATCGCGAGCTTCCCGGAGCGTCTCGCCGAGGGCCAGCGGATCGAGGACGCCCTCGCCGAGCTGGGCGACCTCGCCAAGACCCCGGGCGCCAACATCATCAAGCTGCCGAACATCTCGGCGTCCATCCCGCAGCTGAAGGCCGCCGTCGCCGAGCTGCAGGCACAGGGCTACGCGCTCCCGGACTACCCGGACGACCCGCAGACCGACGAGGACAAGGACGTCCGCGCCCGTTACGACAAGGTCAAGGGCAGCGCCGTCAACCCCGTCCTGCGCGAGGGCAACTCGGACCGCCGCGCCCCGGGCTCGGTGAAGAACTACGCCAAGACCCACCCGCACCGCATGGGCGCCTGGTCGGCCGACTCCGAGACCAACGTCGCCACCATGGGCCAGAACGACTTCCGCTCCACCGAGAAGTCCGCCGTGATCGCCGCCGACGGCGCGCTGCGGATCGAGCTGGTCGCCGAGGACGGCAGCGCCACCGTGCTGCGCGAGCGCGTCCCGGTGCTGGCCGGCGAGGTCGTCGACGCCTCGGTGATGCGCGTCGCCGCCCTGCGCGAGTTCCTGACCGCCCAGGTCGAGCGCGCCAAGGCCGAGGGCGTGCTGTTCTCGGTCCACCTCAAGGCCACCATGATGAAGGTCTCCGACCCGATCATCTTCGGCCACGTGGTCCGCGCCTTCTTCCCGAAGACCTTCGCCAAGTACGGCGAGGTGCTGGTCGCCGCCGGTCTGGACCCGAACAACGGCCTCGGCGGCATCCTCAACGGCCTGGACGGCGTGCCGCACCTGGGCGCGGAGATCAAGGCCTCGTTCGAGGCCGAGCTCGCCGAGGGCCCGGCCCTGGCGATGGTCGACTCGGACAAGGGCATCACCAACCTGCACGTCCCGAGCGACGTCATCGTCGACGCCTCGATGCCGGCCATGATCCGCACCTCCGGCCACATGTGGGGCCCGGACGGCCAGGAGGCCGACACCCTCGCCGTGCTGCCCGACAGCAGCTACTCCGGCGTGTACCAGGCCGTCATCGACGACTGCCGCGCCCACGGCGCCCTGGACCCGGCCACCATCGGCTCCGTGCCGAACGTCGGTCTGATGGCCCAGAAGGCCGAGGAGTACGGCAGCCACGACAAGACCTTCGAGATCGCCGCGGCCGGCACCGTCCGCCTCGTCGACGCCGAGGGCAACGTGGTGCTGGAGCAGGCCGTCCAGCCGGGCGACATCTTCCGCGCCTGCCAGACCAAGGACCTGCCGATCCAGGACTGGGTCAAGCTGGCCGTCACCCGCGCCCGCGCCACCGGCGACCCGGCGGTGTTCTGGCTGGACGAGAACCGCGCCCACGACGCCGTCCTGATCGAGAAGGTCAAGAAGTACCTGCCGGAGCACGACACCACCGGCCTGCAGATCGAGATCAAGTCCCCGGTCGAGGCCACCACGTTCTCGCTGGAGCGCATCCGCCGCGGCGAGAACACCATCTCGGTGACCGGCAACGTGCTGCGCGACTACCTGACCGACCTGTTCCCGATCCTGGAGCTGGGCACCAGCGCCAAGATGCTGTCGGTCGTCCCGCTGATGGCGGGCGGCGGCCTGTTCGAGACCGGCGCCGGCGGCTCCGCCCCGAAGCACGTCCAGCAGCTGGTCAAGGAGAACTACCTGCGCTGGGACAGCCTCGGCGAGTTCTTCGCCCTGGCCGCCAGCTTCGAGCACCTGGCCACCAGCACCGGCAACGCCCGCGCCCAGGTGCTGGCCGACACCCTGGACCGCGCCACCGGCACCTTCCTCAACGAGGACAAGTCGCCGAGCCGCCGCCTCGGCGGCATCGACAACCGCGGCAGCCACTTCTACCTGGCCCTGTACTGGGCCCAGGAGCTGGCCCAGCAGACCGCCGACGCCGAGCTGGCCCAGGCGTTCGAGGGCCTGGCCAAGGCGCTCGGCGAGCAGGAGACGACCATCGTCGACGAGCTGATCGCCGTGCAGGGCTCGCCGGTCGACCTCGGCGGCTACTACCAGCCGGACCCGGCCAAGGCCGCGGCGGTGATGCGCCCGTCCAAGACCTTCAACGAGGCGCTCGCCAACCTCGCCTGATCCCAGGGGAGTCGAAGCACCGGGAGGCTCCCGGGTCCGGTACCGGACCCGGGAGCCTCCGGGCTTTCCGGGCTTTCCGGGCGGCCTCCGCGGCCGCCGCGGGGCCAGCGCGGAGGAAGATCATCAACGGTTCGTCAGAGTGCCGTCAAGATCGCGGGTGGTGCCGGTGAGCGGCCCTAGCATCCGGAGGACCGCTCTCCGCTGCGGATCCGCAGACGGACGCCACCTCGCCGAACGATCGGGGCACTTCAGCATGCGCGCTTCCTCCCGCCGGACGACCAGGGTCACCCAACGGGCCGTCGCCGGCACCCTGTTGGCGGCCCTGGCCTCGACCGGCCTGATGGCCGTGCCGCAGCAGGCCTCGGCGGCGACCGACTGCCCGGGCATCGAGCCGGGCGTCGGCGGGCCCGCCAACATCGGCAACGGCAACTGCTACAGCGCGCTGATCAGTTCCATCGGCGCCATGATCGGGGGCTTCCGCAGCGCGGCCCTCACCGCGCAGGCCGACAACGCGGCGTTCACCCAGGGGATGGCCGGCCAACTGAGCGCCGCCGCACCGGGGTTCAACGTGATGGTGTTCAAGTACGACGGCACCGACCTGTACGACACCCTCTGGTTCCGCAACGTCTACGAGGCGGACATGCGCGGGGTGCTGATCGACCAGACCGTCAAGCTGGAGCACCACGACAGCGAGGGCGGCCCGACCGGCTACGACGACTTCCGGATCTGGGTCTTCGCGGGCGAGTCGACCTTCACCAACAAGGGCGACGGCGGCTACGGGAACTGGGCCTTCGTCGGCAGCGACTCGGACCGGACCGTGACCACCTCCCGGTCCTGCGTGCTGATCCGGTGCTACGACAGCAAGCGGATCATCCACTTCCCGGCCCGCGAGATCCCGGCCGACATCGCGGGGACCCCCGGCACCCCGGGCGTCCCCGTCACCCCCGGCATCCCCGGCACGGTGCCGGGTGTCAGCACGGGTGGTACCGCCACCCCGGGTGTCCCGGCCAAGCCCGGTACGGTGCCGGGCGTCAGCACCGGTGGTACCGCCACTCCCGGCGTGCCCGCGCACCAGGGCGGCGGTGGCGGCGGTGACGCCGTGACCGGGCTGCTGTACCCCACGGTGAAGACCGGCCGGGGCCCGGTGGCCACCGGGGCTGCCTCCGGCCCCTCGATCCTCGCCGGCACCAGCGGCCCCAAGAACACCGGCTGGCAGTTCACCGCACTGGGCAACGGCCGCTACAAGATCACCAGCGCCGTGTCCGGCCTCGCGCTGACCGAGAACACCAAGGGCTACGTCGCCGACGCCAAGCCGTGGACCGGCGCCGACGAGCAGAAGTGGCAGCTCGTCGCGCAGGGCGACGGCCAGTACCAGATCCGGATCACCGACCAGGACTGCCTGACCTACGACGAGGACGCCAAGGCCCTGGGCGTCTGGACCTGCAACAGCGGCTGGAACCAGCAGTGGAGGCTCCAGTAGCAGCCGCCGGGCCCGGGGCATAGGTCCGCCTAGCCGAGGAGGGCCCCGGTGCCCGCGAGGAGCAGGAGGGCGGCGGCGTTGGCGCGCGGGTAGGCGAGTGCCGTGCCGACCGCCTCCCGCAGCAGTGCGTACGGGCCGTGGGCGAGCAGTCCGTCCGCGGCGACCACCCGGCCGGGGGCGCCGGCCCGGCGGGCGGCGAGCGCGGTGCGGGCGGTGTGGAAGCCGCTGGTGACGACCGTGCACCGGTAGCCGGGCCGTTCGGCGGCCATCAGCGCCGCGCTGAAACGCAGGTTCTCGACGGTGTTCACGGCCCGTTCCTCGCGCCGGATCCGGTCGGCCGGGACGCCCCGGGCGGTCAGGTAGCGGGCCATCGCGGCGGCCTCGGTGCACTCCTCGTGCGGGCCCTTCCCGCCGGTGACCAGAAGCAGCGGCGTGTGCCCGGCGGCCTCCTCGGCGGCGAAACGTTCCAGCGCGGCGTCCAACCGGGCCGCCAGCGGCGGGGCGGGCTCGCAGCCGTCCAGGGCGGCGCCGAGGACGACCAGGTAGTCCGCCCCGACGGGGGCGGGGCGGCGCCCCTGCCGCAGCGCGCAGCCGAGGAAGCCGAGCAGCCAGAGCAGGACGTACCCGCCGAGCAGGACGGCGACGATCAGCAGAGCGTGCATACCGTCCGAACGTATACGGCGGAACCCCCGTTCCACCGGGGACGGGGGTTCCGTGGTGCAGGCGGCGGTGGGCTCAGCCGGCGTCGGCCGCCGGGGTGACGGGGGTGACGGGGGTGACAGCGGCGGCCGGGGCGGCCGGGGCCGCCGGGCGCGGGCCGCGCTTGTGCAGTGAGGCCAGATAGGCGTTGTACGCCTCCAGCTCGGCGTCGCCGCTGCGCTCCTCGGCGCGGTCGGAGCGGCGGGCCTGCCGCTGTTCGGAGCGCATCCACTGGTACACCAGCGCGATCAGCACGATCGCGGTCGGGATCTCGCCGAACGCCCAGGTGATGCCGCCGGCCAGCTTCTGGTCCTCCAGGAGGTCGGTGCCCGGTGGCGCGCCCTCCACGGTGAAGGTGGTGACCAGCGGGTGGCTGGCCATCATCACGGCCACGCCGAAGAAGGCGTGGAACGGCATGCCCATGAACAGCTCGATGATCCGCATCACATGGCCGGGGCGGTGCGGGCCCGGGTCCACGCCCATGATCGGCCAGAAGAAGGCCAGACCGGTGAGGAGGAAGTGCACCATCATGAAGATGTGCCCGGCGCGGTACTGCATCAGGAAGTCGAACAACGGGGTGAAGTAGACCCCGTACAGGCTCGCGATGAACATCGGGATGGTGAAGGCCGGGTGCGAGATCACCCGGACGTACCGGCTGTGCAGCAGCGCCACCAGCAGTTCGCGCGGCCCGCGCGGGCGCCCCTTGCCGGCCGGCCGCAGCGCGCGCAGCGCCAGCGTGATCGGCGCGCCCAGCAGCAGCAGGATCGGCGTCAGCATGGACAGCACCATGTGCTGGATCATGTGCGCGCTGAACAGCACCATGCCGTAGTCGTTCAGCCCGGTGCAGGTGACCAGGATCAAGCTGCCGACACCGGCCGCCCAGCCGACCATCCGGCCGATCGGCCAGCGGTCGCCGCGCCGGTGGAGCCGGACCACGCCAGCCGCGTACAGCGCCAGGGCGGCCAGGCCTCCCAGCAGGAACACCCAGTCGGGGGACCAGGTCCAGACGTTGGACAAGGTGAACGGGCCTAGCTGGGTCATCCCGCCGTGGTGGTGCATGCCTGACATTCCGTCGCCCATCGGGGGGCCCTGCTTTCCGTCCTCGTGGCCCCTGGAGGGGGTCCGGTTCGCCCGTTTTGCTTGGCCTACAGCCTAGGTGGGCCTTACCTCGGGCCGTGCCCCGCCCCCTCCGTACGGGTGGCCGCCGGGCGGGTGGCGGCTGGATAGACTGACCGGCCGGTCGACGGCGACACGCCGGGACGGCGACACGGGACACGCCGGGACGGCGGGACGGCGAGGGGTGCGGCATGGCGGCGGGACGGCGGCACCCGGAGCGCACCACGGTCGCGCTGACCGGGGCGACCGGCTTCATAGGCTCCGCGGTGCTGGCCGCCCTGACCGCCCGCGGCGCGCGGGTGCGCGCGCTGGCCCGCGAAGTGCCGGCCGGGCGCGGCCCGGCCGCCTGGGTGCCGGGAGATCTCGCCGACGGGGCGGCGCTGGCCGCGCTCTGCGAGGGTGCCGACGTCCTGCTCCACCTGGCCTCCCGGGTCTCCGGCGGCGCCGAGGAGTGCGCGGCGGTGAACGTGCGCGGCACCGAGGCGGTGACGGCCGCCGCGACCGGGGCCGGGGTGCGCCGGATCGTCCACCTGTCGACGACCGCGGTGTACGGCGAGGGGCCGCACTCCGGCATCGGGGTCGACGAGGTGCCGGCCGCCCCGGTCTCCGAGGCCAGCCGGACCAGGCTGCTCGGCGAACGCGTCGCGCTGGCGGCCGGTGCCGTCGTGCTGCGGCCCGGCCTGGTGACCGGGACGGGCGACCGCTGGGTGGTGCCCGCGCTGGCCGAACTGGTCCGCCGGGTGCCGGTGCCCTGGGCGGGCGGGAACGCCAGGCTCTCCGTGGTGGACCGCGCCGACCTGGCCCGGCTGATCACCGCGCTCGCCCTGGACGACCACGCCGTCCCGCCCGGCGTCCAGCACGCGAGCCACCCCGACCCGGTCCGGGCCGGCGACCTGCTCGCCGCCCTGGCCGGCCTCGGCCTGCTGCCCGCCCTGCCCGGCGCGGACGGCGCGGACGGCGTGGACGGGCCGGACGGCCCGGAGGCCTCGTGGGACGAATGCCGGCGTCTGCTCGCCGCCACCCCGGGCCGCGTCTCCGAGCGGCAGTTCTCGCTGATCGCCCGCGACCACTGGTACCGGGGGGACGACGTCTGGCGCCTCGCCGCCTGCCCGCCCGGCCCCGGCCCGCTGGCCCGGCTGCCCGCCGCCGCCCCCTGGTACCGCCAGGCGCTGGGGCTCGCCGCACCGGCGTAGGACGAAACGCCGGTGCGGCGGGCCGGTTCAGGCGCTGCGCCGCCGGTCGGGCACCGTGCCGACGGTCAGGGCCGCGCCGTCGGTCAGCGGGGGCCGGGGTCGCTGGTGCCGGGGCGGCCGTTCTCCAGGTGGCCGGCCCAGCGGCGGCGGAAGGTCGGGCCGTCGGTGGCGGCGACCGTGATGTCGTACCAGCGGCTGTCGGGGCGTATGTCGAAGGTGAACTGGGCCGAGGCGCCGCGCCGGAGGCTGCGGCTCTGCTGCGACCCCTTGGCGTAGGCGTTGGCGACGGTCACCGTCCGGGTGACCGGCCCGTTGTTGGTGACCTTGACGCGCACCTTGGACTTCTGCGGGTCGAACAGCGCGACCAGCTCGGTCCGGGCGCTGCCCTCGAACTCGTACACCGACCCG
The DNA here is from genome assembly GCF_044744605.1 of Kitasatospora sp. NPDC087271. Taxonomy (NCBI): domain Bacteria; kingdom Bacillati; phylum Actinomycetota; class Actinomycetes; order Kitasatosporales; family Streptomycetaceae; genus Kitasatospora; species Kitasatospora sp. NPDC087271. Next base: position 160,216 of record NZ_JBIUYQ010000018.1, read on the forward strand.
TTCGGGCCGTGGGCGGCGAGGTGGTAGTCGCCGGAGGCGGAGTGCGGCCAGAAGTCGCCGAGGGTGTCGCCGCCCGAGATGGTGTAGCGGCGGGGAGCGGCCTTCGGCGCGGTCCGGTCGTAGACGTAGAGCCAGGCGCCGGCTTCGCCCCGGTTCTCCAGATCCAGCTGGAACCGCCCGGGGGTGTCCGTCTCCTCCTCGTTGACCACCAGGTCGTACGGGAGGGCGCGGGCCGGCCGGACGCCGGGCTCCTGGGTGGGCATCCGCTGGGGCAGCGGCACCTGGTACGGCTTGCCCTGCGAGGCGATCGGCGCGGGCACCGGGATCGAGACCGGCCGCGGGTCGGTGCCGGAGAAGTCGAGCGCCGAGGTGAGGTCGCCGCAGACCGACCGGCGCCAGGCGCTGATGTTGGGCTCCTCGATGCCGAACCGGGCCTCCAGGAACCGCAGGACGGAGGTGTGGTCGAAGGTCTCCGAGCAGACCCAGCCGCCGCGCGACCACGGGGAGATGACCAGCATCGGCACGCGCGGGCCGAGGCCGATCGGCTGGAGGCCGCCCGGGTCGGCGCCGGGGACCAGCGGGCTCATCTCGCCCGGGTGCTTGCCGAGGTCGAGCAGTTCGTCGCGCAGGCTCGCCCTCAGGTCGGCGGAGACGATGCCCTGGCCGCCCGGGCCGCTGACGACCGGCGGCATCGGCGGGACGACGTGGTCGAACAGGCCGTCGTTCTCGTCGTAGTTGATGAGGAAGACCGTCCTGCCCCAGACCTCGGGGTTGGAGGTGAGCGCGTCCAGCACGAGGTTGATGTAGTACGCGCCGTCGGTGGGCGTTGCGGACGGGTGCTCGCTGTACTTGTACGGCGGGACGATCCAGGAGACCTGCGGCAGCCGGCCCTGCTGGACGTCGGCGCGGAACTCCTTCAGCGTGTGGTCGGTGGCGCCCTTGTCGACCAGGGGGCCCGACGCGCCCTCGGCGACCTGGTACCGCTCGAAGAACATCAGCGAGTTGTCGGTGTAGTTGTCCGTGGGGGTGCCCGGCTCGCCGGAGCCGCCCTGGTACAGCTTCCAGCTGACGCCGGCCTTCTCCAGGCGCTCGGGGTAGGTGGTCCAGGTGTAGCCGTTGGTGTTGTTGCGCTCCTCCAGGCCGGGGCCGTTGGGCTTGCGGCCGTACACGTTGCGCGGGTCGCTGGTGCCGGTCCACAGGTAGATGCGGTTGGGCGCGGTGTCGGCGTGGACGGAGCAGAAGTACGAGTCGCAGAGGGTGAAGGCGTCGGCCAGGGCGAAGTGGTACGCCAGGTCCTGGCGCTTGAGGTGGCCCATCGTCATGACGTCCTGCTTCTGGTTCACCCACTGGTCGTGGCGCCCCTCGTTCCAGGCGAGGTGGCCGCTGCTCCAGCCGTGGTCGGTGCCGGCCTGGTACTCGGTGGTGTTCCGGGGGTCGATGTACCAGGGCAGCACCTCCTGCTCGGAGGCGGGCAGGCCGCGGTCGTGGTAGCGGTCGGTCTTCACGGCGGCGGCGGGCTGGTGCCAGTTCGGCCGGCCGTCGGGCAGCAGCGTGGGGCGCGGGTCGTCGAACCCGCGCACGCCGCGCAGGGTGCCGAAGTAGTGGTCGAAGGAACGGTTCTCCTGCATCAGGACGACGACGTGTTCGACGTCCTCGATCGAGCGGGTCCGGCCGATCGCGGGCAGTGCCAGGGCCTTGCTGACCGCGGGCGGGAACGCGCCGAGGCCTGCGGCGGCTGCGGACGCGCCGCTCAGCTGGAGGAATCGGCGCCGGTCGATGGAGGCCACGTGGTGTCCTTCCTTCTCGGGGTAAGGGGGGGTGCCAAGAAGGTTCGAACATAGGTGCCGCAGCCGGGCCGTACGAGGTCCTCCAGCGAACGCCGCATGAGTTTTCAGCCAATTCCTGTCTAGCCAACTTCCCGGGACCTACCGGTGGCGGGCCCGGAAACCCGCATGCGTCGCCCCGCGCCGTTCTGCGAGCATGACCGCATGGTCCACCGTCTCGAACCCATCGTCGTCCGGCACACCCACCACCTCCCCGCCTCCTCCTGGCCGGGCGGTCCGGCGGGGCAAGGCGCCGTCGCGGCGCGGCAGTTCGACGCCGCACTGATGTCCGTGGGTTTCAAGCTCTCGGCGGGCCTGCTGGAGCACCTGTCGGGGCTGCCCGGGGCGACGGTCGTCGACACCGCCGCCCGCACCCTGGGCACCGTCCGGGAGCTGGTGGGCGACCACGTCGGGCACAACGCCTACTTCATCGACTTCCCGCTCAACGTGCCGGACACCTTCGAGTTCTGGACGCACTGCATCGCCGGGGCGCTCGCCGACGACGCGTCACGGGACGGCGCGCTCGCCCAACTGCGCACCGGCGTGGTCGACCTGCTGACCCTCCCGGCCTACGGCAGCTACCAGCACAGCTACGCCGAACTGCTCGCCGCCCACGACGAGCTGATCGCCGCCGCGGGCGACCGCATGACGGTCCTGCACCTGGGCGGCGCCCTGGAGGAGGAGGTGACGGCCCTCTACCTGACCCTGGCCGGCAGCACCACCCCGCTGGGCGAGGAGGGCCTGCGCGACCTCGGCGTGCTCGCCGGGCACTGCGCCGCCGGTCCGCAGCCCGAGGCGATCCCGGTCCGGGAGAACCGCGCCGTCGTCAACCTCGCCCGCCTCCGGGCCGGTGCCGACCTCCTCCTGGACACCGTCACCGACGTGCTCCGGCTGGCCTGCGCGCTGTCCGACGGCGACGTGACCCTGGCGGAACCGACCCGGTTCCGGGCGCTGCCACGGCCGGCCCGTCGCGCCCTGCTGGCCGGCCTCGACGCGGTCGTCGCCGCCAGCCCCGCCAAGCTCGCCGACGTCACCGCGCACCGCGAGGCGTTCAAGCGCCTCGGTGAGCGCCTCCACCCGCACGAGTACCCGCGCTGGCCGCACGCCGCCGAGGTGTTCGCCGTCGCCCGCGGCGAGTTGGCGGCCCGCTCCCTCACCAGCCGCGTCGAGGAACTCCTCGGCGCCGACGACGTCACCGGCGCGGTACGGCTGCTGGCCGCCGCCCCGGGCATGCTGTTCCGGTCCCTGGACCGGCTGCTGCGCGCGGGCCGCACCCCGGAGGAGCGCGACACCGTCGTGGCCGCCGTCGAGCAGGCCGCCCCGCAGGTCTCCGGTCGGGTCCTGCTGTCGGTCCGCGAACACCTCCACAACCGCACCGGGGAAGCGGACGGGCGCCGCCTCTTCGTCAACCGCCTCGGCCGCGCCTGGGTCACCGGCGACACCCGCCCGCCCCTGCCGGCAGCCGAACGCGACCGCCTGCTCGCCGCCCTGGACGCCGAGACGAGCCGCCGCCTCCCCGACCCCGGGCACCTGCTGATCGACCCCGACGTGCTCGACGTCGCACTCCCGCTCAGCGGCAGGGCCACCGCCGCCGGACTCGGCGTGCTGCCCCGCGGCTCCCTCACCCCGGTCGACGGCGAACTGCTGCGCTTCTTCGTCTACTGGAAGCAGACCAGCCACAGCACCGACTTCGACCTGTCCGCCCTGCTGCTCGACGACTCCTACGAGACGCTCGGCTGGCTCTCCTACACCTCGCTCACCCAGCTCGAGGGCGAGCACTCCGGCGACGTCACCGACGCCACCGACGGCGGCTCCGAGTTCATCAACCTGCGCCTGGGCGCCGTACGCGGCAGTTCCATCGTCCCGCAGGTCAACATCTTCTCCGGCGAGGGCTTCGAGGAGGTCGAGGAGTCCTTCTTCGGCTTCATGCTGCGCGATGCCGAACAGCAGGGCCGCCCCTTCGAACCGCGCACCGTCCGCATGAAGTCGGACCTGCGCGGCCCGGGCCGGGTCGCCCTGCCACTGGCCTTCCTGCGCGGGGACGACGGCCGCTGGCACGCCAAGTGGCTGCACCTGTACCTGAAGGGCAACCCGAACTCCAACCGGGTCGAGGGGAACCGGGTGTCGGTCGCCACGCTGCTGCGCGGCATCGTCGAGCGCGACCACCTGACGGTCCGCCACCTGACCGGGCTGATGGGCGAGCGCGCCACCGCCACCACGCTGTGGGACGGCGCGGCGCTCCCGGCCGGCCCGGTCACGTACATCGGCCTGGAGCGCCCGGAGGGCCTGCACCCGGACTCCGTCGTCATCACCCCGGAAAACCTGCGCGACCTGATCCCCGCCTGACTGCTACCGTTGGCCCCGGCGAGGCCATGAACGGGCTTCCTTCTCACTCCACCTGACATAGCCCGTTCGCTTTCCTCGCCCTCGACCACCCGCCGGGGTGCCACAAGGCACCCCGGCGTCGTCGTTTCCCGTGGTCCACCTCCTCGGCCGGCGCTGTGAAACCCCAGGCCGGGCAGGTCTGCGCCGCCCCGCCGGTCCGCGCGGTATGACCGTGATCACATCAATTCCGTTGTGCCGTGGTCCGACCCTCATCGCGTCTGAGTTCGGGGGTCTGTGCCCACGAGCGAATCGGAGACCGGACTGTGCGTGCTCACCAAGGTGGCGGGGCCGAGAAGGAGAAGCCCGGAGGGGAGAAGCCCGAAGGGCGGCGGTGGATCGACTACCCGCGCAGAGGGCGGCGCGGAGTCCGTCGCTGGCTCCCGTCCTGGCGGCAGCTGCTCCTGGTGGCCGGGTCCGGGTCGGCGGTGCTGACGGGTTGGCTGATCTGGTTCTACGTCACCACCCAGGTCCCGGAGGACCTGAACGCCTTCGCCACCCAGCAGAACAACGTGTACTTCTGGGCGGACGGCACCGAGATGGCGCGGATCGGTGAGACCAACCGGCAGGAGGTGCCGCTCGACCGGGTGCCGGAGTCGGTGCAGTGGGCCGTGCTGGCCGCCGAGAACGAGACCTTCTACTCGGACCCGGGGATCTCCTTCACGGGCATCGGCCGCGCGGTCTACCAGATGGCCACGGGCGGTGAGACCCAGGGCGGCTCGACCATCACCCAGCAGTACGTCAAGAACAGCTACCTGAACCAGCGTCAGGACGTCTCGCGCAAGCTCAGCGAGATCGTCATCGCGATCAAACTGGACCGGCGGATGAGCAAATCGGACATCCTGGCCGGCTATCTGAACACCAGTTGGTTCGGGCGCGGCAGCTACGGCATCGAACGGGCCGCGGCGGCGTACTACGGCAAGGACGTCTCGCAGCTCAACCCGAGCGAAGGGGCCTTCCTCGCCGCCCTGTTGAAGGGGGCCGGACAGTTCGATCCGGGGATCAGCGCGAACAACCACCGGCGGGCCGAGGAGCGGTGGTCCTGGATCCTGGACCGGATGGTGAAGGTCGGCAAGCTCTCCGCCGCCGAGCGCGCCAGGTACACGGTGTTCCCCGAACCCAGGACCCAGCCGAAGGCGGCGGGGCTGAGCGGCCAGGTCGGGTACCTGGTGGACATGGCCAGGACCTACGTGGAGGGCCACAGCGACATCACGCAGGCCCAGTTCGACCTCGGCGGCCACCAGATCTTCACCACCTTCGAGAAGCCGAAGGTCACCGCGCTGGCCACCGCGGTGCGGGACGCCACCAAGGGGATCGACCCCGACAGCCGCGAGGCCGACCGGTTACTGAAGGTCGGCGCCGCCTCGGTGGCCCCGGACGGGAGGATCGTCGCGCTCTACGGCGGAACCGACTACCTGAAACAGGGCTTCGACAACGCCAACACCTCCACGGTGCCGGTCGGTTCGGCCTTCACCCCGCTGGTCTACGCCTCGGGCCTGAGCGAGGGCGTCCAGCGCCAGCGGGGCGGCAGCCGCACCCCGGTGACGCCCACCACCACCTACGACGGCGACGACGGCGTGAACGTGATGACCCCGGAGGGGCCGTACTGGGGGCGCAACGGGCGGATAGCGAAGACCGCCAACGACGGCAAGCGGAGCTGGGGGACGGTCACCCTGAGGAGCGCGGTGGAGCAGTCCGTCAACGGGCCGATGATGCAGCTCGCCATGGACGTCGGCCTGGACCGGGTGCAGAAGACCGCCGCCGACCTGGGCCTGCTCCCGGGCAGCATGGGGGAGTTGGTGCCGGCCTTCGGTGTCGGGAACTCCACGCCGAGCGCGATCAGGACCGCCGACGCCTACGCCGCCTTCGCCGCGGGAGGCAGCCACACGGACCCGTACTCCGTCCTGAGGATCACCCGGAACGGCGAGCCGCTCGCGCTGCGCCTGCCGACCGCCGTACAGGCGCTGACCCCGCAGGTCGCGGGGGAGGTGGACGCGGCGCTGAAGAGCGCGGTCCGCACCGGGAGCGCCAAGGCGGCGGCGGAGGCCGGGCCCGACCTGGCGGGGAAGCCGGGGACGACCCCGGACCGTACGGCGGGGTGGTTCGTCGGCTACGACGCGCGGATGTCCACGGCCGTCACGGTCTTCCGGGCGGACCTGAAGGACATGAAGCTGCTCTCACTGGAGGGGCTGGGCGGCGCCGCCCCGGACACCCCGGACTCCGCGCTGCCCACCCGGATCTGGACCTCGTACATGAAGGCGGCGGGTGGCCCGGGAGGCCGGTAGGGCCGGGCGGCCGCGGGGCGCGGTGTCACGGCCCCGCGGCCGCCCGGGCCGGGTCACTTGACCAGACGGGACCAGTCGGCCGGCTGCCCGGGGTCCAGCGCGCGCAACTGGTCGAGGACCTTGGGGTCCTGGGCGTCAAGCCAGTCGGCGACCTGGCGGAAGGACACGCAGCGGACGCCCTCCCGGGTGCAGACGCTCTTCATCACGTCCTCGATGGCCTGCATGTAGATGCCGCCGTTCCAGCTCTCGAAGTGGTTCCCGATGAAGAGCGGCGCCCGGCTGCCGTTGTAGACCCGTTCGAAGCCGTTGAGGTAGCCGTTCCGGGTCTCCTTCTCCCACGCGTCGTACTTCTTCGGATCGCCCTTGGTGGTGTCCCCGGACTGGTTGGCGAGGAAGTTGTAGTCCATCGAGAGGACCTGGGTCGATTTGCCCGGGTAGGGCAGCAGTTGGAGCGGGAAGTTCCAGATGCCGTCCTTCTTGCCGGGCCAGACCTGGAACTCGCCCGGTGAGCTGGCGTCGTACCGGAAGCCGGCCGCCTTCTCGGCCGCGAGCAGGTTCTTCTGGCCCTGCAGGCAGGGGGCGCGGCCGCCGACCGCCTCCTTGGTGTAGTCGAAGGGCAGCGGCGGGAGGTTCTTGAAGCCGGTGTTGGTCTTCCAGTTGGTGACGAAGGAGATCGCCTGGTCGAGCTCGCTCTTCCACTCCTCGGTGCTCCAGTCGTCGCCGCCCTTGGAGTCGCAGAAGTGCCCGTTGAAGTGGGTGCCGATCTCGTTCCCGTCCTGCCAGGCCAGGCGCAGCTGTTCCAGGGTGTCCTTGATGTGGGCGTCGGTGGCGAAGTCGATGGCGGAGGCGCCGGCGTCGTGCTGCGGCGGGTGGTAGAGCGTGCGTTTGGACTTGGGCAGGGTGTAGATGCCGCTCAGGAAGAACGTCATCTGGGCGTTGTTCTCCGTGCCCAGCTTGCGGAAGCGCGAGAACTGTTCGTCGTCGCCCTCCAGCGCGCCGTCCCAGGAGAACACCACGAACTGCGGCGGTTTCTCGCCGGGCTTCAGCTTCTCGGGCCGGGGTTGTTTGGGCTGCGGCCCGGTGTCGGAGGTGGAGCCGTCGCCGAGCACCTTGACCTGGCCGTCCCAGCTCGGCGTGGCGCTGGGGGTCGGGGTGGCGGCGAGGCTGCCGGGGCCGTCGGAGGGTGTGCCGCTCGGGTCGGGTGTGCTCTCCGGGGCGGCGTCGGCGGTGGCCGGTCTGCCCTTCGAGTCGGGGCCTCCCGTGCCCAGGCCGAGGGCCACGACGACCCCCGTTGCCAGCAGGACAGCCACGCCACGAGCAGGACGCACCGTTCCTCCGCTTCTCCGACCTACCGTCAGGTATTGGTCGGATAGTCATACGTATGGTGCGAACATCAGAACACCTTGATCGACAATGTGTCGAGGCTTGCATGGAAGGGGAGTTGGGAGACATGTGTGCGACGGGAGGCCGGTCGCACCCCGGGCGGGTGCGGCCGGCCTCCCGGTCGGGCGGGCTCAGCGGCCCGCGTAGACGTCCTCGACGTAGCGGCGCTCGTCGATCAGGCCCTGGAGCCAGGCCTGGGCCTGGCCCTCGTCGGCGCCGGGGGTCCGGCTCAGGTACAGCTCGCGGAAGGCGGCGCGGACGCCCGGGGCCATCCGGGCGCCGTCGCCGCACACGTAGACCTCGGCGCCGGCGGTGAGCAGGCTCCAGACCTCCGCGCCCTCGGCGGCGATGCGGTCCTGGACGAAGCGCCGGCCGTCGACGGGCTGTTCGCTGAAGACCGGGCGCATCGAGACGGCGCCGGCCTGCTCGGCGGCGAGCAGTTCGTCGCGGTGCAGGTAGTCGGCGTCGGGCGCGTCGCAGCCGAAGTAGAGCAGGGCCGGGGCGAGTTCGGTGTCCCTGGCGGTGGCCTCGGCGGCGGCGGTGGCCTCGTCAGTGGCGGTGTCCTCGCCGGTGGCGGCGGCGAGCAGGGCGCGGCGGTCGGCGACCGCGCCGCGGAACGGCGCCAGGCCGGTGCCGGCCGCGATCATGATCACCGGGGCGCGGTGGCCGATCCGGAACGTCTCGCGGCACGGCTGGAGGCGCGCCAGCACGGTGTCCCCGACGGCCACCCGGTCGAGGTAGCCGGAGCCGACGCCCCGGAAGGAGCCCCGGCCGGAGCGGGCCGGGGCGTCGAGCACGGAGACCATCAGGTCCACGTGGCGCGGGGCGCTGGTCGGCGACGTGGAGATGGAGTACATCCGGGGCCGGATCGGCGGCAGCAGTTCCAGCAGCACCGGCCAGGTCAGGACCTCCCGCAGGGCCGGGTGGTCCTCGACCAGGTCCAGCAGCGTCCGGGGGTCGTCCTCGGGCAGCGCCCGCAGCGCGGCCCGCTCGGGCGGGCAGGGGTTGAGGTCGGCCAGCGTCGCGCGCTGGGCGGCGCTCGGTCGGTCCTGCAACTCGACGTGGTGGGTGAGCAGTTCGCGAACCGTCAGCGGCCGGTCCACGGCCAGGATGGTGCGCCGGTTCGCCACGATGGCGAGCAGGGTGTCCGGGTCGGCGCCGAACACCTTGGCGGCGCGCTCGACCAGGGCCGGGTCGTTGGCCGGCAGCACCGAGACGTGGTCCGCGGTGCGGTAGTCGACGCCCTCCGGCAGGGCCAGCCGGACCAGGCGCTTGACCCGGGGGTAGGCGGGGTCGGTGAGGCTGCCGACCGCCGTGACGGTCAGCCCGATCACGCGGCGCTTCGCGGCCAGGGCGTCCAGCGGACCGCCGGCCAGCTCCGTCACGGTGTACGTCTCCAGGGGGGCGGCCTCGGCGGAAACGGGAGCGGGCGCGGTGCCGGAGCCGGGGGCGACGACGGGGGCGGCGGCGTCGCCGTACCGTTCCAGCAGGGCCCGGCTCAGCGCCGTGGTGAACTCCGCCACCTTCCCGGCCAGATCGCCGGAGGCGTCGGCCGCACCCCGGGCGAGCAGCCGGGTGCCGCCCAGGGCGGCGAGGCCCTCGTCGATCAGCGTCGGCACGCGCTGGTACGTGGCGGCGTACGTCCGGTCGCCGATGCCGAGCACCGCGTACCGGACGTCCTTCGCGAACCCGGCGGCGCCCTCGGCGGCTTCGCCGCCCTCGGCCTGTTCGGCCTGTTCGGTCGCCACCCGGAGCCGGCGGACGAACTCCGCCGCGTCGTCCGTCGGCTGGCCGTTGTACGAGGCGGCGGTGATCACCACCGGCCGGTCGGTGGGCAGCCCGTCCGCGTAGGCGTCCAGCGGGGCGACGGCGGTGTCGCAGCCGAGTGCGGCCGCCACGTCGGCCAGCTGCCGGGTGAACTCGCGGCAGGCGCCGTAGTTGGAGCCGTGCAGGAGCAGCAGGCCGGTGCCCTGGCGGACCCGCCCGGGCAGGTCGGCGGCGCGGACCGGCGCGTCGACCACCGCCGGGGGCGTGGGCGTGCGCGGGGCGAGGGCGAGGGTGAAGTCGTCGGGCTTGATGGTGAGCGTCTGCTTGATGGTCAGCCGGTAGTCGGCGTGGTCGATCAGCCGGTAGCGGTGGACCAGCATGCCGAGCAGCATGGTCGCCTCGTGCAGCGCGAACTGCCGGCCGATGCAGGCGCGTTCGCCGGTGCCGAAGGGCTTGAAGGCGTGCGGTGAGCGGGCCGCCTCCGGCTCGGGGTCGAAGCGGGAGGGGTCGAACAGCTCGGGGTTGTCGCCCCAGACGGGGTCGCGGTGCAGCATCATCGTGGCCACCAGGACCGGCTCCCCGGCGCGGACCGGGATCCGGCCGCCGAGCAGGGTGTCCGCGCGGGGCTCCCGGCTGAACGCGGGGGCCGTCGGCCACAGCCGTAGCGCTTCGTTGAGCACCTGCCGGGTGTACCGGAGCCGGCCGATGTCCTCGTACGAGGGCTCCGGGTCGGCCTGGTCGCCCCAGAGCGCGTCCACCTCGCGCTGGACCTCGCGGAGCACGCCGGGGTGCTTGACGAGGTAGTACAGGGCGAAGGAGAGCGCGCCCGAGGTGGTCTCGTGGCCGGCGATCAGGAAGGTGATCACCTGGTTGCGGATGTTCTCGGCGTCCAGTCTGCCGCCGTCGGCGGGGTGCACGGCGTCGAGCATCAGGCCGAGCAGGTCCTCGGCCGGGCCCTGCTCGGGGCTGCCGGCGCGGGCGGCGATCACCTCGTCCACCACCGAGGCCAGGTACCGGGCGTCGCCCTGGGCGGCCTCGTCGCGCTCGCTGTGGTCGAGTTCCGGGTCGCGCAGGAGCTTGTTCATCGCCCAGTCCAGGGAGCGGACCATCGCCTCGACGAAGGGGTGCGGCTCCTCCCGGTCGAAGGAGCCGAAGTCGAAGCCGAAACCGGCCAGCCCGATGGTGTCCAGGGTCATCCGGGTCATGTCGCCGGGCACGTCCACGACCAGTCCGGCGGCCGACCGGCCGTCCCAGGACTCGATCAGGCGGCGGGCCACCCGCAGCATCACCGGGTGGTAGGTGCGCATCGAGCCGAGCGCGAAGGCGGGCATCAGGATGTCGTGCGCCCTGGCCCAGTTCGGCTCCGCGTTGTACGCCGTGAACAGGCCGTCCCCGGTGAACGCGCGGACGTTCTCCAGGGCCGGTCCGATCGACTTGGTGAACCGCTCCTCGTCGGCCAGCTCCTCGACCAGGTCCAGGCCGGTGACGATCAGGCTGTCCCGCCCGTGCAGTCGCTGGACGAAGGCCGGGGCGTGCCGCCGGGCCAGCTCCATGGTGCGCAGCACGGGGGCGGCGATCGGCGGCGCCGACGAGATGTCGACCAGCGGCACCCCGGCGGTGCTCTGCCGGGGCACCAGGGTCTCGGGCGGGAGCCCGGCCCCGGCCGGATTCGCAGCCTCGGCTGCCGCCGGGGTCATCGTCTCGGTCATGGGTTGTCGCCTTCCGTGGCAGGAGAAACCTCGTCGTCCTCCACTCTCGCCCGAGCGGGGCGGGAACCCGGGCCCGGGGACTACATGTTTGTGCAGTAGCGGCGGTCGCGGAAGACTTGTCAACGGACCGTCAGGTCTGCAGCACGCGGGAGCCGTACACGGGAGGGGCCGGGCATGAGACTGACCGACTGCGAGTCGACCGCGGAGAGCTGGCAGGACCTCGCCGTCATCTGGCGCAACCGGACGCTGCGCTTGCTCGACCACGTGCCGGTGGCGCTGGCGGTGTGCGAGTTCAGCGGCCGGATCATGATCGTCAACCGGGCGATGGCCGCCGAATTCGGCCTGCTGCCCGGGCAGTTGCGCAACCGGAAGATCCTGGAGTTCTTCACCCTCCGGGACAGTGCCACCATCCCGGCGCTCGCCGAGGCCGTCCGCCTGCACCGGCGCTCGCAGTACCCGGCGCCGGTCTCCTGGTCGGCCGCCGACGGCACCGAGCGGAGCGGCGAGATGACCGTCGCCCTGGTCGGCGACACCCCGGAGGAGGCCCCGAACCTGTTGCTCTCGCTGCCCGTCCGTACCGGGCCGGCCGCCCCGCCGGCCGCCCCCCGCCCCGAGGTGAGCCCGATCGAGGCCCGGATCCTCGCCGCCGCCGCCCGCGGCGCCACCACCGCCCAGATCGGCCGGGAGATCGGCCTCACCCCGGACGGCGTCAACTACCACCTCGCCCGGCTCACCCGCCGCTGGCAGCTGCCCAACCGCACCGCGCTGGTCGCCCGCGCCTACGCCACCGGCGTCCTGGCCGCCGGCGCCTGGCCGCCGGAGCCGGCCCCCCGCCCGTGACGGGGCGGGCGGGGGGCGGCTCGCGGGCCGGGCCGGGCTGCGCGGGGCCGGGGCTGCGCGGGCCGGGGCTGTTCGGGGCTGGGCTGTTCGGGGCTGGGCTGTTCGGGGCTGGGCTGTTCGGCGATTTAGTTATATGCTCACAATGATTTCAACAATACAAATACTTGTGGAGCTCCCACCATGCCGGACGCCGCCCTACGACGGCCCTGGCTCGTGCTCGCCATCTGCTGCATGAGCCTGCTGATCGTCAGCCTCGACAACACGATCCTGAACGTCGCCCTGCCCGCCATCCAGCGCGACCTGCACACCTCGGTGTCCGGGCTGCAATGGACGGTCGATGCCTACACGCTGGTGCTGGCCAGCCTGTTGATGCTCTCCGGCTCCACCGCCGACCGGGTGGGCCGCCGCCGGGTCTTCCAGATCGGGCTGGTGGTCTTCACCGGGGCCTCGCTGCTGTGCAGCCTGGCCCCCGGGCTCGGCTGGCTCGTCGTCGCACGGATGCTCCAGGCGGTCGGCGGATCGATGCTGAACCCCGTCGCCATGTCGATCATCAGCAACACCTTCACCGACTCCCGGCAGCGCGCCCGCGCCATCGGCGTGTGGAGCGGCGTCGTGGGCATCAGCATGGCCGCCGGGCCGATCGTCGGCGGCGCCCTGGTCGAGTCGGCCGGCTGGCGGGCCGTCTTCTGGATCAACGTGCCGATCGGCCTGGCCGCGCTGTTCCTGACCCGCAGGTACGTGCCGGAATCGCGGGCGCCGCGGCCCCGCCGGGTGGACCCGTTCGGCCAGGTGCTCGTCATCGTCCTGCTCACCACGCTCACGTACGCGATCATCGAGTCGCCGGAGCGCGGCTGGACCTCGCCGCTCGTCGTCGGCTGCGCGGCGGCGGCGCTGGGCGCGCTGCTGGGCCTGCTGTGGTACGAGCCCAGGCGCACCGACCCGCTCATCGAGCTGCGCTTCTTCCGCTCCGCGCCGTTCGCGGGCGCCACCGTGATCGCGGTCGCCGCCTTCGCCTCCCTGGGCGGGTTCCTGTTCGTCAGCTCCCTGTACCTGCAGAACGTGCGCGGGCTCACCCCGCTGCACGCCGGACTGTTCATGCTGCCGATGGCGGTGATGGCGCTGCTGACCGCACCGGTGTCCGGCCGCATGGTCGCCTCCCGGGGGCCGCGCGTCCCCCTGCTCCTCGCCGGGGCGGCCCTGTGCGCGAGCGCCGTGCTCCAGGCGCTCACCTACTCCGACCACCTTCCGACGGCCGTGCTGGTCGTCGCGTACCTGCTCTTCGGCACCGGCTTCGGTCTGGTCAACGCGCCCATCACCAACACCGCCGTTTCGGGCATGCCCCGTTCGCAGGCCGGCGTCGCGGCCGCGGTGGCCTCCACCAGCCGGCAGATCGGCCAGTCCCTCGGCGTGGCCGTCGTCGGCGCCCTGATGGCGGGCGGCGCGTACGCGCACACGGCGGCCTTCACCGACGCCGGGCGGACGGCGTGGTGGATCATCGCCGGCTGCGGCGCCGCCGTGCTGGTCACGGGTACGCTCACTTCCGGCCGCTGGGCCCGGGAGACGGCCCTGCGCACGGCGGAGCGGCTCGCCGCCGAGGAGACGCCGGAGACGCCGGAGACGCCGGAGACGCCGGGGACGAGGGAGACGAAGGAGACGAAGGAGACGAAGGAGACGGTGAACACCTGATGGACCGCCCGCACACCGGTGAGCACCACGAGGGGGACGAGGCCGCCACCAGGACGGCGACCAGGGTCTGGCAGGGGCTGAACGCGCTCGTCCTGGAGCGCTACGACCGCCGCAAGACCGTCGCCGAAGCCCTCGGCATGAGCTTCAGCCGGGTCAGGGCGCTGCGCCGCCTCGGCGCCGACCCGATCACCCTGCGGGACCTGGCCGAGCGGCTGGGCAGCGACCCGCCCTACACCACCGTCATCGTCGACGACCTGGTGCGGCGCGGCCTCGCCGAACGCGTCACCAATCCCGCCGATCGCCGGTCCAAGCTGGTCCATCTGACCGAGGAGGGCCAGGCGAAGGCCGCCCTCGCCGTCAGGATCCTCACCACCCCGCCCGACGACCTGCTCGCCCTGCCCCCGGAGGACATCCAGGCGCTCGACCGCGTCCTGGCGAAGCTCCTGGACTGAACCTCCCGGGGCGGGGCGCCGCCGCGGCGGCCTCGGGCGGGTGGCGGCTACGGCCGCTGGTCGACCGTGTGCTGGTAGGCCGAGTAGGTCAGGTAACCCCGGTCCCCGCCCTGGTAGTAGGTGGCTTCGTCGGCCGGGGCGATCGGGGCGCCGGTGCGCAGCCGTTCGACGAGGTCGGGATTGGCGAGGTAGGCGCGGCCGAAGCTGATCAGCTCGGCGCCGAGGCCGAGCCAGTGGTCCGCCGCCTCGCGGTCGACCTGCTTCGGGCCCAGCGGAAGCACCGGATTCATGATGAGCGTGCCCGGCCAGGCGCGGCGCAGGGCGAGCAGGGACGGCTCGTCCGTCGTCGCCTCCAGGTGGACGTAGGCGAGTCCGAGGCCGGCGAGTTCGCCGAGCAGGGCGGTGTAGAGCTCCAGGACGTCCTCCTCCGCCACGCCCCAGAAGGTGCCGCCGGGGGAGAGGCGGATCCCGGTCCTGGCGGCGCCGACGGCCTCGACGGTGGCGGTGGCGGCTTCGACGGCGAAACGGATCCGGTTGCGCACCGGGCCGCCGTAGCGGTCGGTGCGCCGGTTGGCGTTGGAGGAGAGGAACTGCGAGATCAGGTAGCCGTTCGCGCCGTGCAGTTCCACCCCGTCGAAGCCCGCGTCGACGGCGCGGCGGGCGGCCTCGGCGTAGGAGCGGGCGTGTTCGGGGACCTCGCCGGTCTCCAGGGCCCGGGGGACCGGAGCGGGCTGCGGACCGGTCGGGGTGAACACGTCGCCGGTGGCGGGGACGGCCGAGGGGCCGACCGGTCGCAGCCCCGTGGTGTCCGGGTGCGAGACCCGGCCGCCGTGCATCAGTTGGGCGAAGATCCGGCCGCCGTTGGCGTGCACGGCAGCGGTCACCTGGCGCCACGAGGCCGTCTGCTCGTCGGTGTACAGGCCGGGCGTGCCCGGGTTCGACTGGCCGATCAGGCTCGGCTGGACGCCTCCGGTCACGATCAGCCCGGCGGTGGCCCGCTGGGCGTAGTAGGTGGCCATCGAAGCGGTGGCCAGGCCGTCGGCGGTGGCGCGCCCCCGGGTCATCGGTGCCATCACCACCCGGTTGGGCAGCGCGAGTTCGCCGAGCCGGTAGCCGGTGAGCAGGGCGCTCGACGTGGCGGACGTGGCGGACGTCGTCATGCGGAAGTCCTTCGTTCGAAGTCACGGACCCGGTGCCCGGGCCCGTCCTCCGTTACGCTAAAACCTGACATTGACGTCAGAGGCAAGCCCTGTGACGGGGATCACGACCCGGAGGTGCCCGTGCGGATCGGAGAGCTCGCCGAACGCGCCGGAGTGAGCGTCAGATCCCTGCGCTACTACGAGGGGCAGGGCCTGCTGGCCAGCACCCGCAGCGCCAGCGGGCAGCGCCACTACGCCGACGGCGCGGTGGCGCGGGTGCTGTTCATCCAGCGCCTCTACGCGGCGGGGCTGTCCAGCCGCGCCATCGCCGAACTGCTGCCGTGCGTGGACGCGCCCAGCGAGGAGCACTCGGTGGCCGCGCTGGAGCGGATGGGGCAGGAGCGGGCGAAGCTCGACGCGCACATCGCGGACATGGCCAGGACCCGTGACGCGCTCGACGAACTGATGGACACAGCCCGCGCAGCACTAGACCCGGACTTCGCGGGTCGTTGTTTCAGGTCTGTGGCCAGCGGGTTTGTGTGATGTCGGTGTCGAGGAGGTCGAGGAGGTGGAGTTGGACGCCACGGTTGATCTGGACGGTTGGCGGGTCGGTGACGTTGCCGATCCGCAGGGTGAGTTCGCCGAGGTGGTAGAGGATCATCCGGCCGGTGGGCCGGACCCGTCGGTTGTCCGGATAGAGGCCGGCCATGGTCTCTTCCGGGCCCAGAGCGCGTCTGACCTGCCGCTCGATCAGGCAGAAGACGAGCAGGGCCAGGCAGATCACCTGGATCAGCGCGGCGACACGCCGGTTGTGCTGGACGAAGACCGGCGCGACCGCGAGGGGGCCCTTGAAGTCGTGATAACGCCGTTCGACCGAGCCCTGGCCCTTGTAATGGATCAGCACCTGGGCCGCGCCGGCCTTCTCGGCCGGGATGCTGGTCAGCAGCGCCCACCAGCCGTCCACCGCGGCCTCGGCGTCCAGGACGTCCTGGTCGAAGTGCCACTGAAAGGCGGGAGGTTCGCCTTCGCCTC
>NZ_JBIUYQ010000019.1:0-171706 GCF_044744605.1 Kitasatospora sp. NPDC087271
GTTGATCGTCCAGCGCAGGCAGGAGGTGACGTGCCGCTTGGCTGCGATGACCCCGATCCGGGCCGTGATCTTCTGGTGGGTCCGATAGTGCTGGCCACCCGCCGCACTGGCGAGTTTGTCCATCTCCTCGCCGGCCCGGGCCAGTCGCTTCTCGCGAGCCCGGCGCTGGCCCGCCGCGACAGCGGTGGAGTGCACCAGGATCCGGCGCACCCGGTGCACCGGATCCCGCTTGCGGCGCCCGGCCATGGTGTGGATGTCCTCCAGCACCCGGTAGCTCTCCTGCTCGGCGGCCGGCTTGTCGGTGTCCCGCTCGGGCACCCAGTCCACCTCCTGCGCCTGCGCGAGGTCCAGAGCTGCGTAGACCTCGTCCTTGACCTGCGCGGCCGGGACCGGTGCGATGAAATCCACCCCGGCCGCGAGCAGTGCGGCGACATTCGTATAGGACACCAGCTTGGAATCGGCGACCATGAGGAACTTCTGTTCACCGGCCATGCCCCGCAGGTCCGTCATCGCGCCGACGACCTGGCTGACCTCGGCCGCACCCCCGTCGAAGACACGGGCATGGAGAGGAACGCCGCCATCGGCGGAGACCGCGAGTCCGGCCTGGACCTGCTTCAGGTCCACCCGCCGGTCCTTGGGGCGCCCGTAGCCGATGACCGGGTACTGCTCGTCCTGGTTCCCGGCAGGGAAGGCGCCATGGACGGACATGCTGGTCATGTCCCAGTGCAGCCTCGACACGTCGATCCCGAACTCGGTGATTGCCCGGGCGCCGACCGTCCCCGCGATTCTGTCCAGCTCCGGCGCGATCGCGTCCAGGGCCCGGGCCAGACGGTCGTCGTTGAGCAGAGCCGGCTCGATGCCGAAGACCTCCTCCACCGCCCAGGTGCGGGCCCAGTCCCCGACCCGCACCAGTGGTGCGGGCGAGGTCAGCCGGTTGGCGACCAGTGCCTCGATGACCTGTCCGTGCGTCAGATGCGCGCTCGCGCCGCCCGGACACACCTCGTCGACGATCCCGGCCACATCCAGCCGGCGCAGAAACTCGGCAGCGACAGGCAGAGCGCCCAGACGCTTCTCCACCACGGACGTCACCACAACTTCAAGGCGCTGACGCTGGGACCGTGGCCGCGGGGACCGGGAAGTCATCGACACATCCGGATCAACGCCACACGACCGGTCCGGGACACTCCCGGACCGGTCACACCATACGAATCAACGACCCGCGAAGTACGGGACTAGAGGAGCAGTCCGCCGACGGGCTGTGAGGCCCGCGTGAAGGTCGTGGGTGGGGCCGGTGATCGGCCGTTGATCGGGCGTAGACGGCGAGCCTGGAGCATCTGGAACCGGAGGGGACCGGTTCGGAGGCCACAGCCTGACCACCGGGTCCCACGCGGTCGGACCACGGACCGCGCGGGTGCCCAGCGCTGATGCCGCCACTGGTCCCGACCCCCATCAGGAGTCCGGACCACGAAGGGCAGACGAGGCATGGACGGCGGGCAGTGGGTGCAAGCGGTGAGGACGGCGGCGGGCTTCGGAGAGCAGTTGAGGGTGCGGCGCGAGCGGATCGGCCTGACCCAGCAGTGTCTGGCCGATCACGCCACCCTGAGCGTGCGGGCCATCCGGGACATGGAGAGCGGCCGAGTGAGACGGCCGCGGAACGAGACCGTCCGGCTGCTGGCGGACGCGCTGCGGTTGGAGGGCCGTAGCCGGGCGGACTTCGAGGAGGCCGCCCGTCGGCACCCGCTCGCCGATGAGCCGGCGGCCGTGGCGCCGGTCGCCCCGCCGGTGGCGCGCGGGGCCATCGTCGGGCGGGAGATGGAGGCCGAGGTGCTGTCCGACGCCTTCGCCGTGCACGGGGACCGGCTGGTCTCGCTGGTGGGGCTCGGCGGGGTCGGCAAGACCCGGCTCGCCCTGGAGGTGGCCCGCCGCCTGCACCTGGCCGCCTGCTGGTCGGTGCGCTGGGTGGACTGCGCCGGTGACTCGGCTCCCTGGCACGGCCGGGTGGACGACATCGTCCGGGACATCGGCGACCGGCCCGCCCTGCTGGTGCTGGACGGCGCCGACGGCGGGGTGGACGCCGCCCGGCTGGACGGGCTGTTCCACCACTGCCCCGGGCTGCGGGTGCTGATCACCGCCCGGGAGGCCTGGCCGCTGCCCGGCGGGCAGGTCGTCCCGCTCGCCCCGCTGCCCGTACCGGCCCCCGAGCTCGACGCCGAGCCGGAGGCGTTGGCGCAGATCGGCGCCGTCCGGCTGCTGCTCTCGCACCTGCGCCGGCTGCGCCCCGGCTACACCCTGGAGCGCTCCGAGGCCCCCGCCGTGGCCGCGCTCTGCCGCCACCTGGACGGCCTGCCGGGAGCGTTGGAGCGCGCGGCGGGGTGGACGCTGGTGCAGTCCACCGCCCAGCTGCTGGCCCGGCTGTCGGCCGGGCCGTTCACGCTGGCGGCACCGCCGGTGGTGTACGGCACGCGCGGTGACGTCCGGGACGAGGTGGAGCCGGCGATCCAGCGGTTGACGGAACGCCAGCGGGCCCTGCTGGACGTGCTCGTGGACGAGCCCGGCGACTGGTCGGGGGAGGACGCGGTGGTCCGCAGCGGCTGGGCGCCGCAGACCTGCCTGGCGACGGTGCACGAACTGCTGTCGCGCGGACTGATCCGCAGCGTGCCCGCCCGCGACGGGGTGCGCTTCACGGTGCTCAACGTGTGCCGCCGCCTCCTCCGGGAGGAGCCCGGGCACCGGTTCGCGCCGGCCGCGGACGTCCAACTGCTCGCCGTCGCGGGCTGACCGCGCGGCGGCAGGCCGGCCGGGTGTCGATACTGCCGCTTCTTGCCCGCATCTTGCCGCACGAGCTGCCGGTCGCCGGGCCCGATCGTTCCTAGCGTTCTCCGTGGGGCTGGACCGCCGCGGAATACGCGCCGGAATTCCCGGGCCGCCGGCTGGGGCGTCGGCGGAATTCCATCGACGATCGCTACCGACGAGGGCTGGGCTGTGGAGCACGGAAATACCGGAGAGAGAAGACTGGACGTCGTCGTGACGACGACGGCCTCGGATTCGCACACCTGGAACCTGGTGTTCCTGCAACTGCTGCTGGAGGAAATGGGCCACCGGGTGACGAACCTGGGCGCGTGCGTCCCCGACGCCTTGCTGCTCGCCGAATGCCGCCGGATCGAACCGGACCTGATCGTAATCAGCAGCGTCAACGGGCACGGTCACCAGGAAGGGCTGCGGGTGATCCCGGCCCTGCGCGCCTGCCCGGAACTGCGGCGCACCCCGACGGTCATCGGCGGCAAGCTCGGCATCGCCGGAACCGACGACCCCGACCGCGAGCGCACACTGCTCGCGGCCGGCTTCGACCGGGTCTTCGAGGAGGGCTCCGCGGTGGCCGGGTTCCGCGAGTTCGTCGACGGGCTGCACTCCCGGGTCCTGCTGTGACGAGCTTCGGCGCGTTCGTGGCGCAGGCCGCGGAGGCCGGCGCACTGGTGGTCCAGCCCCGGATGGGGATGGCGCGGGCGGCCCGGATGCGGGAGGGCCTGCTCGCCACCCGGGCGGCGGCCGCCGTCACCGTCGGCACCATCACCCTGGACAGCTACACCCGCACCGGCGACCTCGACGCCGCGCGGCGGGCACTGGCCGCCGGGGCCGGCCTCAACGGCTATCCGATCGCCACCCACCCGGTCGAGGTCACCCGGGCGGTCCTGGCCGGGGTGGCGGACGCGGGCTTCCCGGTACAGGTCCGGCACGGCTCGGCCGCGCCGGAGCACATCATCGGGGCGCTGCTGGCGGCCGGCCTGGACGCCACCGAGGGCGGACCGGTCTCCTACTGCCTGCCGTACGGCCGCACCCCGCTGCACGAGGCGGTGGCCCGCTGGCAGCGCAGCTGCGAACTGCTGTCGTCCATACGGGAGTTCGGTGCGGATCCGCACCTGGAGACGTTCGGCGGCTGCATGATGGGCCAGCTCTGCCCGCCCTCGCTGCTGATCGCCATCAGCGTCCTGGAGGCGCTGTTCTTCCGCCAGCACGGGCTGCGCAGCATCTCGCTCAGCTACACCCAGCAGGCCAACGCCGACCAGGACGAGGAGGCGCTGGCCGCGCTCGGCCGGATCGCGGGCGAACTGCTCGCGGACGTCGACCGGCACCTCGTGGTGTACGCGTACATGGGCGTGTACCCGCGCTCGCCCGGCGGCGCCCGGCTGCTGCTGGAGGACGCCGCGCGGCTCGCGGTGCGCGGCGGCGCCGCCCGGCTGATCGTCAAGACCACGGCCGAGGCGCACCGCATCCCGACCGTCGCCGAGAACGTCCGGGCGCTGGAGACCGCCGCCGAGGCCGCCACGGCGGAACGCTCCCGCCCCCGGCCCGCCGCCCCGCCGGACACCGGGATCGAGGCCGAGGCCAGGGCGCTGATCGGAGCGGTGCTCGACCTGGACGCCGACGTCGGGCGGGCCCTGGTGCGGGCGTTCGCGGCCGGCTACCTGGACGTGCCGTACTGCCTGCACCCCGACAACGCCGGGCGGACGCGCAGCTCGCTCGGCCCGGACGGACGGCTGCTGTGGTCCGCCGTCGGCTCGATGCCGATCGCCGGGCTCGCCGAGGGCGGCCGCGCGCCGATCCTCGGCTCGGCCGGGCTGCTGGCCGCGCTCTCCCAGGTCCAGCAGCGCTACGACGAGCGGGCCGAACGCTCGCCCGCACCCGCACTCCGGGGCCTGCCCGCCGCCCGGTGAGACGCCCGGTGAGAAGCCGGGTGGGACGCCGGGTGAGACGCCGGGTGAGAAACCACGCTCCACGCTCCACGAGAGAACGAGAGAAGAGGACCCGACCATGCCCGACCCCACGCTCCTGCCGCCGACCGACCCGGGCCGGCACCTGACCGCGCCGGCCACCCGCAGCGCGCTCCGGATCCAGCAGCACCTGCTCACCTCGGCCCGCGAGTTCCTGCGCGGCCGGGGCTTCACCGAACTGCTGCCGCCGATCATCGGCCCGGTCACCGATCCCGGTGCGCGCGGCTCCAAGCAGGTGGACATCGACTTCTACGGCCACCGCTACAAGCTGATGACCAGCGCGATCCTGTACAAGCAGGCCTCGCTGCTCGCCTTCGACAAGATCTTCTGCATCGCCCCGAACGTCCGCCTGGAACCGCTGGAGACCGCCGGGACGAGCCGCCACCTCGCCGAGTTCCACCAGTTGGACGTGGAGGTCGCCGGCGCGAGCCGGGACGACGTCGTCCAACTGGCCGAGGACCTGGTGGTGCACATGGTCGACAGCACCGTCCGCGCGCTGCCCAAGGAGTTCGCCGAACTCGGCCGGGACCCGCAGGCCTTCGCCGAACTGCTGCAGGGCTCCTTCGGTCGCATCCGGCACGCCGAGGCGGTCGCCGAACTCCAGGGCATCGGGCACCCGCAGAGCCCTGAGGCCGAACTCGACTGGGAGGGCGAGGCGTTGCTGTCGGCCCGCCGGGACCGGCCGTTCTTCGTCACCGACTACCCGAAGGGCTCGCGCGGCTTCTACGACCGCGAGCACCCCGACGACCCGGGCCTGCTGCGCAACTTCGACCTGCTGGCGCCCGAGGGCTACGGCGAGTTGTGCAGCGGCAGCCAGCGCACCAACGACTACGCGGAGATCGTCACCCGGATGCGGGAGACCGGCGAGAACCCGCAGAAGTACCGCTGGTACCTGGACCTGGTGCGCGAGGGCGTGCCGGCCAGCGCGGGCTTCGGCATCGGGGTCGAGCGGCTCACCCGGTACGTCGCCGGGCTGGACGCCGTCTGGCAGGCCAGCGCCTTCCCGAAGATCGCCGGGGTGGTGTCCCCGTGAGCGACCTCAGCGCGCCGGGATTCCCGGAGGAGGAGGTCCGGAACCGGGCCCGCGCCGGAGCGGCCGCCGCCTTCCCGCCCGCCGAGGAGTACGGACACGTGCTGTTCGGCGCCGGCCGGCCGGGCGCGGCGGACCGGGCGGCGCCGCCGGACGCCCTGGACGCGCTGCGGATCGTCCCGCCGCTGTTCCTGCCGCAGCGGCTGGCCAAGCTGATCGACCTCGGCCGCGAGCCCGACTACCGGGACGTCGAACTGGCCACCGTCATCGGAGGGTTCGCCTCCGCGCTGCCGGTGTACGTCTCCGCGACCGGCTCCACCCGGGCCGCCGGTGGTGACCTCGGGCTGGCACTGAGCCGGCAGGCCGGGGCACTCGGCATCCCGATGGTGATCGGCGAGAACGTGGTGCCGGTGAACGGCTACGGCCGGCTCGGCGAGGCGGCCGACCGCACGCTGCTCGGCCGGCTGCGCGCCTACACCGAGGAACTCCCGGACGGCCTCGGCGGCGTGGCCGTCCAGCAGAGCACCGAGGACGCCGACGCCGAGGTGTGGAACCTCGTCCACAGCGACCCGGCCGCCCTGCCCCTGCTGGAATCCGGACGGCTGGCCTTCGAGTTGAAGGTCGGCCAGGGCGCCAAACCGGGCCTGGGCGGCATGACCGTGCTGGAGGCCGAGGCCGCCGCCGCGCTGGGCGACCGCTTCGGGCTGGACCCGTTGTTCGGCGACGGGCGGGTGCTGCGCGCCGCCACCCCGGGCACCTTCACCGCGGAGATCCTGCGCCAGCAGATCCGGCTGATGCGCAACAACTACCCCCGGGTGCGGATCTGGGTGAAGCTCTACCCCGGCCGGGACGTGGCCGAGGCCGCCCGGGTGGCGCACGAGGCCGGGGCGGACGCCGTCGTGGTGGACGGCGCCGAAGGCGGAACCGGCTGGGCGCCCGGGGTGTTCCTGCCGCACGTCGGACTGCCGCTCGCGGAGTGCCTGCGCCGGCTGGCGGTCGCGCCGCCGCCCTCGCTGCTGGTCTCCGGGCGGATCTGGGAAGGCGCCAGAGCGGTCAAGAGCCTGGCCCTGGGGGCCCGCGCGGTGGGCCTCGGGCGGGCGGCGCTGCTCGCCGTGGCGGAGGACCGGGAATCCGGGCTCCGCCGTTTCGTGGACTGTCTGGCGCTGGAACTCCGACTGCTGATCAGTGCGCTCGGAAAGTACGCGCCACAGGCCCTGGACCGGGAGGACGTCTGGTCCCCCGAGGAATACGGAATCACCGCCGGCCGGTAGCCCCGGCCTGCCCGGGTCGATTCCTGCGGCAGGTCCGGAAAGCGGCGCCGGAAACTGCCGATTTCCTTCCTCATTTCCTGCCGATAGGGCCGTCGAATTCCCCCTATCGTCGAACTCGTCGCCGATTCATCTCACTTCTGGGGCTGGATGATGTCCTCTCGCGGTTTCCCTACTGAGAATGCTGCGCCCGAAATCACGGCGCCTGAAATCACGGTTTCCGCTTTCGAGCCGCCCACTTTCGAGCCGTTCGCCTCCGCCGTCCGCCGCTTTCCGGAGCGGCCGGCCGTCCGCACCGGTGGCCGGACCGTCAGCTACCGGGAGCTGGACGGCCTGACCGCCGCGCTCGCCGCCCGGCTCGCCCCCGGGTGGACGGTCGCCGTCACCGGCCGCGACCGGCTGGACCACGTGGTCGCGCTGCTGGCGGTCCTGCGGGCCGGCGCCACCTACCTGCCGCTGGACCGGGAGGCCCCGGAGGAGCGCAACCGCTGGATCACCGAGGACGCCGGGGCCTCCCTGGCCCTCGGCGGCGAGGAGCTCACCGAGCTCAGCGGGCTCAGCGACGGCGCGGGTGCCGTTGCCGGTGCCGGCTACGTCATCTACACCTCCGGCACCACCGGTCGTCCGAAGGGCGTGCACGTCCCGCTCGACGCGCTGACCGGCCACCTGGCCGCTGCCGTCCGGACCTTCGGCCTGACCGAACAGGACGTGGTGCTGCAGTTCGCCCGTCCGACGGTGGACGTGGCCGTGGAGCAGGTCCTCGGCGCGCTGTCCGCCGGGGCCTGCCTGGTCCTCCCGGAGCACCGACTCCTCTCCCCGGCCGAACTGCTGGACCTGCTGGACGCCGAGGGCGTCACCGTCGCCAACCTGGCCGCCGGCTACTTCCAGGACGTGGTGGCGGCCCTGGGCGGCCGGGTGCCGCGCACCCTTCGGCTGATGATCTCGGGCAGCGACAAGCTGGAGCCCGCCACCGCCGCCGCCTGGTGGGCCGCGACCGGGGTGCCGCTGCTGAACGCGTACGGACCGACCGAGACGGTGGTCACCGCCACCACCCACCGGCTCGCGGGCGAGCAGCCCGAGGCGGGCGTGCCGATCGGGACCGCGCTCGGCGGGCGGCGGCTCTACGTGCTCGACGAGCGGCTGCGTCCGGTGCCGCCCGGCACGGCCGGCGAACTGTACGTCGGCGGGCCGCTGCTGGCCTCCGGCTACCTCGGCCGCCCGGGCCTGACCGCCGACCGCTTCGTCGCGGACCCGTTCGTGGCCCCGCCCGCGGACCCGCCCGCGGCCCCGCTCGCAGACCCCGCCGCAGCGCCGAGCGGCGCTCCCGGCGCGCGGATGTACCGCACCGGCGACGTGGTGCGCCGCACGACCGAGGACGGCCCGCTGGAGTTCGTCGGCCGCAGCGACCACCAGGTGAAGGTCCGCGGCTTCCGGGTCGAGCCGGGCGAGATCGAGCAGGTGCTGGCCGGGTACCCGGGCGTCACCGGCTGCGTGGTGGTGGCGCGCGAGGGCCGGCTGGCCGGGTACCTGACCGGCGCCGCGCCGCGGTACGCCGAGGCGCGGGACTGGCTGGCCGAGCGGCTGCCCGAGCACATGATCCCGGCGACGCTCACGGCGCTGGACGCCTTCCCGCTGACCGGCGGCGGAAAGGTGGACCGCCAGGCCCTGCCCGAGCCGCAGGCCGCGCCCGAGGGCCAGCCCGCCGGCCGCCCGCCGCGCACGCCCGCCGAGCAGCTGATCGCGGCGGTCTGGGCGGACGTGCTCGGGGTGCCCGAGGTCGGGGCGGACGACAACTTCTTCCACCTGGGCGGCGATTCGCTGACGGCCGTGCGGGTGGTGGGCCGGGTCTTCGACGTCTTCGGCATGGTGTCCCCGTACACCATCTTCGACGCGCCGACGCTGGCGGAGTTCGCCGCCGCGGTGACCGCCGCCTCCGGCGGTGAGCGCCCGGCGCTGGTCCGCTCGGGCGCCGCCGGGGCCCCGCTGTCCAAGTTCCAGCGCGGCCTCTGGTTCCTCGACCAGTGGAACCCGGACGCGCCGACCTACGTGGTGCCCTGGGTGTTCCGGTTCGCCGGGCCGGTCGACCCCGAGCTGCTGCGGCAGGCGCTGGCCGGGGTGGTGGCGCGGCACGAGAGCCTGCGGACGACCTTCGAGCTCGCCGAGGACGGTCCGCGCCAGGTCGTCCACCCGGCCGTGGAGCTGCCGTTCACGCTCACCGAGACCACCGCCGACCAGGTGGACGACCTGGTGGCCGAGGCCGCGCTGGAGCCCTTCGACCTGGCGGTCGGGCCGCTGGTGCGGGCGCGGGTCTTCCGGGCCGCCGGGGCGACCACGCTGTTGCTGCTCCTCCACCACATCGTCTGGGACGAGGGCTCGCTGCCGGTGCTGGAGGCCGAGCTCCAGGAGCTGTACGCCGCGGCGGCCGAGGGTCGCCCGGCCGAGCTGCCGGAACTCGCCGTCCAGTACGGCGACTACGCGGCCTGGCAGTACCAGGACGACACCGCCGAGCGGCAGCTCGATTACTGGCGCGAGCAGTTGGCCGACGTTCCGGACGTCGACGCGCTGGCGCCGGACCACCCCCGCCCCGAGGAGCAGGCCTTCCGCGGCGCGTTCCACCGCTTCGCGATGCCGGATCCGGTGGCCGGGGCCGTGCGGGCGCTCGCCCGTAGCGAGGACGCCACCCCGTTCATGGTGCTGCTCGCTGGGCTGGCGCTCACCCTGCACCGCCGCTCCGGGCAGCGCGACCTGGTGCTCGGCTCGCCGGTGAACGTCCGTGGCCGGGCCGAACTCGACGGCCTGATCGGCTACTTCGTCAACCTGCTGCCGCTGCGTCTGAAGGTCGAGGAGGGCGTCTCCTTCCGCGAGCTGGTCCGGCACGTGCGCGAGGTGTCGATCGGTGGCTACCGGCACCAGGAGGTGCCCTTCGACGACATCGCGAACGCGGTGCTGGAGGAACGCCCCGAGGACCGCAACCCGCTGTGCCAGGTGCTGCTGGAGCTGCACCCGCTGGACACCCGCCCGCTGACCGTCGGCGGGTGCGAGGTCACCCGCGAACTGCACTCCAACCCCGTCTCCCGCTTCGACCTGTCCGTCTCGGTGGACGACCGCGGCACCGGCTTCACCGGCCGCTTCGAGTACGACAGCGACCTCTTCGAGGCCTCCACCATGGCCGGCCTGTGCGAGCAGTGGCTGGGCACCCTGGCCGCCGCCCTGGAGGTGCCGGGGCACGCCCTGTTCGAGGCGCAGGCCGCCCGGGCCCCGCAGGCCACCGCCCTGATCTCCGGTGAACGGGCCGTCCCGTACGGCGAGTTGAACGCCGCCGCGAACCGGCTGGCCCGCCACCTGGTGGGCCTCGGCATCGGCCGCGGCGACACCGTCGCCGTACTCGCCGAGCGCGGGCCGGAGATGGTCACCGCGCTGCTGGCCGCACTCAAGACCGGCGCCGCCTACACCCTGCTCGACCCGGACTTCCCGGCCGAGCGGCTGGCCGGCGCGGTCGCCGACACCGGCGCCGCCACGGTGATCACCCACCGCCACGCCACCGTGCCGTTCGCCGTCCGGCGCCAGGTGGACCTGGACGCCGCGGCCGCCGAGCTGGCCCGGTACGCGGCGCACGACCTCGGCGTGCCGGTCGACGGCGCCGATCTCGCCTGCGTGATGTTCACCTCCGGCTCCACCGGCCGCCCCAAGGGCGCGGCCGTCCCGCACCGCGCGCTCACCACCACCTACCTCGGCCAGGACTACGCCCGCTTCGGCCCGGACGAGGTCTGGCTGCAGTGCTCGCCGGTCTCCTGGGACGCCTTCGCGCTGGAGCTCTACGGCGCGCTCTGCTTCGGCGGCGCCTGCGTCCTGCAGCCCGGCCAGCGCCCGGACCCGCAGACCATCGCCGAGCTGACCCGCCGCCACGGCGTCACCGAACTCCAGCTCTCCGCCAGCCTGTTCAACTTCCTGCTGGAGGAGCTCCCGGAGACCTACGACGGCCTCAAACTGGCCATCACGGCCGGCGAGCGGGCCTCCGTCACCCACGTGGCCAAGGCCCTGGAGAACCACCCGGGCCTGGTGGTCGCCAACGGCTACGGCCCGGTCGAGAGCCTCGGCCTGACCACCTGCCACCAGGTCGGCCCGGAGGACGTCACCGGCAGCTCCGTCCCGATCGGCGTCGCGCTGAACGGCAAGGGCGTCCTCGTCCTGGACGAGCAGCTGCGCCCCGTCGAGCCCGGCGTGATCGGCGAGTTGTACGCCTCCGGCGGCGGTCTCGCCTACGGCTACCTCGGTCGGCCCGGCCTCACCGCCGAACGCTTCGTCGCCTCCCCGTTCGGTGCCCCCGGCGAGCGCCTCTACCGCACCGGAGACCTCGGCTACGTCAACGCCGGGGGCCTGCTGGAGGTCACCGGCCGGATCGACGACCAGGTCAAGATCCGCGGTTTCCGGGTCGAGCCCGGCGAGATCGAGGACGCGCTCACCCGGCACCCCGCCGTCCAGGAGGCCGCCGTCACCGTCCACGAGCCCGCCCCGGGCGACCACCGCCTGGCGGCCTACGTCACCGTCGGGGCCGACGCACCGGACCCGGAGGTGCTCCTCGACCACCTGGCCGGCCTGCTGCCCGAGCACATGGTGCCCGCCACCCTGGACGTCCTGGACGCCCTGCCGCTCAACCACAACGGCAAGGTCGACCGGAAGGCACTGCCCGCCCCCGCCGGGCGCCGGGCCGCCGCCCGCGACCCGCTGACCGAAGCCGAACGGCTGGTCGCCGAGGCCATGTGCGAGGTCCTCGACCTCACCGAGGTCGGCCGGGAGGACAACTTCTTCCGGATCGGCGGCAACTCGCTGGCCGCCGTCCGGGTCGCGATGCGGCTGTCCCGGGAGACCGGCACCCGCGTCCCCCCGCAACTGGTGTTCCGGGCCAGGACCGTGAGCGCCATCGCCGAACGGCTGGCCGCCCGATGACGGGCCGCACCGCACACGAAGGGAACGAGGCCGTGAGCCCGTCCGACCACCCGGCGCGCACCGCGCCCGCCTCGGGGCTGCAACGCGGCCTCTGGTTCCTCGACCGCCTCGATCCGCGGCAGGTCACCTACTGCACGCCCTGGACGGTCGACGTCACCGGCCCGCTCGACCTCCCGCTGCTCCAGCGCGCGCTGGACGCCCTGGTGGCCCGGCACGAGGTGCTGCGCACCACCTTCGCGCTGCACCCCGACGGCCCGCGCCAGCAGGTCCACCACACCCTCGCCGTGCCGCTCGCGGTGACCGACCTGCGCCCGCAGGGCGGCCCCGAGCAGGCCGGACGCCTGGAGGAACTGCTCACCGCCCGCTGCGCCGAACCCTTCGACCTGGCCGCCGGACCGCTGCTGCGCGCCGAGGCCTTCCACCTGGCGGACGAGCGCACCACGCTGCTGTTCACCGTCCACCACATCGTCTGGGACGGCTGGTCCGCCGAGGTCTTCGAGCGCGAACTCGCCGACCTGTACGGCGCCGCGGTGCAGGGCCGGGCCGCCGACCTGCCGGAACTGACCGTGCAGTACGCCGACTACGCGGTGGAGGAGCTCGACACCTCCTTCGAGGAGCACCTGACCTACTGGAAGGAGCAACTGCACGGCGCACCCGCCCTGCTGGAGCTGCCCACCGACCGGCCCCGTCCCGCCGAGCGGGGCGCGGCGGGACGGACCGAGGAGTTCGGGCTGGCCCCCGGCACGGCGGCGAAGGTGCGCGCCCTGGCCGAGGCGGAGGGCGTCACCCCCTTCACCGTCCAACTGGCCGCCTTCGCCCTGCTGCTGAACCGCTGGACCGGCGCCGACGACCTGGTGATCGGCACCCCCGTCACCACCCGCAACCGGCCCGAACTGGAGCACCTGCTCGGCTACTTCGTCAACCTGCTGCCGCTGCGCCTGCGGCTCGCGCCCGGGCTGAGCTTCCGCGCCCTGCTGGAGCACGTCCAGGACGTCGCCTTCGAGGCCTACGGCTACCTCGACGTGCCCTTCGACCAGCTGGTCGACCAGCTCGGCACCGCCCGCACCGCGCAGCACCCGCCGCTGGTCCAGGTGGTGTTCGGCGCCCACGGCGAGGACCGCACCCCGCTCGTGCTCGGCCGGGCCACCGCCGAGAGCCGGGTGCGCTCCAACGGCACCAGCAAGTTCGACCTCACCTGGTCCGTCTTCGACAGCAGCGGGACCGGCAGCGGGACGGGCGGCGACCCCGGCGGCGAACTGCGCGGCGAGGCCGAGTACCGCAGCGAGCTGTTCGACGCCGGGACGGTGCGCCGGCTGGCCGCCGACTTCGGCGCCCTGCTCACCGCGGCCCTGGACGACCCCGACGCCACCGTGCTGCGGCTGACCGGCCGCACCGCCGGGGCCGAGGCCGTCCGGGCCACCGACACCCCCGGCCACTGCCTGCACCGGCTGTTCGAGCAGGCCGCCGACGCCCACCCCGACCGGCCCGCCGTCAGCGACTCCGGCCACACCCTGAGCTACGCCGAACTCGACCGCCGGGCCAACCGCCTGGCCCACGCCCTGCGAGCCCGCGGCGCCGGCCCCGGCGACCGCGTCGGCATGCTGCTGGACCGCACGGCCGACGTCCTGGTCACCGTCCTCGGCGTGCTCAAGACCGGCGCCGCGTACGTGCCCGTCGACCTCGCCGCCCCCGCCGACCGCGCCGCGCTCGTCTTCGCCGACGCCGACGTCACCCTCGTCGTCACCGACCGCCCGGACCGGGCCCCCGAAGGCCCCTGGCAGGCCTACGACCTGACCGCCGAGGCGGCCGACCTGGCCGTCCGGCCGGACCACCGCCCGCCGGCCGCCGGGCGCCCCGGTGACGTCGCCTACATCATCTTCACCTCCGGCTCCACCGGCCGCCCCAAGGGCGTCGCCGTCGCCCACGAGCACGTCAGCCGGCTCATGGCGGACGGCGCGGAGCACTTCGGCTTCGGCCCGGAGGAGACCTGGACGCTCTTCCACAGCTACGCCTTCGACTGGACGGTCTGGGAGATGTGGGGCGCCCTGCTGCACGGTGCCCGCCTGGTCGTCGTCCCCTACGTCACCAGCCGCTCGCCGGAGGAGTTCGCCGAACTGCTGGAGCAGGAGCGGGTCTCCTTCCTCTGCCTCACCCCCTCGGCGCTGCGCCAGCTGGAGCCCGTGCTGCGGCGCGGCCCGCGCGACCTGTCCGCGCTGAAGTGGATCATGCTCGGCGGGGAGGCGCTGGACCCGGGCGTCGTCCAGCGCTGGTTCGAACTCGACCCGCCGCCCCCGGCCCGGCTCTGCAACCTGTACGGCATCACCGAGACCACCGTCCACGTCACCACCCACGACCTGGCCGGCAGCGCCGGCTTCGAGCGCAGCCTGATCGGCGCGCCCATGCCGCACCTCACCGCCCAGGTCCTGGACGACTGGCTGCGTCCGGTGCCGCCCGGCGCGGCCGGCGAGCTGTACATCGGCGGCGGCAGCCTCGCCCACGGCTACTGGGGCCGCCCCGGCCTCACCGCGGGCCGCTTCGTCGCCGATCCCTACGGCCCGCCCGGGGCGCGGCTCTACCGCACCGGCGACGTCGCCCGGCGCCTGCCCGGCGGAGGCCTGGAGTACATCGGACGCGCCGACTTCCAGGTCAAGCTGCGCGGCTTCCGGATCGAGCTCGGCGAGATCGAGAACGCGCTCGCCGCCCACCCGGACGTCGACGCCTGCGTCGTCACCGTGCACGACGACCGGCTCGCCGCGTACGTCACCGGGCGCGAGCCCGCCGACGTCCGCGCCTTCCTCGGCCGCTCGCTGCCCCCGTACATGGTCCCGGCCAGCTTCACCGTCCTGGAGTCGCTGCCGCTCACCGTCAACGGCAAGGTGGACCGTGCCGCGCTGCCCGCCCCCGGCCAGCGCAGCACGGCCACCGGAGGCCGCCACGTCGAGCCGCGCACCCCGGAGGAGGAGGCCTTCGCCGCCGTCTGGACGGAGGTCCTCGGGGTGGACGGCATCGGCGTCCACGACGACTTCTTCCACCTCGGCGGCGACTCCATCCGGGCCGTCCAGCTCGCCGGCGCGCTGCACGAGCGCGGCTGGGGGGTGAGCCTGCGGGACGTCTTCAACGCCCCCACGGTCGCCGCCCTGCTGCCGCTGGCCGAGCCCGTCGCCGAAGGCCCGGCCGACCACGAGCCCTTCTCCCTGATCACCCCGGAGGACCGCGACGACCTGCCGCCCGGCCTGGCCGACGCCTACCCGATGGTCTCCATGCAGCTCTCCATGGTCTTCCACATGGAGATCGCCGGCGGCACCGACAGCTACCACAACGTCAACTCCTACCGGATCTCGGGCGACCTCGACGAACAGGCCTTCCGCCGCTCGGTCGCCGAGGCCATGGAGCGCCACGCGGTGCTGCGCACCGGCCTCGACCTGTCCGGCTACGGCGAACCGCTCCAGCTCGTGTACGGGCGGCTGCCCGCGCCCGTCGAGTTCACCGACCTGCGCGGCGAGCCCGACCAGGACACGGCGGTCCGCGAGGTGTTCGACACCCACCGGTGGACGCCCTTCGACCTCACCGCCCCGCCGCTGTTCCGGATCACCGTGCAGCGCCTGGCCGAGGACGCCTTCCAGCTCACCATCTCCGAGCACCACGCCATCCTCGACGGCTGGAGCTTCACCTCGCTGTTCACCGAGATCCTGGAGCGCCACACGGCCCTGGCCGCCGACCCGCTCGGCGCCCCCACCCCGCCGCCGCGCACCGCCTTCCGCGACTTCGTGGCCGTCGAACGGCAGGCCGCCGGGGACGAGCGCTCGCTCGCGTACTGGCGCGACCGGCTGTCCGGCGTCAGCGGCCAGTCCTTCCCCGGCAGCGAGGACGTGCACGAGGCGCCGCGCACCGTCGAGCGGGTGCTGCCCGAGGCGCCCGAGCAGCTGCGGCAGGTCGCCGACGCACTGGCCGTGCCCCTCAAGTCGGTCGCGCTCGCGGCCCACCTGCACGCCCTCGCCGCCGTCACCGGGCGACGGCGCGTCACCACCGGCCTCGCCGTGAACGGCCGGCTGGAACGGCTCGGCGGCACCGAGGTGTACGGGCTGTTCCTCAACACCGTCCCGCTGAGCTGCGAGCCCACCGACGACCTGCTCGCCCTGGTGCGCGAGGTGCACCGGGAGGAACTGGACATGATGCCGCACCGCCGGGTGCCCTTCGCCCGGCTCGCCCGGCTGATGACCGACACCGCGCTGGACAGCCAGTTCGGCTACCTGCGCTTCCACGCCCTGGGCCGGCTCAGCTCCGCCCGCATCGTGGACGGCCGGATCGGCTGCGAGCCGACCCTGCGCCACGAGCCCAACAGCTTCGCGTTCGGCGCCTCGCTGATCCAGGACCCGGTCTCGCAGCGCGTGCTGCTCGCCGTGGACCACCAGCGCTCCCTGGTCACCGACACCACCGCCGAGCAGTTCATCGACACCTACACGGCAGCCCTGCACGCCATGGCCGCCTCCGTCCGAGAGTCCTGAGGAACCGTCATGACCGACCTCCTGCACCGCCTGCGCGATGCCGTCGCCGCCCACCCCGAGCGCACCGCCGTCCTCGCCGGAGCGGCCCGCCTGGACTTCGCCGAACTCGACCTGCGCACCGCCGCGCTGGCCCGCGCCCTGCGCGCCCACGGCGTCGGCCGCGGCGACCGGGTCGGCGTCCACCTCGCCCGCACCGCCGACCTGCCGGTCGCCCTGCTCGCCGTCTGGCGGGCCGGCGCCGCCTACGTCCCGCTCGACCCGGCCTACCCCGCCGAGCGGCTGGCCTTCATGGCCGCCGACGCGCGGCTCGCGGCCCTGATCAGTACGGACGGCCTCCCGGCGGCCCAGGACGTGCCGGTCCTGCGCCCGGACGCCGCCGCCGACGGGTCGGACCTGCCGGAGGCGGCCGACCCGCTCGACCCCGCCTACGTCATCTACACCTCCGGCTCCACCGGGCTCCCCAAGGGCGTCGAGGTGCCGCGCGGCGCCGTCGCCGCCCTGGCGGAGGCACTGGAGGCCGCCGGCGCCTACCGCGCCGAGCCCGGGGTGGTCGGCTGGAACGCCAGCGTCTCCTTCGACGCCTCCGTCCAGCAGTGGGCCCGGATCTGCCGCGGCGACACCGTCCTGGTCATCGGCGACGAAGACCGCGCCGACCCGGCCCGGGTGGCCGCCCTGCTGGCCGAGCACGCCGTCACCGACCTCGACCTGACCCCCTCGCACTGGGAGCTGCTGCGCGAGCCGCTCACCGGCGCCCGGGTGCCGCGGCTGTTCATGGGCGGCGAGCCCGTCCCCGAGCACACCTGGCGGGAGCTCGCCGACGGCGGCATCGACGCGCTCAACCTGTACGGGCCCACCGAGTGCACCGTCGACGCCGTCACCGCGCGGATCAGCGGCCCCGGTCCGCACCTGGGCGAGCCGCTGCCCGGCGTGCGCCTCCACCTGCTGGACGAGAAGCTCGCCCCGGTCGCCGACGGCGTCGTCGGCGAGCTGTACCTCGCCGGGCCCGGGCTCGCCCACGGCTACCCGGGCCGCCCCGGGCTGACCGCCGGACGCTTCGTCGCCGACCCGACCGCCCCCGGCGAGAGGATGTACCGCACCGGCGACCAGGCCCGACGCGGCGAGGGCGGCCGGCTGGAGTACGTCGGCCGGGTCGACCGCCAGGTCAAGCTGCGCGGCTACCGGATCGAGCTCGGCGAGGTCGAGCACGCGCTGGCCCGGCTGGACGGCGTCCAGGCCGCCGCCGTCACCGTCCACGAGCCCGCCCCCGGCGACCGCCGGCTCGTCGGCTACGTCACCGGCGCCGCCACCGCCGCCGAGCTGACCGAGCGCCTGCGGGCCACCCTGCCCGCGCACCTGGTGCCCTCGGCGATCACCGTGCTGGACGCCATGCCGCTCACCCCGAACGGCAAGGTCGACCACGCGGCCCTGCCCGTCCCCGCGGCGCAGCCCGCCCCCGCGGCCGAGGAGGCGCCCGCCGAGGGCCCCGGCGGGCTGGCGGAGCAGGTCGCCGAGGTCTGGCGCACCGTGCTCGGCCTGACCGGCGTCACGCCCACCGACGACTTCTTCTCGCTCGGCGGCCACTCGCTCGCCGCGCTGCGCGTCGTCCACCTGCTGCGCCGCCGGCTCGGCATCGAGCTCCAGCTGCGCCACCTGCTGGACTCGGCCGACCTGGCCGCCTTCACCGCCACCGTCGGCAAGGCCGTCGAGGCCGGCACCGCCGCCCCCCGGCCCGCCCTGACCGCCCGCGCCCGGGTCAGCGGCGCATGACCACCGCCACGCGGGTGCGCCCCCGCGTCGAGGGGGACTGGCTGCTCGTCCCCGCGCCCCAGCCGCACCGCCCGTTCCGGCTGTTCTGCTTCCCGCACGCCGGGGGCGACGCCACCGCCTACACCCCGCTCGCCCGCGCCCTCGCCCCGACCGCCGAGGTCTGGGCCGTGCGCCCGCCCGCCCGCGGCGGTCGCCTCGGCCACCCGATGCCCGCGAGCTTCGACCTGCTGGTCGACGCCGTCGTGGACGCCCTCACCCCGCACCTGACGGGCCGGTTCGGCTTCTACGGGCAGAGCTTCGGCGCCCTGCTCGGCTACGAGGTCGCCCGGGCGCTGCCCGCCGAGCGGCGGCCCGAACTGGTGGTCGCCGCCTCCGCCTCGCCGCCCGCCACCTGGGCCGGCCGGGACCGCCCGCAGCACACCGCGGACGACCTGCTGCGCCTGGCCGGCATGGGTGAACTCATCGAGGGTGACTCGGAGTTGAAGGAGCACGCGCTTCAGGGCATCCGTACCGACCTGGCCGTGGTCGCCACCTACCGCCCCCGCCCGCACCCGCCGATCGGCTCCGACCTGCACACCGTCGTCGGCGCCGACGACCCGATGCTCGGCTCCGCCGGACTCCAGGGCTGGGCCGTCCACACCCGCGGCGCCAGCGGCCACCACATCGTCCCCGGCGGCCACCTGCTCGCCACCGTCGACGGGCCCGGCCCGGTCGACCTGCTGACCTCCCTCATCGAGCGACCGGGCCCGGGCCACCGGGCCGGCGCCGCCGCCGACCAGTCCACGACGGAGTAGCCATGCTGACCACCACCGCGGTCGACCTCACCGACCCGGGCCTGTGGGCCCGCCCCGACACCCCCGCCCTGGTCGCGGAACTGCGCCGGGAGGCCTCCGTCCACCGCACCGACACCGTCGACGACGGGCCGATCTGGTCGGTGCTCTCCTACCGGCACTCCGCGGAGGTGCTGCGCAACGCCACGCTCTACAGCTCCGAGCAGGGCTCGCTGCTCGGCGCCGGCGAGGGCAACGTCCCGGTCGGCTCCGGCCGGATGATGGCCCTCACCGACCCGCCCCGGCACCGCGAACTCCGCGCGCCCGCCAACCCGTTCTTCGCCCCCGGCCCGGTGCGCGGAGCGTCCCGCGGCATCACCGAACTCGCCGCCTCGATCGTCGACCGGGCCGTCGAACTGGGCGAGGTCGACCTCGTCGACGCCGTCTCCGCCCTGCCGCTGTCCGTCATGTGCGACCTCCTGGACGTCCCCGAGAAGGACCGCGAGATGGTCGAGCGGGTCTGCGACGTCGCCTTCCTCGGCCGCACCCCCGAGGAGCGCCGGGCCGGCCACCAGCAGCTCATCCCCTACCTGCTGCACCAGGTGATGCTGCGCCGCACCGACCCGCGCGACGACCTGATCAGCAAGATGGCCACCTACCGGGTCGGCGGCAAGCTGCTGCCGATCGAGGACGTCGTCCTCAACCTGGACAACATCGTGGTCGGCGGCGTCCAGACCGTCCGTCACACCGCGGCCATGGGCCTGCACACCCTCGTCCAGCACCCGGAACTGTGGCGGCAGTTGCAGCGGGGTGAGGTCGGCATGGACTCGGCGCTGGACGAACTCCTGCGCTGGACGTCCGTCGGGCTGCACACCCTGCGCACCGCGAGCCGGGACACCGAGCTCGACGGCCGCACCATCCGGCGCGGAGACCGGGTCGCGGTCTGGGTGTGGTCCGCCAACCGGGACCCGGAGGCCTTCGACCGGCCCGAGGAGATCCTGCTCGACCGCGCCCCCAACAAGCACCTCGCCCTCGGCCTCGGCGCCCACTACTGCATCGGCGCGCCGCTGGCCAAGGCCGAACTCGGCGCCCTGTTCACGGCGATGCTGGAGCGCGTCGCCGTGATCGAACCGACCGGGCCGGTCGTCCACAACCGCTCGATCATCAACTTCGGCCTGGACCACTTCCCGGTGCGCCTCACCCCGCGCTGAACCGGGCCGCCGCGGACCGCCGACGGGCGCCCGAGCCGAACTGCCGCGTTCCTGCCGCGACTCCTGCCGTTGCGCCCCCCGGCCCGCCCCTACCTTCGAAGCAACCCAAGGAGGACACCATGAGCAACCCGTTCGAGGACGACAACGCCGGCTACCTGGTGCTGGTCAACGACGAGAACCAGCACTCGCTGTGGCCGGTCTGGATCGACGTGCCGGCCGGCTGGACCACCGTCCACGGCGAGGACACCCGCCAGGGCTGCCTCGACCACATCGAGGCCAACTGGACCGACATCCGGCCCGCCAGCCTGACCGCCTCCCTCGCCCGGCAGTGAGCGCGACCATGCTGACCTGGGAACTGAACCCCGGCCGTCCGGCCCTCGCCCACGCCCCGCGCACCGCCGACATCGGCGAGGCCCGCGCATGGCTGCGCGAGAACGAGACCGAGCTCACCGAAGCCCTGCACCGGCACGGCACGATCTTCCTGCGCGGCCTGCCGGTCGCGAGCACCGAGGACGTCGCCGCCGTGCGCGACGTCCTCATCCCCGAGCGCACCCCCTACCGGGAGAAGGCCACCCCGCGCAGCGACTACGGCAACGGCGTCTTCTCCTCCACCGACCTGCCGTCGCCCCAGCCGATCCGGATGCACAACGAGAACAGCTACACCCTCACCTTCCCGGGCCGGCTGCTCTTCGCCTGCCTGACCGCCCCCGAGGAGGGCGGCGCCACCCCGACCGCCGACTGCCGCCAGGTGCTCGACCACCTGCCCGCGCACCTGGTCGAGCGGATGCGGACGTCCGGCTGGACGCTCACCCGCAACTACTCGGACTACGTCTCCCTGGGCTGGCGCACCGCCTTCGCCACCGAGGACCGGGCCGAGGTCGAGGCCTACTGCCGGGAGAACGGCATCACCTGGGAGTGGCTGCCGGACGGCAACCTGCGCACCGGCCAGCTGCGCCCCGGCACCATCCACCACCCGGCGACCGGCGAGGAGGTCTGGTTCAACCACCTGGCCTTCTGGAGCGAGTGGTCGCTCGACCCGGACATCCGCGAGGCGATGACCGACGAGTTCGGCCCGGACGGCTTCCCGTTCAACACCGGCTTCGGGGACGGCGAACCGCTGGAGCGCGCCGACGTCGACGCCCTCAACGAGGCGTACCACGCCGCGACCGTGCGCGAGCGCTGGCAGGTCGGCGACGTGATGCTGGTCGACAACGTGCTGTGCGCGCACGGCCGGGACCCGTACCGCGGCGACCGCAGGATCGCCGTCGCGATGGGGCAGCCCCTCGACGTCCTGGACTGCCGGCCCAGCGTCCGGCCCACCCTGGCCGTCGCCTGACCGTCCCAGACCACCCCGTGCCGTGACGTGAGTAGAGGAAGCACCGTGATCCCGGTTTCGTACGCACAGCAGCGTCTCTGGCTGATCGACCAGATCGAGGGGCCGACCGCGCTGTACAACCTTCCGTTCGCCCTGCGCCTGCGCGGCGAGCTCGACACCGCCGCGCTGCGCGCCGCGACGGTGGACGTGGTCGCCCGGCACGAGGCCCTGCGTACGGTGTTCCCGGTGGCCGGGGGAGTCCCGGTGCAGCAGATCCTGCCGGCCGAGGAGGCGCAGCCGCGCTTCCTGGTCGTGGACTGCGCACCGGACGACTACCCCGCCCGCCGGGACGCGGCCGCCGCCGAGACCTTCGAGCTGAGCCGCGAACTGCCCATCCGGGT
This sequence comes from Kitasatospora sp. NPDC087271, assembly GCF_044744605.1. Classification (NCBI taxonomy): domain Bacteria; kingdom Bacillati; phylum Actinomycetota; class Actinomycetes; order Kitasatosporales; family Streptomycetaceae; genus Kitasatospora; species Kitasatospora sp. NPDC087271. The sequence goes on from NZ_JBIUYQ010000019.1 coordinate 21,984, forward strand.
CACGGTGTTCACCCTCGCTCCGACCGAGCACGTGCTGCTCGTCGTCCTGCACCACATCGCCGGCGACGGCTGGTCGCTCGGCCCGCTGCTGCGCGACCTCGCCACCGCCTACCGGGCCCGGCTCGCCGGCCGCGCCCCCCACTGGGAGCCGCTGCCCGTCCAGTACGCCGACTACGCGCTCTGGCAGCGCGACCTGCTCGGCGACGAGCGCGACCCCGAGAGCCTGCTCGCCCGCCAACTCGACCACTGGCGAACCGCGCTGGCCGGGCTCCCGGAGGAGCTGGAGCTGCCGACGGACCGCCCCCGGCCGCCCGCCCCCACCGGCGCCGCCGACTCCGTCGACCTCGCCTGGGGCGCCGACCTGCACAGCGCCCTGCTCGACCTCGCCCGCGCGCACCGCACCACCCTGTTCACCGTCCTCCAGGCCGGCCTGGCCGCACTGTTCACCAGGCTCGGCGCCGGCACCGACATCCCGCTCGGCACCGGCCTCGCCGGCCGCGCCGACGAGGCACTGGACGACCTGGTCGGCTTCTTCGTCAACTCCCTCGTGCTGCGCGCCGACACGTCCGGCGACCCGAGCTTCGCCGAACTGCTCGGCCGCGTCCGGGAGGCCCAGCTCGACGCCTTCGCCCACCAGGACATCCCCTTCGAGCGCCTGGTCGAGGAGCTCAACCCGACCCGCGCCCTCGGCCGCCACCCGCTGTTCCAGACCCTGCTGGTGCTCCAGAACCACGGACAGGACGCCGAACTCGACCTGCCCGGGCTGGAGTCCGCGCCCGAACCGATCGGCCTGCGGGTCGCCAAGTTCGACCTCAACATCGGCATCGCCGAACGCCACGGCGCCGACGGCGCCCCCGCCGGGCTCACCGGCTCGATCGAGTACGCCGCCGACCTCTACGACCACACCACCGTCGCCGCGCTGGCCGCCCGGCTCGGCCTGCTGCTGACCGGTGCCGCCGCCGACCCGCACGCCCCCATCGCCACCCTCGACGTCCTCGCCCCCGAGGAGCGCACCCGCATCCTCACCGAGTGGAACGCCACCGGCGCCCCGGGCCGGCCCGGGACCCTCGCCGAGTCCTTCGAGCGCCAGGCCGACCGCACCCCGCACGCCACCGCCCTTGCCCACGACGGCGGCACCCTCGACTACGCCGAACTCGACGCCCGGGCCAACCGCCTCGCCCACCACCTGATCGCCCTCGGCGTCGGCACCGAGACCCCCGTCGCGATGCTGATGGAGCGCTCCGTCGACGTCGTCGTCGCCACCCTGGCGATCCTCAAGGCCGGCGGCTGCTACGTGCCCATGCACCCCGGCCTGCCGCCCGAGCGGATGACCGACGTGCTCGCCGACACCGGCGCCCCCGTGCTGCTCACCGACCGCGCCGACCCGGGCTTCCCGCACCGGGCCGTGGTGGTCCGCCCCGGCGACGAGGCGGCCGCCCCCGCCCACCGCCCCGGCGTGCCCGTCCACCCGGACCAGCTCGCCTACGCGATGTACACCTCCGGCTCCACCGGCCGCCCCAAGGGCGTCGCCGTCCGCCACCGTGACGTCCTCGACCTCGCCGCCGACCGGCGCTGGCAGGACGGCCGGCACGAGCGGGTCCTGCTGCACTCCCCGCACGCCTTCGACGCCGCCACCTACGAGATCTGGACGCCCCTGCTGGCCGGCGGCACCGTCGTGGTGGCCCCGCCCGGCGCCCTCGACGCCACCTCCCTGCACGCCGTCACCACCCGCCACGACGTCACCGCCGTCTTCCTCACCAAAGCCCTGTTCGACCTCGTCGCCGAGCAGGCCCCGCAGACCTTCGCCGCCCTGCGGGTCGTCTGCACCGGCGGCGAAGCCGCCTCCGGCACCCTGATGCGGCGCGTCCTGGACGCCTGCCCCGACCTGCTGCTCGCCCACGTCTACGGGCCCACCGAGACCACCACCTTCGCGACCCACCACCCGCTCGTCCACGCCGACCTCGACGGCCCCCGGGTGCCGATCGGCGGCCCGCTCGACGCCATGCGCAGCTACGTCCTCGACGCCCGGCTGTGCCCCGTCCCGCCCGGCGTCCCGGGAGAGCTGTACATCGCCGGTGCCGGGCTGGCCCGGGGCTACCTGAACCGTCCGGGGCTGACCGCCGAGCGGTTCGTCGCCTGCCCGTACGCGCCCGGGGAGAGGATGTACCGCACCGGCGACCTGGTGCGGCTGCGCGCCGACGGCGCCGTGGAGTTCCTCGGCCGGATCGACGGCCAGGTCAAGCTGCGCGGCTTCCGGATCGAACTCGGCGAGATCGAGGCGGCGCTCTCCCGCCACCCCGCCGTGCGCCAGGTCATCGTGATCGCCCGTGAGGACCGCCCCGGCGACACCCGGCTGGTCGCCTACTGCACCGCCGACGCCTCGCTCACCCCGGCCGAGCTGCGCACCTTCGCCGGCACCACGCTGCCCGGCTACATGGTCCCCGCCGCCGTCGTCCTGCTCGACGCGCTGCCGCTCAACGCCAACGGCAAGGTCGACCGCCGGGCCCTGCCCGCCCCGGACGTCGCCGCCGACGGCACCGGCCGCGAGCCCCGCGACGAGCGCGAACGGGCGCTGTGCGAGCTCTTCGGCGACCTGCTCGGCATCGACGACATCACCATCGACGACGACTTCTTCGCCCTCGGCGGCCACTCGCTGCTCGCCACCCGCCTCACCGGGCGGGCCCGCGCCGAACTCGGCATCGAACTCGCCATCGGCGACCTCTTCCAGGCCCCCACCGTCGCCGGGCTCACCGACCGGCTCGCCGACCGCGCGGCCGACGTGCCCGCCCCGGCCCGGCCGGCGCTGCGGCCCGGCCCCCGGCCCGACCGGGTGCCGCTCTCCTTCGCCCAGCGCCGCCTCTGGTTCCTCGCCCAGGCCGAGGGCCCCGCCGCCACCTACAACGTGACCCTCGCCCTGCGGCTGCGCGGCCCGCTCGACCCCGCCGCCCTGGCCGACGCCCTCGGCGACACCGTCCGGCGGCACGAGGCCCTGCGCACCGTCTTCGCCGTCCACGACGGCACCCCCCACCAGCACGTCCTCGACGGGCCGACCGCCCCGCTGCTCACCACCACCGACCGGCCGGTGGACGAACTCGCCCGTCACACCTTCGACCTGGCCGCCGACCCGCCCCTGCACGCCTACCTGCGGCCCGAGGGCCCGGACGAGCACGTCCTGGTCCTCGTCCTGCACCACATCGCCGGGGACGGCGCCTCGCTGGGCCCGCTCTACCACGACCTCACCGACGCCTACCGGGCCCGGCTCGCCGGCCGCGCCCCCCACTGGGAGCCGCTGCCCGTCCAGTACGCCGACTACGCGCTCTGGCAGCGCGACCTGCTCGGCGACGAGGACGACCCGCAGAGCCTGGCCGCCCGCCAACTCGCCTACTGGCGCGCCGCGCTGGCCGACCTGCCGGAGGAGCTGCCGCTGCCCGTGGACCGCCCCCGGCCGCCGGTCGCCACCCACCGCGGCGCCGTCGTCCCGCTGGAACTCGACGCCGAACTGCACGCCCGCCTCGGCGAGCTCGCCGCCCAGCACGGCGCGACCCTGTTCATGGTCCTCCAGGCCGCCTACGCCACCCTGCTGCACCGCTTCGGCGCCGGCACCGACCTGCCGATCGGCACTCCGGTCGCCGGCCGCCTCGACGAGGCCGTCACCGACCTGGTCGGCTACTTCGCCAACACCCTGGTGCTGCGCACCGACCTCTCCGGCCGGCCGGGCTTCGCCGAACTGCTGCGCCGCGTCCGGGACACCGACCTCGCGGCGTACGAGCACCAGGACACGCCGTTCGAGCGCCTCGTCGAGGAGCTCAACCCGGTCCGCTCGCTGGCCCGGCACCCGCTGTTCCAGGTGATGCTGACCTTCGCCACCGCCGCCGAGGCCGGACCGTCCTTCCCCGGTGTGGCGGCGGCGGAGGAGCCCGTCGACTACGGCACCGCCAAGTTCGACCTCAAGCTGTCGCTGACCGAGCGCCACCGCGCGGACGGCACCCCGGGCGGGCTCGCGGGCGGGCTGGAGTACGCCACCGACCTGTTCGACCGGGAGACGGCGGAACGGCTGGGCGCCGCGCTGGCCCTGATCCTGCGGCAGGCTGCCGCCGACCCGGACCTGGCCGTCACCGCCGCCGAGGTCCTGCCCGAGGCCGAGCGGGCCGCGCTGACGGCCGGCCCCGCGTCGGTCGGGGAACCGCCGCTGCTCCCGGCCGTGTTCGAGGCCCGGGCCGCGGCCACCCCGGAGGCGGTGGCGCTGGTCCACGGGGACACCGCGCTCACCTTCGCGGAGCTGAACGCGCGGGCCAACCGGCTGGCGCACCGGCTGATCGCCGCCGGGGTGGCCCCCGGCTCGGTGGTGGCCCTCGCCCTGCCGCGCTCGGCGGAGACGGTGGTCGGGCTGCTGGCGGTGCTCAAGGCCGGCGGCGCCTACCTGCCGCTGGACGCCGAGTACCCGGCGGAGCGGACGGCGCACATGCTCGCGGACGCCGCGCCCGCCCTGGTGCTGACCGACGCCCGCTGGCCGCTGCCCGAACTGCTGGCCGCCCTGCCCGTCCTGGACGTCACGGACGAGCCCGGCCCGGCACAGGACCCGCGGCCCCGCCTGCACGCGGCGGACGCCGCGTACGTGATCCACACCTCCGGCTCGACCGGCCGCCCCAAGGGCGTGCTGGTGCCGCACCGCAGCCTCGCGGCCCTGCTGGCCGGCCACCGGGCCACGATGATCGCGGACGCCGAGGCGGCGCACGGCCGGCTGCGGGCCGCGCTGACCGCGTCGCTCTGCTTCGACGCCTCGCTGGAGGTCGTGCTCTGGATGGTCGCCGGGCACGAGCTGCACCTGATCGGCGACGAGGTCCGCCGGGACGCCGCCCTGCTGGTCCGCCACGTGCGCGAGACCGGGATCGACACGCTGCACGTCACCCCCTCGTACGCCGAGCAACTGGTCGAGGAGGGCCTGCTGGAGGAGCCCGCGCCGAAGCTGCTGCTGCTCGGCGGGGAGGCCATCGGCCAGGGCCTGTGGACCAGGCTGTGCGCGTCCCCGCTGACCGCCGGCCACACCATGTACGGCCCCACCGAGTCCACCGTGCACGCCCTCACCCGGCCGCTCGACGGCACCCAGCGGCCGGTGCTCGGCCGGACGGTCGCCGGGACCGCCGGGTACGTGCTGGACGAGTACCTGAACCCGGCGCCGGTCGGCGTCCCCGGGGAGCTGTACCTGGCCGGGGCCGGTCTGGCCCGGGGCTACCTGAACCGGCCGGGGCTGACCGCCGAGCGTTTCGTCGCCAGCCCGTTCGCGGCGGGCGAGCGGATGTACCGCACCGGGGACCTGGTCCGCCGCACCCGCGACGGCGAGCTGGAGTACCTCGGCCGCACCGACCACCAGGTCAAGGTTCGCGGCTTCCGGATCGAACTCGGCGAGATCGAGAGCGTCCTGGCCGCGCACCCGCAGGTGCACCGGGCCGCCGTCCTGCCCGACGACAGCGGCCTGCGCCTGGTCGCCTACGTGGTCGCCGACGGCCCCCTCGACCCGGCCGGACTGCGCGCCTTCGCCGCGGAGACACTGCCCGGCTACATGCTCCCGACCGCCATCGTGCCGCTGCCCGCCCTGCCGCTGAACGCCAACGGCAAACTGGACCGCGCCGCGCTCCCGGCCCCGGACTTCGCCGCCCTCGCCGGCGGCCGGGCCGCCCGCACCCCGCAGGAGGAGATCCTCTGCGGCCTGCTCGCCGAGGTGCTCAGCCTGGACGCGGTCGGCGCCGACGACGACTTCTTCGCCCTCGGCGGGCACTCGCTGCTCGCCACCCGGTTGCTGAGCCGGGTCCGGGGCGCGCTGGGTGCGGAGTTGGGCATCCGGGACGTCTTCGAGGCGCCGACCGCGGCCGGGCTCGCCGGCCGCCTCGACGCGGGCTGCGACCGGCTCGCGCTGAGCGCCCGGGCCGAGCGGCCCGAGCGGGTGCCGCTGTCCTTCGCGCAGCAGCGGCTCTGGTTGATCGACCGGATGGAGGGCCCGAGCGCCCTCTACAACTCGCCGCTGGCCCTGCGGTTGGCCGGGGAGCTGGACACCGCCGCCCTGGAGCGCGCCCTCGGCGACCTGGTGGCCCGGCACGAGAGCCTGCGCACGGTGATCGTCGAGACCGACGGCGAGCCCCACCAGCTGATCCGCCCGGCCGACGCGGCGGCGGTGCCCTTCGACGTCCGGGACTGCCCGGCCGACGAGGTCGCCGAGGCCGTCGACGCGGCCTCTCGCCGGGCCTTCGACCTGGCCACCGAACTCCCGCTCCGGGCCGTCCTGCTGCGCACCGCCGACCAGGACCACGTGCTGGTCCTGGTACTGCACCACATCGCGAGCGACGGCTGGTCGACGGGCCCGCTGGTCCGCGATCTCGCCGAGGCCTACGAGGCCCGGGCGGCGGGCACCGCGCCCGAGCGGGCGCCGCTGCCGGTGCAGTACGCGGACTACGCGCTCTGGCAGCGCGAGCTGCTCGGCGAGGAGGTCGATCCGGAGAGCCTGGCCGCCCGCCAACTCGCCTACTGGCGGGACGCGCTGGCCGACCTCCCGGAGGAGCTGACGCTGCCGGCGGACCGCCCCCGGGGTGCCATCGCCAGCCACCACGGTGACCGGGTGTCGCAACTCCTGGGTGCCGAACTCCACCGCGAGCTGGTCGCGTTGGCGCGCTCGCAGCGGGTGACGGTGTTCATGGCCCTCCAGGCCGCCCTCGCCGCCCTGCTCACCCGGCTCGGCGCGGGCACCGACGTGCCGATCGGTTCGGTGGTGGCCGGGCGGTCCGACGAGGCGCTGGACGACCTGGTCGGCTTCTTCGTCAACACCCTGGTGCTGCGCACCGACACCTCGGGCGATCCGAGCTTCACCGAACTGCTGGCCCGCGTCCGGGAGACCGACCTCGGTGCCTACGCACACCAGGACGTGCCGTTCGAGCGGCTGGTGGAGGAGCTGAACCCGGCCCGCTCGCTGGCCCGCCACCCGCTCTTCCAGGTCATGCTGGTGCTCCAGAACAACGAGCAGGCCGACGCGCCGCCCACCGGCCTGTGGGGCGAGGCGCTGCCGGCGGCCACCGGAGTCGCCAAGTTCGACCTCAACCTGATCGCCCAGGAGTCCTTCGACCCGGAGGGCGAACCCGCCGGGATCGACTGCGCGCTCGACTTCGCGACGGACCTCTTCGACCGGGAGACGGCCGAGACGGTCGTCCGCCACTTCGCGCGGCTGCTGACGGCGGCCGTCCAGCGGCCGGACACCCGGATCGGGCTGCTCCCGTTGATCACCCCGGTCGAGCGGGCCGAACTGCTGGGCGGGGTGGTGCCGTTGGAGGCGGAGGTGCCGTTGGTTCCGGCCGTGTTCGAGGCTCAGGCCGTGGCGACTCCGCAGGCGGTGGCGCTGGTCCACGGGGACACCGCGCTGACCTTCGCGGAGCTGGACGCGCGGGCCAACCGGCTGGCGCACCGGCTGATCGCCGCCGGGGTGGTCCCCGGGTCGGTGGTGGCGTTGGCGCTGCCGCGTTCGGTGGAGTCGGTGGTGGGGCTGCTGGCGGTGTTGAAGGCCGGTGGTGTCTACCTGCCGCTGGACCCGTCGTATCCGGCGGAGCGGACGGCGTACACGCTGGAGGATGCGGCGCCGGTGCTGGTGTTGAGTGACGGGCGTTGGCCGTTGCCGGAGGTGCTGGCGGGGTTGTCCGTTCTGGATGTCACGGATGTGCCCGGTCCGGACGGGATTCCGAGCCGTCGGCTGGGCGCGGCGGATGCGGCGTACGTGATCTACACGTCGGGTTCGACCGGTCGCCCCAAGGGGGTGGTGGTGTCGCACGGGAGCCTCGCGGCTCTGCTGGCGGGCCACCGGATGGAGCTGATGGCGGGTGAGGAGCGGCGGAGGGTCGCGTTGACGGCCTCGCTGTGCTTCGACGCTTCGTGGGACGGCGTGCTGTGGATGGTCGCCGGGCACGAGCTGCACCTGATCGGCGACGAGGTCCGCCGGGACGCCGCCCTGCTGGTCCGCCACGTGCGCGAGGCCGGAATCGGCGTCCTGGAGGTCACCCCTTCGTACGCCGAACAGCTCCTGGCAGAAGGACTGTTGGAAACACCGGCACCAGGCCTCCTGTTGCTGGGCGGTGAGGCCGTCGGTCAGGCGCTGTGGACGCGGTTGCGGGAGGCACCGGGGACCCGGGCGTACAACCTGTACGGTCCGACGGAGTCCACCGTGGACGCGCTGGTGCAGCCGCTCGACGGCGCGGACCGGCCGGTGCTCGGCCGGACGGTCGCCGGGACCGCCGGGTACGTGCTGGACGAGCACCTGAACCCGGTGCCGGCGGGTGTTCCGGGGGAGTTGTACCTGGCGGGGGCCGGTCTGGCCCGGGGCTACCTGGGTCGCGCGGCGCTCACGGCGGAGCGTTTCGTCGCCAGCCCGTTCGCCGAGGGTACGAGGATGTACCGTACCGGGGACCTGGTCCGTCGCACCCGTGACGGCGGGATCGAGTACCTGGGCCGCACCGACGGCCAGGTGAAGATCCGTGGCTTCCGGATCGAACTCGGTGAGATCGAGCAGGCGTTGACCCGCCACCCCGCCGTCCGCCAGACCGTGGTGACCGTTCGGGAGAGCAGCGAAGGAGACCGACGGCTGGTCGCCTACTGCGCGGTGGACGGCGCCGCCGCCCCCGAACTCGCCCACACGCTGCGCCGGTTCGCCGGCGAGTCGCTGCCCGGCTACATGGTGCCCGCCGCCGTGGTGCCGCTCGACGCCCTGCCGCTGACCGGCAGCGGCAAGGTCGACCACCGCGCTCTGCCCGCACCGGACTTCGCCGCCCTGGCGGCGGCCGGCGGCCGGGCGGCCCGCAGCCCGCAGGAGGAGATCCTGTGCGGCCTGCTCGCCGAGGTGCTGGGCCTGGACGCGGTCGGCGTGGAGGACGACTTCTTCGCGCTGGGCGGGCACTCGCTGCTCGCCACCCGGCTGCTGAGCCGGGTCCGGTCCGTGCTGGGTGCGGAGTTGGGCATCCGGGACGTCTTCGAGGCGCCGACCGCGGCCGGGCTCGCCGGCCGCCTCGACGCGGGCTGCGACCGGCTCGCGCTGACCGTCCGCGCTGAGCGGCCCGAGCGGGTGCCGCTGTCCTTCGCGCAGCAGCGGCTCTGGTTGATCGACCGGATGGAGGGCCCGAGCGCCCTCTACAACCTGCCGCTCGTGCTCCGCGTGACGGGCGAGCTGGACGCCGCGGCCCTGGAGCTCGCCCTCGGCGACCTGGTGGCCCGGCACGAGAGCCTGCGCACGGTGATCGAGGAGGAGGACGGAACCCCGTACCAGCGGATCCGACCGGCCGAGGCGGCCCGCGTCCCCGTCGAGCCGCTGCCCGGCGGCACCGCGCCGGAGGCCTGCACCTCGCGCCCGTTCGACCTCGCCGCCGAACTGCCGATCCGGGCCCACCTGATCCCGGCCGGCCGGGACGAGCACCTGCTCGTCCTGGTGCTGCACCACATCGCCGGTGACGGCTGGTCGATGGGCCCGCTGCTGCGCGATCTCGCCGAGGCCTACGCGGCGCGGGTGGCGGGCGCCGCGCCCGAGCGGGCGCCGCTGCGGGTGCAGTACGCGGACTACGCGCTCTGGCAGCGTGAGCTGCTCGGCGAGGGCGAGGGCGAGGGCGAGGGCGAAGGCGAAGGCCAGGCCCAGGGCAGCCTCCTCGGTCGCCAACTCGCCTACTGGCGGGACGCGCTGGCCGACCTCCCGGAGGAGCTGACGCTGCCGGCGGACCGCCCCCGGGGCGCCGTCGCCAGCCACCGCGGCGACCGGATCGTCCATCCGCTGGGTGCCGAACTCCACCGCGATCTGGTGACGTTGGCGCGCTCGCAGCGGGTGACGATGTTCATGACCGTCCAGGCCGCCCTCGCCGCCCTGCTCACCCGGCTCGGCGCGGGCACCGACGTGCCGATCGGTTCGGTGGTGGCCGGGCGGTCCGACGAGGCGCTGGACGACCTGGTCGGCTTCTTCGTCAACACCCTGGTGCTGCGCACCGACACCTCGGGCGATCCGAGCTTCACCGAACTGCTGGCCCGCGTCCGGGAGACCCAACTCGACGCGCACGCACACCAGGACGTGCCGTTCGAGCGGCTGGTGGAGGAGCTGAACCCGGCCCGCTCGCTGGCCCGCCACCCGCTCTTCCAGGTCATGCTGGTGATGCAGGGCGACGGCGACGCGGCGCCGCTCGACGCGGCCGGTCTGGACGTCTCCGTCGAGCCGTCCGGCGGCGCGGTCGCCAAGTTCGACCTGAGCGTCGGCATCGGCGAGTCCTTCGACGCGGACGGCGCACCGGCCGGCCTGGAGTGCGTGATCGACTTCGCCACCGACCTCTTCGACCGGGAGACGGCCGAGGCGATCGCCCTCCGGCTCGGCCGGCTGCTGGCGGCCGTGGCGGCCGGGCCGGACCAGCCGATCGGTCGGGCGGACCTGCTGTCCCCGGTCGAGCGGGCCGAACTGCTGGGCGGGGTGGTGCCGTTGGCGGCGGAGGTGCCGTTGGTTCCGGCCGTGTTCGAGGCTCAGGCCGTGGCGACTCCGGAGGCGGTGGCGCTGGTCCACGGGGGCGTCGCGTTGACCTTCGCGGAGCTGGACGCGCGGGCCAACCGGCTGGCGCACCGGCTGATCGCCGCCGGGGTGGTCCCCGGGTCGGTGGTGGCGTTGGCGCTGCCGCGTTCGGTGGAGTCGGTGGTGGGGCTGTTGGCGGTGTTGAAGGCCGGTGGTGTCTACCTGCCGCTGGACCCGTCGTATCCGGCGGAGCGGACGGCGTACACGCTGGAGGATGCGGCGCCGGTGCTGGTGTTGAGTGACGGGCGTTGGCCGTTGCCGGAGGTGCTGGCGGGGTTGTCCGTCCTGGATGTCACGGATGTGCCCGGTCCGGACGGGATTCCGAGCCGTCGGCTGGGCGCGGCGGATGCGGCGTACGTGATCTACACGTCGGGTTCGACCGGTCGCCCCAAGGGGGTGGTGGTGTCGCACGGGAGCCTCGCGGCTCTGCTGGCGGGCCACCGGATGGAGCTGATGGCGGGTGAGGAGCGGCGGAGGGTCGCGTTGACGGCCTCGCTGTGCTTCGACGCTTCGTGGGACGGCGTGCTGTGGATGGTCGCCGGGCACGAGCTGCACCTGATCGGCGACGACCTGCGCCTCGACGCGGCCGCCCTGGTCCGCCACGTCGGCACGCACGGCCTCGACGTGGTGAACTCCACCCCGTCCTTCGCGGCCCAACTGGTCGAGGAGGGACTGCTCGACGCCCCCGCCCCGAAGCTCGTGCTGCTGGGCGGTGAGGCCGTCGGTCAGGCGTTGTGGACGCGGTTGCGGGAGACGCCGGGGACCCGGGCGTACAACCTGTACGGTCCGACGGAGTCCACCGTGGACGCGCTGGTGCAGCCGCTCGACGGCACCCAGCGGCCGGTGCTCGGCCGGACGGTCGCCGGGACCGCCGGGTACGTGCTGGACGAGCACCTGAACCCGGTGCCGGCGGGTGTTCCGGGGGAGTTGTACCTCGCCGGGGCCGGTCTGGCCCGGGGCTACCTGGGTCGCGCGGCGCTCACGGCGGAGCGTTTCGTCGCCAGCCCGTTCGCCGAGGGTACGAGGATGTACCGTACCGGGGACCTGGTCCGCCGCACCCGCGACGGCGGGATCGAGTACCTGGGCCGCACCGACGACCAGGTGAAGATCCGTGGCTTCCGGATCGAACTCGGCGAGATCGAGCAGGCGTTGACCCGCCACCCGGAGGTCGCCGCCGCCGTCGTCCGACCGGACGACAGCGGCAGCCGGCTGGTCGCCTACCTGGTCACCGACCGTCCGCTCGACCCGGCCGGGCTGCGGGCCTTCACCGCCGAGTCCCTGCCCGCCCACATGGTGCCCGCCGCCTTCGTCGCGCTGCCCGCCCTGCCGCTGACCGGCAGCGGCAAGGTCGACCACCGCGCTCTGCCCGCACCGGACTTCGCCGCCCTGCCGGCCGGCCGCCCGGCCCGCACCCCGCGGGAGCGCCTGCTGTGCACGCTGTTCGCCGAGACCCTCGGCCTGGAGCGGGTCGGCATCGACGACGGCTTCTTCGACCTCGGCGGACACTCCCTGCTCGCCATGAAGCTGCTCTCCCGGATCCGCACCGCCCTCGGCGTCGACCTCGGCATGCGGGCGCTGTTCGAGGCGCCGACCGTGGCCGGGCTCGACCGCCGGCTCGACCAGGGCCCGGCGGCCGACGCCCTGGACGTCCTGCTGCCGCTGCGCACCGGCGGCGACCGGGCCCCGCTGTTCTGCGTCCACCCGGCGGCCGGCATCAGCTGGGTCTACTCCGGGCTGCTGCGCCACCTCGACCCCGAGCTGCCGGTGTACGGCCTCCAGGCCCGTGGCCTGCGCGGCGGGGCGCCGGCGAGCGTCGCCGAGATCGCCGAGGACTACGTGCGGCAGATCCGCGCGGTGCACCCGTCCGGCCCGTACCACCTGCTGGGCTGGTCCTTCGGCGCGGTGGTCGCCCAGGAGATGGCGGTCCGGCTGCGGGCCGAGGGCGCGCCGGTCGGCCTGCTGGCCCTGTTGGACGGCGCCCCGGCGGTTCGCACGGACGCCGCCCCGCCCACCACCGAACCGGCCGACACGCTGGCCGAGTTGCTGCGCTCGCTGGGCTACGACCCGGCGGACGGCAGCGGCCAGGCCGACCTGGCGGCCGTGCTCGGCGAGGCCGCGGACATCCTGCCCGAGGTGTTCGACCGGCACCGCAAGCTGATGGCCGAGCACCTGCCCGAGCAGTACCGGGGCGACGCCGTGTTCTTCGGCGCCACCCTCGACAAGCCCGCCGACTGGCCGTACGAGCAGGCTTGGCGGCCCTACCTGGACGGCCGGATCGAGAGCCACCGCTTGGCCTGCGGGCACGGCGACCTGACCCGTCCGGAGTCCCTCGCACGGATCGCCGCCGTGCTCGCCGAGAAGCTTGGAGTGTGATCCGCGATGACCACCACCGTCCCCGCACCCGCCGCACCGCCGACCGGACCGCCTCGCGGCCGGTGGGGCCTGTGGGCCCACGGCGACTTCCGCCGGCTCTGGATCGGTGAGACCTCCAGCGGTCTCGGCACGGCCGTCGGGAGCGTGGCACTGGCCCTGGTCGCCGTCGTCACGCTGGACGCCGGCCCGCTCGCGGTCGGTGTGCTGAACGCCGCCGCCTGGCTGCCCTGGCTGTTCCTCGGCCTGCCGGCCGGCGCCTGGGTCGACCGCTGGCCGCGGCTGCGGGTGATGCTGGTCTGCGACCTGCTGCTGCTCCTGCTGTTCGCGAGCGTCCCGGTGGCCGGCTGGCTGGGCGTGCTCGGCATGCCGCAGCTGGTGGTGGTGGCCCTGCTCACCGGAGCCGTGAAGGTGTTCTTCTCCACCGCCTACGGGGCCGTGCTGCCGACCCTGGTCGGCAAGGAGGACCTGCTGGAGGGCAACGTCAAGCTGCGCTCCGGCGCCTCCGCGGCCGACATCGCGGGGCCGGGCGTGGCCGGTCTGCTGGCGCAGGCGTTCGGCGCGGCCAGCGGGCTGCTCGCGGACTCCGTCAGCTACGTGGTCTCCGCGATCTGCGTCAGCCGGATCCGGACGGTCGAGCAGCCGCCGCCGCGGTCCGCGCGGCGCGGCCTCCTGCGGGAGATCGGCGACGGGGTGCGCTTCCTGGCGCACGACCCGTACCTGCGGACGCTGGCGCTGTTCGGCGCGGTCGGCAACCTGGGGCTGAACGGCATCCAGGCGGTGCAGACGGTGTTCCTGATCCGGTCGGTCGGCGTCGAACCGGGCGCGGTGGGCATGGTGTTCGCGGTGGTCAGCGTCGGCGGCCTGGCCGGGGCGACGCTGGCCCGGCGGATCGCCCGCCGGCTCGGCAGCGCGCGCGGACTGCTGCTCTGCGAGCTGGTGGTGGCGCCGTTCATCCTCCTCCTGCCGCTCGCGGGGGAGCGACTGCCGCTGGCCGTGTGCGCGCTCGCCTGGGCCGTCGCGGTGGGCGGGGTGATCGCCGGGAACGTGCTGGCGGGAAGCTTCAACCAGGCCTACTGCCCGCCGGAGATGATCGGCCGGATCCGGGCCAGCGCGGCGACCCTGAACTACGGTGCGATCCCCGTCGGCGCCCTGGCCGGCGGCTGGCTCGGCGAGGCGCTGGGCGCCCGCACCACCATCTGGATCATGGCGGGCGTGCTGCTCTCCGCCGGAGGGGTGCTGTTGGCGAGCCCGCTGCGGGGCCTGCGCGACTTCCCCGAGCGGCCCGAGCCGCCCGAGCTGCCCGAGCGCCCGGGGCGTCCCGTCTCCTGACCGGACCGCCGCAGCACCCGGACCGCCGCAGCACCCGAACCGCCAGCCCTGCCCGTACCTGACCTGACCTGCCTGACCTTCCCTCCCGACCCCTGGAGCCTCCGATGACCCGCACCGCCCGCCCGCGCCACTACCTGATGTGCCGTCCGACCCACTTCGAGGTCACCTACGCGATCAACCCGTGGATGGACCCGGCGAAGCCGGTCGACACCGACCTCGCCGTCGCCCAGTGGGAGCGGCTCCACGCCCTCTACCAGGAGCTCGGCCACCGGGTCGACCTGATCGACCCGCTGCCCGGCCTGCCCGACATGGTCTACGCCGCCAACGGCGCCACCGTGGTGGACGGCAAGGTGCTCGGCGCCCGCTTCCGCAACGCCGAGCGGGCCGCCGAGGGCCCGGCCTACCTGGAGTGGTTCCGCGCCCGGGGCTTCGAGACGCGCGATCCGGAGCACGTCAACGAGGGCGAGGGGGACCTGCTGCTGACCGCGAGCTCCGTGCTGGCCGGGCGGGGCTTCCGCAGCGTGGCCGACGGGCACGCGGAGGCCCAGGAGTTCTTCGGGCGCCCGGTGATCGGCCTGGAGCTGGTCGACCCGCGCTACTACCACCTGGACACCGCGCTCGCCGTGCTGGACGGCGACGAGATCATGTACCACCCGGAGGCCTTCTCGGCCGGCAGCCGTGCCGTCCTGCGCCGGCTGTTCCCCGACGCCTTGCTGGTGGACGGCGCCGACGCGGCGGTGTTCGGCCTCAACGCCGTGAGCGACGGCCTGCACGTGGTGCTGCCGGAGGCGGCCGTCGGCCTGGCCGCGCGGCTGCGGGAGCGCGGGTTCCGGCCGATCGGGATGGACCTCAGCGAGCTGCTCAAGGGCGGTGGCAGCGTCAAGTGCTGCACCCTGGAGATCCGCGCGGCGGCCTGAACGACGGCCTCGACGGGCGGCCGTGATCAGTGGTGCTCGGCTGTAGATCCGCCGTTGAACGCTCCCGGCCAGACTGGTGGCACACCACGACGGAAGCCCTTCCCACCGGGGAAGCGAGCCAAGGGAGCACCAGAGATGACGCAGCGTCCGGCCACCGCCCCCACCCGCCTCCGGCTGTTCACGGTCGGTCTCGGGGTGGTCGTCGCCCTGGGCGCCGGCCTCTCCGCCACGGCCGCCGTGGCGGAGACGGCCGGCACCGGGACGGCGACGGTGGTGAGCGGCGACGCGACGCCGACGCCCACCCCCGCCCAGCCCAGCCCCACCGGCACCGTCCACGGCAGCACCGGCGACTGGAACAGCACCGGCTCCTGACCGCACCAGTTCCTGACCGCACTGGCTCCTGACCGCACTGTCTCCTGACCGCACCGGAAAGCGGCAGGATCGATTCTTCAGTGACCGGTCATCAGCTCGTCAGCGGCCCGGCCCGCAGCTCGTCACCGGAGCGCCCGACGCCCCCCGGCCACCGCCCCGACGCCCATCCGGGACGGACGGAGCCGACGACGTCGACGGAGCCGAAGAGGCCGAAGCAGCCGTAGCGGCCGAAGCGTTCGGACCCTCCCCCCGGGGCAGCAGCCCCGCCACCTCCTCCGCCTCCGGCAGCCCCAGCCGGACGAAGATCCGATGCGCCTCCCGCAGCCGGCCCCACGCCTCGGCCTCCCGCCCGAGGTCCGCCAGCGTCCGGCCCAGCACCACCAGCGCCTGGCCCTGGTCCCGCTCGGCCCCCAGCTCCTCGCACAGCGTCAGCGCCTGCCCGGCGTGCTCCAGCGCCTCGTCCGTCCGACCCAGCGAGCGCAGACTGTCCGCCATCCGGTAGCGGGCGTGCGCGGCCCGGGCCCGCAGCCCGGCCGCCGAGGCCACCGCCAGGCACTCGCCGAACCAGGTGACGGCCTCCTCGTGCCGCCCCAGCCCGTGCAGCGCCAGCCCCAGCACGTACAGCGTGTACGCCCGGCCGGGATCGTCGTGCCGGGTCCGCAGCTCGGCCAGCGCCTCGTGGCAGATCGGCACGGCCTCGGCGGCCCGCCCGCTGCGCACCCGGGCCAACGCGGCGTTCACCGTCGTCACCAGCGCCCCGGAGCGGTGGCCGAGTTCGCGGGCCAGCAGCAGCGCCTCGTCGTAGTGCCCGACGGCCTCGTCGTAGCGGCTGAGGAACTGGCAGACCAGGCCGAGGTCGTTCAGCGCCTGGCGCAGGATCACCGTGTCGCCCGCCGAGCGGGAGGCGGCCACCGCCAGCCGGGAGGCCGCCTCGGCCTCCTCCAACCGGGTGGCGGCCAGGGCGACGTTGCCGCGGAGGAAGTGCGCCCGACCAGCTGCCCGGTGGTCGGCGTGGTGGTCCGCGGCGGCGGCCAGGGCCTCCGCCGTACTGGCGAGCTGGCGGCTGGGCGGGGCGAGGACGAACGGCGTCAGCGCGATCAGCAGGTCGATCGCGGCGCGCAACGGGTCCGGTGCCGCGCCGTCGGCCGGGGGCGGCGCGGTGTCGTCCGCGACGGTCCAGCACGCCACCTGGGCGGCGAGCGCGATCGCCCCGGAACCCTCCGCCTCGGCCCAGGCCCGGGCGCCGTCCGGGCCGCCGAGGTCCACGCCCGCGCTGCGGGCCGGCCCGAGCGCACCGGCGGCCGGATCTCCCGGGACGGCGTGCTGGAAGGCCGCGCACGCGGTGGCCAGCAGGTGGTCCAGCAGCCGGTCACGGGCCTCCACGGCCGCGCCCGGGTGGTCCGGGCGCCGCCGGGCGAAGGCGCGCAGCAGGTCGTGGTACCGGTAGCGGCCGGGGAACGGCGACTCCATCATCGCCACGTCCACCAGGGACTCCAGCAGGTCCTCGGCGTCGTACTCGTCCAGGTCCAGCAGGGCGGCCGCGGCGGGCAGCCCGATGTCCCGGCCGTCCACCGAGGCGGCCAGCCGGAACGCCCGGGCCTGGGCGGGCGTCAACTGGCGGTAGCTCAGTTCGAAGGCGGCCTCCACCGCCAGGTCGCCGATGCGCAGCTCGTCGATCCGCCGCCGTTCGACCGCCAGCCGGCGGCCCAGCGTCTGGACGGTCCAGCTCGGCCGGGCGGCCAGCCGGGCCGCCACGATCCGCACCGCGAGCGGCAGGTGGCCGCAGACGAGCAGCAGCTCCCGGGCGGCCTCCGGTTCGGCGGCCAGCCGCTCGGTGCCGATCGTGCGGCCCAGCAGTTCGAGCGCCTCCGCCGGCTCGAACACGCCGAGGTCGGCCTGGACGGACGCGGGCAGGCCCGAGAGCCGGGTACGGCTGGTGGTGAGCACGGCGCAGCCGACCGCGCCCGGCAGCAGCGGCCTGATCTGCGCGGTGTCGTGGACGTTGTCGAGCACCAGCAGCAGCCGCCGGCCGTCGACCACCGAGCGGAACAGCGCCGAGCGGGCGTCCAGCCCCTCGGGCACCCCGTCGGCCGGCACGCCGAGCGCCACCAGGAAGCTGCTGAGCACCGCCTCCGGGTCGGCCGGCGTGGTGTCGGCGCCCCGCAGGTCGACGTAGAGCTGCCCGTCGGGGTAGGCGTCGCGGGCCCGGTGGGCGACGTGCAGGGCCAGCGCGGTCTTGCCGACCCCTCCCATGCCGACCACGGTCGCGATCACCAGCGCCTGCTGGTCCGGGGCGCCGAGGGCCTCGCCCAGCCGCTCGACCAGGACGGTGCGGCCGGTGAAGTCCGCCGCGTCGGGCGGCAGCTGGGCCGGTCTGGGCGACGCCGTGGTGGTGCCGGCGGGCGCGGCGGGCGCACCCGCCGCCGCGGGGCCGTCCGGCGGATCCTGCGCCTCGGGCCCGGGCCCGGCCGGCTTCACCGGGCTGGAGAGCAGCGCCGCGGGCGGCGCCGGGGCGGCGAGCGACAGGTCGCCCTCCAGGATCCGCCGGTGCAGCTGGTCCAGGTCGGCCCCGGGCTCCACCCCCAGCTCGTCCAGGAACAACTGGCGCACGCTCCGGTACACCGCCAGCGCGTCCGCCTGCCGCCCGGCCTGGTACAGCGCGCGCATCAGCAGCCCGTACGCCCGCTCGTGCAGCGGGTGCTCGGTGGTCAGCGCGGTCAGCTCCGGGATGCACCGGGAGAAGCGGCCCAGCGTCAGATCCAGGGCGATCCGTTCCTCCAGCAGGGTCAGCCGGAGCTCCTGCAACCGCTGGCGCTGCCGCTGCGCGAACGGGCCGGGGATGCCGGCCAGCGGCTCGCCCTGCCACAGCTCCAGCGCCTGGTTCAGCAGGTCACGCGCCTGCTGCGGCTGTCCGGCGGCCGCCGTGCGCTCGGCCTGCGCCGCCAGCTCCTCCCCTTGCGCCGCGTCCACGGAGTGCTTGGGCAGCACCAGCCGGTAGCCGTCCCCGACCGAGGTCAGCACGGTCGGCGCGTCCGGCTCGTCGCCGTGCAGGATCTTGCGCCACCGCCAGGCGTACGTCCGCACCGTCGTCACCGCGGTGCTCGGCGGCTCCTCACCCCACAGGGCGTCGATCAGGTCCGTGGCGCTCGCGCCGTGCCCCGGCCGGAGCAGCAGCACCGCCAGCATCGCCTGCTGCTGGGGACTGCCGACCTTCAGCACGGTCGTGCCGCGCTGCGCTCTCATCAACCCCAGCACCGAGAACCGGAAATCACCCATTCGTGCACCTGCCCGCTTCATGTGCCCGCCCCCGCCCACGCACGCGTCCGCCCCCCGATTGATGAGTCACTATCAACCCACGCCAGCCGGTGGGCTGTCGAGAGATCGTCGACCCCGTAGTGATCCGGTGTTGATCGCCCACCGTCACAATCACTGGTGTGGCCCCAGCCGTCGGCCCGGTACGACCCGCCGGGCCCGCCACACCCCCCGGGTGCCGCCGCCCGGGCGACCACCACGTCTCTCGGAGGCCGACGCCAGTGAACACCGACCTGCTCTACCGGTTGCTCGACGTCGACCCGGTCGCCGGACCGGTCGAACTGCTCCACCGCGCCCGCGGCGCCCGCGACCTCCCCTACCTGGTGCTCGCCGCGCTCGTCCGGGAGGACGTCCGGATGGGCGAGCACGCCCGCGCCGAGCTTCAGCGCGCCCGGGACCGGGCCGACTGTTACGCCCGGATCGCCCGCGACCTAGCCGACGCCACCGGGGTGCGCCCGATCCGCGACCTCCCGCTGGCCGGCTACTACCCGTCCGACCTGCCCCGGCCGCTGGGCGAGCTCACCCTCGTCAGCCCCACCGAGGCGGCGCTCTGGCAGGCCGTCAGCCGGCTGGTCACCGAACACCCGGTGGAGTCCGTGGAGGTCACCCTGATCGGCGAGCGCCCCCGGCACACCTGCGTCACCCTGCGCTGGCCGGCCGAGGACCCGCTGCTCGACCCCTGGTACCAGGTCCGGCTCGGCACCGCCGCGCTCACCGGCGACCTCGCCACCGTCCCGGTCCGGCCCTACCTGGCGGCCGACGACCACGTCGAGTGCCTGATCGCCCTCGCGGAGGAGGGACTCGGCCGCGCCTTCCGGGCGGGTGACGTGATCGACGTGGCCCGCCTGGGCCGGCAGTCCTTCGAGCCCGTCGAGACCGCCGCCGTGGTCGCCGCCTACCGGCTCGCCCCGGAGGCCGTCGCGCTGCTCGACCTCGCCGCCGAACACGTGCCGCTGGGCTCCCTGGGGGGCGTGCGCACCGTCCTGGAGGCCGAGGTCGCCCCCGAACTCCGCCGCCGCGAATCCCTCGCCCGCCCGCTCCGGCCGCGGCACGGCACCCTGCTGCGCCGCACCGTCGTCCGGCACCAGTGGGACGAAGCCCGCCTCCTCCCGGCCGGACCCGCCACCCTGCTGCTCACCCCGGTCGCCGACTTCCTGCTCGCCCCGGAGGGCGTCCGGCCGACGGCCCCCGCCCGCGCCGCCGCCCTCACGGCCCTGCGGGCCTGGGACACCACCGCCCCCGACACCCCGGACGGCGCCCCCTGCGCCCGCCTGCCGGAGTCGAAACACGGCTGAGCCCCGGGCCGCCTGCCTGACCGAACTGTGGGTCAGCTGCGCGAGGCCGGAACGAGGCCGCCCCAGAAAACCACGCTGGCCGACATCGAGCTCGCCGGGATCACCATCCCCAAGGGGGCTCCGCTCTGGCAGAACCGCAGGGTGTCCGGTCAGTAGCCGTGCTCTCGGTCAAGGGCCCTGTCCAGGGTGTCGTCGAGAGTGGTGGCCGCCATGATCAGCGAGAGATGGGTGAACGCCTGAGGGAAGTTGCCCAGTTGCTCGCCACTGGGACCGATCTCCTCGGCGAAGAGGCCGACGTGGTTGGCGTAGGTCTGCATCTTCTCGAAGGCGTAGCGGGCCGCCCGCAGGCGCCCGGCCCGGGCGAGGGCGTCGACGTAGAGGAAGGTGCAGAGGCTGAAGGTGCCCTCCGAGCCGCGCAGGCCGTCGGGCGAGGCCGCGGGGTCGTAGCGGTAGACCAGGCTGTCGGACACCAGGGTGCGCTCCATCGCGTCGAGCGTCTTCAGCCAGCTCTCCGTCCGGGGGGCCAGGAACCTGACCCTGGGGATGAGCAGCAGCGAGGCGTCGAGGACGTCGCCGCCGTAGTACTGGGTGAGGGCCTGTTCCCGCTCGTTCCAGCCGCGTTCCATCACCTGTTCGAGGATGGCGTCGCGGGCGGCGGTCCAGCGGAGGGTGTCGGCGGGACGGCTGAAGTCGGCCGCCAGCCGCAGACCCCGGTCGAAGGCCGCCCAGGACATCACCCGGCTGAAGGTGAAGTCCTTGCGTCCGCCGCGGGTCTCCCAGACGCCCTCGTCGGGACGGTCCCAGGAGTCGGCGAGCCAGTCCAGCGTGCGGGCGAGGTTCTTCCAGCCGTGGTAACCGGCCCGCATGTTGATCTCCTGGCCCTCCGCCAGGGCGTAGAGCGCCTCGCCGTAGATGTCGAGCTGGAGCTGGTCGGCGGCGGCGTTCCCGGCCCGCACCGGGTACGAGCCGCGGTAGCCCTCGAAGTGTTCGAGGATCTCCTCGGTGAGCTCGGGGTCACCGTCGACCCGGTACATGACCTGGAGGGGTTCTCCCTCGACACCGTCCATGTTGCGCAGGCGGTCGCCCAGCCGCTCGCCCAGCCAACTGGTGAACTGCGCGGCCTCCTCGACGAACCCGAGGTCGAGCAGCGCCCGTACGGACAGCGAGCCGTCGCGGACCCAGGTGTACCGGTAGTCCCAGTTGCGCTCCCCGCCGACCTGCTCGGGCAGGCCCATGGTGGCCGCGGCGATCGGGGCGCCGGTGGGGGCGTAGGTGAGCAGCTTGAGGGTGATGGCGGACCTGTTGACCATCCCGGGCCACCGGCCGCGGTAGCGGGAGCCGCGCACCCAGCGCTGCCAGAAGTCGACGACCTCCCACAACTGCTCGGACACCCCGCCCTGGGTCAGCGGAGGCGGCGGCTCACCGTCCGGTCCGTGGACGGTCAGCACGGCCGCCGCGTGCTCGCCCGTGTTCAGGGTGATCTCCCCCCGTACGTCCCGGGCCTCGGCACCGTCCGGCCGCAGTGGCACGGTGCTCTGCAGGTGTGCGGCGATGCCCGGTGCCCGGAAGGCCGCGGTGTTGTCGCGCAGGTCGAGTTCGTGGGTCGCCCGGCCGTAGTCGAAGCGCGGCCGGCACTCCAGGGTGAAGCGCACCGTGCCGCGTACGGCCCGCACCCCGCGGACCAGGACGTGCCGGTCGGTGGGCGTACCCATCCGGTCCGGCGGCATGAAGTCGAAGACCTCACCGACCCCGTCGGGTGACATGAACCGGGTCACCAGGACCGCAGTGTCCGGGTAGTAGAGCTGTTTGCAGGTGGTGGACTCCTCCACGGGGGCGAAGCGGAAATAGCCGCCGCGGTCGTGGTCCAGCAGGGCCGCGAAGACACTCGGCGAGTCGAACCGGGGGGCGGCGAACCAGTCGACGACTCCCCGGGAAGAGACCAGAGCAGCGGTTTGTAGGTCGCCGACAAGGCCGTGCTCGGCGATGGGCGGGTAGCGGTCCATGACCATCAAGCCTCCCTGAAGCCCACTCCCTCCACTCTCTGCCCGGTCCGACGGATACGCGAGGGGAGGAGAACCGCCACCGGGGAGCCGATCTGGGCGCGGTCGTGTGCGCGGCCGTGTGCGCAGGCACGCTAGAAGTGCTGGTGAGTGGCTGTTCGGGCGGTCGTCCTCGACGAGAGTCCCAACGGTTCGGCAACGGTGTTCGAGAACTCCGGGAGGGACGGAGCGCCCCGCTCCGTCCCCGGCTGGCGCTGGGTCAGCTGCGGGAGGCCGGGACGAGGGTGTTCTCGTTGGTCCGGCCGGCGGCGAAGTCGTCGATGTTGCGGGCGGTGGCGTCGATGATCTGGCCGACGGCGGTGTGGGTGAAGTAGGCCTGGTGGCTGGTGACGAGGACCTGGGGGAAGGTGACGAGGCGGGCGAGGACGTCGTCGGTGATGCCTTCGATGGAGCGGTCGGTGAAGAAGACGCCGGTCTCCTCCTCGTAGACGTCGAGGCCGACGCCGGACAGGCGCCCGGCGCGCAGGGTCTCGACGAGGGAGGCGCTGTCGATGAGGCCGCCGCGGCTGGAGTTGACGAGGATGGCGTCGTCCTTCATCCGGGCCAGCGCTGCGGCGTCGATCAGGTGGTGGGTGGCGGGGAGCAGGGGCACGTGCAAGCTGATCAGGTCGGCGCGGGAGAGGAGTTCGGGCAGTTCGGTGTAGGTCATGCCGAGGTCGAGGCAGGCCGGGTTCCGGGCGATGTCCCAGCCGAGCAGTTCGGTGCCGAAGCCGGCCGCGATGCGGGTGAAGCACTCGCCGATCTTGCCGGTGCCGATGACGCCGACCGTCATCCCGTGGACGTCCCGGCCGAGCAGGCCGTCGAGGCGGAAGTCGAACTCGCGGCTGCGCCCAGCGGCCCGGACGATCCGGCGGTTGACGGCCAGGGCCAGCGTCCAGGCGTGTTCGGCGACGGCGTAGGGGCTGTAGTAGGAGACGCGGGCGACGGTGAGGCCGAGGTCGGCGGCGGCGTCGAGGTCGATGTTGTTGAAGCCGGTGGAGCGTTGGGCGATCAGCTCGGTGCCGCCGGCGGCGAGGACGGTGAGGGTCTCGGCGTCGAGGACGGCGTTGACGCTGCTGCTGACGGCCGGGTAGCCGGCGGCGAGCGGGGCGGTGTCGCGGTTGAGGAACATGCTCAGGCAGCGCAGCCCGTGCCGGCCGGCGAAGGCCTGTTCCAGCAGCGGCCGTTCGTCGGCCTGCACCCCGTACGCGAGGATCTCCATCGGTTGCCCTTCCGCGAGTGGTCCGCTTCACCGGTCACGCTAGCGGGGCCGTCGCAGGGGCGCCCGTCGGACGCGCGAGGGCCCGGACCGGTAGCGGTCCGGGCCATCGACGGGGTGGGGGAGGTCAGATGACCGTCTCCGCCTCCAGGTAGCGCTCCTGCGGGACGGTCTTCAGCTCGGCGACGGCCTCGGCGATCGGCACCAGGTTGATGTCGGTGCCCTGCAGCGCGGTGATGTGCCCGAACGCGCCCTTGTGGACGGCCTCGACGGCGTGCCAGCCGAAGCGGGTGGCGAGCACCCGGTCGTACGCGGTCGGGGTGCCGCCGCGCTGGGTGTGGCCGAGGATCACCGGGCGGGCCTCCTTGCCGAGTCGGTGCTCCAGCTCGCGGGAGAGCTGGGTGGCGATGCCGGTGAACCGCTCGTGGCCGTAGATGTCCTTGGTGCCCTCTTCCCAGTGCATGGTGCCGGGCTCGGGCTTGGCGCCCTCGGCGCAGACCACGATGGCGAACTTCTTCTGCCGGTCGAAGCGTTCGCGGACGACGGCGGTCAGCTTGTCGATGTGGAACGGCCGCTCCGGGACGACGATGGCGTGCGCGCCGGCCGCCATGCCCGCGTTGAGCGCGATCCAGCCGGTGTGCCGGCCCATGACCTCGACGACCATGACCCGCTGGTGGGATTCGGCGGTGGTCTTCAGCCGGTCCAGCGCCTCGGTGGCGACCGAGACGGCGGTGTCGAAGCCGAAGGTGACGTCGGTGGAGGCGATGTCGTTGTCGATGGTCTTCGGGACGCCGACCACCGGCAGTCCGGCGTCGCTCATCAGCTTGGCGGCCTTCAGGGTGCCCTCGCCGCCGATCGGGATCACCGCGTCGATGCCGAGGTCCGCGCACAGTCGCTTGGCGCGCTCGACGCCGTCGCGCAGGTGGCTGGGCTGGACCCGGGACGAGCCGAGGATCGTGCCACCCTGGGCCAGGATGCCGCTCACCGAGTCGAGGGTGAGCGGCCGGTGGACGCCCTCCAGGAGACCGCGCCAGCCGTCCTGGAAACCGATGATCTCGTCGCCGTGGTCGACCACCCCCCGGTGGACCACGGAACGGATCACCGCGTTCAGGCCGGGGCAGTCACCGCCGCTGGTCAGCACTCCGATACGCATTAGCTTTGCAACTCCCGAGCAGAACCGAGGAACGGCCGGACTACAGGCTGGGACGACGAGCCGTCACCGTAGCGGGGCGCTCCCACGCCGGAGTGGCGGGGAGGTGGCCGCGGGGTGAAGGACCGGCCGATCCGGACAGAACGCCCGAAAACGGCCGCGAAGTCGAGCATACGGCCCCTGGTCCGGCCGGGCAGGAGCCGACGCGGGAGCGGCGCCGTCGGCGCCCCCGCGCGGAAAGTGCAGCCTGCTGCCGAGGAGGGTGTGCAGTAGGCAGCCCCATTGTGGTACGTCCGGGGCCGCCCCTGAACCGGGTGACCGCATCGCGGGCACCCGGGCGTCGGGGCGGACGGACGTACTACGCGGGGCGCGTCGTGGCGGCGATGCGCTCGGCGCGCAGCGCGTCGTACCAGGTGGTGTCGGCCGGCGGCAGGGCGTTGACGTCCAGCGCCAGCTTGATCAGCATGTCGGCCACGGCGGGGTTGCGGGCCAGCACCGGGCCGTGCAGGTAGGTGCCGAACACGGTGTCCCGCCAGGCGCCCTCGGTGCCGTCGCCGGTGCCGTTGCCCCGGCCGGCGACCACGGTGGCCAGCGGCTGGACGCCCTGGCCGAGGTGGGTGACGCCCTGGTGGTTCTCGAAGCCGGTCAGCTGCGGCAGGCCGAGGCGCGGGTCGACGTCGGCGAGGACGTCGCCGACGCAGCGGGCGCCGTCGCCGCGGGTGGTCCAGACGTCGAGCAGGCCGAGGCCCGGCTCGCGCTCGCCGAGGTCGTTGACGAACTCGTGGCCCATGATCTGGAAGCCCGCGCAGACGCCGAAGATGATCGCGCCGTTCTCGGAGGCCCGGATCAGGCCGCTGTCGTTGCGCAGCCGCTCGGCGGCGAGCCGCTGCGGACGGTCCTCGCCGCCGCCGATCAGGTAGATGTCGCCGCTGGTGGGGACCGCCTGGTCGGAACGGACGTCGATCCGGGTCACGTTGAGATGGCGCTGGCGGGCCCGGCGCTCCACGACCAGGGCGTTGCCGCGGTCGCCGTAGGTGCTGAGCAGGTCCGGGTAGACCCAGACCACGCGCAGGCTGCTCTCACTCATCCTCGAAGGCCTTCCGTCACGATCAGATGGGGCTGCAGGCGCGGCATCAGCCGGCCACGACCTTCCGCAGCTGCTGGAAGGCGGTGTAGTTGGCGATGGCCTCGATCCGGCCGGGCGGGGCCATCCGGACGGCCTGCTCCAGCGTGTCCACCACGTGGAACTGCAGTCCGGCGACCTCCAGGCGGACGGCCAGATCCAGCTTGCGCTGCCCCATCACGAACACCGGGTGCCCGGCGAGGCGCTCGTAGTCGACGTCCCACAGCCAGGAGGTGTCCGTGCCGTCGGCGTCGAGCGCGTTGACGGACAGGATCACCGGCGCGGGCGGGCCGTCGATCAGCGAGAAGGTCTCCAGCCAGCCGGCCGGGTTCTTGGCCAGCAGCAGCCGGATGTCCCGGCCCTGGTACTGGACCACGTCGTAGCGGCCGGCCACGGCCGTGACCGAGCGCATCCGCTCCAGCGCGACCTGCGGGGAGACGCCGAACACGGCGGCGACGGCGGCCGAGCTGGTGGCGTTGGCCAGGTTGGCCCGGCCGGGCAGCTGGAGCTGGATCGGCCAGGCGCCGCGCTGCGGGTCGATCACGTGGGTGCCCTGGAGCGCCCAGTGCGGGTTGGGGCGCCGGAAGCCGCACTCCTGGCAGAACCAGTCGTCGCCGGGGCGCTGCATCACACCGCCGCAGGCGGGGCAGGACCAGGCGTCCTCCTTCCAGGCCTGCCCGGCGGCCACCCAGACCACCTTCTTGCAGGACGAGGCGGCCCAGGTCACCAGCGGGTCGTCGGCGTTGGCGATGACCACGGCCTCGGTGTCCTGAAGGCCCTCGCGCCACTTCTCGGCCATCATCCGGGTCTCGGCGGCGCGGTCGAGCTGGTCGCGGGAGAGGTTGAGCAGGGCGATCGCCTTGGGGCGGGTGTCGCGGGCGACGCCCGCCAGGTACTTCTCGTCGACCTCGATCACGCCGAAGCGGGCGTCCGAGCCACCGGCCAGGGCGGAGGTGATGCCGGCCGGCATGTTGGCGCCCAGGGCGTTGGAGACCACCGGGCCGGCGGCGCGCAGCGCCTCGGCGATCAGGCGGGTCGTGGTGGTCTTTCCGTTGGTGGCGCTGACCAGGACGACGTCGAGGTGGTCGGCGAGGGTGGCGAGCAGGTCGGGGTCGAGCCTCAGGGCGACCTTGCCGCCGATCACCGAGCCGCTTCCGCGTCCGGCCTTGCGGGACACGGCGGCAGCGACCCGACCGGCCGTGACCGCGATCTTGGCGCGGGCCGGCAGCGAGGCGTCGCGTGCGCCTGTGGGCTCCGATTCGGTGCCTGCCATGCTCAGTGGTTCCTCCTTGCTGCGGCACCACCCGGGTCCGAATCAACGGGCCGTCGGGCGGCGGGGACGGGGCCAGCCTACCGACTCCGCCGCCCGGCTCGATGATCCGGACCCCAGGCAGCCTGCTGCGACACGGCCGGAGGCGCCGCCTCGGGCGTCCTGACGGGTCGTCGGGGAAGACGGTGTACGGAGGGGGCCTTCGCTGCTTGGGACGCTCTCCGGGCTCTCGGGGTTCCGGGTGAGGATGTGGTGAAGGAAAGATCAGCGGCCCGGGCGGGCGCAGGAGACCGGCTCGTCCGCGGCCAGCGTGGCGGTGATCACCAGGGTGCCGTCCTCGGCCCGGAAGTCCAGCGGCGCGGCCAGCCGGCGCATCGCGGTGATCAGCCCGGTGTTGGAGGCGTGGGTCACCGCGTACACGGTCGTGACACCGGCCGCCCGGGCCGCCGCCGACAGCTGCCGCAGCAGGGCCGGGCCGAGTCCGCGCCGCTGCCAGGCGTCCTCGACCAGCACCGCCAGCTCCGCCTCGTCGTCGTCCCACATCAGGTGCCCGAGGGCGACGATCCGCCCGTCGGCGGCCGTCGCGGCGAGGCTGTGGCCGTGCCGGGCGTCCAGCAGGTGGTCCAGGTAGCGGCCGGCGTCGCGGACCGGCCCGTGGTAGCGCAGCCGCAGCGAGGCGGGGGAGCAGCGGAGGTGCATCGCCAGGGCCGCGGCCCGGTCGGCCGGTCCGGCGGGGCGCAGCGTCAGCGCCGTCCCGTCCGCCAGCGTCAGCCGGGACGGCGCCTCCCGGTCCGGGTCCGTCACGGCTCGCGGCCGGTCGACCGGGGGGTGCGGGCGGGCGGACCGCAACGGGCCCCCGGTGAGCGCGGGCAGCCGGGCGGCCTGGCCCTCGGGCGCCGCGCACCTGCGGTCGGACCTGCGGAAAGGCCGGTGCCAGAGCCGTTCGGGGCGAGTGCGTGATGCCGTCATGCCGCCGACGCTACCGACGCCGCGCTTCCGGCCGGTTACGTGATCGTGAACGCAGGAATGACCTGGGCGGTTCCGGAGCGTGACCATGTTTCGGGGGGCCCGACCGGGCTCGGCCGGGCTCGGCCGGGCTCGGGCACCGGGGTGGCCGACGGGCCCGGGGCGATCGCCCGGCCCCGACCTGACCATTGACCTGGACACGCTCACGGATGGCGCAGAATCCGGGAACGGGTGAGCCCCTTCGGATAGGGATGGCTCGGCTTTTCGCCGATCCCACCTCCCCCGAAGGGGCTCACATGTCCTTCCCGTCGTCCTTCCTGAAGAAGTCCGCCCTCGTGCAGCGGTCCGTACTGGGCGTGGCGTGCTGCGCACTGCTGCTGGCCGCGCCGATCGCCCTCGCCCAGCCGGCCGCCGCCGCCGACGGGCCCAAGACGCCCCAGGAGGCTGCCGCCTGCAAGGCTGTCGTCTCCACGCTGCTCGGCGGCTTCGGGTCGATGCTCGCGAACTCGGCGTGCGTCGTCCAGCCGAGCGACAGCTGAGCGGCGACTGAGCGGCGGCCGTACGGGGGCCGCCCTCAGGCCCCGGCCGCCGTGTGGCAGCCGCTGCTCCGGCGGCCGCCACACGGCGGCCATGTCTCACGGCTGCGGTCGAGCGGTCAGGGGCGGGACGGGTCGTCGGGCAGGGTGAGGGTGGCGAGGGCGCCGCCGTCGGGGTGGTTGGTGAAGGTGAGGCCGGCGCCGATGACGCGGGCGTGGCCGGTGGCGATGGTGAGGCCGAGGCCGTGGCCGCGTCCGCGTTCGGGGGCGTTGGTGCGGAAGCGCTGGGGGCCGCGGGCGAGGAGGTCGTCGGGGTAGCCGGGGCCGTGGTCGCGGACGGTGATCCGGTGGCCGTCGACGTGCAGCCGGATCGGCGCGGTGCCGTGCCGGTGGGCGTTGATCAGCAGGTTGCCGAGGATGCGGTCGAGGCGGCGCAGGTCGGTGCGGACCTGGCGGTCGGCGGCCACGTCCACGTCGACCTCCAGACCGGTGAGCGTGACGGTGCGGCGCACCGCCCGCTCCAGCGGGACGGGGGCGAAGTCCGGGATCTCGGCGTCGGCGTCGAGGCGGGAGACCTCCAGCAGGTCCTCGACCAGCGAGCGCAGGGCCTGTACCCGGTTCTGGACGAGCTGGGTGGGGCGGCCGGGCGGGAGCAGCTCGGCCGCGGTGACCAGGCCGGTGAGCGGGGTGCGCAGTTCGTGGGCGACGTCCGCCGTGAAGCGCTGCTCGTCCTCCAGCCGCTGGTGCAGGGTGCGGGACATCAGGTCGACGGCGGCGGCGAGGTCGGCGACCTCGTCCTTCCCGTCGACGAGCTCGCCGATCCGGGTGTCCGTCCGGCCGGCGGCGATGCCCCGGGCGGCCGTCGCCGCGGTGCGCAGTCGGCGGCTGATCCGGTCGGCGACCAGGACGCCGGCCAGGACCGTGGTGAAGACCGCGGCGACGACGGTGATCAGGATGATCCGGTCGAGGTCGGCGATCGCCTGCCGGTCCTGGGTGAAGTCCACCCGGACGGAGAGCACCCCGGTCTGGACCGGTCGGGCCGCCCACATCGACTCGCCCTGCGGACCGCCGGCGAGCAGCGAGCCCTCGCGGCCGCCGGCCGCGAGCGTCCGCAGCCCCTCGGGCAGCGCCGGGTCGTCCAGGGCGAACCGGTCGGTGACCTCGCCGCGCTTGTAGGTGTCCACGGCCGAGCCGAGCGCGGCGAGCGCGGCGGCGCGGGCCTGGTCCACGTGCTGACGGATCATCGCCTGGTGGACCAGCAGGCCGACGGCCACCGCCACCAGGACGGCGATGGCGGCGACGGCGGTGGCGATCTGACGGCGCAGGGTCATGCCGGACGCCGCAGCTTGTAGCCGAACCCGCGGACGGTCTCGATCCGGCCGGAGCCGATCTTGGCGCGCAGCCGCTGCACGTGGACGTCCACCACCCGGGTGTCGGCGCCCCAGTCGTAGTCCCAGACGCGTTCCAGCAGGGTGGAGCGCTCCAGCACGATGCCGGGCGCGGCGGTGAACTCCAGCAGCAGCCGCAGCTCGGTGGGGGTGAGCGGGACGAGGTGGCCGTCGACGCGCACCTCCATGCTGTCGGTGTCCACCTGCATGCCGTCGAAGCTGCGCAGCGCGGGGGAGGGGGTGTCCGCGGGAACGGCGGTGGCGGGGACGGCGGTGGCGGGGACGGCAGCAGGCGCTGCGACGGGGACGGCGGGGTCCACCGGCTCCTCGGGCAGCGCGGGTTCGGCCGGGACCACCCGCACCCGGCGCAGCACGGTGCGGATCCTGGCGACCAGCACGGCGCTCTCGAAGGGCTTGACGACGTAGTCGTCCGCCCCGGCCTCCAGACCGGACACCACGTCGACCGGGTCGGTGCGCGCCGACATCATCAGGATCGGCAGCTGGCTCTCCTCCCGGATCCGGCGGCAGAGGCCGACCCCGTCGAGGAGCGGCAGCATGACGTCCAGCAGGAGGAGGTCGGGGCGCACGGCGTGGAAGGCCTCCAGGCCCTCCAGGCCGTCGGCGGCCGTGGTGACCGGGAAGCCGTAGCGCTCCAGGGCCATCCGGGTGGCCTCCCGGATCACCTCGTCGTCCTCGACGAGCAGGATGTGCGGGTGGGCGGGCGCGGCTGGGGGGTTCATGGCTTCGCTTCCGAGGGAGCCGAGGGCGGGCGGATGGGGACCGGGACGGCCGTCCTCGGGGAGGAGACGCCCGCGCCGGCGCCCGGCTCGGGTATGGCGGGCTTCGGTTGGGCGGATGCGCGGCCGTCGTGCGGGGAGACGGCGGGGCCGGCGCTGGGCGTGCTGGTGGGCGTCTGTGCGCTGCCGTTCGCGGGTCCGCCGCCCGGGCCGGCGATCGGGCCGGTGTCCTCGACCTTCCGCTCCAGCAGGCCGAGCCGGACGCCGTCCCACTGGTAGTGGCTGCTGGTCCGGACGAACGCGCCGGTGGGCTCGTAGAGCCACAGGTCGGATCCCACGGTCGCGGCGCTGAACCCCTTCAGCACCTCGACCTGGAGGATGGGCAGCAGCCGGTCGTCGGCCAGCAGGTAGACGTGCAGGACCACGGGCCCGGGGGTGACGACGGCGACGACCAGTTCGTCCCGCCCGTCGCCGGTGAGGTCACGGAACTCGGGGCTGCGGATGTCGCAGGCGGGGCAGGAGTCCAGGGCGCGCCGCTCCTCCGGGCCCACCGTGGAGTCCTTGGCGAGCACCGTGCGGACGTCGACCGTCCTGATGTCGTGCCCGGGGACGGTCACGTCCGGGACGGGTTGCGGCGCGGCCTGCGTGGCGGCCCCGGCGCCGGTGGCGGGAGGGCGCGGCGGCGGGGAGGCCGCCAGGTCGGGCCAGAGCGGCTGGGCCACCAGCGGCGGTGCCACCGGCTGGGTGGCGCCGTGGTCCTGGAGCCCGCCGGGGGTGGCACGGCCGAGGGCCAGGGCCGCGAGCGTCACGAGGACGGCCAGGGCGGCGAGGGCCGCCACCGGCACGGCGACGGGCCGGCGGCGGGGTGGGGATGCTGCTGCCACGGTCGGTGCTCGTCCTCCTGGTCTGCGGCGATGCGCCGGTTTGTCCCCGCACCGGCTTCGGTGGTAGGTCGCGTGGACGGCGGTCGGTGGTTCCCGTCCCGCCGTCCCGGCCGCCGCGCCGGTTCGACAGTCGAAACGACCCGACGGCCGGGACGACCGGGGCGGCGCGGCGGCTTCAGCCGGTCGCGCCGCCCGGACCGGCCAGGTCCGCCAGGACGATGATGTTGTCCGTCCAGTGCCCGTCCGAGCCGATCCGCCCGCCGCAGGTGATGAGCCTGAGAGCGGGTTCGGGAGTGTCACCGTAGACCGTTTCGGTCGGGAAGCGGTCCTTGGCGGCCTGGAGCAGCGAGCGGACCTTGAAGTCCACGGTGCTGCCGTCCGCGCGCCGCACCTGGATCAGGTCGCCCGGCCGCAGCTTCGGCACGCCGTGGAAGACCGCCGGGCCGTGCGCGGTGTCGTAGTGCCCGATGAGGACGGCGGGGCCGGCCTCCCCGGGCGTCGGCCCGTTGCGATACCAGCCGACCTCGTCGGCCCGGTCGGCTGCCGGCACTTCTACTGTCCCGTCGGGGTTCAGCCCGAGGCCGGTCACCGGGGCGTCCACCCCGGCGGCCGGGACCAGCAGCCGGGTCGGCGCCGAGGCGGCGAACGGCTTCGGCGCGCCGGCCGGGCTCCCGGCGGTCCCTGTGGTCCCCGCGGTTCCGGGGCCTCCCGAGGGCGCGGCCGCCGGGTTGTCGGTACTGCCGTGCACCGAGGGCTCGACCCGCACCACCGGGGTCTGCTGGCCGGACAACGCCACGGTGGTGCCCAGGACCAGGCAGGCCAGGCCCGCCGCACCGAACGCCGTCCGGCGCAGTGTGCCCGGGCCGGGGGAGGCCTTGCGGCGCCGCCGGCTGCGGCCACCGCGCGGGCGGCCGTGGCGGGCCGGCCCGTCGGCGCCGGGCGTGCTGTCGGGCTGCCCGCCGCCCGCCGGGGCCCCGGTACCCACCGGGCCCCCGGCGCCGCCTCCCCGCCCGGTCAAGGGCGGGGGAACGGCGCCGGGGTGCCCGGCGGACTCGGGGCCGGTGTCAGCCGCGCGCACCGGAGCGGCGGCGCAGCATCGCGAAGCCCAGCGCACCGGCGCCGACGGCCGCGACGGCCCCGCCACCGGCCAGCATCAGGCCGTTGCTGTCGGTCTCGCCGGATCCGTCGCCGGCCTGGGCCGCGCCCTTGGGCACCTCACGGACCTGGGCCTTGCCGTCACTGGAGACCCCGGCGCCACCGGCGGCGGGCTGTGCCGTGGGCGCGCCACTGACGACGGGCTGCGCGCTGGGCTTCGCGGTGGGCGTGACAGCGGCGTCCTTGCCCGCGACCGAGGGGGCGGCCGGGGCCGGCCGGGCCGGGCTGGGAGTCGAGGTGAGGGTGGCCGACACGCCGGCACCCGCAGCAGGCGTGGCGGACGGGGTCCCGTCGGCGAAGGCCTGTCCGCCGGTGACGACGGTCAGCAGCGCGCCGCCGGTCAGGGCGCAGACGGCCAGCACGCGGCGGGCGGGGGAGCGGTGGGTACGGCTCCTGCTCATACGGTGTTCTCCTTCGTCATGGACGCCTCCCGGCCGGGGCGGCCGGTGCGTCGTCCATGACGGTAGGAGGCCCGTGTCGCGGTCCCCGGCCGGTCGTGTCACGGCCGCCCATCGGCTGCGTAACGAACCCCGGGGCCCGTTGCGGCCGGGGTGGCGGGCGGTGCCTGCGCAGTGGGAGGCCGTCCGGTTGACGCCGCGTCGGGTCGTGGGGGTAACCCCCCTCCCGGCCCGGGGGGCCGCTCCATGGCCCGGGGCCGCGGGCCCGGCCACACTGGCTGCGGTTCGAACAGCGTGGTGGTAGGCCCCAGTTCCGGGGTGGTGGTGGGCGCCGCGAGCAGAGCGCCGGCCGACCGCGCGACGCGCACCGTGCACGTGATGCCGTCCCACCTCCAGCCGATCGGGGTCACCGATGACCAGTACCTCCGCCGACGCCGCGACCGCCCCCGCCCCCGCCCCGACGAGCAGGAGGGGAGGGCGCGTCCGCTGGACCGTCGTCCTGCTGACCTCGCTCGCGATCGTCGGGTACGCCGTGGGGACGTATGCCCAGGCCGGCCTGCCCATCGCCGCGTCGAAGGGCGGCGTGTCCGCCACCTACGCCGAGCGCCCGACGGCCGTCCAAGTCACCTTCTACGTCCACATCGTGACGGCCGCGCTGGCGCTGCTGGTCGGCCCGTTCCAGTTCTCCACCGCGCTGCGCCGGCGATCCCCCGCCGTCCACCGCTGGACCGGCCGCGTCTACGTCTTCGGGGTCGCGGTGGGATCCCTGGCCGCGTTCGTCATGGCGTTCTTCAACTCGGCCGCCTTCAACGGCTTCTTCGGCTTCGGCGGGCTCGCCCTGCTCTGGGCCTGGACCACCTGGCGCGGTTACCGCGCCGTCCGCGACCGCGACCTGCCGAGCCACCGCGCCTGGATGATTCGCAGCTTCGCCCTCACCTACGCCGCCGTCACCCTCCGGTCCTGGCTCGGCGTCCTCATCCTCCTCCAGACGCTCACCGCCCAGGGGCACGTCGACGGCGAGCGCTTCTTCGACAACGCCTACGCCGCCGTCCCGTTCCTCAGCTGGCTGCCCAACCTGATAGTCGCCGAATTCCTCATCCGCCACCGGGGCCTGCCCGCCTACCGTCTCACTCCGGCCGCCCCGCGGTCCTGAGCCGGACGCGGCGGGCCGGCTCGCGGGAGGGGCGTCGAACCCCCTCCTGCGGAGCGGTATTGGGGAGCCCGCCGCGTCGCCGTGGTCGCGCCGCGGTCAGCCGATGCGGGTGGGGGTGTCGAGGAGGGGGTGGCCGGTGGTGGCGAGGAGGGTGGTGAGGTCGGTGGGGGTGAGGGTGTGGGGGGTGCGGAGGTAGAGCTCGTCGACGGTGGTGCCGGGGAGGTGGTGGGGCTGGCGGGAGAGGACGGCGACGTGCTGGTCGGCCAGGGCGGTGTGGACGCGGGCCAGGCCGTCGGGGGTGCTGCGGGCGGCGGTGCGGACGCGCCACAGGGCCGTCGGGGGCGCGGGGGAGTGGGGGTGGTGGCGCTGGGACCACCAGGTGTGGAAGAGGGCGGTGGCGAGGAGGGCGAGGGCGGCGGCGGCGAGGACCACCGGGCCGTCGGGGCCGCGGACGACGATCTTGGCGACCAGGTCGGCCGCGGTGACCGAGACGAAGACGGCGGCGAGTTCGACGCTGTCGCGGCGCCAGCGGTGGGTGCCGGCGCCGCGTCGTCGGGCCCGGGGGAGGGTGGGCGTCGGCTGCATGGTCGGGTGCTCCGTGTGCTCCGTCTGCTCCATGACAGCACCCTGCCCGACGGGTGTTTCCTGTCCACGAACCCGCCGTGACCTGGTGGTTAAGGTCGCCGGGCCCGCGTTACGGTTGCAGGTCCGCGGCCGCCGCCTTGACCTCCGCGAGCAGGAGCTCCAGGTCGGCCTCGGTGGTGGCGGCGTTGAGCAGACAGGCCCGGAGCATCTCGCGGTCGCCGAGACGGGCTCCGGTGACGAAGACCCGGCCGCGCCGCTGGACGGCGGCGGGGAGTTCGCGGTTGAGGGCGTCGACGATGGCCTCGTCGTGCCCGGGGGTGCGGTGGCGGAACGCGACGATGGAGGTCTGGACCTCGGCCAGCAGCTCCAACTCCCGGTCTGCCTCGATCAGTTCGCCGAGGCGGCGGGCGAGGGCGGTGCAGCGGGCGATGTCCCGGGCGATGCCGTCGCGGCCCTTGTGGGCGATGGTGGCCCAGACCTTGAGCGCGCGGAACGGGCGGGTCTGCTCGGTGCCGTACTCGGAGAACCAGCCGAGCGCGCCGGCCGCCTCGTCGCGCAGGTAGGAGGGGACGAGGCTGAAGGTGGCGCGCAGTTCCTCGATGTCGCGCACCAGCGCGCAGCCGCAGTCGACGGGCACGCCCAGCCACTTGTGCGGGTCGAGGGCGAGGGAGTCGGCGCGCTCCAGGCCGGCGTAGCGGTGGGCGATGGCCGGGTCGAGCCTGCCGAAGGCCCCGTACGCGCCGTCGACGTGCAGCCACAGGCGCTGCTCGGCGCAGAGGTCGGCGATCGGGCCGAAGTCGTCGACGGCGCCGGTGCCGACGGTGCCGGCCGAGGCGACGACCAGGAAGGGCAGCAGTCCGGCGGCCCGGTCGCGTTCGACGGCGGCCCGCAGTTCGGCGGGGTCGAGGCGGCCGTCCGGCCCGGTGGCGACGGTGCGCAGGTGCCGGCTGCCGAGGCCGAGGAGTTCGGCGGCCTTGCGGACGCAGGAGTGGGTCTCGCCGGTGACGTAGCCGACCAGCGGCGGCAGGCCGGCCAGGCCGTCCTCGCGGACGTCCCAGCCGGCCCGGCGGGCGGCGCGGTTGCGGGCGGCGGCCAGGCACACGATGGTGGCCATCGAGGTGCCGGAGGTGAGCAGGCCGCCGCCGGCCGGGTGTGGGAAGCCGACGAGTTCGGCGATCCAGCGGACCACGGCGCGTTCCAGGTGGACGTCGGCGTGGTCGCCGCCGGCCGAGCTGGGGTTCATGGCGGAGGCGGCGAGGGTGGCGAGGACTCCGGCGGGGGCGGGGGCGGAGTTGACCCAGCCGAAGAAGCGGGGGTGGCCGTTGCCCATCGGGTGGGGGAGGACGTCCTGCCCGATGGCGGTGAGGAGGTCGGCGAGCGGGCGGCCGGCGGCGGGCAGCGGGGCGTCGAGCAGGGCCCGGCGGGCGGTGTCGTCCATCGGCTGCCAGACCGGGCGCCCGGGCAGTTCGGCGAGGTAGTCGGAGACGAGGTCGGCGGCGGTGTGCGCGGCGGCGCGGAAGTCCTCGGCGGTCATGATGGCGGCTCTCCAGGGGCGGGGGAGGCGCGGCGTCCTCGGCGCACCCTGATCGTCCGGTCCGGTGGACCGGTCGGCCGATCCTACGGAAAGGGCCCGCGCCGTGCGGCGCGGGCCCTCCAGGTGAGACGGGGCGGTCGGTCCCGGTGGGACGGGCGAGGTCAGTCGAGCGAGCTGGACAGGCCGCCGGCGGAGCGGCAGTAGCCCTGCATCTCCCTGTCGGTGATCTTGGCGCAGAGCCGGCCGGCCGCGCCGTCGTCGGTGTAGTTCACCGTGTAGTAGCTGACCAGGCCCTCGGCGCAGGCCTTGCGCTGCCAGCCGTCGGCGGCGGTGCCGCACTGCTGGGCGGCCCAGTCCTCGCGGTCGAGGTTGTACTTCATCGTCCGCGAGCCGACGCCGCGGCTGCAGTCGGTCGCCCCGCCGCTGGCCTTGCCGCTGAGGCACCACTTGAGGGCGTCGGCGTAGACCTCGGGGTGGTTCGGGTAGTCGTGCGAGGAGAGGTAGAAGGTCGGGGCGTAGAAGAAGCACGCGGACTGGAACAGGGCCGGCTGGTCCTTGCACGGGTACAGCGGGTCCTGGGCGAGCTTGTCGGCGGGCAGGTTCGCCTTGGCCTTCTCGTCCTCCTCGTCCGGGCCGAAGAGCTGCATGAACAGCCCTTCGGAACAGCGGATCTTGTTCTGGTCGCTGGGGAACTTGCTGCACAGCTCGCGCGCCTTGGGGACGTCCTGCTTGGCGACGAACATGGTGCCGTGGCCGACGCCGTGGATGCACGGGCCGGTGTTCTTGGGCGCGCAGAGCTTGAGCAGGTCCACCTCGGGCTGGGCGGAGGCGTTGAGCATCTCCTCGACCGCGCCGTGCAGGTAGCCGGCCGCGCAGGTCTCGTGCGGGAAGGAGATGACCTTCTGGAAGTCGGCGTTGAAGCGCTTGACCGCCGCGTGGCCGAGCTCGTGCGCGATCGGGTGGCAGAAGCGCACGGTGTACGGCTTCTCCTTGGTGATCTTGTCGAGGTCGGCGAGCGCGACGCCGGGGTCGCTGGCGTCCATCTCGGCCATCAGCTTGTTGCGCAGCGTCGAGCGGGTCCACACCGCCGGGTCGCCGGTCGGGGTGGCGCTCGCGGCCGCCGGTGCGACGCCGGGCGCGGCGGCGCCGGAGCCCGCGGTGGCGGCCGGGGTCGTCGCCACGGTGGCGGTCGCGGGCGACCAGTCGGTGACGGCCACCGACCCGAGGCCCAGGACGCCCAGGAGCAGGGCGGTGAGAATCGCGAATACCCGCGGTTGCATGAGGTGATCCCCCGGCGGATCGAGGTGGACGGTTCGCTCCCATCCTGACGGCACGGCGGCGGGAATCCGCGTTATCGCCCGCCATTCGGGAGGTGTCGGCGACGCTACCGCACCGTCCGACGCCCGGGCGCGGCGGGTTGGTTCCGGATGATCACCCGGGATTCGTCACCCGGATCAATCACCCGAACGGCGCAGCGGCCCGCCGTCGAGGCCGCCGCGCCGCCCGGGGCGGCCCGCCGTCAGATGTCCAGCGTCACCTGGTAGTCCGTCAGCCAGGTGTGCAGTTCGAGCGCGAAGTCGACGGCCAGCCGGACGGACTGCGGGTCGGTGCCCGGATCGAGCGCGTCGGCGAGGCGCCGCCGGTCGAGCAGGGCGAGCGCCGGGGACTTCTGCTCGGCGGCGAGCCGGGCGAGCTCGGCCCGCAGCAGCGCCGGGTAGTGCGGGTCCTCGGTGACCGGGTACGGGCTCTTCACCCGGTCGGCGACGGCGTCCGGCAGCACGTCCCGGACGGCGGCGCGCAGCAGGCTCTTCTCCCGGCCGTCGAAGTGCTTCATCGCCCACGGCGTGTTGAAGACGTACTGGACCAGCCGGTGGTCGCAGAACGGCACCCGCACCTCCAGACCGTTGGCCATGCTCATCCGGTCCTTGCGGTCGAGCAGGATGCAGACGAAGCGGGTCAGGTGGAGGTACGAGATCTCGCGCATCCGCCGTTCCAGCGGATCGGCGTCCGGCAGGTGCGGGACTTCGGCGAGTGCCTCGTGGTAGCGGGCCCGCCGGTAGCCGGGCAGGTCGAGCTCGGCGAGCAGGCCGGCGTCGAGCAGGTGTTCGCGCGGTCCTGTGCCCTGGCCGCCGAGGCCGGTCAGCGAGACCGCCCAGGGGAAGTCGTCGGCGGCGACGGCCTTCGGGTCGTGGAACCAGCGGTAGCCGCCGAACAGTTCGTCCGCGGACTCGCCCGACAGGGCGACGGTGGACTGGCGGCGCACGCCCTGGAAGAGCAGCAGCAGCGAGATGTCCATGTCGCCGAAGCCGCCGGGCAGGTCGCGGGCGCGCAGGACGGCGTCCCGCTGGGCGAGGTCGGTGAGCGCGGCGGCGTCCAGCTCGATCACGTTGTGGTCGGCCCCGACGTGCTCGGCCAGCAGCCGGGCGTACGGGCCGTCCAGGGTCGGCCGGACCTCGCTGGCGTGGAAGTTCTCGCTCTGGCCGGCGAAGTCGACGGCGAAGGAGCGCACCGGGCCGGCGCCCTCGGCCCGCAGGACCCGGGCGGCGAGGGCGGTGACGGCGCTGGAGTCCAGGCCGCCGGAGAGCAGCGAGCAGAGCGGGACGTCCGAATCGAGCTGGCGGTGGACGATGTCGTCCAGTAGGGCCCGGACGGTGGCGACGGTGGCCTCGAGGGTGTCGGTGTGCTCGCGCGCCTCCAGCGCCCAGTAGCGGCGCACCGACACGCCCTCGCGGCGGACCCGGACGACGTGCCCGGGCCGGACCTCGACGATGCCCCGGTAGGGGGTGATGCCCGGGGTGCGGGTGAAGGCGAGCAGTTCGCGCAGCCCGTCCAGGTCGACCACCGGGCGGACGGCGGGGTGGGCCAGGATGGCCTTCACCTCGGAGCCGAAGATCACGCCGTCGGGGGTGAGGTGGTAGTGCAGCGGCTTGACGCCCATCCGGTCGCGGACCAGCAGCAGTTCCTCGCTGCGGGCGTCCCAGATCGCGAAGGCGAACATCCCGTTGAGGCGTTCGGCCAGGCCCTCGCCCCACTCCAGGTAGGCGTGCAGCACGACCTCGGTGTCGCTGCGGGTGCGGAAGCGGTGTCCGGCCGCCTTCAGTTCCGCGCGCAGCTCGCGGTGGTTGTAGACCTCGCCGCTGTAGGTGAGCGCCGCCAGCAGCCGGCCGTCGTGCTCGACGGTCATGGGCTGGACGCCGCCCTCCAGGTCGATCACCGCGAGGCGGCGGTGGCCGAGGGCGGCGTGTCGCTCCAGGTGGACGCCGCCGGCGTCCGGGCCGCGGCAGATCTGGGTGGCCGTCATGGCGTCGACGACGGCCCGTTCGGCGGTGAGGTCACGGTTGAAGGCGACCCATCCGGTGATCCCGCACATCAGCAAGCCTCCGGTCTTCCGCTACGTATGCGGAAAATGACGCTACGTGTCGGAGGGGTGCGGCTACAAGGGTGCGTCGGGAAGGAGTCGGAAGGGGCTCGGGAGGACGATGTGACTGGTTGTTTGAGCTGAAAGTCGTAAAGTCTGCCCGATTTCGGGCAGGATTCTTGGCCCCAGAGGCGGCGCGGCCTAGGCTCCTCACTCGTGCCGAGCTCACCCCACCCTCACGACGACCTCCTCGCCCACCTCACCCGGACCAGCCCGCTCGGGCCCCGGGAGGCGGCGCGGGTCGTGGCGGAGGTGCTGGCGTACTTCTCCGAGAGCACCGAGGAGTACGTCCGCCGCCGCCACGGCGAGCTCCAGGCACGCGGACTGACCAACGAACGGATCTTCACCCGGCTCGCCGAGGAACTCCCCGCCCGCCGGGTCGCGGCACCCGAGCTCTCGGCCCGCCAGCTGCGCCGCATCGTCTACGGCTGAGCGCTGCCGGGGCGGGGGGCACGGCACTGGCGCATTCACAGCACTTACGGCATTCACGGCACTTACGGCACTCACGGCATTCACGAAGAGGAGACCACGCATGTGCGGAATCGTGGCCTACATCGGCCCCAAGGACGCGACCCCCTTCCTGCTGGAGGGCCTGGCCCGGCTGGAGTACCGCGGCTACGACTCGGCCGGCGTGGCCGTCACCGGGCGCACCGGTGGGCTCAAGGTCCGCAAGGTCAAGGGCCGGGTCGCCGACCTGGCCGCCGCCGTCCCGGCCCGGTTCAAGGGCGGCACCGGCATCGGCCACACCCGCTGGGCGACCCACGGCGTGCCCAGTGACGCCAACGCCCACCCGCACCTGGACGGCGCCGAGCGGATCGCCGTCGTCCACAACGGCATCATCGAGAACGCCGACGAACTGCGCGCCAAGCTCACCGCCGACGGCGTCGTGTTCCGCTCCGAGACCGACACCGAGGTGCTCTCCCACCTGATCGCCGCGCACGTCGGCGAGGGAGTCGAGCTGGAGGACGCGGTGCGCGCCGCGCTCGCCCGGGTGGTCGGCACCTACGGCATCGCGGTGCTCGACGCCGAGCAGCCGGACCGGATCGTGGCCGCCCGCAACGGCAGCCCGATAGTGCTCGGCCTCGGTGAGAAGGAGATGTTCGTCGCCTCCGACGTCTCCGCCCTCGTCCGCTACACCCGCCAGGTCGTCCACCTGGAGGACGGCGAGCTGGCCACCGTCCGCGCCGACGGCTTCCGCACCTTCACCACCGACGCCCGCACCACCCACCACCAGCCGTCCACCGTGGACTGGGAGATCGACTCCTACGACACCGGCGGCTACGAGCACTTCCTGCTCAAGGAGATCCACGAGCAGCCCGGCTCGGTCGAGCGCACGCTCAGCGGCCGGCTCGACGAGCGCTTCTCCACCGCGCACCTCGGCGGCCTCAACCTGGACGCCCGGGAGCTGCGCGAGATCCGCCGGGTGAAGATCCTCGGCTGCGGATCCGCCTACTACGCCGGCGAGATGGGCGCCCAGCTGATCGAGGAACTCTCCCGCATCCCCGCGCACAGCGAGCCCGCCTCCGAGTTCCGCTACCGCAACCCGGTGATCGAGGCGGACACGCTCTACATCGCGGTCAGCCAGTCCGGCGAGACCTACGACACGCTGGCCGCCGTCCAGGAGATCAAGCGCAAGGGCGGCCGGGTGCTCGGCGTCGTCAACACCGTGGGCAGCGCCATCGCCCGCGAGTGCGACGGCGGCATGTACCTGCACGCCGGGCCGGAGATCTCGGTCGCCTCCACCAAGGCCTTCACCTCCACCGTGGTCGCCTTCGCGCTGCTCGCCCTGCACTTCGGCCGCATCCACGACCTGTCGCCCGCCGACGGCCGCCGGATCGTCGCGGCCCTGAAGGCGCTGCCGGACCAGATCCGCGAGGTGCTCGCGCAGACCGAGGCCATCGCCGAACTCGCCGCCGAGTACGCCGGATCGGCGGGCATGATGTTCATCGGCCGGGTCCGCGGCTACCCGGTCGCCCGGGAGGGCGCGCAGAAGCTCAAGGAGATCTCCTACGTGCACGCCGAGGCCTACCCGGCGAGCGAGCTGAAGCACGGTCCGCTGGCGCTGATCAGCCCCGAACTGCCCACCGTCGCACTCGTCCCGGACGACGAACTGCTCGACAAGAACCTCACCACCCTCGGTGAGATCAAGGCCCGCTCCGGCCGCGTGATCGCCATCGCGCACCGCCGCCCCGAGGACAAGCTCGCCGACCACTGCGTCCTCGTCCCCAAGAGCGAGCCCGAGCTCGACCCGCTGCTGCTCAACATCCCGCTCCAACTCCTCGCCTACCACGCCGCCGTGGCCCTCGACCGCGATGTCGACAAGCCGCGCAACCTGGCGAAGAGCGTGACGGTGGAGTAGGGCGCCCCCGAGAAGTGACGGCCCGGCGGGCGGGACGGCTTTCCTGATGATCAGCAGCTCAACAGCTCAGCAGCTCAGCAGATCAGCAGGAAGGCGTCCCACTCCTCGGCGGCGTCGCCGGTGCCCGCCGAGGACGCCCGCGCAGCGGTACGGGCACGGGCGTGGGCGTGCAGGGCGAGGGCCGCGCCTGCCGTCCCCTCCAGGAGGCCGGGCGGGTCTCCGGTGCCGAGTGCCGTGTCGAGCCGGCTCGCGACGGTGGCGGCGAGCGCGGGCAGACGGGCGGTCAGTTCGGCGGAGCCGGAGTCCTCGGCCATCCGCTGGGCGATCCGCAGCAGGCCGCCGGTGCCGTGGCAGAGTCCGGGGCCCTGGAGGTTCCAGCCGGCGGGGTCGCGCAGCGTGTCGGTCAGCGCCGCGACGGCGGTGGTCCGCCAGTCGGAGCGGCCGTGGGCCGCGCCCGCAAGGAAGAGCGCGCGGGCCGCACCGGGGGTTCCGTAGCACCAGGCCGCCCGCGTCGGCTGGTCGGCCGGCAGCCGGCCGGCCTCCTCGTCCTCGACGCGTACGGTCATCGGCCAGGACCCGCCCACGCCGGGCCGATCCCCGGCCGGGTCGGGGCCCATGGGCACCGGCTCGGTCGGGACGGGCCTGTCCGGGTCGACCGGGCCGGGGATCCGCCGGGCGGCGAGCCAACTCGCCAGCGCCTCGATCGCCTCGTCCTGCCCGGGCACCTCCACACCGCGCAGCCGGGCCAGCGCCAGGAGGGCGAGCGGGCCCGGGACCCCGTGGGCCAGGCCCAGGTTGAGGTGCCCCCGGGGGAACCCGGGATCCGCGCCGGGCAGTCCCGGTCCACCGGCGGTCCACCAGCGCGGCAGCACACCGCCGGTCGGCTCGGCCAGCGCGACCAGCGCGGTGAGCAGGTCGGCCAGTGCCGGTCCGGCCGGCTCCAGCGCGAGCAGCAGCCGGCCCAGGCCCGCCGCGCCCGAGACGGCGTCGAAGGTGTGTGCGCGCAGGCCCGTGCCGGCGGCCAGATCGGCGCGCAGGTCGGCGACGCGCCCGGCCGCGGCCTGCCGGACCCGGGGCGTCAGCCCGTCGAGCAGCGTGCGGTACTCGCCGGGGCGCCGCGCCATGGTGCGGGCGGCGAAGGCGATCGCGGCGGCGCCGGAGAAGAGTCCGCCGCCCCGCATCGCCCCGGGGGCTTTCACGGCGGCCGCGAGGTGCCCGTGCGCGGCGCGGCGCAGCGCGGCGTCGTCCTCACGGTCGGCCAGTACGGCGAGCGCGAGCGCGGCGCCGCTGCGGCCGGCCCCGAGCGCGTGCGCCGCTGGGGGCGGCGCGGACGCCGAGGGCGTCGTGGTGCCGGCGGCCGGTTCTTCGAGCGCACCGGGCCTGCTGAGCGACTCGGCCACGGCGCGGATCGGATCCGTCGTGTTCATCGCCCCTCCCGCGGGCTGGAGCGGCGGGCCCGGTGGGCCTCGACGGCGCCTCGGGCCAGTGCGTAGGCCCGGCGTTCGGCCTCGCGGTCGATCCCGATCAGCCGGTTGTGGCCCATGTGCAGCAGCGAGGCCAGCACCGGGTCGGCCGACGACGGCTCCACCCGGGACGCGTACCGCGCGAGTGCGACGGCCCGCTGCCGCCAGGCGTCGGCCAGCGCGGGGTCGGCGGGCAGCAGGCCGCCCGCCGGGACGGTCGGCCCGTCGGGGCCGATCGCCCGCAACGCGGCCGCGCGCTGGGCCCGGAACGCCTGGTGGTGGCGCTCCGACTTCGGATAGACCCCCGCCAGCCAGGTCCCGACCGAGGGCACGCCGGGGACGGCCGGCGCGACGGCCTGCCGGTCGGTGGGGAGGCCGGTGGGGAGGTCGGCGGAGAGACTGGTGGGGAGGTCGGTGCGGCCCTCGGGCCCGTCGTCAGGAACGCGGTCTCCCACCGGCTGCCCCGCTGGCTGCCCCGCCGACTGCCCCGCGCGGCCGGCCAGGAAGGCCTGCGCGGTGCCGGCGAGGTTCACGGCGGCGAGCAGGTCCCGGGAGAGCGAGCGCTCCGCCCGGGCCAGTCGCAGCGCCGCCAGCGCGACCAGGCTGTCGGCCTGGAAGACCCGTTCGGCGTCGGCGAGCACCTCGGCGCCGCCGTAGCGGTCGGTCTCCGGCGCGTACCCCTCCAGGCGCAGGTCGGCGGCGAGCCCGGCCCGGTGCAGCTCCCGCACCCAGTCGTGCACGGTGGGCAGCAGTCGGGCGGCGAGGACCGGCGGCGCACCGTGGAAACGCAGCCGCAGATGCGGCGCGGAGTCCTGATAGCGGATGAAGAACCAGCGGTCCACGTCGGCGGGCAGGGCGTCGAGCAGCCGGGGCAGGTGTTCGACCAGGATCTCCTCCTGGCGCGCCTCGGTGGCCGCCAGCCGGGCGAACAGCCAGGATCCGCCGGGGAGTTCGACGGTCCGGTCGCGCCGGGCGGGCAGCGGGCGGCGAGGTCCGGACGCGGTCGGCCCGGTCGTGCTGCGGCGCAGCGGGACCACCAGTTCGGCGGTCCGCGCACCATCCGGTCCGCACAGCCAGCCGCCGTCGCCGGCCGGGTTGGGGTCCTCCTGGAGCACGGTGGGCTCGGCGGACCGCGCCTGGCTGTGCAACAGCCGCCGGTGCCACGGGAGGTCGAGGTCCAGGCTGATCCGCTGGTCGCCGCTGATCAGGCGGACGGCGGCCGGCACTCCCCAGCGTCGGCGCCAGCGGGCCAGGCCCTCGTCCCACTGCTCGAACGGGGCGGAGGCCGCCGGGACGGGCGCGGTCAGCCGCCAGGTGGCCGGGGCCAGCACCACCCGGCCCCGGCGGACGCGCGGCAGCACGGGCGCGCTGCTCGCCGCCCCCCAGTCCCAGGGCTGCCAGGGCCGTTGCCCGGTCAGCGTCACCTCCTGGAGGAAA
This sequence comes from Kitasatospora sp. NPDC087271, assembly GCF_044744605.1. Classification (NCBI taxonomy): domain Bacteria; kingdom Bacillati; phylum Actinomycetota; class Actinomycetes; order Kitasatosporales; family Streptomycetaceae; genus Kitasatospora; species Kitasatospora sp. NPDC087271. The sequence goes on from NZ_JBIUYQ010000019.1 coordinate 66,960, forward strand.
CGGGCCGCGTTGGGCGCACCGCTGCGCAGGTTGAGCACGTGATGGGTGGCGACGCGGACCTCGCGGCCGAGGCGGCGGGAGTACACCGCGAGCCGGTCGGGGTCGGCCAGCACGACCAGGTCGTCCAACGGCAGTACGGAGGGGCCGCCCGGGTCGGCGAAGGCGCTGACCACCACCCGGTGGTCGAGCCAGCGCGGGGTCAGGGCGATGTTGGCATGGCGCGCGCGGTACGGGGTGAACTCCAGGTGCGCTTCGAGTGCGCCGTGGTCGCCGGATCCGGTGGGCCCAGCGGACTGCACGGACCCGGCGGCCTCGGCCAGCAGTGCCCCGCCGGCCGCCGCGGGGTCGTCCGCCGACCGGCCCGGGTCCGCGCCCGGTTCGGCACCCGGGCCGCGGTCGCCCCCCGCACCCGCGAGCAGGGTGGCGAAGCGGCCGAAGGTGGCTCCGGCGCGGTCACTGCCGGCGACAGGGGAGAGCACGAGTCGGAAGTCCCCGGCGTCCAGCGCCTCCAGGGAGTCCGCCGCCAGTTCGGCGTACAGCTCCAGGGATGCGGGCGGGGTGTCGACGGCGCCGCCCGTCTCGTCGCGCGGCGGGGCCAGCCGGGCCAGCAGGTCGTCGTCCAGGAGCACTTCGGGCAGCGCGCCGTCCGGCTCCCGGTCGGCGAGGGCGCCCGCCGCCAGTTCGGCCAGCAACCGGTCGCGGGCCGCGTCGGCGTCGGTGCGGGCCCGGGCGGGCTGGGGGTTGGCCGTGCCGCGGGGGCCGGCCGGGCGCCGGTAGCCGGCCGGCGGGCCCAGGCCGGTGTCGGGGTCGAGCAGTTCGGCCAGTGGGACGGGGCTGTCCGTGCCGTACCGCTCGACGAACTCCGCGTGGTACGCGCGCAGGTGCTCGGGCCCGGGGGCCGGCGGCGACAGGCGCCAGAGGAGCGCGGCGGTCCTCTCCAGCTCGGTGCGGACCTGGTCCGGCAGGACCACCTCGGCGTCCAGGGCGAGATCCGCGTGGAGCGGGCGGTCGGCCGGGGCGAGCCGGGTCATCCGGGTCCGGAGTTCGCGCAGCAGGTCGGTGGCCTGCCCGCCGGGCAGGGCGGCGGCCTGCGCCAACGCGCTCCGGACGGCCGCCAGTTCGGGGTGCACCGGGTGGTCTGCGGGTATCCGGTCGAGCACATGGCCGAGCAGGTCGGTGCTGTCCGCCGGAGGCGTCAGGTCGGTGAGCAGGAAGCCCTGGCCGACCAGCGAGCGGACCAGGGCCGCGACGGCCTCGGCCGGGGCCGTGGGGAAGTCGGCGGTCAGCGCGGCCAGCAGGTCGCAGTGCCGGACCGGCTCGGCGGCGGTCCGGATCGCGGCCCGGACGACGGCGGTGGCCCGTACGGTCCGTTCGGCGACCGGCTCCGCCTCGGCACCGGCGGCGGCGGGCCGACGCTCGGGCAGGTACGGCAGCACCAGGCGACCGCCGCGCAGCCGGGCCTGCTGGTCCACGGCCAGCCGCAGGCCGGGCAGCACCGCAGGGTCGGTCCGCAGCCGGTCGAGCAGCGGGAGCAGCCAGCCCAGGTCGGGCCGCAGGGCGCGGCGGTCGGCCCCGCCCCAGCGGACCTTGGCCGCCGCGCCGAAGCGCGCCGGCACCACCGCGGCCATCAGCCCGAACGGCGTCGGCCGGGTGGCCATCCGCAACCGGTAGCGGCTGACCGCCTCGGCCGCCCGGCGCAGCGCGGCCGGGCGGGGCACGGTGCCTGCGGCGACCTGGTCGAGTAGGTCGGCCAGGGAGGGGCTGGAGAGCTCGATCGCCTCGCGCAGGGCCGGGTCGGCGGCGGCCTCGGCGAGGTACGTCAGGAGCGCGGTCTCGGCGGACCCCGGCGCGGTCTCGGCGGACCCCGGCGCGGGGTGCGCGGGGTCGGCCGGGACGGTGTGACGGTGCGAGCGCGGCAGCGCGGGTGTCCGCAGCAGGACCGGGCCGGTCGCGGTGAAGAGTCCGTCCTGGGGCGCTCCGTGCGTCTCGACCACTGTGCTCCTCGTGCCTCGGTGCCTGATGCCACACGCCCCGTACCGATGCCGCCACGCGGCTCGCACTCCTGACGGCGGGTCGGGTCGTGTCTACCCCGGCGATCGAAAACTGTCCACCATCGATCGAACTGTTTCGATTTTTGGCTGAGTTAATCCATTCATCCGTGCAGAACCATTGCTGGGCCCATGCAGGAGTGCCTAACGTCCGCTGCAGTCCGCCGCGGTCAACCGTGGCACTGACGAAGGGAGGCCCTCATGGCCGACGACATGCTGGAGCTGTTCGACCTTGACGTGCAGGACCTGGTCTCGACCGAGCTCGGCGAGCAGGAGGAGTCCGCGTTCAGCATCTCCTGTGAGGGGTCCTGCACCCGTCCGTGGTGCATCTAGTCCGGTAGCAGTACCGGCACTACGGGGCGCGGTTGCCCGGACCGTCTGGTCCGGGCAACCGCGCCCTCGTGCGGTCAGGCCCCGCCCGGTCTCGGCCCGGCTCAGCCGTCGGCGGCCAGCGGTCCGTGACCCGGCACCGCCTGACCGTCGTCCGTCACCGGCGCGGGCAGCGGCCCCCGGGCCAGCCGCAGCAGCTCCTGCGGGGTCAGTTCGGCCAGCCGGGCGCGGCCCAGTCGCAGCACCTCCGCGGCCGTGTCCAGCAGTTCCGCCGGTGTCGCCGGGCGCTCCGGCAGCCCGGCCGCCCAGTCGCCGCCGGCCAGCCACTCGCCGACGGCGCCGCGCAGCTGCCCCGTGCCCGCCTCCCGGATCGTGAACGAGAGGTGCACCGACAGGCCCTGGTGGCCCGTCGCGGTGTGTGGTGCCCCGCGCGGCACGTACAGCACCTCGCCCGGCCCGAGCACCGAGTTGAGCGCCACCGCGCCGGGTTCGGGGGCCAGCCCCGGGCGCCAGCGCCCGTCGGCGGGGGCCTCGTGGACCGTCCACTCCTTCTTTCCCGCGAGCTGGACGACCAGCACGTCCGCGTCGTCCCGGTGCACGTCCAGTCCGCGCCGGCCGGCACCCGTCGCGAAGCAGAACGCCTCGGTCCGACGGCCCAGTTCGACCGCGATGTCGGTGGCCAGCGCGCGCACCGGCGCGTGCCACTGGTCCAGCTGCGGCAGCAGCAGCGTGGCGCCGTCGGCCAGCAGGGCGGCGATCCGGTCAGGGTCGGCGAAGCCCTCCTCCCGGCGCCCGGCGACCACCCGGGTCGTGCAGAACTCCGCGGGCGGTACGACCGCACCCGCCCGGACCATCTCGACGTAGGGCACCCGCAGCAGTCCGCCGCGCAGCGCCTCGTCCAACTCGCCCGGCCGGGGCAGCCCCGCCGGCCAGCCCGCGGTGCGGAACACCTGCGGCCGGCGTTCTTCCAGCGCCTCGGCGAACGTCGCCGCGTCGCCCACCAATTCGGTCAGAACTCGTCCCATCGTCCATCCCTCCGTCCAGCGGCCCACCACCGGTCGACCGTCGCATAACCTACGGATGAACATCTGAGTCGGGTTCAGCGAGAATCCGCCGACCAGCCCGGGATCGGCCAGCTTCGCGCCACGGGGCGACCACCGCGATGCGCTGCGGCGGCCCGTCGCGGGCGGACGGGCCGAGGGGTGAAGCGGGCGAGCGGCGCCGGCGCCGGCTCCCGACCTGCGAGTCCCGCCGCCCCAGGTCGGGAGGCCGGCGGCGGCGGGCGCGGCCCGTTCTTGCGACAGCCCGTCCGCCCTCCGGCGTGACAGGCGGCGACGCCGGGGCGCCGGCCGTCCCGCACCGCCCCGAGGGCGTCGGCGAGCCGTTCCGATCGCCTGTGGCGAGCGTCACACTTCAGCCCCGGTCGGCCGGGCGGCGCCGCCCGGAAGGTCCCGGACAGCGCCGCCGGTGCGTCACACGGTGGCCGTCAGTGCACCTCGGCGCACCCTCAGCGCGCCGTCTGCGGGACGCGCTGGCCCGGGACGGCCGGCCTGGCGGCCGTGCGGCCGGCGGCCGGGGCGGCGCCCAGGGCGGTGCCCCGGGTCTCCTCGGCCCACAGCACGCACACCAGCAGGCCGACCACGGTGGTGCCGGCCGCGATGAGCATGGTCGGACCGGTGCCCAGTCCGGACAGCGACAGCGGCAGCAGGTAGGTGCCGACGGCCGCGCCGATCCGGCTCACCGAGGTCGCCACACCCACCGCCGTCGCCCGGATCTCGGTGGGGAACAGCTCGTTGGGGTAGGTCCAGTCGAGGACGTTGGGCCCGCCGCACAGGAAGGCGTACGCGCACAGCGCCGTCAGGGCGACGGCCGCCGGGGCGGTGGGCCACACGCCCAGCAGGGCCAGCGGGACGGCCATCAGGGCGAACGACCAGATGATGACGGGGCGCCGGCCGCGGGTGTCGATCAGGCGCAGGGCCGGGTAGCAGCCGAGCAGGAAGACGAGGCTGATCAGCCCGGTGCCCAGGGTCTCCATCACAGTGCCGCCGGGCATGCCGAAGGAGGAGAGGATCTGCGGGCCGAAGGTGAGCATCGCGAACAGCGGGCCGACCTGGCAGAGGAAGAACAGGCCGCAGAACAGGGTGCGGCGCCGGTAGGGCGGGGTCATCAGCAGGCGCAGCCCGCCGGGGCGGCCGCGCTCGGCCGGGTCGGGCATCAGCTCGCGGCCGTCCACCCGTACGCCGAGGTGCTTCTCGACCACGCGCACCGCGTCGCCGACCCGCCCGTGCGCGGCCAGCCAGCGCGGGGACTCCGGCGTGCCGCGGCGGATCACCAGGAACACCACGCACAGCACCGTGGAACTCGCGAGCATCCACCGCCAACTGCCGGGCCCGGCCAGCTCCAGGAACGCGTAGCCCACCACGTAGGCGAGCACGGAGCCGGCGTACCAGGCGATGATCTGCTGACCGAGCAGCCGCCCGCGCTGTTTGGCGGGCAGCCACTCGGCGAGCAGGGAGGTGGCGATGGGGTAGTCGGCGGCCACGGCCATGCCGAGCACGAAGCGCAGCACGGCGATCGCCCACACCGTGTCGACCCAGAAGGAGAGCACCGAGCAGGCGACCATCACGAGCAGGTCGGCGGTGTACATCACCTCCCGGCCGATCCGGTCGGTCAGCACGCCGAAGAGCGCGCCGCCGACGAACATGCCCACCAGCGCGGCGGCGCCGATCAGGCTGACCTCCGCGGTGGACAGGCCGAGCTCGGGTCGCATCCCGATCAGGGCGACGCCGACGATGCTCAGGATGTAGCCGTCGAGCAGCGGTCCACCGGAGCAGGCGAGGGCCAGTCTCCGGTGGAAGGCGGTATACGGGGCGTTGTCGATGGTCTGGGACATGTGCTGGGGGTCCTCCGGAGCGTACGGCGGCGGATGGCCCGCTCACCGTGCGCCGGGTAGACGGCAGGGAAAGACGCCGTCCGGCGGACGGCGCCATCACCCGCTCACACCGGGCGACCGTCCACGGTTGCCCGGGTGCGAGGGGGCCGCCACCGGGCCGAAGGTCGGCCGGATTCGCGACCAAGGTCCCGAAGCGGACAGGACCTCGGACCGTGTCGCGACCCCGCCCGCCCAGTCCTGCCGGGCCCTGTCGCCGTCCGGGCGCCCGCCGGCCCGCCGGGCGTGACCCTTCTCACCCGGAGGCCCCCGAGGGCCCCGATCGTGTGACCGGCGCCACATCGCACCGGTCGATGTCCGGGGGGATTCACCGATCGGGCCGCTCGGGCGCTGCGAATTGATCGGCCGGCGGGGGGCAGGTCGGCCCGGCGGCGGGCCGGCCGTGACGAGCTCCGGCGCCGCGCCGGGAAAGGCCGGAGGCCCGGACCGCGAGCTGCGGTCCGGGCCTCCGGACAGGATCTGGGCCGGGCGTCGTTACGAGCCGGCCGTGGCCGCTTCCAGGGTGGTCGCCATGATCGGGCTGGTGAACGTGTTCGTCGCGTCGCCCGAGGAGGGGTGGTAGGAGCCCCACTTGAGGTAGTTGCGGTCGCCGTCCCAGGTGGTGCCCGTGAAGGTGTCCGAGCCGGTGGTGAAGGTCTGCTTCACACCGTCGAACCAGAAGTCGATGGTGCCGTCGGTGCGGCCCAGGCGGATCTTCAGCGCGTACGAGTGCCACTGGCCGTTGGTGGTCGGCGCCGTCCACAGCGAGTGCGCGACGTGGTCGGTGTCCCACTCCTGGAGGCGGATGCGTCCGGTCGTCGCGTCGATCTCGATCGGGTGGTTCGCCGTGTCGGTGCTCGGCGAGCACTTGAGCTGGAAGACGTAGCGGCTGTTGGAGTCCTGGATGTCGACCTTGGACGACCAGCCGAGGTAGAAGGTGTCGCCCTCCTTCAGGTTGGGGCTGAGCGTCTCGCAGCGCTCCTCGCCCGCGGCCTGGAACGCCCGCCACACACTGCCCTTGGCGGGGTCCTTGACGACGCCGAAGTTCCCCGACGCGCACTGGACGGAGGCGAAGGAGGACGGGCCCTTGCTGGTGCTCGGGGTCCAGAGGACCTTGCCCGCCGCGGCGGCCCCGGTCGGGCCGGCGACGACGGCGGAGCTGCTCGCGGTGGCCGAGCCGCAGGAGATCGCGAGCGTGGCGAGGGCCACGGCGCCGACGGCGACCTTGCGGTGGTGCGACAGAAGGGACATGCCTCTCCCGGGGGGATGAGTGGCCGGAACGGACGCGCCCGGGCCGGCCGGCCCGGGTGCACGGAGCGATTCGACCACCTGACGGCCCGTCGGGCCAGGCGGAAGCACGGGCGGAAGTACCTTTCGGTCACTTCCGCCGGTCGGCTCCAGCCGTAGCCGTAGCCGTGGCCGAGGGCGCCGCCACGGCCACGGCCACCGCCCCGCTTACGGGGTGCGCCGCTGCGCCCCGCCCGACTCGCCGTCCTCGCCGGACCCCTCGTCGTAGGAGGAGGTGCCCTCGTCCAGCAGCGGCTCCTGCGTCTTGAGGTGTGCGGGGGCCAGCGCCCGCAGCGTGTGGTAGCCGGTGATGACGACCAGGGTGCCCAGCGCGATGCCGCTGAGGCTGAAGGTGTCGGTGAACTTCAGGGTGACGTTGCCGATGCCGATGATGATGCCCGCGGCGGCCGGCACCAGGTTCAGCGGGTTGCGCAGGTCCACCTTGGACTTGATCCAGATCTGCGCGCCGAGCAGGCCGATCATGCCGTACAGGATGACGGTGATGCCGCCGAGCACCCCGCCGGGGATCGCGGCGACGACGGCGCCGAACTTCGGGCAGACGCCGAACAGCAGCGCGAAGCCGGCCGCGGCCCAGTAGGCGGCGGTGGAGTAGACCCGGGTGGCGGCCATGACGCCGATGTTCTCGGAGTAGGTGGTGTTCGGCGGGCCGCCGAGCGCGGTGGAGAGCATGGAGCCGACGCCGTCGGCGGAGATCGCGACGCCGAGCTTGTCGTCCAGCGTCTGGCCGGTCATCTCGCCCACGGCCTTGACGTGCCCGGCGTTCTCCGCGACGAGCGCGATCACCACGGGCAGGGCGACCAGGATCGCGGACCACTGGAAGGAGGGGCCGTGGAAGGCGGGCAGGCCGATCCAGTCCGCCTTGCCGACGCCCGACAGGTCCAGGCGCCAGTGGTCGGTGAGGTGGCCGCCCGCGTCCACCGAGTGGATCTTGCCGAAGACCTGGTCGAACAGCCAGGAGATCCCGTACCCGAAGAGCAGCCCGAGGAAGATCGCCACGCGCGACCAGAAGCCGCGCAGGCACACCACGGCCAGACCGGTGAACAGCATCACCAGCAGCGCCGTCCACTGGTCCTGCGGCCAGTAGGTCGACGCGGTGACGGGGGCGAGGTTGAAGCCGATCAGCATGACGACCGCGCCGGTCACGATCGGCGGCATCGCCGCGTGGATGATCCGCGCCCCGAACCGCTGGACCGCGAGGCCCACCAGGAACAGTGCCGCGCCCACCACGAACACCGCACCGGTCACGGTCGCGCTGGTGCCGCCCTGCGCCCGGATCACCGCGGCCACGCCCACGAAGGACAGCGAGCAGCCGAGGTAGCTGGGCACCCGGCCGCGGGTGGCCAGCAGGAAGATGATCGTCGAGACGCCGGACATCATGATCGCGAGGTTGGGGTTGAGCCCCATCAGCACGGGCGCCACGAAGCTCGCGCCGAACATGGCCACCACGTGCTGGGCGCCGAGCCCTGCCGTGCGGGGCCAGGAGAGCCGTTCGTCGGGGCGGACGACCGCCCCCGGCGCGGGCGTACGCCCGTCACCGTGCAGCTTCCAGCGCACGCCGAGATCCATGGTGGGGGTTCGCTTTCTCTGTACTTCCGGTGAACTGTCCGCACCATTCTCCCGGTCACCGGGCCTCCCGCGCGCACCCGGCCCGGCCTTGACCTGCGCACTCGCGCGGAGCGGGGCGGGGCCCGCGTGTGCGGGAGCCGGCCCGGGCGCCGTCGGCGATGTCCTCGGTACCGCCCGCGGTACCGCCCTCGGCGGCGGCCTTCAGGCCGCTCGGCCAGGCCTCCGGCCCCGGCGGCCGGCCCGACGGTGGCGCAGCCGGCTCACAGCAGCTCGGCCCGGGCGGCCTGGATGCCCGCCTGGAACCGGGTCCGGGCCCCGAACCGGTCCATCAGCTCCCGCACCCAGCGCTGCACCGTCCGGGTGGACACCCCCAGCTGGCGGGCGATCGACTCGTCGGTGAGCCCCGCCGCGAGCAGCGGGAGCAGCCGGCGGTGCCGGTCCTCCGGGTTCTCCTCCGGCAGGGCGGGCAGCCGCATCGCCTGCGCCCAGTACAGCTCGAACAGCCCGGCCAGCGCGTCCAGCAGGGTGGAGGGCCGGATCAGCAGCACGCTCTGCAGCTCGGTGCCCGCGCTGACCGGCAGCAGCGCCCAGCGGTCGTCCAACAGCGCCAGCTTCAGCGGCAGTTCGGTGTGCACCCGGGCCTGCTCCCCGGCCGTGGTGAAGGAGTGGATCTCCGCCAGGCGCTCCGGATCGCGCAGCACCTGGCTGTGGTACACCACCCTGGTCGTCACCCCCCTTGCCAGCAGGGCCAGTTCGGTCTGCGGATCGCTGCGCCGGATGTACGGGGGCCGGTCCAGGACCCGCAACTGCCGGCGCACCCCCTGTTGCAGGGTGCGCCACAGCTCGGCGACCGACCTGCGCCCGCAGATCACCTCGGCCGGCCCGTCGGAGCCGCTGCCGTCCCGGCCCTGCCGGTAGGCGCGCATCAGCTCGCCCATCCGCCCCCGGGCGCGCCGCAGTTCGACCTCGCGCCGCAGCAGCAGTTCCTCCACCGCCACGTCCGGCGGCACCGCCGCCCAGGCCCCGGCCGCGCAGGCCTCCACGAGCCCCTGAGCGGCCAGCGAGACCAGCGCCGCGAGCACGATCGAGGCCTGGAGGTTCATCTGGGCGGCCAACCGCTGCGGGTCGGCGGCCTGGACGCCGAGCAGCCGCAGGTAGAGCTGTTCCTCGACCGTGCCGAGGCCGAGTCCGGCGAGCATGCCCGTCCCCGACACTGCGCCCTCCTCGCCCTCCACCGGCAGTGGACGAGCCGACTGTGCGCCACTCGGTGCCCGAAATCAAGGGATTGATCGGTCGACATGTTCCCGCCATGTCGGGTTCCTGCCCACGCGGCTCCCTTCCCGGCCCGCCCGCGGCGCCCGCAAGCTGGGCGGCACCCCCTCAACCCCCAGTGAAGGAGCCCCCCATGGCCCTTTCCCGCACCGGCCGGCTCGTGCTCGCCGCCCTGCTGGCCCTCCCGGCCGCCGCGGCCGTGACCCCCGCGACCGCCGCCCCCGCCACCCACACCGCCGCGCACGGCTACGGCGCCGCGCACCGCTTCGGCCACGGCGCCCGCTACGACGGCGGAGTCTGGGGCGGCTACGTCGCCCAGGGCAGCGGCTTCCAGAGCGTCTCCGGCTCCTGGACCATGCCCGCCGTGCAGTGCAACACCGCCAACGACCTGTTCGCCCCCTGGGTCGGCATCGACGGCTACGGCTCGCAGACCGTCGAGCAGACCGGCGTCCAGGCCGACTGCTCCAGCGGCTCCCCGGTCTACTCGGCCTGGTACGAGATGTACCCGGCCCCGCCGCAGTACTTCAGCGACCCGGTGGACGCCGGTGACAGCTTCACCGCCTCGGTGGTCAACGACGGCGGCTCCGGCTACACCCTGCAGATCACCGACACCACCAAGGGCTGGAGCGAGAGCACCCGCCAGCAGCTCGACGGCCAGAACGTCAGCGCCGAGGCCGTGATCGAGTCCCCGAGCCAGAGCTACCCCTCCTTCAGCCGCCTGGACTTCTCCGGCGTCACGGTCAACGGCCAGGTCTTCGACGGCTACTCCCCGCAGGCCATCAACAGCGGCCCCTACACCGAGACCCCGCTCAGCAACGGCTCCTTCGCGATAGTCCCCGCCTGATCCGGCCGCCTGATCCGGCCGCCTGACCCGGCCGCCTGAACCGGCCGCCTGAACCGTCGGTCTGACCCGTTCCACTCGACCCGCCTCCGAGCCCGCCCCGGCCCCGCCTTCCCGCAGGGTCGGGGCGGGCTCGCGTCCCGTCGGGACTCATGTCCCAATGAGACATTTCCGGGTGTACGGTGGCTCCCGTGACCACCGAGAAGGCCGAGCACAGCACCGAGGGGCGGCGTGACCGCAAGGCGCGCCGCACCCGCGAGTCACTGGCCGCCGCCGCCCTCCAGCTGGTGCTGGACCGCGGCCTGGCCGCCGTCTCCGTCGAGGACGTCACCGACCGGGCCGACGTCTCCCGCCGCACCTTCAGCCGATACTTCGCCTCCCGCGAGGACGCCGTGCTGGACTGCCTGCGCGCCGACTTCGGCCGGATCAACGCGGCGCTGGCGGCCCGCCCCGCCGCCGAGGCCCCGGTGGCCGCCTACCGCGCGGCGCTGCGGGTCTGGCTGGGTGACGAGCGGGACCCGGCCTGGCACCGGCGCCCCGGCGTGCGGGAGCTGTTCGGCCTGATCGCCGCCGAGCCCTCGCTGACCGCCGCCTACCGGCGGATCTGCGTCGACGAGGAGGAGGCCTCCATCCGGATCGCCGCCGCCCGCCTCGGCCTGGACGCGGAGTACGACCTGCGCCCGGCCGTCGCCGTCGGCCTCGGCGTGGCGGCCCTCCAGGCCGCCTCCCGCGCCTGGGTCCGCCACCCCGTCGGCGCCGACGAACCGGATCTGCCCGACCTCGTGGAACGGGCCTTCGACCTGCTCGCCGCCGAACCGCCCCCCGACGGCCCGGCGGCCTGAACCACCGCGCCCCCGGCGCACCCGCACGAAAGGACGTACGCCATGACCGGCACCGACCACCCCCAGGAGTTCACCGGCAAGGCCGCACTGGTCACCGGTGGTGCCTCCGGCATCGGCCTCGCCGTGGCCCGCCGCCTGGCGGCCGGCGGCGCGGCCGTCGCCGTCGCCGACTTCGACCTGGAGGGCGCCCGCAAGGCCGCCGCCGAACTGGAGGCCGCCGGCGCCCGGGCCCTGGCGATCGGGACGGACGTCACCGACCCGGAGTCGGTGCGGGCCGCCGTCCAGGCCACCGTGGACGGCCTCGGCGCCCTGCACCTGGCCGTCAACAACGCCGGCATCAGCGGCGCGAAGGCCCCCACCGGCGCGTACGAGCCCGAGCAGTGGCGCCGGGTCCTGGCCACCAACCTCGACGGCGTCTTCTACTCGCTGCGCTACGAGATCCCCGCCATCCTGGCGGCCGGCGGCGGCGCCGTCGTCAACATGGCCTCGATCCTGGGCACCAACGGCTTCGCCGGTTCGCCCGCCTACGCCGCCGCCAAGCACGGCGTGGTGGGCCTGACCAAGACCGCGGCCCTGGAGTACGCCGCGCAGGGCGTGCGGATCAACGCCGTCGGCCCGGGCTTCATCGACACCCCGCTGCTGAGCGCGGCCGACGAGGAGGCCCGTCAGGCACTGGTCGCCCTGCACCCGGCCGGCCGGCTCGGCCGCGCCGAGGAGGTCGCCGAACTGACCGCCTTCCTGCTCTCCGACCGGGCCTCCTTCATCCACGGCAGCTACCACCTGGTCGACGGCGCCTACGCGGCCCGCTGACCGGCCCGCCACCGGCCCGTCCGGGAGCCGGGGCAGCGCGACCGGGGGGACAGGCAAGTCCGGGGGGACCGAGAGAGGGAGTCCGAAACCCATGAAGGCAGTCCAGTACCGCAGCGTCGGCGCCGCCCCCGAGGTGGTCACCGTCCCCGATCCGGAGCCCGGCCCCGGCCAGGTCCTGCTCAAGGTCACCGCGGCGGGGGTGTGCCACTCCGACATCGCCGTGATGAGCATGCCCGCCGAGCGCCTCTCCTTCCCCCTGCCGCTCACCCTCGGGCACGAGGGCGTCGGCACCGTGGCCGCGCTCGGCGCGGGCGTGACCGGCCTGGCCGAGGGCGAACCGGTCGCCGTCTACGGGCCGTGGGGCTGCGGCAACTGCGCCAAGTGCGCGGAGGGCAAGGAGAACTACTGCCTGCGCGCCGCCGAACTGGGCATCCGCCCGCCCGGCCTGGGCGCCCCCGGGGCGATGGCCGAGTACATGGTGGTGGACAGCCCCCGGCACCTGGTGCCGCTCGGCGGCCTCGACCCGGTCCGGGCCGTGCCGCTCACGGACGCCGGCCTGACCCCGTACCACGCCATCAAGCGCTCGCTCGGCAAGCTGACGCCCGGCAGCACCGCCGTGGTGATCGGCACCGGCGGCCTGGGCCACGTCGCGATCCAGCTGCTGCGCGCGATGACCGCGGCCCGGGTGATCGCCCTGGACGTGACGGAGGAGAAGCTCGCGCTGGCCCGCGGCGTCGGCGCGCACGAGACGGTCCGCTCCGACGCCTCCGCGCCCGCCCGGGTGCGCGAACTCACTGGCGGCATCGGCGCCCAGGTGGTGCTGGACTTCGTCGGCGCCCCGCCCACGGCGGCCGCGGCCGGAGCGATGGCGGCGGTGGAGGGCGACGTGACGATCGTCGGCCTCGGCGGCGGCACCCTGGCCGTCGGCTTCGGCGCCCTGCCGTACGAGGTCTCGGTGTCCTCCCCGTACTGGGGCACCCGCGGTGAGCTGATCGAGGTCCTCGACCTCGCCCGGGCCGGCGCGGTGGACGTGCACGTCGAGACCTTCGGGATCGACGAGGCGCCGCTCGCCTACGAGCGCCTGCACAGCGGCCGGATCAACGGGCGCGCCGTCATCCTCCCCAACGGCTGACGGCTGACGGCTGGGGCCCCGGTCCCGCCGCCCCGACGAGGGGTGGCGGGACCGGGGCCGTCAGTACGGTGCAGCGGTCAGGACCGTCAGAACTGGACGTCGGTGCAGGAGTAGAAGGCGTTGCCGGTGTCGGCGACGTCCCAGACCGCCACCACCACCTGGTGCCCGGTACGACCGCTGGGGAGGGTCGCGGTGTGGGTGGTGGTGGCGGCGGGCTGGCGGCCGTTGTAGGGGACGGTCAGGAAGGGGGTGAGGTCCAGGCTGGCCCGGGTGATCGGCTGGCCGGCGTCGTAACCGGGCTTGGTGAGGTAGTACCTGAAGTTCGTGGTGGAGTGCCGGGCCTCGATGTACCAGGTGAAGGTGAGCTGCTGGCCCGCCGTCACCCGGGTGGTCGGCCAGGTGCCGTTCCGCGGGTCGTCCAGCGGGGCCCAACGGGCGTCCCCGCCGGCGCAGATGGTGCCGTCGGCCGGGCCCCGGCCGGGGAAGCCCTTCGGGCCCTCGACGCTCTGCGGTTCCCACTGGATGTCGCCGCAGTCCCACGGCACCCCGCCCGCTCCGCAGAGTGCGGACCGGCTGGGCGGGAGGTTGATGTAGCCGTGCGACTGGGCGGGCAGGGCCAGCACGAGCGGGAGCGCGATCGCGGCCGCGGCCGCGCCGGCGAGATGACGTTTGCGCATGGTGCTCCTCCGTGGGGGTGGATGGAGTGTGCGCCCGACGTAGGGCGCGCGCGTGGGGGCGCGGCCGAAGATCGTGGCATGCCTGCGTCAGGTCGGTGCTGACACCGTAGAAGCCCCCGTCCGGGCCGTCAATGGTCTGAACCATTGCCGGGTCATTGCCGAGTCATTGCCGGGCCCCGTGCCCCCGTGCCCCGCGGGTCAGGGAATCAGGACGATCTTGCCGCTGACGGTCCCGGACTCCGCCAGCCGCAGGGCCTCGGCCGCCCGGGCGAGCGGGAGCCGGGCGGCGATCCGGGCGGTGACGTCACCGCGGGCGACGGCGGCGAACACCTGGGCGAGGTCGGACCGGAGGCGGGCGCGGAAGCGGTCCCGGCCGAGGGCGCGGCCGGCCCAGATGTTGTAGAAGTGGGCGCGGCGGCCGTTGGGCAGGGTGTTCCAGAACCAGGTGCGGGCGAGGATCTTCAGCACGGGCCACTGCTTGGAGCCGGTGTCGTCGCGGGTGGAGGCGCTCCCGTAGGCGACGAGCGTGCCGCCGGGGGCGAGCAGGCGCCAGGAGTCGATCACGCTGCGCCCGCCGACGTGGTCGAACACGGCGTCCACCCCGCCGGGCGCCAGCTCCCGGACCCGGGCCGCCACGTCCTCCGTGCGGTAGTCGACCGGGGTCGCGCCGAGCTCCCGCAGGGCGTCGTGGTGCCGCGCGGACGCCGTGCCGATCACCTGCACGCCGGCCGCGCGCGCCAGCTGGACCAGGACGGAGCCCACCCCGCCGGAGGCGCCGTGCACCAGGATCCGCTGCCCGGCGCGCACCCGTGCCCGGCGGTGCAGCAGCTGCCAGGCCGTGATGCCGTTGACCACCACGGTCTCCGCCTCGGCTGCGGTGAGGCCGTCCGGGACGGGCACGGCGTCGTCGGCGTCGACGGTCACGTGGCTGGCCCACCCGCCGACCTTCATCAGCGCGGCCACCCGCTGCCCGGCCAGCCCCGGGTCGACGCCCTCGCCGGTGGCCAGCACCCGGCCGACCAGGTCGTAGCCAGGGACGAACGGGAACGGCGGCTGGTCGTAGTACCGGCCGCGGCGCATCTGCTGCTCGGCGAACGAGACGCCGCTCGCCTCCATGGCGATCAGGACCTGCCCCCGGCCGGCCCGCGGCACGGCTCCGTGCCGGATCTCCAGGCCCTCCGGCGCCACGATGCCCGGCAGCACGACCTGGACGAGGCGTTCGGTGTCCATGACGCCCTCCTTCTCGATAGATATTGTTGCCTTCGTTAGAAGTTATAACGGCAGGCATCGGTGAGAGTCAAGAGGGGGAGTGATAGCCTCTAACGAGATGGTGATGTCGTCGTCGTGAGGTCTGGAGGCGGCCATGGGCGCGTCGGATGTGAGGACTCCCCGGGAGCGCTACCGCGCCCAGGTGCAGGAGGAGATCAAGGAACGGGCCTGGGAGCAGATCGCCACCGCCGGAGCCTCCGCGCTGTCCCTCAACGCCATCGCCAAGCGGATGGGCATGAGCGGCCCGGCCCTCTACCGGTACTTCGCCAGTCGCGACGAGCTGATCACCGAACTCGTCCGGGACGCCTACCGGAGCCTCGCCGACGCCTTCCGGGCCCGCGCCGACGCGGGCACCGACGTGGCCGGGCTGGCGCAGACCCTGCGCGGGTGGGCCCTGGACGACCCCCAGCGGTACCTGCTCGTCTACGGCACCCCCGTGCCCGGCTACCGGGCGCCCGAGGACACCACCCGGATCTCCGTCGAGATCATGGCCGTCCTGCTCGATGCGTGCGCCGCCGAACAGTCGCCCGTCGAGCAGGCGCCGGCGGAGCGGTCACCGGCCGTGCCGCCGTCCCCGTTCGACGCCCACCTCGCCGAACACCGGGCCTGGGCCGGGGAGCACCCGGCCCCGCCGGCGGTCCTCCGCCTGGCCCTCGCCGTCTGGACCCGGCTGCACGGCGTGCTCTCCCTCGAACTCGCCGGCCACTTCACCGGCATGGGGTTCGACCCCGCCGAGCTCTACGCCGCCGAACTCCGCTCGCTCACCGGCCGCTGACGGCGCGGCGTGGGCCCGTGTCCGCGGACGGACAGGGCCCCGGGCGGCCGTGTGGCGCCCGGGGCCCGTCGGAGGTCAGGCGTCGGAGTAGCTGAGGTCACCCACCGTCCAACTGCTCACGTCCTCGATGGCGATCCGGTACATGCCGCCGGTGTGGGGCAGTCCGAAGTCGCCCTGGAGGATCCGCGCCCGGTGCAGGTGCAGGTGCGTCGGCCGTGCGGGCGCGCCGGCGGAGGGCGGGGAGAAGAGGGCGGCGAACGGCTTCAAGTGCTGCGAGGTGTGCAGGACTTCCGACACCCGCTCGAACCAGAGGTCCATCGGTGCGAGCCGGCCGGTGATGACCGCTCCGGGGACGACCACGGTCAAGGACATCTGGTTGCTGTGCTCGGACTCCACCATGGCGGCGATGTCAACGAGGAGCTCATCAGAGTTCGACATGCACCCAGACTATTGCGCCGCCGCCGGCTTCGGTGGCCTCGTGCACGGTTCGGCGCAGGCCGGGCGCGTGACCGTGCGCGCGGCCTGTCCTACGGCCTACGCACGGTCCGGCGTCCTGGGGAAGGTCTCGTGGATCGTTCCGGGGCCCGGGCCCTGGTGTCCCGGGGGGGAGCCCCGGGTCAGAGCTTCCACATCTCGGCGTACGGAGGGGTGAGTCGCTCCTGGCGGGAGCCGAAGTCGACGAGGACCGCGATGTCGCTGCCGTCCTCGACGTCGACGACCCGGCCGAGGCCGTGCTTGTCGTGGGTGACCCGGTCGCCCGCGGCGAACCGCTTGCGGGGCACCTCGGCCGGGGCTTTGAAGGGACTGGTGGGCAGGTGGCGCCGGACTGCCGGTGATTTCGTCATCCCGATCAGTATGCTCCGAAAAACCGGGGAGCGGACCCTTCCGGAGGGCCGGAACCCCGCCGGGTGACAGGGCACGACCAGCCGGCCCTGGCTCGGCGGACCCGCCCGGCCCGAAAAAATTCTCCGCCCGACCGGGCCCCGCCGCCGGTGACCCAACTGCCGTGGCGGCACCCCCCGTTGCCGAGCCCGTCGGCGGGTGAGCCGCTCCCGTGAGGGAGGGGCCGGAAGGACCGGCCGCGGAATGTCCACCGCGACGAGCCCGGGCCTGCTACAGTCGATTTAGTTGCAGTAGTGGTTCCCATGAACTTTGTGTGCGCCTGCTGATGTATTGCAGGCGCATTTTTTGTTTTCCGGCTCTTTCCCCGGCGGGTGCTCATCGCGGCGACTCGACGGTCCGCACGGTGCGGACTTCGTACAGTCTCTCGAAGGAGATTTTTTTATGGCTACTGGTACCGTGAAGTGGTTCAACGCGGAAAAGGGCTTCGGCTTCATCGAGCAGGAGGACGGCGGCGCTGACGTCTTCGCCCACTACTCGAACATCAACGCCCAGGGCTTCCGTGAGCTGCTCGAGGGCCAGAAGGTCGAGTTCGACGTCACGCAGGGCCAGAAGGGCCCGCAGGCCGAGAACATTCGCCCGCTGTAGTTCTCTGCCACGGCACTCGCCTGGTAGCGAGGGGCCCGCACCGTGCACTACGCCCGGTGCGGGCCCCTCGGCCGTTCCACCCCCCGAATCGCCTCCGGTCGTCCTGGCTGCCAGGCCGCCCCGGCCGTACCGGGCCCTGTGGATCCGCCTTCGGCCGTCGTCCGCCGTCCCGCGCGGGCCGTGTCGCGCCGACCGCGCACCGGCGCCCGCCCACCGGCGGCTGCACCGTCCATGCCTCGCCCGGCCGCATCGTCCGCGCCCCGCCCGGCACATCTCCGGCCCGTTTCTTGTGATCTCCGCGCGCCCGTGCAGCGGAGCCTTCCTCGCGACGTGCCGTCTTGAGGAAGGTTCCGTATGAACCGCTCGAATCGCCCGTCGCACCGCAGCCCGCACCGCCGGACCGGAGCCCCGAACCGGGCCCAGGGCCGCTCCTCCCAGCAGGAGTTCGAACTCCCGGTCAGCACCACCCCCGCCCTGCCCGCCGTCGAGTCGTTCGACGAACTGGACATGCCGGCGGCCCTGTTGAAGACGCTGACCCGCCAGGGCGTCACCTCGCCGTTCCCCATCCAGGCCACCACGCTGCCGAACTCGCTGGCCGGCCGTGACGTGCTCGGCCGGGGCCGGACGGGCTCCGGCAAGACCATCGCCTTCGGCCTCGCGGTGCTGGCCCGCACCGCCGCCCGTGCCGCCGGCCGCAGGGCCGAGCCGGGCAGCCCGCTGGCCCTGGTGCTGGTCCCCACCCGCGAGCTCGCGCAGCAGGTCACCGAGGCGCTCACCCCCTACGCGCACTCGGTGCGGCTGCGGATGGCGACCGTGGTGGGCGGGATGTCGATCGGCCGCCAGTCCCAGGTGCTGCACCGGGGCGCCGAGGTCGTCGTCGCCACCCCCGGCCGGCTGAAGGACCTGATCCAGCGCGGCCACTGCCGACTGGACGACGTCGGCATCGCGGTCCTGGACGAGGCCGACCAGATGGCCGACCTCGGCTTCCTGCCGCAGGTCACCGAACTGCTCGACCAGGTCTCCGCCGACTGCCAGACGCTGCTCTTCTCCGCGACCCTGGACCGCAACGTCGACCGGCTGGTGCGCCGCTTCCTCAAGGACCCGGTCACCCACTCGGTGGATCCGTCGGCCGGAGCGGTCACCACCATGGAGCACCACGTGCTGCATGTGCAGAACCACGACAAGAACACCCTGATCGTCCGCATCGCGGCCCGGGACGGCGGGGTGATCATGTTCACCGACACCCGGGACCGTGCCGACGCGCTGGTCGATGACCTGCTCGCCAACGGGGTGAAGGCCGCGGCCCTGCACGGCGGCAAGTCCCAGCCCCAGCGCACCCGGACCCTGGAGCAGTTCCGCACCGGCCAGGTCACCGCGCTGATCGCCACCAACGTCGCCGCGCGGGGGATCCACGTCGACGGCCTCGACCTGGTCGTCAACCTGGACCCGCCGGTCGACCACAAGGACTACCTCCACCGGGGCGGCCGCACCGCCCGGGCCGGCGAGTCCGGCACCGTCGTCACCCTCGTCCTGCCCAGCCAGCGCCGCCAGATGGCCCGGCTGGCGGCCACCGCCGGGATCGCCCCCACGGCCACCCGCGTCCACTCCGACGACGACGAACTCGCCCGCCTCACCGGCGCCCGCGTTCCGACCGGCATCCCCGTGACGATCCCCGACCCGGTCGTCGAGCGTCCCCGCCGCTCCGCCCGGGGCGCCGTCGGTGGCGGGCGCCGCCGCCCTGCCGGCGCTGCCGCCGCCCGTCATCCGCGCTCCGTGAGGTCCGCCGCGCGGTCCTGACCCGGTTCGTGCGGGCCCGGTGCGAACCGGCCCGGTACGACGGCCCCGTGCTCCTCGCCCCGACGGGCGGTGGAGCACGGGGCCGCTCGCGTTCAGGCCCGGGGCGGGCCGCCTTCCTCGGCGAGGAGGAAGTCGAGGGCCGGCCGGGTCTGGTCCCTGAGCAGGTGGCCGACCTCGGGGAGGAAGGTGACCGACACCCGGGGGGCGGCCCGCTGGAGCCGGCGGCGGGTGCCGTGCGAGTCGATGAGCCGGTCGCGGCCACCGATGGTGACCTGCACCGGCATCTCCAGGCCCGCCAGGTCGTCGTCGGTGACGACCGGCAGCTTCTCCCGCCGCGGCCGGAAGTGCTGGTGGATGAGCAGCACGTACTCGCCGAAGGCGCGTTCCTCGACCGTGGGCGGGACGGTGGTGGGGGCGGGGCCCAGGGCCAGCCCCAGCATCGTGCGCCGCCCCCAGTCCCCGAACGGCAGCACGAACAGTGCGGCGACCAGGACCCCCCGTTTCTGGCGGCCGATCCCGCAGGGGCAGCGCAGCGCCAGCCGGTCCACCCGCTGCGGGCGGCGGATGGCGTAGTCGAGGGCCAGCAGCCCGCCCAGCGACGTCCCCACGAAGGCGGCGCGTTCGACGCGCAGTGCGTCCAGCACGTCGTCCAGCCACAGCGCGTGCGCGTCGGAGTGCAGTTCGGGGCGCACGGGGGCGCTCAGGCCGGGCTCGCCGATCACGTCGACGGCGTAGACGCGGAAGTGCCGGGCCCACAGGGCCGCGTCGTCCGCCCACATCGCCGCGTTCGCCCCGGACCCGTGCAGCAGGACCAGGGGCGCCGCGTCCTCGGGGCCGCAGGCCAGGACGAAGGTCGAACCCTGGCGGGTGGGGACGTGCAGCCGTTCGGCGGGCACGGGCCAGCGGTCCAGGAGGGCGGTGTACTCCTGGGCGAGGACGCGGGCGCCCGCGTCGGAGGTGTAGATGGTCATGCCGTACTCCAGCTCGCTCGATAGGTTGGTATCTATCCTTAAACCACCGTGAGGAGTGAAGTAAAGGTGATTTTAGGGAGTGATGGGGAGCAGGTCACCTCGGGCGGAAACGACTCCGGCCCGGCCGCCGTGGGGGCGACCGGGCCGGGAGGCGGGAATGCTCAGGAGCGTTTGGGCGGCAGCACGGCCAGGGCGAGGAGGAGCACCAGGACGCCGCCGCAGGCGTTCCAGAAGCCGTTCTCCAGATCGCCGATCCCGAGCGAGAGCGGCTTCACCTCCCGTCCCTTCTGGTACACCCAGAGCACGCCGGTGACCACCGCGACCACGGCGGCCAGGAGCAGGCCCGGGCGCGAGCGCACCAGCAGCGCCAGCACCGCGATCGCCGCGGCGACGGCCAGGAGCAGGAACATCGACATGCCGGTCGACGTGGTGCGGGTGGGTGACATGCCCCGGAACAGGTCGGCGACCGGTACGGACCTCGGATCGCTCTTGGCGTACCAGGGCTGGAACGAACTGAGCACCAGCCCTGCCGCGCCGGCCAGGGCCAACAAGCTTGCTACGACGGTTCGCATGGGACGGGACCCCCACTTTCCTCTTGGTCGTGTTCCTCATGGCCGGCCGATCGTCATCACGATCGGCGCCCCCGCCTGGAGCATGCCATGGACGACCGGCCGGTCGGTGCCCAACAGCCGGATCAACGCCACAAGTTGGGCGACGGCCGGGTGCGACGCGCGGAGCCCGCGGAACGCCGGAGCGCCGGGGCGCGGGGCGGCGGTCGGGAGGCCGTCGGGAGGTCAGAAGATCGAGCAGCCGGAGAGGGTGGTCAGGGCGTCCAGGGCGGTGACCGCGGCCACCGAGTTGCCGGCCTGGTCCAGCCGGGGGCCCCAGGCGCAGACCGCGGCCCGCCCGGGCAGTATGGCGAGGATGCCGCCGCCCACGCCGCTCTTGCCCGGAAGTCCGACCCGGAAGGCGAACTCGCCCGCCGCGTCGTAGGTGCCGCAGGTGAGCAGGACGGCGTTGACGCGCTTGGCCTCGCTGCGCGACATCAGCCGGGTGCCGTCGGTGCGCACCCCGTAGCGGGCCAGGAAGGAGCCGGCCAGGACCAGGTCCCGGCAGCTGGCGGACACCGCGCAGTGCGCGTAGTAGTGGTCGAGGACGGTCTCGACCGGGTTCTCCAGGTTGCCGTGGCTGGCGATGAAGTGGGCCAGGGCGGCGTTGCGGTGGCCGTGCTCGGCCTCGGACGCGGCCACGACCGGATCGGTGTCGAGCAGCGGGTTGCCGGACTCCCGTCGGAGGAACTCGCGGACCGTCCCGGCGGCGTCGCCCGTCATGGTCTGCAGGCGGTCGGTCACCACGAGCGCGCCGGCGTTGATGAACGGGTTGCGCGGGATGCCGTGCTCGCTCTCCAACTGCACCAGCGAGTTGAAGGGATTGCCGGACGGCTCCCGCCCCACCCCGCGCCAGACCGTGTCCCCGCCGTACGCCAGGGCCAGTGCCAGGGTGAACAGCTTCGAGACGCTCTGGACGGAGAACGGCTGCTCCCAGTCCCCGACCCCGTACAGCTCGCCGTCGACGGTGGCCACCGCCATGCCGAAGGCGTCCGGGTCGACGGTGGCGAGGGCCGGGATGTAGTCGGCGACATGCCCTTGGTCGCCGGTCGCCCGCGCGGCCGCCGCCGCGGCATCCAGCAGCAGCCGGTAGTCGAGGTTCTCTCCGGCGGGCATACCGTTCAACGCTGTTCCTCCATGAGCACGATCAGGACCACGACCTGGTCCGATACAGGATTATCCGTGCTCCGGCATGCGCGGATGAGCACCGAGGACGAGGTCGGCGCCCGCGGGAGGGGCGGCCGGGGAGGCCTCGGGCGTCCGTCGATCCCCGGACCCGCCCAAAATACAACTCGGTCATTCTCTTAACTGGGTTCAGTTATGCTGCTCCGTGCGTACGCGCTCCGTGCGTACGTGCTGCGGGCGCACGGCCGGGCGGAACCGGTGGCAGGGAAGTGACGGGGAAAGGGGTGCGGCGATGGCGGGAGACCTCCGGCGCGCGGACGGCGAGCGGAAGGCGGCCGGCCTCGACGGGGAGCTGGAAGGCGAACGGGCCCATGTCGAGGCCTGCCGGGCGGCACTGGCCCGGCAGGTCGAGGACGCGGACCACCAGGTCGTCGCCGCGGAGGACGTCTCCGGCGACGGTGCCGGCGCGGAGGCCCTCGGCCGCTACCTGCGGACCCGGGCCCGGCGGATGCGGGAACTGCCGCAGAGCCCGGCGTTCTTCGGCCGGCTCGACTTCGACGACGCCCCGGAGACCGGCGACCACCGGCGCCAGCGCTACCACGTGGGCCGCCGCCGGATCTCGGCCGACCCGGCCGCGCCGCCGCTGGTGATCGACTGGCGGGCCCCCGTCTCCCGGGCGTTCTACCAGGCGAGCGCCGACCGGCCGCTCGGCCTCGCGAGGCGACGGCGCTTCGGCTGGGCGCCGTCGAGCCCCGGCGCGCCCGAGGACCTCACCGGCCTGGAGGACGAGTACCTGAGCCGCGCCGAGGCGCGGGGCGGGCGGCGAGGCGCCGGCGGCATCCTCACCGCCGAGATCGAACGCCCACGGACCGGGCCGATGCGTGACATCGTCGCCACCATCCAGCCCGAGCAGGACGCGCTGGTGCGCGGCGGGCTGACCGAGTCGGTGTGCGTCCAGGGCGCGCCGGGCAGCGGCAAGACCGCCGTCGGCCTGCACCGCGCCGCCTACCTGCTCTACACCTTCCCCCAGCGGATCCAGCGCGGTGGCCTGCTGGTCGTCGGCCCGAACCCGACCTTCCTGCGCTACATCGCCGAAGTCCTGCCCGCGCTCGGCGAGATCGACATCGCCCAGTGCACCGTCGAGGACCTGGTGGCCACGCACCCCGTCCAGGCGGACGACGACGAGCGGGCCGCCGTGGTCAAGCAGGACGCCCGGATGGCGGCCGTGCTGCGCCGGGCGCTGTACGGGCGGGTCGGCGCGACCGGCTCCGAGGCGTTGGTCGTCCCGGACGGCTCCTACCGCTGGCGCGTCCCGGCGGACGAACTGGACCGGATGGTCGCCGAACTGCGCGAGCAGGACGCGCCGTACGCGATCGGCCGGGAAAACCTCCGCACCCGGGTGGTGGCCGCACTCCAGGACCGGGCCGAGCGGCGGTCCGGGATCAAGGGTGGAGCCTGGCGGACGAGGATCGGCCGCTGCCGGCCGGTGGCGGCCTTCCTCGACGCGGCGTGGCCCGCGCTGCGCCCGGAGGCGGTGCTGGCGGCCCTGCTCGGTGACCCCGCCGTCCTGGCCGAGGCCGCGGACGGCCTGCTCGCCCCGGCCGAGCAGGCGGCGATCCGCTGGCACCGGCCGCCGCGCTCGCCGAAGAGCGCACGCTGGTCCGGGCACGACCTGCTGCTGCTCGACGAGGTGGCCGGGCTGATCGAGCGGCCGGCCGGCTTCGGCCACGTGGTGGTCGACGAGGCGCAGGACCTCTCGCCGATGCAGTGCCGGGCGATCGCCCGCCGCAGTGCCTTCGGTTCGCTCACCGTCCTCGGCGACCTCGCGCAGGCGACCGCGCCGTGGTCGGCGCGCAGCTGGCCCGAGCAACTGGCCCACCTGGGCAAGCCGCAGGCGGCCGTGGTCCCGCTGACCACCGGTTTCCGGGTGCCGGCGGCCGTGCTGGCCCTGGCCAACCAACTGCTCGCCGCGCTGGACGTGGGAGTCCCGCCGGCCCGCTCGCTGCGCCAGGACGGCGAACTGACGGTACGTCAAGTCGGTGACCCGGGGCGGGCGGTGGTGGAGGCGGTGCGCGGCGCGCTGGAGCGGGAGGGGTCGATCGCGGTCATCGCCGCGGACGCGGAGGCCCCGGGGGCCGCCTCGGCACTGCGGGAGGCCGGGGTGGCGGCCGCGTCGGCGGCGGAGGTCGGCACCTCGGCGCGGGTCACGGTGCTACCGGCCTCGCTGGTCAAGGGACTTGAGTACGACCATGTGATCGTGCTGGAGCCCGCCGCCATCGTCGAGGCCGAACCGCGCGGCCTGCACCGCCTCTATGTGGTCGTGACCCGGGCGGTGTCCCGGCTGGACGTACTGCACGCCCGTCCGCTGCCGACCGCCTGGTCCTGACGCCAGCCGGGCGGCCGGGCGGCCGGCCGCGGACGGGAGGGGCGGGCCGTCAGGGAGCGGAGGTGGGGGCCTGGACGGGCGGGCCGGTGAGCAGGGTGCCGGTGTCGGAGTAGGGCCAGCCGTTCGGGACGCAGCCGTGCAGGCCCTTGATCTGCTGCATCATCACCGGTGCCGGCGCGCCCGCGCCCGGGCAGTCGACGTGGCCGTTGCCGAGGATGTGGCCGACCTCGTGGTTGACGGCGAGCGCGTGGTAGAGCTCGGGCTTGCCGACGTAGAACTCCGACAGCTCCGTCCAGCGCTTGAGGTTGATGACGACCTGGTGGCCCACGCCGCAGTTCACCGTGCCGCCGGTGTCCAGGCCGTACTGGCCGCAGATCCGGTCGGTGGTCTCCGGGGTGGCCAGGTAGACGGTGAAGTCCACCGGGTCGGCGGGCATGCGCTGGAAGGAGGCGGTGCCACCGGCGGCCCAGCCGTACTGGACGTTCCCGAGGACCGCGTCGACCTCGGCGGCGAACTGCCCGGGGCTCTCGGCGATCCCGTTCTCCGCCCGCACCTTGTAGCGGTACAGGTGCTCGCCGGTGCCGAAGCGGGGTGAGCCGCCGGCGGCCGTGGTGAACTGCATCGGCTTCTGCCCTTCGCCCGGGGCCCACGGGTGCCACCACAGCAGGCCGGCGGTCACGGCGCCGGCCGCCACCAGGGCGAGCGCGCCGTGCCAGAGCCGCAGGCGCCGGAATCCGGTGAACCTCTTCATCGGCTGCCCCCGGCCGCGAGGCGCGCCCTCGCTCCGGTGGTCGGGTCGGGTCCGGTGGACCCGCCGGGTATGGAGGTGTGGGGCGTCGGGGTGGGCATGGCGGTGAAGGGCTCCTGGGCGGGTCCGGTCGGGATCAGACGAGTCTAGGCGGAGTTCGGACGGGTTCAGGCAGGTTCGGACGGGGTTCGGTCGCGGAAAGGAAGGGCGTTATGGGGAGGAACGGGCGAAAGCGGACCACCGGTTCAGCCGGTCGGTGACGACCCGTCGGTCGCGCGGACCGATCGGTTCCCGGAACCACTCGAAGGTGCCACCCGTGCGGCGTGTCCCTCGGCGTCGGCGGCGCTTTCCGCTGTCGTGGTGCACGTTGATCACCGGCCGCGTCCGAGCGGGCCCGGCCGGGCTTGCCCACCCCACCCCACCCCACCTCACCTCACCGGAGGCACCACCATGTCCATCACCACCGTCCTCACCGTCGACGGCATGAGCTGCGGCCACTGCGAGAGGACGGTCAGCGCCGGGCTGGCCGCCCTCCCCGGCGTCACCGGGGTCAGCGCCGACGCGCCGACCGGCCGCGTCACCGTGGCGTCCGCGCAACCGCTCGACGACGCCGTGCTCCGTGGCGCGGTCGCCGGGGCCGGGTTCACCTTCGTCGGCCGGGGCTGACCCGCCCCCGGCAACCGGCCGAGGGGGAGGGGCGGCCCGGGGCCTGTCCGGCGGATCCGCCGGACAGGCCCCGGGCGCCCGGGCCGTCCACCGGCGTCAGCCCATGCTCTTCGCGCCGTCCAGGGCCTCGCGGATGATGTCGGCGTGGCCCGCGTGCTGGGCGCTCTCGGCGACGATGTGCATCAGCACCCGGCGGGCCGACCACTCGGTGTCGGCCTCGAACCAGGGGGCCTTCGGCAGCGGCTGGGTGGCGCCCAGATCGGGGAGGGTGGCGACCAGGTCGTCGGTGCGGCGGGCCACCTCGGCGTACTCGGCCAGGACGCCGGCCAGCGTCTCGCCGGGCAGCAGGCGGAACTCGTCCGCACGGCGGGCGAAGTCGGCCTCGGTGAAGCTGCTGAAATCGGGCATGGCGGACGGGCCTTCCACGATGAAGGCCACCCAGAACCGCTCGACCGCGCTCACGTGCTTGATCAGGCCGCCCAGGCACAGTGCGCTGACGGTGGTCCGCAGGCCGGCCTGCTCGTCGGTGAGGTCGCGGGTGGTGAAGCGCAGGAAGTGCCGCTGCTTGGCCAGGGCCGCCAGCAGGTCGGCGCGCTCGCCGGTGGTGGTGCTGTTGTTCGGGGTCGCGGTGCTGGTCATGGTGTGGCCTTCCGTTCGGTTCCTGCTCCTTCGGACAAGGTCCACGCTAAACGCGATAGCGGCCACTTTCTGGCCTGAATTCCGGGATGATCGGAGTCATGGCGAACACCAGCACCCGGACGCTGCGACTGCTCTCCTTGCTCCAGACCCACCGTTACTGGCCCGGCGAGGAACTGGCCGACCGGCTCGGGGTCTCGATCCGCACCCTGCGCCGCGACATCGACCGCCTGCGCGAACTCGGCTACCCCGTGGAGGCGCAGCGCGGCGTCGACGGCGGCTACCAGCTCGCCGCGGGCGCCGCCTTGCCCCCGCTGGTGATCGACGACGAGGAGGCGGTCGCCCTGGCCGTGGGCCTCCAGGCCGCGGCGGAGAGCCCGGTGGAGGGCATCGCCGAGGCCTCGGTGCGGGTGCTGGCCAAGGTGGTGCAGGTGATGCCCGCCCGGCTGCGGCACCGGGTCGAGGCGCTGCGCGCGGTGACCGTCCCCGTCGGCGGGGGCGCCACGGCCGGGCCGGGCGTCGATCCGGACCGGCTCACCGTGGTCGCGCTGGCCTGCCGGGACACCGAGCGGCTGCGCTTCTCCTACACCTCCGCCGACGGCCGGCACGCCGAACGGCAGGTCGAACCGCACCGGCTGGTGTGCCTGCACCGCCGCTGGTACCTGGTCGCCTACGACCTCGACCGGCAGGACTGGCGCACCTTCCGGCTCGACCGGCTGAGCGCGCCGCAGGGCGGCGGCGTCCGGTTCGGGCCCCGTTCGCTGCCCGCCGCCGACGCCGCCGAGTTCGTCCGGGCCGGTCTCAACGGCGTGCCGCGCCCGTACCGGGTGGCGGCGCTGGTGGACGCCCCGGCCGCGACCGTCCGCGCACGGGTCGGTCGGTGGGGCACCGTCGAGGAGGTCGACGCCGGGCGCTGCCACCTGGAGATGACCGCCGACTCCCTGGACTGGCCGGCCATGGCGCTCGGCTCGCTGGGCGCGGACTTCCGCGTCCTCGGCCCGCCCGAACTGCTCGACCTCGTCGAGGAGTGGGGCGCGCGGTTCACCCGGGCCGCGCGGGGCGGTGTGGGGGAGTAGGGCACCGGGGCAGGACGTCGGGCGGGCTCGTGCGGGCGGTGGCTGTGCGTGCGGTCGGGTGCTGCGCCCTGGAGCTGATCCTGACCGGGGACCCGGTCCCGGCCGCCCGTGCCGCCGAGATCGGACTGGTCAACGCCGTCGTCCCGGCCGGCGAACTGCTCGACGCGGCACGGGGCCTGGTCGACCGGATCATCCGGCACGCGCCGACCGCGGTGTCCGCCTGCCTGCGGGCCGTCACCCCTGGCATCAACCTGCCGATCGACGAGGGCCTCGCCGTCGAGGCGGCCTGCTTCGCGGCCACCGTGCCGACGGACGGGGTGCGGGAGGGGCTCCGGCGCTTCCTCGACCGCCCGGCGGCCGGCTGAGCCCGGTTCGGGCCCCTGGTCCCGGTGGTTCCGGGCTGGACTCGGCGTGCTTCGGCCAGGACGACGACAACGCGGACGGCCGGGCCATCCGATCGGATGACCCGGCCGTCGCGGCTCACAGCGGCTCGGTGCTTGCCGGGGGCGGGTGCGCTCACCAGGAGACCGGGTAGCGGACGGGATGCCCGCCGATCCGGCCGGGGATCGGCGGCTATAGGTGGGATGTTTCGTCTGTTGGGCAACCGTTGGACACTCCACGGACGGACGGACGGACGGACGGACGGATGGACAGGCAGACGGGCGGGCGGCTGGGGTGGGGCGGTCAGAGCGCCGGGGGCTGTATGAGTGTCGCCGGGAGGTAGCCGGAGGAGAGGCCGAGCTGCCAGCCGTGCGCCTGGACGGCGAGTGCGGCCAGGGCGATCGGGAGGACCGGGAGCAGGCTGCGCGGGGCCGCGTCCGGGGCGCTGCTCTCGCGGTGCTGGTCGAGGCGGGTGGCGAGGGCCCGCTCGAAGGTGCTCCGGTCGTCGTCGAGCAGGACGCGCAGCAGCTGCTGGTCCGGCGTGAGCGGACCGGCGGCGTCCAGCGCCCGGGCGGCCGTGGCGCGCTCCTCGGCGTCCGGCTTGCGCAGGGGCACGGGGCCCGGGGCGACCCAGGGTGAGACGGCGGTCGGCACGACGTGGAGGTAGGAGCAGAGCGCGTCCAGCTCGGCGAGGCTCGCCGGATCGGAGGTCGAGTCCAGGTCCGAGTGGGGCAGGCCCTTGCGGACCGAGGGCCCGTAGTCGTCCTTCAGCAGCGGGCCGAGCATGCGGTGGCGCTCCTGGATCAGGCCGCTGATCACGCACATCGCGAAGGCCTCGACCCAGGTGGCGGCCGTGGGGGCGAAGTCGATGGTGTCGCCGAAGCTGGTCTCTTCGCTGGTCAGCGTCTCGCCGATGAACGGGAAGGGGACCTCGAAGTCGCCGCGGGGGAAGCAGCCGAGGGACAGCACACCGAGGGAGCACTCGGCCGCGGTCTCCAGGATGACTCGGGCGGGGTAGCCGCTGAGCGGCCGGCCCTCCAGGGTGAGCGCGCCGATGTGGTCGAGGAGCTCCTCGCCCATCGTCCGGATCTCCTGGATGGCCAGGCGGCCGTAGTGGATCCGGTACCAGCTGGTGAGGGCCCGGTCCTCGATGCCCTCCAGGGCCTGGGTGATCCGCTGGGGTGCGACCTGGTGGCGCGTGACCTCGACGTCCACGATCCGATGCCGCCTTTCCTTGATCGTCTGTTGACGGAACGGCACGCTAGCACCGGCCACCGACAGTCGATCACCCGTACGGACGAGGGGCGGCGGCCCGGCCGCCGCCCCTCGTCCGGGCAGGTCAGAACGCCGAGTTGGCGCACCAGTGCGCGAGCATTTCCTCGTCCCCGCGCACGTCGAGGCGGGCGGAGGCCAGGTCGAGGCGGCCGTACAGGAGCAGCAGCAGATCGGCGGCGCTCGCGCGGACGGTCACGTCGGCCTCCGGGCCCGGGCCGTCCGCGTCGAGCCCGAAGCGGTCGAGCCCGAAGCCGTCGGGCCGCAGGCGGATCAGCCAGTCGCCGTCCGCGGAGGTGGCGCTGCCGTCGGTGCGGGTGAAGCGGATGGTGCGGTCCGCGCCGCGCAGCTCGGCGATCCCCGGGGCGAAGAAAGCGGCGAAGGGCAGGTTGGTGAGGAATTCGGACACCCCGTCGGCGGCCAGCTCCGGGTCGAGTACCGGGGTGCGCCCGAGGGCGAGTTCCGCGTCGGCGCGGTGCACCAGGGTCTCGAACAGCATCCGCCGTACCCAGAAGCGGGCGTGCTGGTCGGCGCCCCAGGCCCACATCGGGGCGTCGAGGTCGGTTTCCGCGAACGCGGCGCCGGCCTCGGCCGCGGCCTCCGCCAGCCAGGCGGGGTAGCCGTCCGGCCCGGCGGGCAGCCGCAGGTCGACCTCGCGGCTGCGGGGCGGCTGCTGGATCCGCTGCCGGAGCAGGACGGTGAACCAGCGCTGCACGCTGCCGGTGTGGCGGGTGAGGTCGGTCAGTGTCCAGCCGGGGCAGGTGGGCACCGGGGTGGCCGGGTCGGCGTCCTGGAGGGCGGCGACGAGCCGGGCGGTCTCCGCGGCGACGGCGGCGCCGTGGTCGATGGTGGTCATGAGGGTGCTCGCTCGGTGTCGGGGTGGCGGGGAGGGGGGGAAACGATCGGACGAGGGGGAGCGGTCAGGCGAGGGGCTTGTCGACGACGGCCTTGGCGTGGCTGAAGGTGTCGAGGGAGTACTCGCCGTGGTAGCGGCCCATGCCGCTCTCGCCGACGCCGCCGAACGGCAGCTCGGGCATGGCGAGGTGGGAGACCGGCAGCCCGAAGGAGAGCGCGCCGGAGGAGGTCTCCTCGGTCAGCCGCTGCTTGGTGTGCGCGGACTCGGTGAAGGCGTAGAGGGCGAGCGGCTTGTCGCGCTCGTTGATGAAGGCGATCGCCGCGTCGAGGTCGGGCACGGAGACGACGGGGAGGATCGGGCCGAAGATCTCCGCCCGCATCACGGGGGCCTCGGGGGAGACGTCGGCGAGGACGGTCGGGGCGAGGTAGCGGTCGGCGCGGTCGTGGGTGCCGCCGGTGACGGTCCGACCGTCGCCGAGCAGCGCGGTGAGCCGGTCGAAGTGGCGCTCGTTGACGATCCGGCCGTACCCGTCGCCGGTCGCCGGGTCGTCCCCGTACAGCTCCCGGACGGCGTCGGCGAGGTGCGCCTCCAGCGCGGGCGCGCTCTCGCCGATGGCGAGGACGTAGTCGGGGGCGACGCAGGTCTGGCCGGCGTTGAGGAACTTGCCCCGGGCGATCCGCCGGGCGGTGACCGCGAGGTCGACGCCGGGTTCGACCACCACCGGGCTCTTGCCGCCGAGTTCCAGGGTGACCGGGGTCAGGTGCCGGGCGGCGGCCGCCATGACGATCCGGCCGACGGCGCCGTTGCCGGTGTAGAAGATGTGGTCGAAGCGCTGCTCCAGCAGCGCGGTGGTCTCCGGGACGGCGCCCTCGACGACCGCGACGGCCGCCGGGTCGAGGTAGCGCGGGAGCAGTCGGGCGAGCGCGGCGGAGGTCGCGGGGGCGAGCTCGCTGGGCTTGAGGACGGCCGCGTTCCCGGCGGCCAGTGCACCGACCAGCGGGGACAGGGCGAGCTGGAGCGGGTAGTTCCAGGGCGCGATGATCAGGACCACGCCGAGCGGGTCGCGCACCACGCGGGCCGCGGCGGGCTGGAAGAACTCGGGCACGGCGGCGGGCTTCGGCCGCAGCCACTGCTCCAGGTGGGTGACGGTGTGGTCGAGCTCGTTGAGCGTGAAGCCGATCTCGGTGCGGAAGGCCTCGGCGGTGCTCTTGCCGAGGTCCTCGTGCAGGGCCTGGAGGAACGCCTCGGACTGCTCGGTGAGCAGCGAGCGCAGTGCTGCCAGCTGGGCCTGGCGCCAGGCGAGCGGCTTGGTCCGGCCGGTGTCGAAGGTGGCGCGCAGGCGGGTGACCGTGGCGGCGGCGGTCTCCGGGGCGGCTTCGGTAGCGGCATCCGGGGTGGCGGCGGGGGTGTGGTTCATGAGGGTCTCGCGGTCCTTCCAGCTGCCTTGAGGTCGTCGATGGTTTATGACCTCAAGCATTCTTGGACGGTAAACCTCAATGGTTGAGGGTGTCAAGCAATGTGCCTATGCTCGAACCGTGCACCAGAACTCCCACCCGGACCCACCGGCCACGCCGGGCGAGCTGATGGATCAGCTCGCCCGGGTGGCCGCGGCCTACTACCGCCACTTCGCCTCCGCCGCGGCCGGGCACGGGCTGACCCTGATGCAGGGCAAGACCCTCAGCCTGCTCACCCGGCCGCGCTCGATGCGCGCCCTCGCCGGTCTGCTGTCCTGTGACGCCTCCAACGTCACCGGCATCGTCGACCGGCTGGAGGGCCGCGACCTGGTCCGCCGCGAGACCGACCCCGCCGACCGCCGGGTCAAGAGCATCGCCCTGACCGACCGGGGCGAGCAGACCGTCCGGCTGATCCGGGCCGACCTGATGTCCGGCCTGACCGCGCTGGAACAGCTCTCCGCTCAGGACCGGGCCGCCCTGGGCGCGCTGCTGGACCGGGCGTTCCCCGAGACGGCGGCCCCGCCGGCCTGAGGCCGGGCCGCCGATCCGGGGCGGGGCCGGAGCCCGGTCAGAGCTTCCCGGCCTCGTGGACCTGGTGGAGGTGGACGAGGACGTCGTGGGCCCGCCCGAGGGCGACGGAGGGCAGCGGGTCCTTCGTGAACGTGGACCCGGCCTCGTAGACGGGGCGGGCGGTGTCCAGCCAGTCGCGGACCACGCGCGGGGCGGTGCGCAGGTCGACGTAGTAGTCCTGGCGGCGGACCTGGTCCAGGGTGTACTCGTTCATGCCGGGCGTGGCCGGGGGCACGGTGTTCTTCTCCCAGTCGGTGTCGAGGGCGGCGCCCATGGTGAGGAAGGAGCCCCGGTCGAAGGTGAACCCGATGTTCATGTACTCCGGGCCGAAGGTGTCGCGCAGGATCGCGCCCTGCGTCCTGGGGTACATCTCGGGATCGCTGGCCAGGTAGCCGACGTGCCCGTTGTGGGCCGAGAGCAGCATCCGGTCGCCGGTGCGGCGCTGCCACCACGCGGTGTTGTCGGCCATGGCCTGGTCGCGGATGACCTCCGCGGCGTTCACCGAGGCCGGGTCGGTGAGTTCGAAGGTGGCGAAGGCGAAGGTCTGGGCGATGATGCGGGCGTGCTGCACGGCCCAGTCGTACTCCTCGCCGCCGTTGCCCCTGGCGGCGGTGACCAGGTCCAGCGCCTGCTGCGCCTTGGCGGCGTTCTCCTTCCGCTCGGCCACCGGCCGCTTCAGGTAGCCGACGGTGTCGTCGAGCGGGCGCAGGCCCGCGTACAGCCCGTCCACGCGCGCCAGGGCCGAGGGGTCGGCCTTGCGCAGGTAGGCGTCGACCCGGGCGAAGACCTCCTCGCCGAGCTTGGGGGCGCCGACGTCGTCGCCCATGAAGTGGACCGGGCGCTCCGGGTGCTGGCGGTTGTACTCGCGCATCCAGCTGATCAGGTCCACGAACTCCTGGCGCTCCCAAGGCGACTGGCCCAGCTCGTCCTTGACGATCTGCCGGGCGTCGCCCTTGCCGTCCTGGAGGAACTTGTCGATCTTCAGGCCCGCCGACCAGCTCATCTCCAGGGCGAAGGTGGTGAAGCCCTTCTCCTGGACCAGGTAGCGGAAGACCCGCTGCTTCATGGTGAAGAACTCGTGCGAGCCGTGCGTGGCCTCGCCGAGGCCCACCACCTTGGCGTCCCCGACCATCGCGCCGAGCGCCCGCAGGTCGCTGGTGCTGCCGCCGGGCTCGGTCGACCGCAGCGGGTGCGCGGACCGCTCCAACGCGCGGACCACCGTGCTCCGTTGGCCGTCCGCCGCAGGGGCGGCGGAGGCCACCGGGGCCAGCAGGGCGGTGCCGGCGGCCGCCACCGTCACCGCGATGAGTCCGCGTCGGCCGACCGTTCGCCTGTTCGCCGTGGTCATGATCTCTCCTCAGTTTTCTTGTCCCGAAAGCTCGGTGAGAAGATCATCGTTCGCGGCGGGGGTGCGGCGCGCTGGGGCCGACCGCCGGGTTCCTCGGGGGGATAACCCCCGACCTGCGTCGATGCGGGCTCCGCCGGATGGGGCGGACAGGACACTGAGGGGGCCTCTGGCCAGGCTCCCATAAGGTCATGCTCCGCCCGGCCGGGGCCTTGGGAACGGGCCCCGGCAGCCGGACGGAACGACCGGAGGACAGCCCGGCAGGGCGTCAGTCAGTGGCAGGGCCACGACCACCGGAGACCCGGTTACCACTATCAGTGTCAGTGGCGTCCGTTAGGGTGCGGACCGGCGGCCCGGCCACGCGGGCCGGCGCGAGGTGAGGGGGCGTCATGACGGACGGTAGCGAAGGGGCGGGGGGCGAGGAGGGCATCCGGTGGCTCGCGGACGCCGGGTGCTCCGTCGACGGCGTCCTGTTCGCCCGGGGGATACCGCCGCAGGAGCTCGCCCGCCGGATGGGCGCCGATCCGGCCGCCGCGGCCGGGCCGCTCAGCGGCACCGAGGTGTGGGACCTCGACATCGAGGTGTTCCGCCCGAGCGACGACGGCGACGGCGTGATCCGGGTCGGCGAGTCCGGTGACTGGTCCTTCGCGGTCGAGTACGGCGACTCCACCGGCGGCGAACGGCTCACCGAGATAGCGCGCGACGGGGTCGAGGTGGTCCACTTCCGCCCGATGCCGGACCACCCGCCCGCGCTGCTCGACTACGCCCGCGACGGCGCCGTGCTGTGCGGGTTCGGCCTCGCCGAGGAGCGCTGGCGCTGGGGCCGGGAGCCCGACCTGCTGGTCCCCGAGCTGGTCGCCGCGGGCGTCCTGGCGCCCGACGGGATCACCCGCGGCCCCGGGGGCGATCCGCCCGTGGCCGTGCGCCGCCGCACCCTCGGCGTGGTCGGGCGGCGGTTCGGGCTGAGCCTGCCCCGGGCCGTCCTCGGCGAGCTGCGGCTGCCGGCGTACGCGGTGCGGGGCAGGCCGGGGATGGAGCCGCAGGGCAGTTGAGCCCTGGCGCTGGAACCACGGGGCCGCTGAGGCCGGCGGCGGAACTGCCGGGCCGTCGAGCTGCGGCGGGTCAGGCGGCCCGGTCGAGCGGCTTGACGAGGAAGACGCAGGGATCCTCGACGTCGTGGTCCACCCCCTGCCAGTCCGTGTAGGACCAGCGGTCGACGTAGCGGACCACCGGACGGTACCCGAGCCGGGCGTACAGCGCCGCGGCCCGGGGATTGTCGTGCTCGTCGACACCAAGACCGATCCGCCCGGCGCCTCCGGCGTGGGCCAGCCGCTCGGCGTGACCGATGAGCGCGGTGCCGAAGCCGGTGCCCCGCAGCGGCTCGGCGACGGACAGGCCGTTGATCTCCGGGCAGTCCGGCACGGCGAGTCGGACCTCGGCGGCGGCGCACCCGTTCCAGCGGACCTCGCTGCTTCCGACCGGGATGCCGTCACGCCAGGCGATCAGGTAGGTGCTGCGGCCGGCCGTCTGGCGGGCGAAGCGCTGCGCGTGGAACGACGTCCGGAAGGGCGACGGCAGGTGGGTGTCCAGCAGGGTGACGTCGGCGGAGCGGCACTCGGTGATGAGCATGGTCATCAGGGTCCCGCGCCGGCCGGTCCGACGCCACGGGTTTTGGGCGCGGCGGAAGGTCAGGACCCCGGGGCCTGTCTCGTTCGGCTCGCCCGGGCCTCCAGGTAGCGCCGCTCGGCGAGGCTGGCGGTGGCCTTCGCGGCGCGCCGGTAGTGCTCGTGGGCGCCGGCCGGGTCGCCGGCCTTCTCCAGCAGGTGCGCCCGGACGGACAGCAGCCGGTGGTGCCCGGCCATCCGCCCGTCACCGTCCAGGGCGGACAGCAGGGCCAGTCCGGCGGCCGGGCCGTCGGTCTCGGCGAGCGCGATCGCCCGGTTGAGGGTGACCATCGGGTTGGGCGCGATCCGTTCCAGGATCAGGTAGAGGGCGTGCACCTGGGGCCAGTTGGTCTCCTCGGCGGTGGCCGCGTCGGCGTGCGTGGCCGCGATGGCGGCCTGCAACTGGTAGGGCCCCAGGGTCGGGCCGGCCAGCGCCGCCTCGACCAGTGCGACGCCCTCGTCGATCAGCGCCCGGTCCCAGGTCTTGCGGTCCTGCTCGTCCAGCGGCACCAGGTCGCCGGCCGGGGTGGTCCGCGCCTCCCGGCGCGCGTGGGTCAGCAGCATCAGTGCGAGCAGCCCGGTGACCTCGTCGTCCCCGGGCAACTGCGCGTGCACCGTCCTGGTCAACCGGATCGCCTCGCGCGCGAGGTCGGGGCGGTGCAACTCCGGTCCGGAGGTGGCGGTGTAGCCCTCGTTGAAGATCAGGTAGAGCACGTGCAGCACGACCCGCAGCCGTTCCTCGCGCTCCGCGCCGTCCGGCAGGGCGAACGAGCTGCCGGCGGCCCTGATGCGCTGCTTGGCCCGGCTGATCCTGGCCGCCATGGTGGCCTCCGGCACCAGGAACGCGCGGGCGATCTCGGCGGTGGTCAGACCGCCGACCGCCCGCAGCGTCAGGGCGGTCCGGGAGGCCGCGGTGAGCGTCGGATGGCAGCACAGGAACAGCAGGACGAGCGTGTCGTCGGTGTCCGGCACCTCCGGCGGCACCACCTCGGCGGCCGTCGCCGACTCCCGTTCGCGGCGCGCGCGGTCGCGGCGCAGCTGGTCGATGAGCCGCCGGGCGGCGACGGTCACCAGCCAGCCGTGCGGATTGTCGGGCATGCCCTCGGACGGCCACTGCACGGTGGCGGCGAGGACGGCCTCCTGGACGGCGTCCTCGCACCCTTCGAACCGGCCGTACCGGCGAACCAAGGTGCCGAGGACCTGCGGCGTGAGCGCACGCAGCAGGTCCTCGAAGTCCGGTGCTGTCATGCCTCCAAGTGTCCGTCGGCGAACATCACCTGCCGCACCTCGACCCCCAGGCCCTCGATCGCGGTGTCCGGGATCAGCGCCGCCAGCGCGATCGCCCGCTCCTTGTCCTCGCAGTCGATCAGGTAGAAGCCGCCCAGGTACTCCTTGGCCTCCAGGAACGGGCCGTCGGTCACCACCGGCTGGCCGTTGCGGACGGTCACCACGGCGGCCTGGGCCGGATCGGCCAGTGCCTGGGTGGTGATCAGCTCTCCGGACGCCTTCAGCGCCTCGATGAACTCGCCGTGGCCGTGGCCGATCGCCGCCTTCTCCTCGTCGGTCAGCGCGTCCATCACGGCCGGGTTGATGTGCAGGCTGATCAGGAACTTCATCTCGTGCTCCTCGTGCTCCTCGTGGTTCGCGGGCCCGGCTGGGCTCCTCGACCGGTGGTCGGAGCCGTCGCCGCGGTCTTGACGTCCTCCGCCGGACGTTCGGAGGAATCTTCGCGGCCGGATCGCCACCTCGCACCTCGCACATCTCCGCATGGCCCGCATCGGGAGGGCCGGGGGCCGGGAACCGTCCCGCCGTCACCCGGGAGTGTGATGGTCACGTCACCTCGGGCGCCGCTACTGTGACCCGGTGGCGGAGCGTCACATGGAGCGGGCGGGCCGTCCCGGCCCGGTCCTGTCAGGAGGGGCAGTCATGAAAAGCACTCGTCGTGTGTTCGGAGCGGCGCTCGCAGCCGTCGCCCTGGCCGCCTGCGCCCCGTCGACGTCGCCCGCCGCGGCCTCGATCGCCGCGCCGGCCGCCTCGGGGTCCGAGCGAGTCGGGGGAGCCGCGCCGGCCGCGGTGGCGAGCGGGAAGGCGGCCTGGACCGGCCAGTTCCGCGGTTACGGGACGGACCAGTGGAAGCACGCCTGGGGCGCGGTCGACCAGGGGACGTGGGGCGGTTCGGACCTGAGCGCGGTCGACGACGCGGCCGCTCCCGGGGGCGGCTCGGCGCTCCAGGTCACCTACGGCGCCGGGTCCTCCTCCAACCAGTGCACCGACTGCCCGAACCCGGGCGGCGGCCAGTTCTACACGGATCTGACCACCCTGGGCCTGTCCGCCCTGGCCCAGGGCCAGACGCTGGACCTGAAGTACTCCCTCAAGTTCCCGGCCGGCCGGGACTGGGGCAAGGCGGGGAAGCTGCCCGGGCTGTACGGCGGCAAGATCGGCGAGGAGTCGGGCGGCAACCACGGCGCGGGCTGGTCGACGCGCTACATGTGGCGCGGCGCCAAGGGCGTGCCGGACAACGGCGAGGTCTACCTCTACACCCCGACCAACTCCGGTCCGACCGGCTACGGGGTGGACGAGGGGCTCGGTGACTGGCGGTTCCAGGCCGACGGCGCGTGGCACAGCGTCGAGCAGCTGGTCGACCGCGGCACCGGGGACGTCACCGTCTGGTACGACGGCCGCCAGGTCTACGCGGCGCGCGGGGTGGCCTCGGGCATCGGCAGGATCCCCTTCGGCGGCGTGTTCTTCTCCACCTTCTACGGTGGCCACGACACCAGTTGGGGCCCGGCGAGCACCCAGCGCGCCTACTTCGCGGACTTCTCGCTGTCCGCCGGCGTCCAGCACTGACCGTCAGCCGACGGTCACCGTCACGGTGAAGGCCCGCTGCCCGGGCGGGCAGGCCAGCGCCTCGCCGCAGGTGGTGCGGTGGGCGGAGAGACGGGCGGTGCCGGGGGCGGCGGCGAGGAAGCCCGCGGTGACCTGGCCGCAGCCGCCGCCCGGCCGGCAGGAGGGGGCGGGGATGGTCGCGGTGGCGGTCGGACGCAGCGTCCGCGGGCTGTCGCCGGCGGCCGGGGACCAGTAGGTGCTGTGCAGCTCGACCCGGATGACGGTGCCGGGTGCCACCCGCACGGTCGTGCCGTCGGCGTGCTCGTCGAGGACCAGGGCGGGCGGGCCCGGCGTGGTGGGGCCGGTGTTCGACGAGCAGCCGGCCGCCAGGGCGAGCAGGGCCGCCGCCGCGAGCGTTCGCACGGTCACGGCTCTCCTCCTTCACGGGGTGCGGGGCGCAGCGGTGCCGGGGCGCGGTGCCGCCGGGGCGGGCCGTGGTGGCCCGCCCCGGCGGCGTCAGGGGCGTGGACGGGCGGTGGTCAGGAGACGGTCACGTCGTCGTAGTAGGTGTAGGTCGGGTCGCCCGGGTAGTTGTCGTCCACGTTGGTGAGGGTGAGCGTGTAGCTGTGGCCCGGGGTGACGGTGCCGGAGGCGGACTTCCAGCCGAGGCCGCTGGTGCAGGTCTTGGCGAGCACCGTGGTCGTGGTGTTGGTGGTGTTGTCCTTGAGGGTGGCGGTCGCCCAGTCGTAGGTGACGGTGTCCGGGCAGGTGACGTCGTACCAGAAGGCGACCTTGCTGCTGCCGGCCGGGGCGGTGAAGGTCTGGCCGGCCGTGGACGTGGTGGTGGGGCCGGTGGAGCCGAGCATCGCACCGTAGCCGCCGGTGTGCTTGGCGGCGCTGGCGGCGGCGGCGCTGCCGGTGGAGGTCCAGCCGCTCAGGGTGCCGGTCTCGAAGCCGCCGTTGGTGAGGCCGCCGCCGCCCGCGGAGGTGACGGTCCAGCCGAAGGCGGCGGAGCCGGAGGCGCCGGTGGCGTCCTTGGCGGTGACCGTGACGCTCGCCGTGCCGGCGGTGGTCGGGGTGCCGCTGATCAGGCCGGAGGCGGAGATGGACAGGCCGGCCGGCAGGCCGCTCGCCGTGTAGGTGAGGGTCTGGCCGGAGGCGCTGTCGGTCGCCGCGATCTGGAGGCTGACGGCCTTGCCGGTGGTGCCGGCCTGGGCGCCAGGGTTGGTGACGGTGACGGTGTTGCCGGTCGTGCCGCCGACGATCGGGTGGGACATCTCGCAGCCGCCCGCACCGCTGTTGAAGTCGTTCGCCCAGGTCGACTGCATGGCGAAGCTGCCGGTGGTGAAGCCGACGTTCGCCGACGCGCCCTGGCCGCTGCTGACCCAGGCGCACTTGTCGCCGTTCTCGGCGCCGCTGCTGTCGGTCCAGCCGCCGGCCGGGTTCTGGTCGGTGATGGTCTCGGCGTACTCGTGGCCCTCGACGATGGTGACGCCGTCCAGGGTGCCGGCCGTCCCCGCGTTGACGAAGCCCTGGCCGCAGCCGGAGCCCGCGTCGGTCACGTACGGCAGGTTGGTGAAGGCCAGTTCGCCGTACGGGGAGGAGACGGCGCCGCCGGTGAGCGTGGTGTCGCCGGTGTAGTCGTGCCAGGCGCAGAAGTTGCCGGACGCGGTGTTGAAGCCGTCGGGGGTGGTGCCGGTGGGGGAGACGACGACGTACTGGTCGTTCCGGTTGGCCGCGGCCGTGGTGTTGCCGAAGTGGCCGGACGCCTTGACCGCCTCGGCGCCGATCTGGTTGCCGGTCGCGGAGGCGGGCGCCGCGGCGGAGGTGTCCACCCAGACGCCGGCGAGCGCGCCGCCGGTGGGGTAGGCGACGTGCGCGGAGCTGCCCGGGCAGGTCTGGGAGCCGGTGGCGACGCCCTCGCAGTACTGCGTCATGACGCCGGACCAGAGTTCGCCGCCCGCGCCGATGCCCTTGAACAGCTGCTGGAGGCGCGGGGCCATGCCCTTGGCGTCGCCGCTGAGCGTGGTGTTGCCGTTGGCGTCGGTGCCGGAGCTGCCCCACTGGGAGCCCCAGAACACCAGGTAGACGTGCTCCGGTCCGGTGGTCACGCCGATGCTCGGACTGCCCGCCCCGCCACCGTAGTTGAGGTTGTTGGCGGAGGTGGCGCTCGGTGCGGCCTGGTGGCCGCGCAGCGGGACGGCGCCGTGCCGGTACGGGTGGTTCGCCGACGCCGCGGGGTGCGCGGCGTCGTCGGGCTGCGCCTGGGCGGGTGCCGCGGTGAAGCCGGCCGCCGCGAGGGCGAGCGCGGCGACGCCGGTGAGCGCCGCCCGTCCGGCG
This sequence comes from Kitasatospora sp. NPDC087271, assembly GCF_044744605.1. Classification (NCBI taxonomy): domain Bacteria; kingdom Bacillati; phylum Actinomycetota; class Actinomycetes; order Kitasatosporales; family Streptomycetaceae; genus Kitasatospora; species Kitasatospora sp. NPDC087271. The sequence goes on from NZ_JBIUYQ010000019.1 coordinate 106,968, forward strand.
TGACGGAACGTGGGGGTTCGGCCCATGTGAGGGTTGCCTCTCTCATGCCGACCGCCCGGGCACCGGTGGGTGACGGGTGGTCGCGAAGGACAGGGAGAGGCCGGAGGCGGTGGAACGCCTGGATGACCCGCCGCACAACGGATCACCGGGGGGAAACAGGCCCGCCTCGGCCGCCGAGAAGCAAAGCAGCCGCCGGAGAACTGGGTCAACGAGCCTGACGGTAAAGTGAGTTGCCTTGATTCCCGCGTAATGGAAAAGCCCCCAGATCGAGGGGGCGGCGGTTCGGATTCTCCGAGCCCGCACACTGTATGCGGGTTTCCGTTAACCGTATGAACGGCCTTGGCCAAAAACGGATTTGATGGTGAGAAACAGGTAAGACATTAGTCGCCGGGCAGGCACGCGTGCAAGCGCGAGCCTCCGACGTGTGGAGACCGCCTCCCTTGCATGTGGGGGGGCGGTCTCCAACATCACCAGGGGGGGCTGGCGAAACGTCGGTGTTGATTGATGAAGCCGGTTCAGGCCATGAGCGCGGCGTTGCGCAGCCGGGCGGCGGACCGGGCCAGGAAGAACGCCGCGAGCAGGGCGGGGCAGAAGCCCACCGCGCAGGCGGCGAGGACGGCTGCCGCGGTCAGGCCGACCGGGGACACGACGGCGGCGGCGATGCCGGCCAGCGGAGTGACCAGGACGGGGGAGAGCAGCAGCAGGGCCGCCAGCCGCTTCTCCCGGCGGCTCCACTGCGTGGACCGCCAGACCCTGCTCGCGGCGATGACGGCGGCGGCCAGCGCGAGCGGGGGCCCGACGACCGGGACGAACGACAGCGGAACCGGCAGCACCGCGAAGACCAGGGTGCGGACGGTGCGGCCGCGGCTCTCCGGCTCCGGTCGGGCGCCGCCCTCCTCGTCGAGCGCGGCGTCGGCGATCTGCCGGGGGTTGCCCAGCTGCTCCAGGACCCGCCGGACGGCGGCCTCGTCGGCGGGGTCGCACTCGGCGAGCGAGACCTCGACGTGCTCGCGCAGGTCCGCGAGCAGTTCGCGGCGGCGCTCCTCGGGCAGCGGGGCGGTGTACCGGGCGACCGCGTCCAGGTGGGCGCGGACCAGGGGGTGCTCGATGGGGTTGTTCACGGGTTCTCTCCCGGGGCCAGGACGTGGTCGACGGTTTCGCGGAAGGCGGGCCACAGCGTGGTGAACTCCTCCAGTGCGCTGCGGCCGGTGTCGGTGAGGGTGTAGTACCGGCGGGACGGGCCGCTGGCCGAGTCGCGCAGGAAGGTGTCGGCGAGGCCGGCCCGGCGCAGCCGGGACAGCAGGGGGTAGATGGTGCCCTGGCTGGTCGCCAGCATCGGGAACCGGCCGAGTTCCTGCAGCAGCTCCACCCCGTACCGGGGGCCGTCCCGCAGCAGGGCCAGGACGCAGTACTCCAGCACGCCCTTGCGCAGTTGCGTCGCCACCGGCCCGTCGGCCGCACCGGCGTCGCCGTCGTGGTGTGTGATGCCAGGTACCATGCGATGCAAGATAGCATGCGACGCCAGGTAGTGGGCGATCCGGACGCTGCCGGCCGCCGAGGGCCGCGGGAGCGGGGGTCACCTCACCCGGACGGCGGGTGGCAGCCGGACCGGCGCACGCCCCTCCACCGGGCCTTCCGACGGGCGCGACCGCCCCACCGCCCCTAGGGTCTGTGGTGCGTTGACCGTGCCGAGCGCCGGGGCGCACGCCGCCCCGCCGTACGCCGGGGCGTGCCCGGTAACCCGAGAGGTGGACCGCTCCATGCACACCGTCGTCCGCGGCGCCGGCGCTTTCGGCCTGGCCGCGCTGCTGCTCGCCTCCGCCACCGGCTGCCAGGGCGACGCCCGCTCCGCCGTCGAGCCCGCGCCGACCTCCCCGGCCTCCCCGGCCGGCTCGCCCGGTTCGCCCGCCGCGTCCGCGACCGGACTCGCGGCCCAGCGGCTCGACTGGCAGGCCTGCCCGGCCCCCAGCCCCGCGCAGGGCAGCGGCACCGCGCCCGCCGGTGACTGGCAGTGCGCCACCCTCAAGGCGCCGCTCGACCACGGCAAGCCGGACGGCCCGACCATCGACCTGGCCATGATCCGGAGCCGGGCGAAGGACGAGAAGCACCGGATCGGCTCGCTGCTGTTCAACTTCGGCGGCCCCGGCGCCTCCGGCGTCGCCACGCTGCCCGCCCTCGCCGCCGACTACGCCTCCCTCAACGCCCGCTACGACCTGGTGAGCTTCGACCCCCGTGGGGTCGGCGCCAGCGCCGGGGTGAGCTGCCTGGACGACAAGGCGATGGACACCAGCCTGGAAATCGACAACACCCCCGGGACCCCCGACGCGGTGAAGGCGCTGGACGCCAGCAACGCGCAGTTCACCGCCGCCTGCGAGCACAACTCCGGTCCGGTGCTGCCCTACGTGGACACCGAGAGCGCCGCCCGCGACCTCGACCTGATGCGGCAGGTGCTCGGCGACCAGAAGCTCTTCTACTTCGGCATCAGCTACGGCACCCAGCTCGGCGGCGTCTACGCGCACCTGTTCCCGCAGGAGGTCGGTCGGATCGTCCTGGACTCGGTCGTCGACCCGACGAAGGACCCGCAGCAGGCCGCGCTCGGCCAGGCCCAGGGCTTCCAGCTCGCGTTCGACAACTTCATGAAGGCCTGCGCCGCCGAGGAGGCCGCCGCCTGCCCGACGGGTGCCGGCGGTGTCGAGGGCACGGCGGCGGTCACGGCGCTGCTGCAGAAGCTGGAGCAGTCCCCGCTGCCCACCACCAGCGGGCGGCAGCTCACCGAGACCCTGGCCGTCACCGGGATCGCCGCGGCCCTGTACAGCGAGGAGACCTGGCCCGTCCTGGCCGCCGGGCTCACCGAGGCGATGCAGCAGGGCACCGGCAACACACTGCTCCAGCTCTCCGACGCGATGTTCGGGCGCGACCCGCAGGGGCGCTACACCAACCTGAGCGCCGCCAACCGGGCGATCAACTGCGTGGACGCCCGGCAGCGCTACTCCGACCAGGACGTCGAACAGCAGCTGCCGCAGTTCCGCACCGCCTCCCCGGTGTTCGGTCCCTACTCCGCCTGGGGCCTGACGAGCTGCACCGGCTGGCCGGTGCCGGGCAAGGCCGACCACCCGGACGTCTCCGCCGCCGGCGCGGCCCCGATCCTGGTGGTCGGCACCACCGGCGACCCGGCCACCCCGGTCGAGGGCGCCCACGCGATGGCGCAGCAGCTCGGCCCGGGCGTCGGCGTCAACATCACCCTCCAAGGTGAGGGCCACGGCGGCTACAACACCGGCGACCCGTGCCTGAAGCAGGCCGTGGACGCCTACCTGCTGGACGGCACCGTGCCGGCCGACGGGAAGACCTGCAGCTGAGAAGTGGCCCACCACGATGGTGATCGATTGGCCCTGGAAAGCGGTCCACTCGGCGCCTAGGCTCTTCACCGTGACCACCAAAGTCGATTTCTACTTCGATCCGATCTGCCCGTTCGCCTGGATCACCTCCCGGTGGATCCTGGAGGTCGAGCGCCACCGCGAGCTCGACCTCACGTTCCGGGTGATGAGCCTGTCCGTCCTCAACGAGGGCCGCACCGACCTGCCCGAGCGCTACCAGCGCCTGATGACCACCGGCTGGGGCCCCGTCCGGGTCTGCATCGCCGCCGCCGAACAGCACGGCGAGCACGTGCTGCGCGACCTGTACACCGAACTCGGCACCCGCCTGCACGACCAGGACCGGCCCGCCGACGACGCCGTCATCCGGGAGGCCCTGGTCGCGGCCGGACTGCCGGAGGAACTCGCCGCCGCGGCCGACAGCACGGCGTACGACGTCGCGCTGCGCAAGAGCCACCACGAGGGCATGGACCCGGTCGGCGAGGAGGTCGGCACGCCGACCATCCACGTCGACGGCGTCGCCTTCTTCGGCCCGGTGCTGAGCGCCATCCCGCGCGGCGAGGACGCCGTCCGGGTCTTCGAAGGGGTGCGGCTGCTGGCCAGCTACCCGAACTTCTTCGAGCTCAAGCGGACCCGGACCGGCTCGCTCGACTTCTCCTGACGGCGCCGCCGGCCCCCGCGCCGGGGCCGACCGGTTCGTCCTGAACCTCCCGTCCGGGCCCTTCTCCCCCCACCATGGAGAGGAGGGCCCGGCGGCGGAGAGGCGGTGAGCGTGGATGATCACCCGAATCCGGCTGCGCGCTGCCCGCCACCCCGCGACCCCGCCGCCCCCGGGCAGGGGCCCCGAGCGGCCCCGCACCCCCGGCGGCCCTCCGCCGCCCAAGCCGCCCGCGCCCGCGATGCGCCGCTGGCTGCTGCCCGTCGCCGTCCTGGTGACCCTGCTGCTCCTCATCCTGTTCTCGCGCTCCGGCTCGACCGGCGCCAGCTACGGCTACACCGACTTCCTCAACCGGGTCGGCGCCGGGCAGGTGAAGACCGTGGACATCACCGACACCGGCGGGGTCACCGGCACCCTCAAGGACGGCACGCACTTCACCAGCCAGATCCCGACCGCCCTGGACACCTCCCAGCTCAGCGGCGAGCTGGCCGGTCAGCACGTCGACGTCACCGCCAGCCGCAGCGGCGGCAGCTCGATCTGGTCCACGCTGCTGCTGTTCCTGCCGCTGCTGCTCTTCGGCGGGCTGTTCCTGTGGTCCGGCCGGATGGCCGCCCGCTCGCTCGGCGGCGGCCTGAGTGCCATCGGGCGCTCCCGCGCCAAGATCATCGAGGCCGAGCGGCCCGCCACCCGCTTCGCCGACGTCGCCGGGTACGAGGGCGTCAAGCAGGAGGTCAGCGAGGTGGTCGACTTCCTGCGCAGCCCCGAACGCTACGCCGCCGCCGGCGCCAAGGGCCCGCGCGGGGTGATCATGGTCGGCCCGCCCGGCACCGGAAAGACCCTGCTCGCCAGGGCCGTCGCCGGAGAGGCCGAGGTGCCCTTCCTCTCCGTGACCGGCTCCGGCTTCGTCGAGATGTTCGTCGGCGTCGGCGCCTCCCGCGTCCGCGACCTCTTCGACGAGGCCCGCAAACGCGCGCCGTCCATCATCTTCATCGACGAGATCGACGCCGTCGGCGGGCGCCGCGCGGGCGGCACCCGGCTCGGCGGCAACGACGAGCGCGAACAGACCCTCAACCAGCTGCTCTCCGAGATGGACGGCTTCGACCCGACCACCGGCATCGTCGTCATCGCCGCCACCAACCGCCCGGACGCCCTCGACCCGGCCCTGCTGCGCCCCGGCCGGTTCGACCGCCAGGTCACCGTCCCGCTGCCCAACCAGGCGGAACGGGCCGCGATCCTCGCCGTCCACGTCCGCGGCAAGACCCTCGCCCCCGATGCCGACCTGAACCGCATCGCCCGCGGCACACCCGGCTTCTCCGGCGCCGACCTCGCCAACCTGGTCAACGAGGCCGCCATCAACGCCGTCCGCGCCGACCGCGCCACCCTCACCGCAGACGACCTCGACACCGCCCGCGACCGCGTCCTGCTCGGCCGCCGGGACTCCTCCAACGCGCTGCTGCCCGAGGAGCGCCACGCCGTCGCCGTCCACGAGTCCGGGCACGCCCTGACCGCCGCGCTGTGCGAACACGCCGACCCCGTCGCCAAGGTGACCATCCTCCCGGCCGGCGTCTCCCTCGGCGCGACCGAACAACTCCCCGAAGCGGAACGCCACCTGTACACCGAGGGCTACCTGATCGACCTGATCACCGTCCAACTCGGCGGGCGGGCAGCCGAGCTGGTGGTCTTCGGCGAGGGTTCCACCGGCGCCGCCAACGACCTCGCCCACGCCACCGGCGTCGCCACCCGGATGGTCCGCGAATTCGGCCTCTCCCCGGAACTCGGCCCGGTCGGCTACTCCAGCGGCTCCCCGAACTACCTCGGCGACGGCCCCGAGGACCTGTTCCGCCGCCCGTACTCCGAGCAGACCCAGCGCGCCGTCGACGAGGCGGTGGCCCGCCTGCTGCGCCGCGCCGAACGCCGCGCCGTCGACCTGCTCCGCGAACACCGCCACCACCTCGACGAACTGGCCGCCCTGCTGGTCGCCCAGGAGACCGTCGACGGCGCCGTCGTCCTCGACATCCTGCGGCACCCCGCGTAGGCGCTCGCCCCGGCCAGCCGCGGCACCGACACCACCTCGTCGAACGCGTCGAACCCGCTGGTAGCGTCCAGGGCGGGCACCCACCGTGTCACCTTCACCCGGGAGTCGATATGACCGAAACCCTGTCCGCCGACCTCCAGCGGGAGATCGCCCGCACCCTACGGGTGGCCCCCGTCCCCAGCCCCGAGCAGGAGGCCGAGCGCCGGGCCGACTTCCTCGCCGACCAGCTCCGGGCGGCCGGCGCCCGCACACTGGTGCTCGGCATCAGCGGCGGCGTCGACTCCACCACCGCCGGGCGGCTCTGCCAGCTCGCCGTCGACCGGTTGCGCGCCGCCGGACACCAGGCCGAGTTCTGCGCCATGCGGCTGCCCTACGGCACCCAGGCGGACGAGGCGGACGCCCGCCGCGCACTCGACTTCATCCAGCCGGACCGGACCCTGACCGTCGACATCAGGCCCGCGACCGACGCCGCCCTCGACGCGCTGGCGTCCGCCGGCCTCACCTTCGCCGACCGCTCCCACGAGGACTTCGTCCGCGGCAACGTCAAGGCCCGCCAGCGGATGGTGGCCCAGTACGCGGTCGCGGGCGCCACCGGCGGCCTGGTCGTCGGCACCGACCACGCCGCCGAGGCGGCCGTCGGCTTCTTCACCAAGTACGGTGACGGCGCCGCCGACGTGATGCCCCTGGACGGACTGACGAAGCGTCAGGTCCGCTCCCTGGCCGAGGCCTTGGGGGCTCCGGCGGACCTCGTCCACAAGACCCCCACCGCCGACCTGGAGAACCTCGCCCCCGGCCGCCCCGACGAGGACGCCCTCGGCGTCCCCTACGAGGCCCTGGACGACTTCCTGGAGGAGCGGCCGGTGAGCGAGGAGGTCTTCCGCACCGTCCTCGGCCACTACCGCCGCACCGAGCACAAGCGCCGCCCGCCCGCCACCCCGGCGTAGGGCGTGCCTTCAGGCCGGGTGGGGACACCACCGTCGGCAGCCCCCGGTGACGACCCGGGCGGGGGCGTGGTTACGTACGGGGAACAGGCTTCGACATCGAAGGGGGACGGCGTGGACGAGGTGACATCGCGTCCGGTGGCATGGGTGGTCGGCGGTCGGGAGGACGTCCGGGACGACGGCTGGGGGAGCGTCGGGGCGGTGATCCGGGTGGACGGCGCGCAGTTCGGCGAGGAGGCGCTGTACGGGCTGGCGGACTTCTCGCACCTGGAGATCGTGTACCACTTCGACCGGGTGCCGGCCGACAGGGTGGAGACCGGTGCCCGGCGCCCGCGCGGCAACCCGGACTGGCCGCTGGTCGGCATCTTCGCCCAGCGCGGCAAGAACCGCCCCAACCGGCTCGGCGTCTCGCGCTGCCGACTGGTCCGGGTGGAGGGCCTGGACCTGCACGTGACCGGGCTGGACGCGGTGGCCGGCACGCCGGTGCTCGACATCAAGCCCTACCTGGCCGAGTTCGGCCCGCGCGGAGAGGTCCGTCAGCCCGTCTGGTCGGCCGAGCTGATGCGCGCCTACTACGTCGCCGAGACGGACTGACGCACGGACGGGTCGGCGCCGGTCGGGGTGAGGAGTTCACGCCGGGGAGGTCGCGGACGCCCTGGTGGGCCGCGCCGGCACCCCCGCCGACGTCGCCGAGACGGGCCCCAGGGGCGGTCAGTCCCCGTCGGTGTCGGCGGCCGGGGTGGGGGAGCCGCCGGACTTGATGCCGAGTTTGGCCTCGGCTGTGGTCCAGTCGGTGGCGATGGCCTGCTGGGCGGCGGCGAGGGTGGCCTGGCCCTTGCAGATCGCGGTGTGCAGGTGCGTCTCCACCGAGTCCTTGGGGTTGTTGGGGCCCTTGCCCGGGACATGGCCGGGGGAGGGCGGCTGCACCCACAGGTTGCGCGGGTCGTTGGGGTCGCCGCCGAGTTGCAGGCTGATCAGGTGGTCGTACTCGGCGTCGCCCATCGGGCCGGTGTAGCCGTAGGACTTGGCGTTCTCGGCCTTCTCCTTGCCGGTGATGTTTGCCGGCGGGCGGATCGTCGAGGTGTAGCCGCCCGGTTTGCAGATGGTGTCGTTGATGTTGCCCTGGTTGACCGCCGGGCTGATCGCGCCCGGGGTGCACTTCGGGTCGGGCAGCGGCTGCTTGTCCGCGGTGTAGCGGTACGTGCAGCTGCCCGGCGCGGGCTGCGGCTGGACGTCGTAGGAGCTCTTCGGGCCGGCGCCGGTGACGATCGCCGCCGGGGCGGGCGGCGCTCCGGCGGCTGCGGCGTCGGCTGCGGGCGGGGCGCCGGCGGCGGAAGAGGCCGGGCCGTGTCCGGCCGGCCGGGCAGTGTGGCCGCCGCCGGACGAGCAGCCTGAGGCTGCGGCGAGCAGGGCGGCCACGGCTATGGCCAGGGCGGCGCGGGCGGGAGCCGGCACGGGTTCCTCCAGATCGGGGCGGTGGGGCGCGGGGCGGGCCGACGGACCTGCCGGTTGCCGCGCCAGCGGACACTACCGCCTGGAGGGGCCGAAGGGGTGACGGCACGTCCGGGCGCGGGAGGACCGCTCAGGGCGTGCGGAATCGTCGACCGGTACGGTCCCTGGGCCGTGCGCCTGGGCAGCCGAGGCGGCCGGGTTCTCGGCTACGACGCCGTCCAGCGGAAGTTCGCCGGTGCGGTGACCCTGACCGGCTACGAGGTGGCCGAGGTGTACCTGGTCGGGCCCAAGGGCGACGGCTCGTCCCTCCGGGTGGTCGGCTTCTGACCGCGGTGCCGCTGCGGGGCTGAACCCGGCCCCGCAGCGGTGGGCCCCACTGCGTCGACGGGCCCTACCGCGTCGCGATCCAGTCCGTGACCAGCGTGTCCAGCACTCCCAGCGGCAGGCTGCCGTGCCCGATCAGCTGGTGGTGGAACTCCCGGATGTCGAACCGGGCGCCCAGCGACGCCTGCGCGCGCTCGCGGTGCCGGACGATCTCCCGGCGGCCGATCAGGTACGCGGTCGCCTGGCCCGGCCAGGCGAGGTAGCGGTCGATCTCGTTGCGGACGTTGGCCTCGGTGGTGGCCGTGTTGTCCCGCATGAAGGCGATCGCCCGCTCCCGGGACCAGCCGTAGTGGTGCAGCCCGGTGTCCACGACCAGGCGCACGGCCCGCAGCGCGTCGAGCGACAGCATGCCGAAGCGGGAGAGGTCCGAGCTGTACAGCCCCATCTCGTCCGCGAGCCGCTCGGTGTACAGGCCCCAGCCCTCGACGTGGGCGGTCAGCTGGCCGCTCGGCCGGCGCCGGAACTCCGGCAGGTGGTGCAGCGTCTGGGCGACGGCGATCTGCAGGTGGTGCCCGGGCACGCTCTCGTGGAAGGCGATCGCCTCGTACTCGTACCTGAACCTGGTCTGCGGGCGCAGCGTGTTGATCCAGTGGGTGCCGGGCAGGCCGCCCGGGCCCGGCGGCTGGTAGTAGGCCAGTGGCCCGGTCTCCGCCTCGATCGGGTCGATCTCCCGGGTCACGCAGTCGGCGATCGGGTAGGCCCGGAAGTAGTCGGCCGAGGCGCGGCGGGCGCGCTCCAGCGCCTCGTCGACCAGGGTGATGATCTCCTCGGCGCTGTCGAAGCGCAGCGCGCGGTCCTCCCGCAGCGCGGCCAGCACGGCGTCGGGGGCGGTGATGCCGAGCACCTTGCCGCCCAGCTCGGCGAACTCCGCGCGCAGCTGCGCCAGGGTGTCCAGGCCGATCCGGTGGACCTCCTCCGGGGTGAGCCCGGGCCGGGTGTAGCGCGTGACGGCGTCGGCGTAGCCCTCGGTGCCGCCGGGCACGTGGCAGACCCCGGCCCGGTCGTCCGGCCGGGCGTCCGCGGCCAGCCGCTGGGCCAGGCCGGCCCGGTAGCGGGCCACAGCCGGGCGCACGCCGTCGCGGACGATCACCTGGCCCCGGTCGAACTCCGGGCGGCCGTGCAGTGCGCGCAGCAGCTGGTTGTCGTCCGGGCCGGTGACCAGGTACGCGTCGAGCTGGTCGAGGGCGGCGTCGACGCCGCTGCGCAGTGGCGTGCGGCCCTCGGCCGCGGCGTCCAGGTGGAGCTGCAGGGCGGCGTCGAAGTAGCCCGGCAGGCCGGCCAGCCGCTCCAGGTACGCGTCGGCGCCCTCCTGGTCGACGGAGGTCATGGCGAGCGAGGTGAAGGCCTCGTTCTGCGGCGCGGTGATGGTCGCCGAGATGCTGAAGTCGCCCAGCCCGTGGGTGATCCGGCCGGTGCCGTTGTCGATCAGCCGCCCGAGCACGCGGTGGGTGACCAGGTCCTCGCCGGCCAGCGCGTCCACCGGGATCGCGGCCAGTCGCGTCCCGAAGCCCGCCAGCGCGTCCCGGTGGCGCAGCGCGGCCGCGCGGGACGGGTCGGGCACCTCGTGGGCGTAGCCCTCGACCCCGCTCAGCGTCGCGTCGAACGGGGCGTGGGCGTTCTCGGCGGCGAAGTACTCCTCGGCCAGGGCGGCGAGTGCGGTGGGGGCGGTGAGCGCGGCGGGTCCGTCGTGGTGCGGTTGGTCGGTCATGCGCGCTCCCCGGTCCGGTGTGGTCAGAGTGACGGGGGTTGCCTGGGCGCCCCGGTGGCGCCGATTATTCGGAGTCGGCGGCGGCGCGGTCAATACGCGGCGCGGGGAAAGCGGTTCTCCCCGGCGCCCGGTGCGCCGCCGCCGACGCCCCGTCAGCGGTAGCCCTCCGGCGCGGCCGGCTTGCCCGCGTCCTGCACCTCGACCAGGTAGCGCCAGCAGTCCGGCCGGCTGCCGTCGCGGTCGGTGAAGCCGTACTCCAGGGCCAGCTGCCCGCTGGACACAGACCCGCCGTTCCAGCGGGAGACCTCGGGGTCGGCGGCGAGGGCGGCGACCGCCCGGCCGACGAAGTACGGGCTCTCGGAGATGCCGAAGTGCGGCTCCCGGGCCACGGCGTCGCGCCAGTTCTCCTCGGTGACCCCGAAGTGGCCCAGCATGATCTCCGAGCGCATCCAGCCGGGCGTGAGCGCCAGGGCGGTGGCGCCGCGCGGGCCCAGCTCGTGGCCGAGAGCGAAGGCCATCCGCAGCACGGAGGCCTTGGCGAGGTCGTAGAAGAACGAGTTGCGGTAGGTGTCGCGGTTGTACTCGGCGGTGCCGTCGGTCATCTCGACGACCAGGCCGCCCGGGCGGCGCAGCAGCAGCGGGAGGGCGTGGTGGCTGGTGACGGCGTGCGTCTCCACCGCGAGGCGGAGCAGCCGCAGGCCGTCGTCCAGGTCGTGCTCCCAGACCGGGACGTTCCAGCCGAACAGGTTCTCGCCGCCCCAGATGTCGTTCACCAGGACGTCCAGCCGGCCCTGCTCGGCGTCGATCCGCTGCACCAGGGCGGCCACCTGGGACGGGACCAGGTGGTCGGTCGGCACCGCGATGCCCAGGCCGCCGGCCGCGGTGACCAGGTCCGCAGTGTCCTCGATGGTCTCCGGCCGGTCGTACTCCGAGCGCTTCTCGCGGGTGCTGCGCCCGGTCACGTACACCGTCGCCCCGGCGGCGCCCAGCTCCACCGCGATGCCCCGCCCGGCCCCCCGGGTCGCCCCCGCGACCAGGGCGATCCGACCGTCCAGCACTCCCGCCGCCCCTGTTTCCCCTGCTGTCTGTGCCATCCGCAAGCTCCCTGTCCGCATGTCCGCCGACGACTGTGCCGACGCCCGTGGAACGGACGTCGGCACCAGCCTTGCGCAGGGGTCTGACAATCGGGCCCGGCCGGCGGCCGGAGCGCGCGGGTCAGCCGGCCTTGGCGGCCTTGGCAGCCTTGGCGGCAAGCGCCGCGGCGTCCTTCTCCTGCTTCTCCTTGATCCGGGCGGCCTCCTTGCGGACGTCCACCTGGTTGGCGCGCTCGTGCTGCAGCCAGAGCGGGTTCTCGGCCTTGACGGCCTCGATCTGCTCGGTGGTGAGCGCCTCGGTCACGCCGCCGCGGGCCAGGCCGGCGATGGAGACGCCGAGCTTGGCGGCGACCACCGGGCGAGGGTGCGGGCCGTTCTGGCGCAGCTCCTGGAGCCACTGCGGCGGGTCGGCCTGAAGCGCGTTGAGCTCCTCGCGGGAGACCACACCCTCCTGGAAGCCGGTCGGCGCCGCGTCGAGGTAGATCCCCAGCTTCTTGGCGGCGGTGGCCGGCTTCATGGTCTGGCTGGTCTTCTGCTTGAGCGATGTCATGGTGACAAGGGTAAGGGAGTGCGCGGGCGCTCCCGGTCACGGTCGGTAGCCTTGCCCTGTGACAGACATGCAGGTGAACCCGTCCTTCCGGCTCGCGTACGTCCCGGGCGTGACCCCCGGCAAATGGGTCCGGGTGTGGTCCGAGCGGCTCCCGGACGTGCCGCTCGACCTCCTCGCCGTCCCGGCCGGGGACGGCGAGGCGACCCTGCGCGAGGGCACCGCGGACGCCGGGCTCGTCCGGCTGCCCGTCGACCGGGACGTGCTCAGCGCGATCCCGCTCTACGCCGAGACCACCGTCGTGGTCTTCCCCAAGGACCACTGGCTCGCGGCCGCCGAGGAGGTCGCGCTCGGCGACCTCGCGGAGGAGGTGGTGTTCCACCCGCTCGACGACACCCTCGGCTGGCCGGGCGGGCTGCCCGGCCGCCCGGCGATCGAGCGCCCGGCGAGCACCGCCGACGCCGTCGAGCTGGTCGCGGCCAACGTCGGCGTGCTGCTGGTGCCGCAGTCGCTGGCCCGGCTGCACCACCGCAAGGACCTCACCTTCCGGCCGGTCGCCGAGGCGCCGCAGTCCCAGGTGGCGCTCGCCTGGCTGGAGGAGCGCACGACGGACCTGGTCGAGGAGTTCATCGGCATCGTCCGGGGCCGCACGGTCAACAGCTCGCGCGGGCGCGGCGCCCAGCCGGCGGCCGAGCCCCAGAAGGCCGCGGCGCCGCGCAAGTCCCAGCCGCAGAAGGGCGGCCAGCAGAAGTCCGGCCAGCAGAAGGCGGGTCAGCACAAGGGCGGCCAGCAGAAGGGCCGGCCGAAGCCCGCGGCGGGCGGCCGGGGTGCGGCCGCCGCCAAGCGCGGCAAACCGAAGCGCCGCTCCTAGTCGGAAGCCCGGGTTCGTCCGGGTGCTGGCCGGGGCCCGGCGGGGCGCGTACCGTCGGGCCCGGGCGCTGCCGCCCCGTCCGGCCGAGGGGTTGAAGGAGCGGGGCCATGTGGCACGACCTGGTGATCGTCCAGATTCCGATCGTGGAGAAGATCCTCCGCACGATCGCGGTCTACGCCCTGATCCTGATCCTGTTCCGGATCGCGGGGAAGCGCGGGCTGGCGGGCCTGAACACCTTCGACATGGTGGTCGTCTTCCTGCTGTCCAACGTGGTGCAGAACGCGATCATCGGCAATGACAACAGCCTGCTCGGCGGCGCCATCGGCGCGGTCACCCTGATCGCGGTGAACGCCGCCGTCACCCGCTGGCTGGCCCACGACCCTCGTGCCGCCCGGCTGTTGGAGGGCACCCCGACCACCGTGGTGCGCGACGGCAAGCTCGTCCCGGGCGCACTGCGCGGGCTGGCGCTGCGCGCGTCCGAGATCGAGCACGCCGTCCGCGTCCAGAACGGCGACACCATCCGCGACGTCGCGGTCGGGCGGCTGGAGCCCGACGGCCAGCTGGTGATCAGCCTCAAGCCCGCCGAGCAGAGCGCCACCCGCGGCGACGTCGAGGACCTGCACCGACGGCTGGAGGCCATCGAGCGGCTGCTCACCACCCTGGCGGCCGACCGGCGCAGCGAGGACTGACCCGGCGGCCACCCCAGAGGTCTGGGATGGGAACGGCCGCACCCGGCCCGGCAGGATCGGCGTAGACCACTTCCGTCCACACTCGCCGGACCGCCGTCCGGCCGGAGGAACGCATGCTGCGCAGACTCTCCTGGATCCCGGCCCTGACGGCCGTCCTGCTCGCCCTGGTGGCCGGGCCGACGGCCGGCACGGCATCCGCCGCGACCGAACGTGAATTCCTCCAGGGCTACGGGCAGTTGGTGCCGCTGCCGGCCCCGGTGACGCCGGCGCAGCAATGCGTCGAGCGGAGGCTGTTCCTGGACGCCGGCACGTACGCCTGGAGCTTCGGCACGCCGGGCGGCAACGTGCCGTCCCAGGACGTCCAGCTCTCCTCGGGCTGGTTCCGCTGGACGATCTGCGTGTACCCGCGGGCGTCCGTCTACGGCGCGACCACCTGGCTCGACCCGGAGACCCCCGGCCAGCCGCACCTGGAGCGGACCACCAGCTTCGACGTCACCTTCGCCTACACCTACACGTGGGACTCCATGCTCTACCGCTGGCAGGGCGTCCCCCGCCCGCCGCGCACCATGTGACGCATCGTCGGGCAAGGCTCCCGTCCGCCGCCCGCGCGGGGCGGGAGCCCCGGTCACCACGGCCGGCGGGCGAGGGTGGCCGTGAAGGGGCGGGGGGACAGCGAGGAGCTGCGGGTCGGGCGGACCGGGCGGCCGGGGGTGGGGGTGACGGTCCAGCGGGCCGCGATGGTGGCGATGGCGAGGGCGGCCTCGGTGGTGCCGAACACGTCGCCGATGCAGCGGCGGGGGCCGAGGCCGAAGGGGGCGTAGGTGCCGGGGGAGGGGCGGGTGTTGGTGAGCCAGCGGTCGGGGTCGAAGCGGGCGGGGCAGGCGAAGACGTCGGCGCGGCGGTGCAGCAGGTACGGGCTGAACAGGATGGTCGCGCCGGCCGGGACGCGGTGGCCGCCGAGTTCGGCGTCGGCGGCGACGACGCGGCTGAGGATCCACACCGGCGGGTAGAGCCGCAGCGTCTCGGTGACCACCCGGGCGGTGAGCGGCAGGGCGGGCAGGTCCTCGTGGCGGGCGGGGCGGCCGTCGAGCACGGTGTCCAGCTCGGCGTGCAGGCGGTCGCGGATGGCCGGGTGTGCGGCGAGCAGGGTCCAGGCCCAGGAGAGGGTGGCGGCGGTGGTCTCCATGCCGGCGAGCAGGAAGGTGACCACTTGGTCGTGGATCTCGGCGTCGGTGAGCCCCCGCCCGTCCTCGTCGCGGGCGCTGAGCAGCATGGACAGCAGGTCGTTGTGGTCGGTGCCGGCGGCGCGGTAGTCGGCGATCAGCCGCCGGGTGACCTCCTTCAGGTCCTGCCGGGCGCGGCGGAAGCGGCGGTTGCCCGGGGTGGGGATGCGGTCGGCGCCGGGCAGCGGCATCATGACGCGCCGGCCGACGCCGCGGGTGATGACGTCCATGCTGTCGTGGACGGGCAGCGCGCCGGCCCGCTCGTGGGCGGCGAACAGGCAGCGGGCGGTCACCGCGGTGGTGAGGCGGTACATCGCGGCGGGGACGTCGACCACGTCGCCGTCGCTCCAGGAGGCGGTGGTGCCGGCGATCTCCTCGGCCATCATCGCGGCGTAGCCGGGCAGCCGGTCGCGGTGGAACGCGGGTTGCAGCATGCGGCGTTGGCGCCGGTGCGCGGCGGCCGGGCAGGTGGCCAGGCCGCCGCCGAAGACCTCGCGGGCCTTGTCGAGGACGAGCCCGCCCTTGTCGTAGGTGCGGTCTTCGGTGAGCAGTTGGCGGACCAGCTCGGGGTGGCAGGCGACGTACGCGTCCAGCGGGCCGAGCCGCAGCCGGACGAGGTCGCCGTGGGCGGGCAGGCCGGCGACGAACTCCAGCGGCCGGCGGACGAAGGCGGGGGCGTGGCCGAGCAGGGGGAGGGCTCCGGGGGCGGTGGCCGAGGTGTACTGGGTGGGCACGGGCGTCACCTTGGGGTGGGGGGTGGACCGGATCGGTTCGTGATCCGGCCTTTCCCCGGGGCCGTCGGCGAAACGATCTCCGACCGGCGGGTGGGGTGAACACGGGGGCGCATGCCGAACGCCCGTGCGCCGTCGGGGTTCGGCGGCGGGTGCCGGGGGTGGGGTATCCCTCGGCGCGGCCCCGCGCCTACACTGCGAACTCTTGCGCGACTACCGGTCAGTAGGGATTGGGGAGTTCGGATGACCGACGAGCGGGCCCACGGGTTCACCGACGACGCCCTCGGCGCGCACGACGCCGTGGCCCTGGCCGCCCTCGTCCGCGCCGGCGAGGTGGCCCCCGCCGAACTGGCCGCGGCCGCCGCCGCCCGCGCCGCCCGGGTCGACCGGATGCTCACCCCCGTCGCCCACCCGTCCTACGACCGGCCCCGGCTCGGCCCGGACGGCACCGACGGCCCGCTGTACGGCGTCCCCACCTTCCTCAAGGACAACGTCGACCTGCGCGGCCTGCCGACCGGCATGGGCAGCGAGGCCTTCCAGGCCCGCCCGGCCCGGCGCAACTCCCGCTTCACCGACCAGTTCCTCGCCACCGGCCTGGCCGTCCTCGGCAAGACCCGGCTGCCCGAGTTCGGCCTCAACGCCTCCACCGAGTTCGCCACCGCCCAGCCGGTGCGCAACCCGTGGAAGCCCTCGCACTCGGCCGGCGCCTCCTCCGGCGGCTCGGCCGCGCTGGTCGCCGCCGGAGTGGTGCCGATCGCGCACGCCAACGACGGCGGCGGATCGATCCGGATCCCGGCCGCCTGCTGCGGACTGGTCGGACTCAAGCCCACCCGGGGCCGCCTGGTCACCAACGCCCAGGGCGGCAAGCTGCCGATCGACCTCGTCACCGACGGCGTGCTCACCCGCTCCGTCCGCGACACCGCCGCCTTCTACGCCGCCGCCGAGCGCCACCACCGCAACCCCGCGCTGCCCCCGCTCGGCCTGGTCGAAGGTCCGGGGCAGCGCCGGCTGCGGATCGGACTGGTCGTGGACTCGCCGCTCGCCACCACCGACGGACCCACCCGCACCGCCGTCGAGCAGACCGCCGCCCGGCTGGAGGCACTGGGCCACCACGTCGAGGAGACCACCCTGCCGTTCGGCGAGGAGTTCTCCCGCGACTTCGTCCTCTACTGGGGCTACATCGCCTTCGCCATCGCGGTCAGCGGCCGGCTGATGCTGGACCGCAGCTTCCGGATCAACCGGCTCGACGGCCTGACCACCGGGCTGCGCCGGCTCTACCAGCGGGAGTTCCTGCACACCCCGGCCGTGCTGCGCCGACTGCGCGGCGCCGAAGCCGCGTACGCGGGCCTCTTCCGCACCCACGACGTGATCCTCTCGCCGGTCCTCGCGCACGCCGCCCCGCCGATCGGCCACCTCAGCCCGAACGTGGCCTTCGACGAGCTGATCGAGCGCCTCCGGCGCTACGTGGC
Source organism: Kitasatospora sp. NPDC087271 (assembly GCF_044744605.1). Classification (NCBI taxonomy): domain Bacteria; kingdom Bacillati; phylum Actinomycetota; class Actinomycetes; order Kitasatosporales; family Streptomycetaceae; genus Kitasatospora; species Kitasatospora sp. NPDC087271. Next base: position 124,141 of record NZ_JBIUYQ010000019.1, read on the forward strand.
CTTCACCCCGGTCAACAACGTGACCGGCGGCCCCGGCATCGCCCTGCCCACCGGCGCCGCGCCGAGCGGCCTGCCGATCGGTGTGCACCTCTCGGCCGCGCACGGGCAGGAGCGGCTGCTGCTGGAGCTGGCCTTCGAACTGGAGGCGGACCGGCCCTGGCGGCGGATCCAGGACTGACCGGGCCTTCGGCGGGGCGGACGCCAGGGCGGGTGCTCCAGGACTGACCCGGCCCCCGGCCGGCCCGGCGCTCAGGCGGGCACCACCGCCCGCGCCGCCTGCACCTCGCGGTGCAGCCGGCCCAGCGCGCAGTCGGGCGGGAGGGCGTCCGGTCCGGCCTCGGGCAGCGGCCCGCCGCCGCGCAGCGCCCCGGCCAGGTCGCCCAGCTCCCGGACGACGGCGCCGACCTCGGCCGGGGACGGCGCCGGAGCGCCGTGCTCGACCCGGACCCGGGTGGCGGTCGTGGTGTCCACGATCCGCTCGACCGCGATCACCAGCGGCCACCAGGCCTCGGCCCGGGCCCCGACCGGCGGCGGTTCGGTGAGCGCCCGCTGGAACTCGCTGCGCACGGCGGACAGGTCCCGGTAGAGCCGCCGCCGGTACCGGGCGCGGGCCGGCTGGTCGGCCCCGGGCGCGGTGGTGAAGGCCAGCGAGACGTACGCGGCGGTGTCCGCGACGGCGTCGGCCAGCCGCTCCCCGATCCGGGTGTGCCAGGAATCCGGCCACAGCAGGTAGCCGGTCAGCAGCGCGATGCCGCAGCCGATCAGCGAGTCGTACAGCCGGGGCAGCACCAGGTGGAAGCCCCGGTGGTTGAGCAGGTCGGAGAGCAGCAGGATCACCGGGGTGATCGCCGCGGTCTGGAACGCGTACCCCTTCGCCGACAGCACCGGGATCAGGGTTGCCAGCGCCGCCATCACCGGCACGTCCCACCAGCCGTGCGGCACCTCGGCCAGCACCGGAATGGCGATCAGCAGCCCGGCGGCGGTGCCGAGCGCGCGCAGCACCGCCCGGGAGAACACCGAGCCGAAGTCGGGCTTCAGCACGAAGGTGACGGTCAGCGACACCCAGTACGAGCGGGGCACCGCGATCACCGACACCAGGATCTGGGCGAGGCCGATGCACAGCGCCAGCCGCAGCCCGTACCGCCAGGACGCCCGGGACAGCAGCAGCGCGTGGGTGGCCCGGCGGGCGCGGACCTGCAGTGCGGCGGGCCGGCCGAGCGGGTCGTCGCCGGCGTACGGGTCGGGTGCGGGCTCGTGCGCGACGGCCCGGGCGTGGCCGATCGCGGCGACCAGGGCGCGGGTGGACGGTCCGGCCGGATCGGGCAGTCCGGGCGGCGGGGTCGACCCGACGCGGCCCCGCTCGACGGCCGCGGCCAGCTCGCGCACCGCCGCCGGGTAGGCGGGCGGCAGCGGACCGTACTCGCGCGGGCGCAGCTGTGCCGCCGAGGCGGCCTCCACCACCGGGATGGCAGCGTTGAGCTGGGCGAGCAGCCGGACCAGGGTGGGGGAGCGGCCGTGCCGGCGGGCCCGCCGGGCGAGCAGCAGGTCGTAGGACTCGTTCAGCGACTGGGTGAGCGCCTGCCGCGCGTCGTCGGCTCCGGGGGTGCCGGCGGCCTCCAGGAAGTCGGCGACCGACCGGTAGGTGCCGGCCACGGCGAAGCGCTCCGGCGCGCCGCCGCGCAGCGGCCAGGCGAGCAGGGTGAGGCCGAGCACCAACAGGCCGCCGAGCAGCAGCAGTCCGGGCGGCAGCCACCAGGGGGAGGGCAGCGGCAGTCCGGCGCCGACCACCGCGTTGAGCAGCAGGAGCAGTCCGGACACCGAGGCGACCGCGCCGATCGAGGAGATCATGCCGGAGACCAGGGCGACGGCGGTCAGCACGGCGACGGCCGTCCAGCCCGCACCGTACACCAGGGTGCCGAGCAGGATCCCGAGGGCGCCGAAGAGCTGCGGCACGGCGATGTTGAACACCCGCATCCGGTACGCGTCCGCGGTGTCCCCGATGACACCGGACAGCGCACCCATCGACACCAGCGCGCCGTACCCGGGCCGGTCGGTGGCCGTGCCGACCGCGAGCGGCGCGGCCAGCGCCACCGAGGCCCGGGCGGCGGCGGCCCAGGGGACCGGCGCGGCCTTGGGGCGCAGGCTCGCGGTCAGCCAGCCGGGCGGGGTGAGCCGGGTGGCGGTGGGGCGGTGTGCCATAGGCCCAACGTACGGCGCGAAGGACGGGGCGCAACGCTGGGGAACTCGTTTCGGTTCACGTCCGGGTATGTCAATTCCCGAAACATACTCCGACTTATGTCACTCTCCGAAACATAAAGCGAACCCCGAGGGGCCATCTGAACTGCGCGGATTTCCCTATTGGTAACCAGCCGTCGAGGGTTGACACCATTAGTTGGTCTAGTCCAACGTATGAGGGGCGCGGTTCGGCCGGGGCTGAGGCAGGGTGAGAGGCCGTGCCGGACCGACGAGTTGGCCCCCTGACGTGGCGGAACCTTGCACGGTCGGGGCCCGGGCGAGGTGGAGCGCATGCGGACGGCATGCGGTCCACGGGCTGAATTCCACGTACGGCCGGTGACGGGCCGTCGGCTCGCCGTGCCCGCACTGTGCGTCCAGGAAGCGCTGCGTCGACTACGAACCATGGAGTGACTGCCCATGCCGAGCCCTGACGGATATCTGCACCGAGCCGCCTCGGCGCGCCCCTACTTCAGCGAGGACGGGGAGAGCTACCTCGCGCGCACGGCGCTGCGCGAGGTCCGCAAGGAGCGCCCACTGCGGGTGCTCTCCGAGGAGGACTTCGCGTTCTGGCAGACCTACGGCTACATCGTGGTCAAGGAGGCCATCCCGGCCGAGGCCGCACGGCGCCTGCTCGACTTCGCCTGGGACTTCCAGGGCCTCTCGCCCGACCGCCCCGAGGACTGGTACCGCGAACGCGACTACCGCGACGAACTCGACCGGGAACTGCACATCTACGGCTTCGTCGAGGCCTACCACCACCAGCTGATCTGGGACAGCAGACAGGCCCGGAGGGTCTACGACGCCTTCGTCGACGTCTGGGACTGCGAGGAGCTCTGGGTCACCCTCGACCGGCTCAACCTCAATCCACCGAACGTCCGCAACCGCGACCGCGCGCTGATCGAGCCCACCGACCGGGGCTTCGACATCGAACTGCACTGGGACGTCGACACCACCCAGGGCATGCTGCCCCAGCGCGTCCAGGGCATCATCGCGCTCGACGACACCCGGCCCGACCACGGCGGCTTCCAGTGCAACCCGGAGCTGTTCCGCCGCTTCAACGAGTGGCAGGCCGCCCAGGCCGCCGACCGCGACCCGATCCGCCCGGACGTCGACCGCACCGAGTTCCCGGTGGTGCGGCCCGAGTTGAAGGCCGGCGACCTGCTGATCTGGAACGGCCTGCTCGCCCACGGCGTCGCCCGCAACACCTCCGAGAACGGCGTCCGCGCCGTGCAGTACCTGTCGATGATGCCCGCGCTGGAGGAGGCCGCGCAGATGCGCCGCTCCCGGGTGGAGTCCTGGCGCACCCTCGCCACCCCGGACTGGAACCGCACCCTGGTCGGCGACGCGACCCGCCACGAGTCGCTGCGCTACGGGCCCGCCGAACTCACCGAACTCGGTGAGCGGCTGCTCGGACTGCGCTCCTGGCACGACCCGGATTCCACGGGCGACCGGCCCGCCCCGCAGCAGCCCGCCGAGTCCGCGGGGGAGCCGGCATGCGCGCCGTCTGCCTGACCCTGCCCACCAACCGCGAGTGCGCGGCCACCATCGCCGCGGTCGGCGCCGAAGCCGCCTACGCCGCACGGCGGTTCGGCGTCCGGGTGCACCTGCTGGTCCTGGACTCCGCCGACCCGGCCACCTACCGGCGGCACGCCGAGGCCGTCGCCGCGCTGCCCGCCGTCGGGTCCGGTGCCGCGTCAGGTGCCGCCTCCGGCACCGATTCCGGCGCTGCTTCCGGCACCGCGTCCGGGGCCGGGGAGGTGGTCGTCCACCACCTCGACGAGGCCGCCCAACGCGGCTTCCTGCGCGACGTGATCGAGCGCTCCGGCGCCGCCGGCCCGGACGGGCCGCTCGGCGACCAGCTGCTCGACCTGATGCTCCCCGACGCCGTCTCCTACGGCGCCTGCACCAACCGGGCGTTCCTGCTCGCCGGCGCGCTCGGCTGCGCCTCCGTGCACCGCCGCGACTCCGACAGCGCGTACCAACTGCTCGACGGCGACGCGGTGTTCCCGATCGAGCACGAGCTCGCCACGCTCGGCCTCAAGGCGGCCGACGCGGCCGCCGCCGTCACCGAGGTCACCCTCGACCCGGTGCACGCCGACAAGCCCGTCGCCCTGGTCGGCGGCTCCTTCGTCGGTGAACTCTCCGTCGACATCGGCGAGATCCGCGAACTCGACCCGGACGCCTACCACCAGGTCGTCGCGCTCTGGGCGCCCACCGGCGCGAGCGAGCAGGAACGCCGCGAACTCGTCGCCGACTCCTTCACCGGCGGCGGCACCGACCCGTTCCGCCACGACCGCGCCGTGCTCGACCTGCCCGACATCTGGCGGATCGACATGTGCAACGTCGCCCTCGACCACGAGGTCTACGACCGCGTCCCGCTGCCGCCCGCCACCGCCACCATCGGCAGCGACTACTTCCTGCTGCACCTCGTCCGCGACGCCACCCTGCCCGGCGTCGTCCACAACCGGCACATCGTCAACTACTACACCCCGGAACGGCGCACCGGCGCGGGCTTCACCGCCTACCAGCTGCGCTACGCCAAGTTCCTGCTCTCCATGCTCTACCTGTACCCGGTCTACTCCGAGATGGAGGCGGCCGGCGGGGCCCTCCTCGACGAGGCGAACCACATCCGCGCCGACGTCATCGCCGACTCCGCCCGCCGCAGCGCCGCGACGGACCGCGCGGAGAACCACCGACGGCTCGACGCGCTGGACCACTGCTACCGGCGACTCGGCGGGAAGTACGCCGAGTTCGCCGACCACCTGGCGCCCCAGCGGGCGCGTCTGCTCGACGAAGCGCAGGCGGACATCGAGGACTTCGCGCTGCTGATCGACGCGTGGGGCCCGCTCATGCGAGCGAGCAAGGCCACGCCCGCCGACCGGCTGCCGCGGTAGCCGCACCGGGAGCCATTCGTGATACGTCAGACCATCGCCCACCGCGCCCCGGCGCACCACACCACCGCCCACACCGGCGCCGCGCCCGACCCGGCCGCGCACGACCGGACGGCGATCCGCGCCGCCCTCGCCGCCGCCACCGACGACCGGATCATCTACGACCTCGACGGCATCGAGCGCCAGTACACCGACCTGATCGGCGAACTGCCCGATGTCGCCGTCCGGTTCGCCATGAAGGCCTGCCCGGTGGACGAGGTGCTCGGGCGCCTCGCCGCCCTCGGCTCCGGCTTCGACGCGGCCAGCCCCCAGGAGATCGCCCAGGCCCTGCGCACCGGGGTGAGCCCCGACCGCATCCACTACGGCAACACCATCAAGTCCGACCGCAACATCGCCGAGGCCTACCGACTGGGCGTGCGCGACTTCGCCACCGACAGCCTGGAGGACGTCGCCGCCATCGCCGAACACGCCCCCGGCTCCCGGGTGTTCTGCCGGGTCGCCACCTCGGGCGACGGTGCCCTGTGGGGCCTGAGCCGCAAGTTCGGCTGCTCGCCCGAGGACGCCCTGCGCGTCCTGGACGCCGCCCGCTCGGCCGGCCTCACCCCGTCCGGACTCTCCGTGCACGTCGGCTCCCAGCAGATGACCGCCGAAGCCTGGGGCGCCGCCGTGGACTCGCTCGCCGCCGTCCTGGAGGCGCTCAACTGGCGCGGCATCACCCCGCGGCGGATCAACCTCGGCGGCGGCCTGCCCGCCCTCGGCGTCCTGGACCGGCACGGCCGCCCGCTCGACCCGCCGCTGGACAAGATGTTCGCGGTCATCCGCGAGGGCATGGACCGGCTGCGCACCGTCAACGCCGCGCCGCTGGAGTTCCTGCTGGAGCCCGGCCGGCACCTGGTCGCCGACCACGGCGCCATCCGCGCCCACGTCGCCCGGCTCTCCTCCCGGCACCAGCTCGACGGCACCCGCGAGGACTGGCTCTTCCTGAGCTGCGGCAAGTTCAACGGCCTGTACGAGATGGACGAGCTCCAGTACCGGCTCGAATTCCCCACCCACCCCGGCGGCCAGTTCGTCAACGCCGTCGTCGCCGGCCCGACCTGCGACAGCGACGACGCGTACGCCCAGGAGGACGGCCTGGTCCGCGTCCCGCGCGCGATCGCCTCCGGCGAACCGGTCTGGATCCACTCCTGCGGTGCCTACGCCACCGCCTACACCACCCAGGGGTTCAACGGCTTCGAGCCGCTGCCCTACACCTGCATCGGCGGGACCGGCGGCCCGGACGGAGACACCGGCAGATGACCGACCTCCGCATCCGGCTGCTCCAGGAGGACGACTGGGACGGCGTCGTCGCGCTGGAGGAGCGCGCCTACGCCGCCAGCGGCCTGTCCGAAGGCCGCGAGGCGCTGCGCTCCCGCCACCGCGCCTCGCCCGACACCTGCTTCGTCCTGGAGCACGCCGACGGCCTCGGCGGCTACCTGCTGGCGCTGCCCTACCCGCTGTTCCGGTGCCCGGACCTCGGCCGGGCCGAGGCCGGCGGCGTCCGCGCGACCAACATGCACCTCCACGACCTGGTCGTCGCCGAGGAACTGCGCGGCCGCGGCCTGGCCCACCGGATGCTGCGCGGCCTGGAGGAGACCGCCCGGGCCCGCGGCTACCGCACCATGTCCCTGGTCGCCGTCCGCGGCTCGCAGGTGGTGTGGGCCCCGCTGGGCTACCGCGCCCGCCCCGAGATCGGACTGCCCGGGAGCTACGGCCCCGAGGCGCTCTACATGGCGATGCCGCTGAGCCCGGCCGCTGCTTCTGTCGCCGTCCAGGCCCCGGCCGCCGTCCAGGCCGCCGTCCAGGAGTTGACCCCCTCCACCGACCCGTCCCCCGGGTTCCCACCCAGAGCCGAAGTGGGCTGATGCACATGTCCCCCGTTCGCGACGACTTCCGCCGGTCCCAACTGGCCATCGCCGCACTGTTCTTCCTGCTCGGATTCCAGTACGCGACCTGGGTCTCCCGGATCCCCGCGCTGAAGACCAGGCTCGACCTCGGCGAGGCCCAGATCGGCCTGCTGCTGATGACCTGCGGGGTCGGCGCCGCGGTGTCCTTCCCGCTGGTCGCGGTGCTGATGCGGCGGTTCGGCTCCCGCCTGCTGTCCGTGCTCTCCGCGCTCGCCCTCGGCGTCGTCCTGGTCGCCCTGTCCGTGGTGCCCGACTACCCGCTCACCCTGCTGGTGCTGTTCTGCGACGGCGTCGCCGTGGGCTGCCTGAACGTCGCGATGAACGCCCAGGGCGCGGCGCTGGAGGCCCGCTACGCGCGGACCACCATGTCCCGCCTGCACGCCACCTTCAGCGCCGGCTCGCTGCTCGCCGCGCTGCTCGCCTCCGGCGTCACCGCCTTCACCGGCACGCTCGCCGTGCACTTCGGGGTCGCCGCCGCGCTGCTCGCGGTGCTGGTCGTGGCCGCCCGGCCCGGACTGCTCACGGACGACGCGCCGGCCGCGGCGCAGGACGGGCCGGACCAGGAGCAGGCACCGGCCGCGAAGAAGGACCGCCGCCGCTTCGTCCTCCCGGCCGCGGCGACCCTCTGGATGGGCCTGGCGATGGTGTTCGGCACCGTCACCGAGGGCGCCATGAACGACTGGTCCGCGCTCTACCTCAAGGACGTCGTGAACGCCGGTGCCGGGCTCGCCCCGCTGGGCATCGCCGTCGTCTCGGTGATGATGGTGCTCGCCCGGATCTTCGCGGACGGCTGGCGCACCCGCTTCGGCGACGGCCGGATCGTGCGGACCGGCAGCCTGCTGGCCGGCGCCGGACTGGCCCTCGCGCTGCTCGTCGGCGGCGTCGTGCCGACCCTGATCGGCTTCGCCTGCGTCGGCCTCGGCGTCGCGGCGGTCACCCCGTGCGTCTACGTCGCCGCGGCCCGCCAGGGCTCGGACGCGCTCTCCCTGGTCGCCGCGATGGGCACCACCGGGCTGCTCGCCGGGCCCGCCGTGATCGGCTTCATCGCCGACGCCACCAGCCTGGTGTGGGGCATGGCCGCCGTCGCCGTCTCCGCCGCGGTCGTCTCGCTCTGCGCCACCCGGATCGGCTGGCCCGCCCCGGAGCCCCGCCCCGAGCCCAGCCCCGAGCCCCATCCCGAGCCCCTCGACGGCCGACTCGCCCCGGACGCGAGCTAGCCTCCCCACAGACCTCGCCCGGAACGCCGCGCCTCCCCCGTCGCGGTGTTCCGGGCGAGCCGTGCTGCGTCAGGGGCGACCCCGCCGGCCCGGGGTGGTGTCCGGCGGGGTGTCGGTGTGGGGGTCTTCTAGAGTCGCCTGCGAAACGACCGTAGGACCATGCGACTGTGAGCCGCACCGAGAGGGACGAGCACCATGAGTGAGCAGGCCGTCGAGCCCTACCAGCCCGTCGACGAGGACTGGCGGACCGCGCTGGCCGTCGTCGCGCACCCGGACGACATGGAGTACGGCGCCGCCGCGGCCGTCGCACGGTGGACGTCGCAGGGCAAGAAGGTCGTCTACGTGATGGTCACCAGCGGCGAGGCCGGGATCGACTCGATGGACCCCGAGGAGTGCGGGCCGCTGCGGGAGGCGGAACAGATCGCCTCGGCGCGGGTGGTCGGCGTCGACGTGGTCGAGTTCCTCGGGTACCCGGACGGGATGGTGGAGTACGGGCTGCCGCTGCGCCGCGACATCGCCCGGGCGGTGCGCCGGCACCGGCCGGACATCGTGATCACCAGCAACTTCCGGGAGACGTACGGCGGGACCGCCCCCAACCAGGCCGACCACATCGCGGTCGGTCGGGCCGCCCTGGACGCGGCTCGGGACGCCGGCAACCGGTGGGTGTTCCGGGAACTGCTGGCCGAGGGCCACGAGCCGTGGAACGGCGTCCGGCAGGTGTGGGCGGCGGCCTCGCCGGAGTCGGGCCACGCGGTGGACACGACCGAGCACTTCGACCTGGGCGTGGCCTCGCTGGAGGAGCACAAGGCGTACCTGGCCGGGCTGGGCGGGTTGGGCGGTGCGATGGCGGACGCACGCGAGTTCCTGGAGGGTGCCGGGCGGGGAGCGGGCGGCCGGCTCGGGGTGCGGTTCGCGGCGCCGTTCGAGGTGTTCCCGCTGCGCTGAGCCGCCCGGCCACCCGGACGGGGAGGCTGCCCGGCTGCCCGGCTACTCGGTGTCGGCGTACACGGAGGCGAGCACCAGGACGGTCTGCCCGGGCACCGGGACGCCGCAGTCGTCGAGCAGCACGAGCAGCGCCACCGCGAGGTACCCGTAGTGGTCCAGCAGTGGCGCGAGCCCGGCGAGCGCTCCGGGCAGCGGGGCCGTGGGGACGGACACCGCTGCTCACCACCTCGCCCGGGTGGGGTGCGGGGCGGCGGGGGAGTCGGTCAGCGGTCCGCCGGGCGGTGCTCGATGGCGCAGTCGGGGCCGGGGTAGATCAGACCTTCGTGGCCGTCCTCGAAGCGGACCATGTACGGCGGTTCGCCGTCGACGCCGCGCACCTCGACGATCTCTCCCTTCTGGTCCGTCATGCCCACCGACCTGCTGTGGATGTGGAGCTGGTCACCTACCGCTGCGTGCATGGTCTGCTCCTCGGGTCGTGGCGGCCGCCTCCGCGGCCGTTCCGCTTTCCACTGTGCTGCTGCGGCGACGGGCTCGCAACGGCGCGGGCGGGCGGGACACGGGGGCGGGGCGGGACCCGAGGGGCGTGCGGGGACCGGTCTCAGCCAACGGGCGGCTGCTCCGCGAGGTAGGCGCGGACCAGCCGCTTGCACTCGGCGATCAGCGCCGGATCGCCCTGCGGATCGCCGCGGAAGGCCAGCTTGAGCACCGCGTCGGCGGCCTCCAGGGCGACCCGCAGGGCGAGGGTGAGCGCCGCCGGGTCGCCGGTGGCGAACACCTCGCCGCCGAGCGCCTGGAGGCGCAGCGCGACGGCGGTGTTGTTGTCCACGCCCGGGTCGAGCAGGTGCCGGTCGTCCCGCAGCCCGGCGGGGGCGGGCGCGTCGGCGAGGCCGAAGTCGAGCTGGCCGAATCCGGGCACCGCGCGCTTCATCGCGACGAACTCCTCCACCGCGAGGTCGGTGAACCCGGCCGGGCCGAGGGGCGAGGCGGTCGCCAGCCGGTGGTCGAGCCGCTGGAGGTAGCGGTCGAGGTTGCGGCCGGCGAGGGCGGCCAGCAGGTCCTCCTTGCCGGCGAAGAACTGGTACAGGGTGCCGATCGGCACCTGGGCGCGCTGGGCGACCTGCTTCGTGGTGAGCGCGGTGGCGCCGACCTCGTCGAGCAGCCCGGCGCAGGCGTCGAGGATCCGGCCGTACCGCTCCTGGCTGCGCTGCTGGACCGGACGGCGCCTGGTCACGGGGCCCCGCCCGGCGCTCTCGTGACTCCTGGTGTCGCCGCTCATGACGTCACTGTGCCGCATCCGCTGTGCCAGCGGCGAATCACCGGGGCTCAACGGGTCCGGAGTTTCGGGTGGGGAACGAGTCGATCGGTGGCTGGAGCTGAACGTCACGGTGGCGGGAAGATGTCCAGGAGTCGGCGATGGTCTTGTGGTGGACACGAACAACGGTTCATACTCCTCAGCGGACTACCTTGCGTGATCAACTCGTGCCCTTTCGTGGTGAACGTGTGTCAGCTGTGGCGACGACGGACGAACCCGGCGCCACCCGAGGTCTGGATGATCCCGTGCGTTTCATAGAACCCGTTCAGGTCCCATCCGCCGTGCCCGACTGTGCGACCCGTCATCCGGAAGGAGGGGGCCGGTTCGGTGACGCAGACTTCCGGAGGGCGTGAAGCCCTAGACACCGAGCAACACCGCCAGTTCCTGGAATCCGGATACCTGGTCCTGCCCGGCCTGGTGCCGGAGCCGCTCAGGGCCAGGCTGGCCCCCGAGGTCGACCGCTGGGTGGACGAGGGCCTACGGGCCCGCTCGATCGCCGCCTGCACCGACCCCGCCCGGCACGGCCCGCCCCCGGTGCTGGAACTGGAACTGCCGGCCCACGGTGAACTCCTCACCCACCCACCGCTCTTACGGACGCTGTCCGGTCTGATGGGGCCGTCCTTCGTCTTCCACCACCTGCACAGCGACCGCCAGGCCCCGGGGATCCCCGGCAAGGCCTGGCACCACGACTGCGAGCCCAACGACCGCGCCGACCCGTCGCTGCTGATGGTCCACGCGCTGCACTACCTCGGCGGCCTCGACGAGAAGGTCGGCAGCCTGGCCGTCCTGCCCGGCTCGCACCGGCGTACCGTCGGGAAGACGGCGTACGCCCACCACGGCACCGCCGAACTGCCCGGCGAGGTGGTCATCGACCGGCTGCCGCCCGGCTCCACGGTGCTGCTCAACTCGGCGCTGTTCCACACCCGCAGACCGGCGCCGGACGGCCCGGGCAGGCCCCGGTACTTCATCGACGCGTCCTACTGCCAGGTGGGGGCGCGCTGGCGCCCGGTGAAGCCGCACTGGCGGCTGATGCTCGCCCGGGCCCGTGAACTCGGCCTGGCGGAGGGCCGGTGGCCGGAGCTGTTCGCGGAACGGCACTTCACCGAGTACGTCGGAACCGCCTGACCGGAACTGTTCGATCGGAACCGCCTGACCGGAACGCCCTGGCCGGAACAGCATGATCGGAACTGTCTGAGGAGCACCGCGTGGAGATCGTCACCGCCGTCGCCTACGCCGAGGTCCACCACGCCTACCTGCGGGACCACCCGGTGGAGCGCGCCCACGAGGCGAACAGCAACCGGGACGGCGAGGAGAACGTCGAACGCGCCGGCCGGATCCCCGGCGGCTGGTGGCGCGTCCGGCTCTCGCGCTCGGACGTCCTCGGCGTCGTCCTGCCCTGGCACCTGAGCGAGGGCGGCGCGCGCGAACTCGTGCCCCGCTCCGGCCTGACCGTGGCCGAGGCGGCCGAGCGCATCCGCTCCGACGAGGCCGCCTGGTCGGCCGCGAACCCGGTCTGCGCCGCCAAGCTCCGGCTGCTGCGGTGGGCCCCGTTCACCCCGGTCTACCTGAGCACCGGCGCGGTCGACCACCCCGACTACACGGACCTGCTGGTCCGGGAGGGACTGATCCACATCGACGGCCTGCACCGCATGCTGGCCTGGGAGCTGGCCGGACGCCTGCCCGACCGGCCGCGCCTGGACGCGTTCCTCGCGGGCGATCCCCTGGTCGTGGACCCGCACGCGACGGGGCCGGTCCGCGCCGGGCGGGCGGCCCGGACGGGAGGCGAGCCGGAGTGACCTTCGCGACGCAGCACGTCCGGTCCACGCCGTCCGCACCGTCCGCATCGTCCACGCCGTCCAACCGGGCCGCGTCGTCCGCCCGGTCGCTGTCCGGGTTCCTGTTACGGCTCGCCCGGGAGCACCCGGACCGGACCGCCCTGACCGACGGCGACCGCACCCTCGACTACCGCACCCTCGACGCCGCGGCCGGCCGGATCGCGGCCCGGCTGGCCGCGTCCGGCACCGGCCCGGGCGACCGGGTCGCCCTGCTCGGGCCCCGGGACGCCCGCATGCTGGTGCTGCTGCACGGCGTGCTGCGCTCGGGCGCGGCGGCGGTGATGGCCGACCCGGACTGGTCGGCGGCCGACCTCGCCCGGAGGCTGGCGGCCGTCCGGATCGGCCGGGTGCTCAGCACCGAGGCGGCCTTCCCCGGGCCGGAGGGCCATCCGGCCGAGGTGGTGGACGTCGACCGGCTGGCCGGGCCCGAGGGCCTGCCCGACGCGCCGGGCAGCGTGCCCGCCACGACCGGTGACCTCATGCCCGGCGGGGCCGGTGACCTCATGCTCTGCGGGGCCGAGGAGCTGATGCTCGGTGCGGCCGAGGACCCCGCGTACCTGTCCTTCACCTCGGGGTCGAGCGGCGAGCCCAAGGCGGTGGCCGTCACCCACGCCAACGCGGTGCACTACGCGCGGGCGCTGGCCGACCGGCTGGGCTTCACCGAGGCCGACGCCCCGTGCGTCGCGCACGTCACCACGCTGGCCGCCGACCTCGGCCACACCGCCTGGCTGCTGGCCCTCGCGGTCGGCGGTTCGGTGCACGTGGTGCCGGACGGCGAGGTGCGCGACCCGGAGGCGTTCTGGGCGTCGCTGCGGCGCGCCGGGGTGTCCGTGCTGAAGACCACCCCCTCGCACCTGACCGTCCTGCTGGAGGGCCGGCCCGGCGACGCCCCGCCCCTGCACACCGTGCTGCTCGGCGGTGAGGCGCTGCCGCGCCCGTTCGCGGCCGCCCTGCTCGACACCGGCGTCACCGCCCGGCTGGTCAACCACTACGGCCCGACCGAGACGACCGTCGGCGCCACCTGCTTCCTCGCCGCCACCGCCCGCCAGCTGCCGGCCGAGGAGCCGACCGTCCCGATCGGCACCGGGATCGGAGAGGTGCGGCTCGCCCTGCTGGACGGCGACGGGCGGCCGGTGCCCGACGGCGCGGTGGGGGAGCTGCTGATCGGCGGCCGGGGCGTCAGTGCGGGCTACTTCGGCCGGCCCGCCGAGACGGCGCGCGGCTTCGTCCGCCACGACGGTGAACGCATGTACCGCACGGGCGACTTGTGTCGACGCCGGGCGGACGGGAGCCTGGTCTTCCTCGGCCGGGTGGACCGCCAGGTCAAGATCCGGGGCTACCGGGTCGACCTCGCCGAGATCGAGCGGGCGATGGACGACTTCCCGGGCGTCGCCCGGTCCGCGGTGCTGGTCCGGGAGACCGCCGTGGGGAACCAACTCCTGGCCGCCGTACGGTTGTCGGCCGACGGCGCCGGGCTGGCCGGGATCGGCTCCTACCTGCGCGACCGACTGCCCGGCTACTCCGTGCCGCAGCCGATCCTGACCCTGCCGGAGTTCCCGGTCGGGCCGAACGGCAAGCTCGACCGGGATCGGCTGGCCGAGCTGGTCGCCGAACTGGTCGAGGCCCGGGCGGAGTCGGGGCCGTCCTCGGACGGGGACGCGCTGGCCCGGTCGATCGCCGGGTTCTGGGCGGCCGCACTGGGCCTGCCCGGGGTCGGGCCGCACACCGACGTGCTGGACCTCGGCGGGGACTCCATCCTCGCCATGCGCACCGTCGCCTTCCTGCGCCGGTCGGGCCTGCGCGTCCACTACGACGACTTCTACCGGCACCCGACGGCGCACGGCCTGGCCACGGCCGCCGCAGCCGTACCGGTTCCGGCCTCCGCTCCGGCCGGGCGGACCGGAAGCGGCGACCGGGGGAGTCAACTCGCCCCCGCGCAGCGGTGGCTGTACCTCCAGCGGTCCGTCGACGACCTGCGGCACTGGAACCAGTCCGTCCTGCTGCGCTGCCGGACGGCCGTCGACCCGGCCGCGCTCTCGGCCGCGCTCGCGGCCGTCCTGGAACGCCACCCGGCGCTGCGGCGGCCCGTCTCGCCGGAGGGCTACGACGCACCCCGGCCGGTGGCCGACCTCGACCCGCTGTCCTTCTCCCGGATCCCGCGCGGGACGGCCCCGATCGCCGAGACCGTCGCCGGGGCCTGCACCGAACTCCACCGCAGCCTGGACCCGTTGGCCGGCCGGCTGCTGCGCGCCCACCTGTTCACCGGCCCGCCCGGCACCGACGACCGGCTCGCCCTGATCGCGCACCACCTGGTGGTCGACGGGCTGTCCTGGCGCATCCTGCTGGACGACCTCGCCCACGCCTACCGGGCGGTGCTCGACCAGAAGCCGGCCGACCTGCCGCCGACCCCGGACTTCTACCAGTGGGCCGCTGCCGCGCCGCCGCCCCCGGCACCGGCGTCGCCTTCTCCGGCGTCCGCGCCGGAGTCCGCACCGGAGTCCGCGGTCCGCGCGCAGCCGGCGGCCGTCGGCTGGACGCTCGACGAGGACGGCACCGCCCGGCTGGTCGGCCGCCACGGTGGCGGGACCGGCCTGGAGGCCTTCCTCCTGGCCGCCTTCGCCGACGCCGTGACCGGCTGGAGCGGCCACCCGCGGCTGCCCGTCGAGGTGGAGACCCACGGCCGGGACACCGCCGGCGATCCGGGCGAATTCCTGGACACCGTCGGCTGGTTCACCGCCGTCAAGCGGCTGGTGGTCGAGGCGTCGGCCGGCCCCGAGGGGGCCGCTCAGCGCCTGCGCGAGGCCCCCGTCCAGCCGATGGACGCACCAGGCACCCGCCCCGCCGCCGGGTTCAACTTCCTCGGCACCTTCCGGCTGCCCGACGAGCCCGCACTGGACTGGACCGTCGCGGACGAGCAGGCCGGAGTGGCCCGTTGCACCGGCGGAGACCCGCTGTACGACCTGCGGCTCACCGCCCGCATCGTGGAGAACCGGCTGGTCGCCGACCTGGTGTACGGGTGGCCCGGTCTGCCGCACCCCGCCGCCGAGCGGATCGTCGCCGCGTTCGCCGGGACGGTGGCCGCCGAGGCCGGTACCGGTGCCGGTACCGCCACCCGTCCCGTCCGGGCGCCGCTGTCGACCTCCGGCCAGCTGCTCCACCCCGGCACCCGGGCACCCGCCGTACCGGCGGCCCGCACCACGGTGCGCGAACCCGCCCGGGTACTGCTCACCGGCGCCACCGGCTACCTGGGGCGGCACCTGCTCGACGCCTTCGTCCAGCGGGGCGCCCACGTCACCTGCCTGGTCCGGGCCGAGCACGACGCCGGCGCCGTCCGGCGGTTGGGCGCGGGCGCCGGCGACGGCCGGATCCAGGTCGTCGCCGGGGACATCGACCGGGAGGGGCTGGGCCTGTCCCCGGCCGGACTGGCGTGGGCCCGGGGCGCGCAGCTCGTCGTGCACGCCGCCGCGGACGTCCGGCTGGTGGCCTCGCCCGACGACCTGGAGCGGACCAACCACGCCGCGGTGCGGCGGCTGCTCGGCTGGATCGACGAGCACGCCCCGGCGGCCCGCGTCCACCACGTCTCCACGCTCGCCGTCGCGGGCGGCGTGGACGGCCCGCCCCGTCGCTTCAGCGAGGCCGACCTGCGGATCGGCCAGCACTTCCGCACCCCGTACGAGCGGACCAAGTTCGCCGCCGAGCAGACCGTCCGCGCCTGGGCGGCCACGGGGCGGGCCGCCTACCTGTACCGCAGCGGCCACATCGCGGCGCACAGCCGGACCGGCGCCTTCCAGGCCAACATCGGCGACAACCGGATCTACCAGCTGATCCGCGGCTACCTGCTGGCCGGCGCCGCCCCGCGCCGGCCGCGCACCACCTACGCGTTCTCCTACGTCGACACCGTGGCCGCCGGGATCGCCGCGATCGCGCTGGACCCGTACGCCGCGCCCGGCGCCTACCACGTCGAGAGCCCGCACGAGACGCCGCACGACGAGCTCGTCCGCTGGCTCGCCGGCCACGGCCACCCCGTCCGGCTCACCGACGACGAGGCCTTCGCGGCGGCGATCGCCCGGGCCGAACGCGACCACCCGACGGCGGCGGGGCTGGCCGCCGCGTGGTCCCTCCAGGAGGAGCGCAACGTCCTCGTGGACCGCGCGTACACCACCTCCGTGCTGGACCGGCTGGGCATCCGGTTCGCCGAGCCCACCCCGCAGTGGTGGTCGGCCGCGCTCACCCGGGCCGCCGAGGCCGGCTACCTGCCGCCCGTCGCACCGCCGCACTGACCCCCGTCCGCCGCACTGACTCCCGTGCGTAGGACCGACCCCCGTCCGACGTACCGATCCGTCCGCCGCGCCGGCGCCCCGTGAGCCGCGCCCCCACCGACCCGTACCCCCCAGACCCATGGAAGGCGGACCTCGTGTCCCAGCTCTCCCCGGTGCTCAAGCAGGCCACCCCCCTCGTCGCCACCCGCGGCGAAGGGCTCCACCTCTTCGACGCCGACGGCCGCCGCTACCTCGACTTCACCTCCGGCGTGGGGGTGACCAGCACCGGCCACTGCCACCCGCGCGTGGTGGAGGCGGTGCGCGAGCAGGCCGGCCGGCTGATCCACGGCCAGTACACCACCGTGCTGCACGACCCCCTGCTCACCCTCACCGAGCGGCTCGGCGAGGTGCTGCCGCCCGGCCTGGACTCGCTGTTCTACGCCACCGCCGGCACCGAGGCGGTGGAGGCGGCGCTGCGGCTCGCCCGGCACGCCACCGGCCGGCAGAACGTGATCGTCTTCGAGGGCTCCTTCCACGGCCGCACCATGGGCGCGGCCGCGCTCACCACGGCCGGCAGCCGCTTCCGCGCGGGCATCGGCCCGGTGATGCCCGGTGTCGCGGTGGCGCCGTTCCCCGACGCCTTCCGGCTCGGTCTGAGCCTCGGGCTGAGCGAGGCGCAGGCCGTGGAGCACGCCCTGCGCGGACTCGACCAGGTGCTCGCGACCGTCAGCGCCCCCTCCGAGACCGCCGCGATGTTCGTCGAACCGGTGCTCGGCGAGGGAGGCTACGTGCCCGCGCCCGCCGGGTTCCTCGCCGGGCTGCGCGAGCGCGCGGACCGGCACGGCATCCTGCTGGTCGTCGACGAGATCCAGACGGGCTTCGGCCGCACCGGCCGGTTCTGGGCCCACCTGCACCACGAGGGCGTGGTGCCCGACGTCCTGATCACGGCCAAGGGCCTGGCCAGCGGCTTCCCGCTGTCCGCGATCGCCGCGCCGACCGACCTGATGCGGCGGGCCCGGCCCGGCTCGCAGGGCGGCACCTACGGCGGCAACCCGGTGGCCTGCGCCGCCGCGCTGGCCACGCTGGACGTCATCCGGGACGAGCAGCTGGTCGACAACGCGGCCGAACAGGGATCGCGGCTGCTGGACGGCCTGCGGGCGGTCGCCGCCGGAGCGCCGGGCGTCGCGGACGTCCGGGGCCTCGGGCTGATGATCGGCAACGAGTTCTGCCACCCGGACGGCTCCCCGGACCCGGACACCGCCAAGCGCGTCCAGCAGGCGGCGGCCGACCTCGGTCTGCTGCTGCTGATCTGCGGTATCCACCTGAACGTGGTCAGGATGATCCCGGCCCTGACCGTCACGGCCGGGCAGGTCGACGAGGCGCTGGCGCTCTGGTCCAAGGCGGTGGCGGCGGCCACCGCCCAGCGGTAGAGAGGAGTGGTTCCGCACATGTACGACGACACGGTGTCCGAAATCGGCTGGAGCAGCGAGGAGTTGGAGGCGCGGCGGGAGCAGTGGTCGCTCCCGCTCGACGAGGGCGAGCGACAACTGCTCTGGGCGGACGCGCGGGCCGGGCGGTGGGGCGCGGCCGAGCCGGTCCGGGCGAAGCTGCGCGCGCTCGTCCAGGGCGGTGCCCGTTCCGTCGGCGTCGCCCACGTCACCGGGCTGATGGATCCGACCGCCCCGGAGGAGGAGGTCGCGGCGGCCCTGTCCTTCCTGCTGCGGGACTTCGGCGAGATCGTCCCGCAGAACGGGCGCGGCGACCTCACCCAGGTGCTGCACGACCAGGACGGCGACGGCAACACCGAGCTCGGATTCCACTGCGACACCTGCGACCTGCTCGTCCTGCTCTGCATCCAACCCGCCTACAACGGTGGAGGGTTGACCAAGCTGGCGAGTGCGCGGCACGTCTACGACCTGATCAAGCGGGAGCGGCCGGACGCCCTCGCCACCCTCACCGAGGACTGGACGTTCGACCGGACCGGTCGGGCCGGGCCGCAGGTCGTGGTCTCCCCGATCCTCTACACCCAGAAGGACGGGACCATCGCCTGCTACTACCAGACCCGCACCGTCCGCTCCTCCCCCGACCGCGGCGGCCCGCCGCTGACGGACCGCCAGTGGGACGCGCTCGGTGTGCTCGACGAGGTGCTCTACCGGCCCGAGATCGCCTTCGGCCTCCCGATGGCCGCCGGAGACCTGCTGATCATCCGCAACAGCCGAGTCCTGCACGGGCGTTCGGCCTATGTGGACGAGCCTGCGCCGAACTCCCGGCGGATGCTGCGGATCTGGATGAACGCGGAGGACATGTGACCGGGAGCGTACAGGCACCACACGGGCGGACGGCCGTCGTCACGGGCGGTGGCAGCGGGCTCGGCCGGGCCGTGTCCCTGGCCCTGCTGGGCGCAGGCTGGTCCGTCGCGCTGGCCGGGCGACGCAAGGACGCCCTCCAGGAGACCATCGCCCTCGCGGAGGTCGACCCCGCCCGGGTGCTGGCCGTCCCGACCGACATCCGCCAACCGGAGGAGGTCGCGGCCCTGTTCGACGCCGTCCGCGACCGCTTCGGCCGGGTCGACCTGCTGTTCAACAACGCCGGCGCCGCCGCCCCGCGCCGACCCATCACCGAGACCCCGTTCGAGGACTGGAACCGCGTCCTGGACACCATCGTCACCGGCGGCTTCCTCTGTGCCCGTGAGGCCTTCCGGGTGATGAGCACCCAGTCCCCGCAGGGCGGGCGCATCATCAACAACGGCGCGCCGTCCGCCCACGTCCCGCGGCCCAACTCCATCGCCTACACGGCCGCCAAGCACGCCGTCCTCGGCCTCACCAAGGTGCTCTCCCTGGACGGCCGCGCGCACGGCATCGCGGTCGGCCAGATCGACGTCGGCAACGTCACCCCGGTCGACGGCGGCCCGCAGCCCGCCGCCATGCAGGCGGACGGCACGATGGCGGTCGAGGCGACCATCCCGGTGGAACGCTTCACCGAGGCGGTCCTGCTGATGGCCTCGATGCCGCCGGACACCAACGTCCAGTCCCTGACCGTCCTGCCCACCACCATGCCGTACATCGGAAGGGGCTGAACCGTGCTGGTCAGCGCACGTTCCTTCGACGAGTACCGCGCGATGTTCGCGCTCACCGACGGCGACCTCGCCCCCGGCCGGCGCATCCTGGACTGCCCGGGCGGCGCGGCCGCCTTCACGGCCGAGGCCGGCCGGCGCGGCATCGACGCGGTGGCCGTCGACCGCGAGTACGCCCACCACCGGGAGGACCTCGGCGTCCTCGTCGAACGGGAGACCCGGCACAAGCGCGACCAACTGGTCCGAGAGGCATCGGACTTCGTCTGGACGTGGTACGGCGACCCCGACCGCCTCACCCGGCAGTGGATCGCCAACGCCCGCGACTTCCAGGCCGACATCGCCGCCCGCCCGGACCGCTACGTCGCCGGCTCGCTGCCCGAACTCCCTTTCGCCGACGACTCCTTCGACCTGGTTCTCAGCTCGCACCTGCTCTTCTCGTACGGCAACCGGTTGGACGGGGACTTCCACCTGGCGGCCCTCCTGGAACTCGCCCGGATCGCCCGCCGTGAAGTCCGGCTCTTCCCCGTCATGGTGTACGACACCGGTGTCCGCTACGGGGAGCTGGACGGGCTGCGCCAACACCTGGACGTCCTCGGGATCACGAGCCGCGTGGAGCGGGTGGACTACGAATTCCAGCCCGGGGACAACGAGTTGCTCGTGCTGTCGTGCGCCGCCTACCGGCCGCTGGCGCGGACCGGGGCGGGAGCGCCGGGAGCCGACGCGTCGGTGCCGAGCGCCGCCGACCCGGTGCGGTGGCGGCACCGGGAGCACCCCTGACCTCAGGCCTGAGCCCTGCCCGTGCCCCTGGCCCTGGCCGACGCCGACTCCGCGTCGGTCAGGGCCAGGGGCCTGACCTGGGCCAGGGCCCACAGGCCCAGGTCACCCGCCCACGGGGGCGGATCCGGTGGTGCCGCCCCCGAGGTGGGCGGCAATCCTCCGCGCGCACTCCAGCGACTCGGTGCGCGAGGTGTCCACCTCCAGGTCGTAGCGCACGCCCTGGTGGACCAGCTCCGCCTGCGAAGCGGCCATCCCCAGGATCCGGTTCCCCCGGGCAAGCTCCCGGCCGGTGGCCACCGCCGCCTCGCAGCGGACCCCGACCCACAGCACGTCCAGGCCCACGAGTGCCTTCTCCCAGCGGAGTTGGGACTCCGACCGGCCGAGGAAGACCTCGTCGACGATCACCCTCGCGCCCGCCCCCGCCATGGCCGCGACCCCCGCGATCCACGCCGCCTCCAAGGCCCGGAACGCCGCCCCGACGCTCACCCCGCCATCGGCCGCGAAGCCGATGCCCCCGTCCGTATCGTGCAGGGACGCGGGCGCCGCCTCGATCAGGGTGTCGACCCCGACCGTCAGCCAGGGCTCCGGCAGCACCGCCTGCAGACACCGGGCGATCCCGGACTTGCCCGAGCTGGAACCACCGTTCAGCACAATCACCTGAGTCGCCATCCCGCCACCGTAGCCACTCCGGCACCACGTCCCAACCGGTTATCGGACGCCCGGCGAGAGCCTGGCCGTCGAGGGGTGGGGCGCGTCGGGAGGGGGTGGGATCGGTCACGGTCCGTGTCGACGTGGTGACGGCGCGATCACTCGTGCGGGGGAAAAGCGATGGTTGCGCTTTGAACAGTCGCGGTGGCTGGCCAGACTGGTCCTTCTCCGACCGGCCGGTCGGAGGTGGTGAGCGAGGGGGAGCACGGGCATGGGCATTTCGCCGTACCGCGGCATGTGCGGCCTCGCCGCCGAGCACCCTGGAGGCCCGGACCTCCTCGCGGGAGTCGCCAGACCGGCGCCGCACGGCGAGGCCGACGCCCTCCGCAGGGACGTCGGGGCGTGGCTGGTGGCGAGCGGCGTGCTCGGCGGTGACGTCCAAGGGTTCCTGGCACAGGGCCACCTGGACCTGGTGGCGGAGGCGTGGGGCGACGTTCCCCGGGGTCCGCGGCTGGTCGCGGCGGCGAAGTGGCTGGTGCTCACCTGGATCCTCGACGACCGCTTCGACGACCAGTGGATCGGCGGGCCCGTCACGGCGGCCCGGCGGACCGTCCGGGCACTCACGGACGTCCTGGGCGGCGGTTCGGACGGCGTTCTGGGTAGCGTTCCGGGCGGCGGTTCGGGTGGTGCTTCGGGCGGCGTTCCGGGCGGCGGTTCGGATGGCGGCTCGGATGGCATCGAGCCGCCCGGCGACGCACTCGTCGAGGCGTTCGCGGTGCTGTGGCGGGAGACGGTCGAGCTGACGCCGCCGCAGTGGCGGGCGCGCTACGCGGCGTACTTCCGCGCGTACCTGGACACCTCGCTCGGCTACCTCGACGAGGCCTCGCTCCGCGACACCCCCTTCCGTGGCACCGCCTTCCGCGACCCCCCCTTCCACGACCTCGGGGCCGCCGCCCCGGCCGGCGCCGTGCAGACCGTCCCCGAGTACCTGCGCCGACGGGACCAGGACGGCGCCGTGTCGTGCGCGGCGGGCTGGATCGAGCTCGCCCACGGCCTGGACCTCGCCGACGAGGTGTTCCGGCACCCGAGGGTGGCGGACCTGCTGATGCGCTTCAACCACGTCGTCTGCTGGGTCAACGACCTCTACTCCGCCGAGGGGGAGTCCGCCGCCGGGAACGGCAAGAACCTGCTGCGCTCGTTCACCGTCCACGAGGGCCTGGCCCCCGAAGAGGCGTCGGCCCGGCTCGGGGCGCTGTGCGAGGCCGAGTCGACGACGCTGGAGTTCCTGGCGGACGGCATCGCCCGCGACCCTTCGTCGCCCGGCGAGGTGCGGGCTTTCGCCCTCGGACTGGTCCGCTTCACCCGCGCGCTCATCCACTGGACGGCGACGGCCGCCCGCTACCGTACGGAGTCACCGCGATGATCCCCCGTCCGCCCGGCGGCCTGCCGCTGCTCGGGCACCTGGTGCCGTTCCTGCGCGACCCGCTGGCGTTCCTGCGTTCCCTGCCCCGGTACGGCGGCCTCGTCCAGATCAGACTGGGGCCGGTCTCGGCGGTGGTGGTCTGCGACCTGGAGCTGACCCGGCACGTCCTGCGCGAGGACCGGGTCTTCGACAAGGGCGGGTTCCTGTTCGAACGGGTCCGCGACTTCGCCGGCAACGGCCTGGTGACCTGCCCCCACGCCGACCACCGCCGCCAGCGCCGCTACGTCCAGCCCGCCTTCCGCGCCGACCGGATCGCGCGGTACACGGAGGTGATGGCCCGGGAGGCCCGGCGGCTGGCCGGGTCCTGGAGCGACGGGCAGGAGGTCGACATCACCGCCGAGTTGAGCCTGGCCGCCGGGCGCAGCCTGGTCTCGACCCTGTTCACCCGGCTGCCGTTCACCGGCCTACAGGAGACCGTCGACGACTTCGTGCTGCTGATCGGCGGCTCCTACCGGCGCATGCTGCTGCCCCACCGGCTCAACCGGATCCCGCTGCCGGCCAACCGCCGCTACGACGCCGCCCGCACCCGGCTGGTGCGCCTGGTCGACGAGGTCGTCACCGCCTACCGCGCGGATCCGGAGGACCGGGGCGACCTGGTGTCGACGCTGGTGGCCGCCGACGCGGGCGGGCAGGCGCTCTCCAACGCGGAGGTCACCGACCAGGTGATGACGATCTTCGCCGCCGGCTTCGACACCATCGCCAACTCCACCGTGTGGGCCCTGCACCTGCTCGCCCAGCACCCGGACATCGCCGATCGGGTCCGGGCCGAGGTGGACGCGGCCCACGTGGGCGCGGCCGGGGTGAACGTGCTCGGGGTGAACGCGCCCGAGGCCGACGCGCTCGGTGTGGGCGCGGCCGAGACCGACGCCACCCCGGCGGCCGGCACGTCGGCGAGCGTGGACGGGCTGGAGCTCACCACCCGGGTCGTCCGCGAGGCCGTCCGGCTGTACTCCCCGGGCTGGCTGCTCACCCGCGTCACGGCCACCGACACCGAACTCGGCGCGCACCGCCTGCGCGAGGGCACGACGGTCGTCTACAGCCCCTACCTCCTGCACCGCCAGTCCGCCCTGTTCCCCGACCCCGACCGCTTCGACCCCGAGCGGTGGGTGGGCGTCCACCCGCAGCGCGGCCCGTTCATCGGCTTCGGCGCGGGACCGCGCCGTTGCGTCGGCGAGCAGTTCGGCATGACCGAGTCCGTCCTGCTGCTCGCCACGATCATGCGGGCCTGGCGGCTGGAGCACGTCCCCGGCCGGACCGTCCGCGAGTTGCCGCTCGCCACGCTGCGCCCCGGCCCGGTGTGGATGCGCGCGACCCGCCGGGACGGCCTCGCCTCCACCGGAGCCGCCGGGTGAGCACGGCCCTCGTCCTCGGCGGCGGCCTGGCCGGCACGCTGGCCGCCGCCGCCCTGGCGCCGCACGCCCGGACCGTCACCGTTCTCGAACAGGACGTCCTGCCCGTCCTGCCCGGCCCGCGCCGGGGCCTGCCGCAGGGCGAGTTCAGCCACATCCTGCTCGGCGGCGGCGCGGACGCCGTCGAGGAGGTCCTGCCCGGAACGCTCGACGCCCTGCTCGCCGCCGGCGCCCACTACCGCTCGATCCCCGCCGGCCTGCTGATGCGCCTCGGGCCGGGCTGGCTCCAGGGCTTCGACTCGCCGGCCTACCTGATCGCGTGCAGCCGCCACCTGCTCGACCACGTCGTGCGGCGGCGGCTGCGCGAGCAGGCGAACGTGACGGTCCGCGAACGCACCTCCGTCCTCGGCCTGGTGGGCGGCCCGGGCCGGATCGTCGGGGTCCACATCGAGAACCCGGACGGCTCGCGGGAGACCCTGCGGGCCGACCTGGTCGTGGACGCGACCGGCCGCCGCTCCCGCGCCCCGGAGTGGCTGCGCGCGCTGGGGGTCAAGGGCCTGTGCGAGGAGACGGTGGACGCCGGACTCGCCTACGCCGCCCGGGTGTTCGAGACGCCGGGCGGAAACGAGGGCTTCCCGGTGGTGAGCATCGTGCCCGTCCCGGGGCGTGGCCGGCCCGGTCGGGGCGCCACCATCATCCCGATCGAGGACGGGCGCTGGATCGTCACGCTCTCCGGCACCCGGGGCGGCGAACCCGCCCGGGGCGAGCGCGAGTTCCACGACTTCCTGAAGGCGCTGGACCACCCGGTCGTCCACGACCTCGCGCGCGCCGCCCGCCCGCTAGGCCCGATCCGCACCTGCCACGGGACACTGAACCGCCGGCGCCGCTACGAGTGCTACGAGGGCGGCCCGCTGGCCGGGTTCGCCGCCACCGGCGACGCGGTGGCGGCACTGAACCCGGTGTACGGGCACGGCATGACGGTCGCCGCCCAGTGCGCCGCCGCCATCCGCGCCGCCGTCGACAGCGAAGGCCTGCACCCGGGGGTGAGCGCACTGATCCAGCGGCGGATCGCCAGGGTCGTCGACACGCCCTGGGACATGGCCAAGGACCAGGACGAGGGCTTCCCGGACGCGCTGTCGAGCCACCCCGCCACCGCCGCCGGGCCCGCCGCCGTGTTCACCCGCTGGTACACCCGCCGGGTGCTGGGCGCGGCCCTCACCGACCCCGCCGTCTCGGCCGCCTACTTCGAGGTGTTCTCCCTCGCCGCCAGACCCGCCCGGCTGGCCAGGCCCGCGGTGGCCCTCGGCGCACTGCGACCCCGGCGCGCCCACCCGCCGACCGCCGGCCAGGCGATCGCCCGCTTCCCGGGGGTGGCCGCACTGGCCGGGCCGTACTGACCGGCCCGGACGGTCGGAACCGCCCGACCTCCCGCTCCGGCACTCCTGTTCACGCCCTCGCCGTTGCCGTTGCCGTCGCCGCCCTCGGACGCCCAGGTCCCGTCCCGCCAAGATCGGTCGGACGGACCTGGGGCGACCTGACGGCGTCGGTCACCGAGCCGCCGCGGCCATGGCCTCGCGAACGGTGATCAGGCATGGATCGCAGTAGCGGTCCGGGCCCGCCGACTCCCCGCCGCCCGCGGCCGGCGCGACGCGCTGGGCGGGTTCGAGGAAACGTCCGCACAGGGACGTCGACGAGTCGTTCTTCGTCACCACGTGCCACACCACGGCCGGCGGTGACACCGCCGGGTCGTGCTCGGCCCACATCTCGTACACGGCAGCCTCCCGAATCGCTGGGGCCCGGTCACCCCATGCAACCTCCCTCCCCGGCGGTCGGCCACCGGACGGGGCCCGGTGGGATGGCGCGCGGGCGGTCGGGGCCCGTCCGACCGCTCCCGCCGGGGCGCGCGCCGCGCTCCTCCGGCCGGGTTTCCCTTGTCGTGGTGGCCGGTTGCCCCTGGCGTTTCGGTGTCGCGTCAGTAACATGAGTTCCCCTCACGTTCACGTCAGGAGGCAGTCATGCCGGACCGCTACGACCTGCCGACGGGGTTCCGCTGGGGCGCCGCCACCGCCGCCTACCAGATCGAGGGGGCGGTGACCGAGGACGGCCGCGGGCCCTCCGTCTGGGACGTCTTCGCGGCCCGCCCCGGCACCGTCCGCGACGGCCACACGGGCGCGGTGGCCTGCGACCACTACCACCGGTACCCCGAGGACATCGCGCTGATGAAGAACCTCGGGCTGGACGGCTACCGCTTCTCCATCGCCTGGCCCCGCGTGCTCCCCACGGGCAGCGGTCCCGTGAACCCCGCCGGACTCGCCTTCTACGACCGCCTGGTGGACGCCCTCCTCGACGCCGGCATCACCCCGCTCCCCACCCTCTTCCACTGGGACCTCCCGCAGGCCCTGGAAGACGGCGGCGGCTGGTTGAACCGCGACACCGCCCACCACTTCGCCGACTACGCCGCGATCGTGACCGACCGCCTCGGCGACCGCGTCCCCGCCTGGATCACCCTCAACGAGCCCTTCGTCCACACCGTCTTCGGCTACGCCCTGGGCACCCACGCCCCCGGCCGCACCCTGATGCTGGAGGCCCTCCCGGCCGCCCACCACCAGCTCCTCGCCCACGGCCTGGCCGCCTCGGTGCTCCACGACCGCGGCCTGGAGGTGATGCTCTCCAACAACCTCACCCCGGTCGAGCCGGCGACCTCCTCCGACGCCGACCTCGCCGCCGCCCAGGCCTACGACGCCCTCCACAACCGCCTGTTCACCGACCCCGTCCTCCTCGGCCGCTACCCCGACCTCTCCGCCCTGGGCGTCCCCGACGACCTCTACGGCGCCATCCACCCCGGCGACACCGACCTCATCGCCGCCCCCGGCCTCGACGGCCTCGGCCTCAACTTCTACAACCCCACCCGCATCGCCGCCCCCACCGAGCCGGGCCTCCCCTTCGACTTCGTCGACATCCCCGACGTCCCCCACACCGCCTTCGGCTGGCCCGTCGTCCCCGACGCCCTCCGCCAACTCCTCCTCTCCCTCCGCGACACCTACGGCAAGACCCTCCCACCCATCACCATCACCGAGAACGGCTGCTCCGTCACCGAGTCCACCACCCCCGACCAACCCCGCATCGACTTCATGTCCGCCCACCTCGACGCCCTCGCCGCCGCCACCGCCGAAGGCATCGACATTCGCGGCTACTACACCTGGTCCCTCCTCGACAACTACGAGTGGGCCGAGGGCTACCACCAACGCTTCGGCCTCGTGCACGTCGACTTCGCGACCCAGCGGCGCACGCCGAGGGCCTCGTACGCCTGGTACCGCGACCTGATCGCCGCCCACAGGGTCCTCCGTGCCCGGTAGTTGGCGTCCATTCGCTGCGGGATGGGTGGCCTCTCGACAACGGCCGAGCGCCTGGTTGAATGACGCGGACCGTAGCTGCTGCGCCTGGGGTTTGCGCAAATGACAGGATGTTCGACAAGTCCGCAGCCCATCGCCAGTGGTTCAGCCATCGGCCGGTTGGGCCGGGACGGTCCGCCTCAGAGTCGGATGGGGGCAGCTCGTCGGTGCGCGATAGTAGGGCTCCATGCCAGCCAGCGCATGACCGGCGGCGCAGGCAAGGTCCTCCAGGTGAAATGCACGTGACACCCACGGCCAGCGCGCCATCGGCAGCCTTGATCTCCTGGACGACCGGCTTGCAGGCATTCGTACAGGTCGGCCACGGCTACGGCGAGGCCGTCGGCAGTAGCCGCTTGGCGACGCCGCGCCGATGCCACGGGCGGGCCAGCACCGCCGTTAGGTTCCGGCGAGCCGTGCTGCCTCTGCCAGACCTTCGGGCTCAAGAGCTGGCCCGGCACACCGGAGATCGAGGAGTTGCTGGACTCAGGCTCGGACGGCTCCGAGCAGCTGTTCCGCGGCTCCAGGCGTCCTCCGCGGCTATTTCCGCGGTATGCGCCACCGTGGCGCTACCGAGCTTTCATGGCAGGGTGGTTATCGATGCCTGTGAGGCGGTGGAGACGGTTCCCCGACCACGTCCTTGCAGAAAGCACGTGAGACCCCACCCCGTTTCGGGAGTGAGGCGTTCCTCGTCCTCCGAGCCGATTCCAAGCTGGCGGGCGAGCGCGCGGGCATGCAACTGGGTGCTCGCCTCGATGAGCTGCGCGTAGGTGTCGGCGGCATCCCGGGTGCGGCGCCAGGCGGTGGCCGCAGTGACACACGCGATGACGAGCCCCGGCCACCAGATCACCGTAAGCGAGAGATAGAGCAGGGACCAGCCGGCCAATGTGGTGGCACGCGTCAGGGCCTCACGGGCCGCGTTGATCTCGGTGCGTTCGACTTCGGGCAGGGTGAACCAGAGCGATGGCCAGACGACTCCTAGATCGAGGCGGTAGGCCTCGTCGAGATGGACCGTGACGGCATGTATGCGGTCACCGGTCCACGTGGGACATTGGGGTTCGAACTTGGAGACGCGAGCGATGCGTTGGTACGCGGTGTCGAGCGGCGCATCTCGTCGGACCGGCACCTGGTCGGCCGTATCGATGTGTGGATCGGTCCGCGCGGCCAGAGCTGTGCGGCGTGCAGCGGCGTTCCATTCCCGCGCATAGGCGGCCTGTTCGCGTTCCCACCTGCGGCGCCGCCTGTCGACGCATCGCCGAGCTACCCGCCGCAATGGGGGTAACCAGGACTCCCATCGGCTCGCCAGCACGACGTACTCGCACATCGAGCCAAGGGTTTGGGCGGCAAGCCCGGCTGCAGCGGAGGCAAGTAGAAGCGCCAGCATGGCTGCGGTCAGGCCGGGAAGGCCAGCTGCCTTGACGGTGGTCGTCCCGTGCTTCACCTGGCGCACCAGTATCGCGAAGTCAACGGCATGGCCGTGACCGAGGATCCAGGCAGCCGATGCGCCCGACACAAATAGCGCGCCGGGAAGGACCAGCAGGGACAGCCAGCGTTCTGCTAGCTTGCCGC
The DNA here is from genome assembly GCF_044744605.1 of Kitasatospora sp. NPDC087271. Taxonomy (NCBI): domain Bacteria; kingdom Bacillati; phylum Actinomycetota; class Actinomycetes; order Kitasatosporales; family Streptomycetaceae; genus Kitasatospora; species Kitasatospora sp. NPDC087271. Next base: position 153,066 of record NZ_JBIUYQ010000019.1, read on the forward strand.
TGAGCGTCGCCAACAAACCGCCCATGTCAGAGCCACGTCTGGCGCAGCGCCAGTCCGTCGATGGCGCAAGTCGGGGCGGGAGTGACCGGATCGGGCTGGTCGTACCGGCTGCAACGTCCTGTCGGGCAGATCAAGAGAGCCTCCCTTGGTCGGGAGGCCACAGCACCGGCAAGCCGTAGTCCACTTGCCGGGGATCGGTTGTGGCCATACACGCCCAGGGCATCACCTTCTGCCTGCAGGGCGACGTGGAGGTTGTTCAGGGCAGCGGTGATGTTCCCGCCGGCGCGCACAGCTTCCAGGAGGCGGTCCAGCGGTTCGGCGTCAGGTCCCAGTGCGTCGCGTATCCCCGCCGCATCCCCGCAAACGTGTGCAACCGCGTCCGCGAGCTCATCGTCTGACCCGTCGGCCACTTGCCCTCCCAGAAGTCGTTGGTCCACCCGTGTGGCGTCTATGGCGGCAGTTGACGCGTGGGGCTGACCCGAGAGGACGATATCGCAAGAGGGCTGTCGATTACGTCGGTACGCAGGGATGGCGTTGACAACGGCTCATGGTGGAAGGAGATCTGATTGACACTCAGTTCAGGTGTTAGCCCAGGATGCTGCCTCGCTGGCTGCCATCATCGCCGGAGAGCCAGATGTAGCACCAGCCGGGAGCTGACTTGTACCAGGATCACTTGAATACTGCGCTGGGGCAGCTGAGTTCGATCCGCTTGGCCGCTGATCCCAGAGTCGCGCTTGGACCCGAGGTCCTAGCAAACGCGCGGCTGCTCAAGCAGAGCCTGCGGAACGGTGAGGGCGGCGTCGAGGGGTGGTTGGTGCTGGGATGGGTGCACTTCTATCGCATCAGGGCTCAGGAGTCCGGGGCAGGCCTAAACGACTGGATCGCCGCCGCCGAGGCGTTCGCGCCCTGCTTCATAGCTGATGCAGAGCCCCTGCCCGAGGTTTTGCTCCCCGTTATTGTCGACCATGCCGTGAACAGTGCGACCTCGATGCTCGGGAGAGTCGACCGATCCGATGTTGGCGCAGTTGTCCGACTGTGGCACCGCATCGTTGCGGCCACCGCACCTGATGACCCTATGCGAGCCCGGCGCCTGTCACATCTGAGCATTGCCCTGCAGCGGCAGTTTGACCTGCTCGGTGACCCAGCGGACCAGGACGCTGCCCTCGCTTTCGCCGAGGAGGCGGTGAGGATCACTCCAACGAATCATTCCCCGCCCGTGGAGATTCTGTTCAACGCAGGCTCCTTGGCGTGGAGCAGGTTCGTTCGGACCCAGGAGCCTGCCGATCTCGACAAGGCTCTTGACTGCATGCAGCGGGCGGTGGCCGCGGGCCTTCCTGAGTCACCGATCCGGGGAGAGGCTCTGATGACGCTCGCGGTGGCTCTTCAGGAACGCTTCCAACGTCGCACAGACCCATCCGACCTCGATGAAGCTATTGCTGTCTTCAGGCAGGCAGCTGCGGCTCTCCCGGCCGGAGAGCCGGGGCACCGCACTGCGCTGGCGCTACTGAGTCAGGCACTGTTGGACCGATTCAGATCTGCCGGTGCGTCAGCAGATTTGAAGGACTCCATCGGTGCTGCTCGGCAAGATGTGGACCGAGCCATCCGCGAAGACGCCCTCACTCCGAACCTGCCCGCGAACCTCGGTGAGGTGTTGCTGGTCGCTTTCGGACACAACGGGAACCTGAACGACCTGGATGAGGCCATCCGCAGGCATCGACAGGCGATGGAACTCACAGATCCGGAAGACCCGGCATTTGCCGGATACCTGTCCAACCTCGGAGCCGCTCATCGGATCAGGTTTGAGCAATCCGGGAAGGCGGAGGACCTGGCTGAGGCTGTACTGCTGAGTCAATGTGCGGCCGACAGAGCGCCGACCGACTCCCGGTTGTTGCGCGGGATTCTCGGCAACCTTGGACACACCATGCAGACCAGCTTCGAAGCTGGCGGAGTGGTACAGGACATCGACGATGCCATCGACGCCCTGGGGAGAGCCCTGGCGGTCACTCCGATCGGACACTCCGATCGACCAGCGGCGCTGTCCAACTACGGCGGTGCGTTGCAGGCGCGGTTTCGGCTGACAGCAGTGTCCGCCGACATGGAGCTTGGCATCGAAGCTCTGAGAGAGGCGGTCGAGCTAGCGCCGAACCGTCACGTCGATCGCGCGAACCACTTGTCTAATCTCGGCATCGCGTTGAGTACCCGGTTTCGATTCTTTGGAGAAGTCGCGGATCTGGAAGCGGCGATCACTTTTGGGGAACAGGCAGTCGAGGCGACACCTGAGAGCCACCCGGGCCTGCCGGGTTACTTGGCCAACGTGGCCCTTGCCCTGGCGGAGAGATTCAGGCGGTCAGGCACAACGGCGGACCTGGACGCTGCGATCTCGTACGGAGAGCGAGCTGTCGCGGCCACTCAGCCGGACCACCCGGACCGACCCAGATACCTGTCCAATCTCTCGGGAGCACTGCAGACGAGATTCTGGCGTACCGATGCGGAAGCAGACCTGGAGGCGGCGATTCAGGCGAACGCCGAGGCCGCGGGCCGTGCGGTGGCCGACCATCCCGATCGTGGGTTGCTTCTGTCCAACCACGCGATGTCCTTGGAGGCCAGGTACGGGCTCACCGGCGACCTGCGGGACCTGGATGACGCCGTCGAGCTGCTTAGGGAGGCTGCGGATGTCACGCCGGTCGGCCACCCCGACCGCGCATGGTTCATTTCCAATCTGGGAGGCGCACTGCGCTCGAGGTTCACGGCCACCGGTGATCTGCGGGACCTTGAGTCCGCGATCGAAGCCGGCCGGCAGGCAGTGGCATCCAGCTTGGCGGACCAACCCTCCAGGACGGCTGTGCTGGCAAATCTCGGGATCTCCCTGGGCGCCCGATTCCAAGCGACGGGCCATGGCAGGGAGGAGGCCGTCAAGGCCTTCGAGGCGGTGCTTAAGCTCACCTCAGGTGCGCCGTCCACTCGGATCCGCGCGGCGAGGTCGGCGACGGCACTGCTTGCCGAGTCGGAACCTGCCCGGGCGGCCGAGCTGCTCGCTGCCGCAGTCGAGCTGTTGCCGATCGTGGCAGAACGGTGGCTCAGACGAAGCGACCAGCAGCACGAACTCGGTGAAGTGTCCGGGCTTGCTAGTGATGCCGCAGCGCTGCTGCTGGGTTGCTCGGGTTCGGAGTCGCACTCCCTTCCGGCGCTCGAGCGAGCACTGGTCGTACTGGAGTCGGGGCGTGCGGTCCTGCTCGGCCAAGCATTGGAGAATAGGACAGACCTGACAACCCTTAGGCAAGCTCACCCACGCATGGCCGATCGATTTGTTTACCTGACCGACGTGCTCGATTCCGATGTTCCTCCGCCACCGACTGCGGCCTCCGAGGCTTCCACGCGCGTCGGCGCGTTGGGAACGCCGCAACCACCCGGCAGGCATCGGGCGGCCTTGGATCTTCGCGATCTGATCGACCAGGTGCGCGAGTTGGACGGCTTCGCGGATTTCCTTCGTCAACCGTCTGCCGACGACCTGATCAAGGAAGCTCGTCTGGGCCCCGTTGTGCTTTTCAATGTCAGCAGGTACGGCAGCGATGCCATCGCGGTGACGGCGAGCGGTGCTAGCAGGGTCTGCCTCGGTGGACTTGATGCCGAGTCGCTCATCGTCCGGATCAATTCCTTCTATGCTGCTCTTGCCACGGCCAGCGACCCGCAGGCTACCCGAGGCGCGAGAGTCCAGGCGCAACGTGATTTGTCGGCGGTCCTGGAATGGCTCTGGGACGTTGCCGCCGAACCGGTTCTCACGAGCCTCGGCCTGGATTCCCTGCCGTCCCCCGATTCGCCGATCCCGCGCGTCTGGTGGCTTCCAGGTGGTGCTCTCGGGCTCTTGCCTCTCCATGCCGCGGGGTACCACCGAGATGGGCGGGACAGCCGCACTGTGTTGGACCGTGTGATCTCCTCGTACGCGCCGAGTGTGCGTTCGCTGCGGTACGCCCGGAGAGCCACGCGCGGAGTCTCGATCGTCGACCGTTGTTCGCTGGTCGTGGCCATGCCCGTCACACCCGGTCTGCCGAACGGCGCCCCATTGAGTAGGGCTGCGGCCGAGGCCGAATGGGTGGGTGCTCGCCTGCCCTCCCCGCGGACCTTTATCGCCACCGCGCCTTCTGGCGGCAGTGTCGGCGCTGATGGCCCGACGAGGGAGGAGGTCCTCGTTGCGCTGGAGCAGAGCGCGGTCGTTCATTTTGCCTGTCACGGGATCACCGACAGGACGGATCCATCACGGAGCCAGCTCTTGCTCAGCGACCACCAGTCCGCCCCGCTGACTGTGGCGAGTCTCGCTCGGATCAATCTCGACTCCGCAGAGCTTGCCTATCTCTCGGCCTGCAGCACCGCGGCGAACACGAACACCGATCTCATCGACGAAGCCATCCAACTGACCAGCGCATTCCAGTTGGCGGGCTTCCGGCATGTCATCGGAACACTCTGGGAGATCGATGACGCCGTCGCGGAACAGGCCGCGCGATCGTTCTATGACATCCTCAGGGGAGAGCAGGGCGGCCTTGACATCCCGCGATCCGCTGAGGCCCTGCACCGGACGGTGCACACGCTGCGGGACCGATACCGCGCTGCGCCGTCGCTCTGGGCCGCGTACGTGCACTCCGGTGCATGACGCTGACGAGCGCCGCGGGTCACGACCTGGTTCCGGTGGGCTTCGGCACTCGTCGCCGAGTGTCGAACGCTTTGTACGGGCGGGTACCGGGAATGCACTGCGGCGCATGGCGAACTGGAGACCGGGTCGCGCTTACGCAGGGGTGGTCGAGATTGGCCAATGGCCTCTGCTACCAAAAGGGTTGATGGTCGCTGTTGCTGCGTGTCTAGAATGACAGCCTGTTCGACGGGCTGAGGGCTACCACCAGCGCTTCGGCCTCGTCCACGTCGACTTCGCGACCCAACAGCGCACCCCGAAGGCCTCCTACACCTGGTACCGCGACCTGATCGCCGCCCACCGGGACCGGCGCGTGCGGTAGTTGGGACGTCGTTCGGACGTAGCGCTCGGCAGGCCCAGTGCGGGTTCGGCGGGGATCCGAAGGCTGGGAGCCCATGTCTGCGCGGTGCGCTTGCGAATGCCTGGTGACATAGTCGGGTAGCCGGGTCACGGCAATGTGACCCGGCTACCCGACTTACTGCTTCTTGATTGTCCGTGCGGCGGCCTATGCGCTACCGGGGGCCGTCGGCGGGAATCTGTTGCCTGGCCCGGTAGGCGCGCTTCTTGACGAGGGCGCCGCAGGTCTTCATCGAGCACCAGCGGCGGGCGCCCGCGCGGGAGGTGTCGACGAAGGGGGCGCCGCAGTCGGGGTTGCCGCAGATGCGGACGCGGGTGCGGTGCTCCGATGCGCAGAGGGCGATCAGATCCCGGGCGACCATCGAGAGTACTGCCGCGAGCGCATCGCCGTGCCAGCGCACGGTGGTCGCGTCGGGGGCGAGCTCGGGTGTCGAGGGGGGCTCGGCGGCGGCGCGGTTGACGAGCGCGATGTCCTCGGGCGCGGGCGGCGTGGTGTCCGCCAGAGCGCGGCCGGTCCGCTGGATCGCCTCACGCAGTTGCCTGGCGCGGTCGAGGTCGGCCTCGGTGCAGGGCGGTGCCGCTGTCGTGCAGTCGCTTTCGACGGCCCAGCGGCTCAAGTCCTCCGGCCGGGCCAGCCGTTCGAAGGGCGTGTCCGCGCCGCGGTCGGCCAGGGTGCCGGCGAAGGCGAAGCACAGCCGCGCGTCGTCGAAGCGGAAGTCGGCCTTGGCGCGCTGGCGCCCCTCGCGACTGCCGTCCCCGCCGTCCCTGCTGGCCCTGTCATCCATGTCCACCACTCTATGTGGTTGACATGATTCCGGGCAAACGGCTAGCTTCAAAGTCCACCACTTGAACCGGTGGACTTCAGGCGGTTGCTCCCCGCTCCCGTCGACTCCCAGCACGAGGAGGCCGCGCCATGCGCGCCGCAGTCATCGAGGAACTCCACAAGCCGCTCGTCATCCGCGACGTGCCCGATCCCTCCTGCCCGCCGGACGGCGCGATCGTGCGCGTCGGGGCGAACGGGATCTGCCGGACCGACTGGGCCCTGTGGGCCGGGGAGTTCTGGACGGGCGGGCCGCGTGTCGAGGCCCCGTTCGTCCTCGGCCACGAGTTCGCCGGCACCGTCGTGGAGGTCGGCCGCGAGGTGCGGGGGTGGAAGGAGGGCGACCGCGTCATCTTCCCGATGAACCCCGGCGAGGGCGCGTGCGAGATGTGCCGCAGCGGTAATCAGCACGTCTGCGAGCACGTGGACTCGCTCGTACCCGGGGTGTCCTACTGGGGTGCCTTCGCCGAGTACGTCATGGTCCGCTTCGCCGACGTCAACCTGGTCGAAGTGCCGGAGGGCGTCGGCTTCGTGAACGTCGCCGCGCTGGCCTGCCGCTACATGACCGCCTTCCACGGCGTCGTCGACCAGGCGAAGGTCCGCGGCGGCGAATGGGTCGCGGTGTACGGCGCCGGTGGCGGCATGGGGCTGTCGACGGTCGAGATCGCCGCGGCGACGGGCGCCAACGTCATCGCGATCGACATCACGGACGACAAGCTGGACGCCGCCCGCGCACTCGGCGCCGTCCACACCGTCAACGCGACGACCGATGACCCTGCCGAAGCGGTGAAGACCCTCACCGGCGGCGGTGCGCACGTGTCGGTCGACGCCGTGGGCATCGCCGCCGCCTGCCGCAACTCCGTCCTCTCCCTACGCACCCGCGGCCGCCACCTCCAACTCGGCCACACCACCGCTGCGGAACAGGGGGACGTCGCGCTGCCGGTCGACGTCATGATGGTCAAGGAACTGGAGTTCCTGAGCGCCTTCGGCATGCAGGGCCAGCGCTTCGGCACGATGTTGAACATGATCGCCGCCGGTCGCCTCGACCCCGGCCGCATCGTCTCGCGCACCGTCGGCCTCCACGAGGCGAGCGGGGTCCTGGAGTCCCTGGAGACGTACGGACCCACCGGCGTGGTCGTCATCGACGCGTTCCGCCCCTGAAACGCCTCCCGCCGAAACACCTCCCCCGAAAGCAGGAACGGCCATGCCCGCATCCCGTCAACTGATGGACCAGGAACTGAGCCTGGCCCTCGACGCAGTCCCCATGACCCCCAACGGCGCGTTCGACCTGACGGACCTCGCCGCAACGCGCGCGGCGTTCCGCGCCCTGGCCAAGGCCGCCGCCGACGCGCAGCCCGGCGACCCGTCGGTCACCATCGAGACGCACCTCGCGCGCCGAACGGGCGGCCCCGACGTACCCATCCGCCTTCTGCGCCCCACCGAAGCGCCCGGACCCCTGCCGGTCCTGCTCTGGTTCCACGGCGGCGGACAGGTCCTCGGCTTCGCGGCCCAGGACGACCCGTGGCTCACCCAGCTGGGCGCGAGCCTCGGCTGCGCCGTCGCGGTGGTCGACTACCGGCTCGCCCCCGAGACACCCGCCCCCGGCGCCGCCGAGGACGGCTTCACCGCCTACCAGTGGCTCGGCCGCGAGGCGGAGGCCCTGGGCCTGGACGGCACCCGCATCGGCATCGGGGGCCAGAGCGGCGGCGGAGGCGTCGCGGCGGCCACGACCCTCCTGATCCGCGACCGAGGCGGCGTGGCACCGCTGTTCCAATCACTCACGTATCCCATGCTCGACGACCGCAACCGCACCGCATCGAGCCACGAGATCACCGACATCGGCATCTGGGACCGCTCGACCAACCTCCTCGCCTGGCAGGCGATCCTGGGCGACCGCGCCGGCACCGACGACGTCTGCCCCTACTCCGCCCCCTCCCGCACCACCGACCTCAGCGCCCTGCCGCCCACCTTCATCACCGTCGGCGACCTCGACTGCTTCCGCGACGAGAACCTCGACTACGCCACCCGCCTGCGGGCCCACGGCGTCCCGGTCGAATTCCACCTCTACCCCGGCGCCTACCACGCCTTCGACCTCATCGCCCCCCACTCCCGGCTCGCCACCACCTTCCACCAGACCTGGTCCAACTACCTCACCCGCCAGTTCCACACCGCTCCGTCCCCCACCTGACATCCGCGCCGACGACTGTTCGACCGTGGAGGAGATGAGAGGAGACGAGAGGAGACGAGAGGAGATGAACGGCGTGCGCCCGGCCGGTCGCGGGGCGGGTGAGCCGTTCGGTGTTGCGGCGGGACATGCTGCCACCTGCGCTTCGCCCCCATCAGCGTAGTGTGGCCCGCCCGTGCCCGGGGTGCGGTGGATCATGGGTGTATGGCCAGAGACACGGGCCGCTCCTCCTGGCTGCCCCTGCGCCGATCGGGTAGCCGTCGTGAGCGGCGACACCCACGCTCAGCCCCGCGGGAGCAGTCGGCGCATCGCCTGTGGTCGGTGATGAGCATCCGGAGTGTCGCCGGTCAGATGTTCGTCCTACAGGTGCTCATCGTGCTGTTGCTCGTGGTGACGGCCGTCGTCGTGCTGCTGGTCCAGTCCCGCAGCGACCGGTTCGACGCGGCGCGCGGTCGCACGCTCGCCGCGGCCCAGGCGTTCGCCCACGGTCCCGGCCTGGTGGCGACGATGCAGGGCCCCGACCCCAGCGCGGTGCTCCAGCCGCTGACCGAAGAGGCCCGCACGGCTGCCGGGGTCGACTTCATCGTGGTGACCGACCGCAACGGCATCCGGTACACCCACCCCGATCCGGAGCTGATCGGCAAGATGTTCATCGGAACCATCGGGCCGTCGCTGCACGGCCAGGTCACCGTCGAGGACGTGCATGGCCCACTCGGCTCCGAGTACCAGGTGGTCGTCCCGGTGGAGGACTCCCACGGGGCGGTCGTGGGCATCGTCTCGTCCGGGATGAAGGTCTCCAACGTGAGCAGCGCGTTCAACCGCCAGCTGCCGGTCGTCCTGGGCGTCGGCGCCTTGGCGCTCGGCCTGGCCACGGCCGGTACGGCGCTGGTGGGCAGGCGTCTGCTGCGGCAGACCCGCGGCCTGGGGCCGGAAGAGATGACCCGGATGTACGAGCACCACGACGCGGTGCTGCACGCGGTGCGCGAGGGCGTGGCCATCGTCGGCGGCGACGGCCGGGTCCTGCTCGCCAACGACGAGGCGCGCCGCCTGCTCGACCTGCCCCCCGACGTGGAGGGGCTTCCCGTCGCCGACCTCGGCCTCGCCCCCCGTACGGCCGAACTGCTGATCTCCGACCGTGCGGTCACCGACGAGGTGCTCCCCGTCGGAGACCGCCTGCTGGCCGTCAACAGCCGCCCCACCGACAGCGGGGGAGGCCCGGCGGGCAGCGTCACCACCCTGCGCGACTCCACCGAACTGCGCGCCCTCGCGGGGAAGGCCGAGGTCGCCCGCAGCCGGCTCAGGCTGCTGTACGAAGCGAGCCTGGCCATCGGCACGACCCTGGACGTCCGGCGCACCGCGGAGGAGCTCGTCCGGACGGCCGCCCACGAATTCTGCGACTACGCCACCGTCGACCTCGCCGAGGCGGTCCTGGACGGCGAGGAGCCGCGGGCCCTGGTGGTCGATGCCCCGGTGGAGCTGCGGCGGGTGGCGCTCGCGGGCGTCCGGGACGATTCGCCGCTGTACCCCCAAGGGGAGCTGGTCAGGTGGGATCGGGGTACCCCGCAGGCGGCGGGTTTCGTCAGGGGGCGTCCCACGCTGGTCGCCGAGCTGGCGACCGACGCCGGCTGGCGCATGCAGGACACCGAGCGCACGCAGGCGGTGCTGGAGTTCGGCCTGGCATCGCTGATCGCCGTTCCGCTGTCGGCACGGGGCGTGCTGATGGGCATCGCCTGCTTCTGGCGCAGCCGTGACCGAGGTCCCTTCGAGGACGAGGACCTGTCCCTGGCCGAGGAGCTGGCCGCCCGGGCCGCCGTGTCCATCGACAACGCCCGCCGCTACACGCGCGAGCACACGATGGCCGTCACCCTCCAGCACAGCCTGCTGCCGCGCGCGTTGCCCGAGCAGAGCGCCCTCGACATCGCCTACCGCTACCTCCCCGCCCAGGCGGGGGTCGGCGGCGACTGGTTCGACGTCATCCCGTTGTCGGGCACCCGGGTCGCGCTCGTCGTCGGGGACGTGGTCGGCCACGGCCTGCACGCGGCCGCGACCATGGGCCGTCTGCGCACCGCGGTCCAGAACTTCTCCACCCTCGACCTGCCGCCGGACGAGCTCCTCGGACACCTGGACGAACTGGTCGCCCACATCGACCAGGAGACGGCGGCAGCCGAGGGCGAGCTCGCGATCACCGGCGCCACCTGCCTCTACGCCATCTACGACCCCACCACCGGCATCTGCGCCCTGGCCCGGGCGGGCCACCCGCCGCCCGCCCTCGTCCATCCGGACGGCACGGTGGAGGTCCTCACCCTTCCCGCCGGTCCGCCGCTCGGCCTGGGCGGGATGCCCTTCGAAGCCACGGAGGTGCGGGTGCCGCAGGGCAGCAACCTGGTCCTCTACACCGACGGCCTCATCGAGGACCGCACCCGCGACATCGGTGTCGGCCTGGACGTCCTCACCGCCACCCTGGCCCGCGCCGACCGATCGCCCCAGGAGGTCTGCGACGCCGTGCTCGACGCCCTGCTGCCCGTCCGCCAGACCGACGACATCGCCCTGCTCGTCGCCCGTACCCGGGTGCTGGCGCCCGATCGGACCAGTGAGTGGGACGTGGCCGCGACCCCCGAGGCCGTGGGCAGGGCGCGGGCCGAGGCGACCCGGCAGCTCACCGAGTGGGGCCTTGAGGAGGCCGTGTTCGTCACCGAGCTGGTGCTCAGCGAGCTGGTGACCAATGCCATTCGCCACGGGACCGAACCGATCAGGGTGCGGCTGCTGTACGACCGCACGCTGATCTGCGAGGTCGCCGACACCAGCAGCACCGCCCCGCACCTGCGCTACGCGGCCGCCGAGGACGAGGGCGGCCGCGGCCTGTTCCTCGTCGCCCGGCTCGCCGAGCGCTGGGGCGTGCGCTACACCCCCTGGGGCAAGATCATCTGGGCCGAGCAGTCGCTGCAGCCGAGCGCCTCGATGGCCTGGCCCGTGATCGAGTAGCCCGAGTAGCCCGAGTAGCCGGGGGAGGCCTGTGGTGGTCGAGTAGCCGGGGGAGGCCTGTGGTGGTCGAGCCGGGTCAGCCGGTGGTGAGCACCATCCGGAAGCGGGCCTTCCCGGCGAGCATCTTCTGGTACGCCTCCTCGGCGTGGTCCAGCGGCACGGTCTCGGTCATCGGGCGGATGCCGTGCAGGGCGCTGAACGCCATCGTGTCCTCCACGTCCTGCGCGGTGCCGGACGGGTGGCCCCGGATGAGGTTGGCACCCATGAGCAGTCCGGCCGGACTGATCGCCATCGGAGCGGTGTCCGCCCCGATCACCACCAGCTCCCCGCGGGGGGCCAGCCCGTCCAGGGTGGACGCGATGGCCTCGGAGTTGCCGGCGGTGGCCAGCACGGCCCTGGCGCCGCCGAAGGACTGCAGCGCCTCGGCGACCGGGGTGCCGGCGGTGCTGTCGACGTAGTGGTGGGCGCCCAGTTGCTCGGCGAAGCCGGCCTTCTCGGCGCCCCGGGCGATCGCCACGGTCTCGAAGCCCATCGCGACCGCGTACTGGACCCCGAGGTGCCCGAGGCCGCCGAGCCCGAGCACCGCGACCAGGTCGCCGGGCCGGGCGCTGCTGCGCCGCAGCCCGTTGTACGTGGTCACGCCCGCGCAGGCCATCGGCCCGGCATCGCCCGCCGCCAGTTCGTCGGGGATCCGGGCCAGCGCGTCGGCGGGCGCGATCACCTTCTCGGCGAAGCCTCCGTCGTACGCCCATCCCGGGACCTTCAAGTTCCGGCACACGATGAAGTCGCCCTGGCGGCACGGCTTGCAGTGGCCACAGCTGCCGCCGAACCAGCCGACCGCCACCCGGTCACCGATCTGCCATCCACGGTCCCGAGTGCCTTCGCCGAACTCCTCGATGTGCCCGGCGATCTCGTGTCCGGGCACCTCGGGGAACGACACGCCCGGTAGCGCGGCGTTCACGAAGAGTGTGTCGGAGTGGCAGACGCCGCACGCCTCCACGGCGATCCTCACGTGGCCGGGTCCCGGCTGCGGCACCTCTCGCTCGGCCGGTCGGAGCGCACCGCCCGGGGCGGTCGCCTGTGCCACTCGATAGGTACTCATTGTCAGCGCTCCTCCGGGAAGATGATCAGCGCTCCTCCGGGAAGTCGCCGCCGTGCGTCGGCAGGCTGCTCAGGGGTTCGTCCGGGAGGTCTTTTCTTCACCATAAGGCCGCACGGGACCCTTCGCAGGGCAGTGGGAGCAGCAGGCCGAGGAGGCATTCGGCCGGGTCGGCGGGGCGAGTTGGCGGTGTCGGCTTTGATGACGGCCTGTTCGGCGGACCGAGGGCCACCACCGGCGCCACGGCCTCGTCCGTGTCGACTTCGTCCGAAAACGCGGCTCGCGCAAGCTTGTTGACATCTCGTACGGCCGGCGCGATCCTGCGGGACTCCGAAGGGACCCGGCCCTGCTGTACTTGCCGCTGTACCTGCCGCGCGGCCGGGTCCTCGGGGGCTGGTGGTCAGCTGAGGGTGCGGAGCGCGTCGGCGTCGTACGGGCGCAGCTCGGCATGGCGGCCGGAGAGGACCTTGGCGGCCCACTGCGGGTCCTGGAGGAGGGCACGGCCGACGGCGACCAGGTCGAACTCGTCGCGCTCCAGCCGGTCGAGCAGGTTGTCGATGGCCTGGACCGGGGAGCCCTCGCCCCTGAAGGCACCGACGAAGTCGCCGTCCAGGCCGACCGAGCCGACGGTGATGGCGGGGCGGCCGGTGAGCTTCTTGGTCCAGCCGGCCAGGTTGAGGTCCGAGCCGTCGAACTCGGGGACCCAGTAGCGGCGGGTCGAGGCGTGGAAGGCGTCGACGCCGGCCTCGGCGAGCGGGGTGAGGACCGCCTCCAGCTCCTGGGGGGTCTCGGCGAGGCGGGCCTCGTAGTTCTCGGACTTCCACTGCGAGTAGCGGAAGATCACCGGGAATTCCGGGGAGACGGCCGCTCGCACCGCGGCGACGAGCTCGGCCGTGAACTTCGTCCGGGCCACCGGGTCGCCGCCGTAGGCGTCGGTGCGGCGGTTGGTGCCCGCCCACAGGAACTGGTCGAGCAGGTAGCCGTGGGCGCCGTGCAGCTCGACGCCGTCGAAGCCGATCCGCTCGGCGGCCGCGGCGGCCTCGGCGAACGCGCCGATGACGGCGTTCAGATCGGCCCGGGTCATCGCCCGGCCGGTTCCCTCGGTGCCGTCCAGCCGGATCCCGGACGGGCCGACGGCGGGCGCGTCGGCGAACGGCGGGTCGCCCTGCCGGCGCACCATGCCGATGTGCCAGAGCTGCGGCACGATGGTGCCGCCCGCCGCGTGGACGTCCTCGGCGACGCGGGCCCACCCGGCCAGCTGCTCCTCGCCGTGGAAGCGCGGGATGTCGTCACTCTGGCCGGCGGACTCGTGGCCGACGTACGTCCCCTCGGTGATGATCAGGCCGACGCCCGAGGCGGCGCGGCGGGCGTAGTACGAGCGCACGTCCTCGCCGGGCACGCCGCCAGGGGAGAACCTGCGCGTCATCGGCGCCATCGCGATGCGGTTGGGAACGGTCAGCCCGTTGAGCGTGACGGGCCGGGACAGGATTTCGGCCGCGCGGGAGGCTGCGGGCTCGGTGACGGTCATGGGATCCCTCGTGGGTGCCGGTGGAGTGCGCCGGGGCGGAATTGGTTGCCTGTGCAAACAACCCGGGCGGCCCCTGCATTTCGCCGACGGCGCGAAACCCGCTGTGATCAGCGCCACTGCGCGCCGGAGGGGGCGGCCGTCTCGTCCGGCCCGGCCGTCTCGTCGGGGCCAGCCGTCTCGTCGGGGCCGGCCGTTCGTGCCCGGCCGTTCGTGCCCGGCCGTGGCCCAACCCGTCTGCTGCGGTGCGGGCTTGGCGGCCGTCCGGGGCGGGCGGGCGGAGCCTGGCTACAATGCACGACGTGTTCGACGGCCTGAGGGCTTCCGTCGGCGCTCCGGACTCGTCCACGTCGGCTTCGCGGCGCAGCGACTTCGCGGCGCAGCGACTTTGTGGCGCAGTGGCGCACCCTGAAGGCCTCCTACGCCTGGTACCGCGACCGATCGCCGACCGAAGGAGCTGACGATGACTCCACGACAGATCGCCGACGACTACGTGGCCCGGGTCGCCGCACACGATCCCGTCACCTCCACGTCCCTGGGCCTGGCCCCGGGCGACGACCGGATGCCCGACCTGTCGCCGGACGGCGTCGAGGAGACGGTCCGGCTCGCGCGGGAGGCGCTGGCGCGCCTGGACGCCGTCCCCGAGGCCGGGCCCGACGGGGATCCGGCGGAGCTCGTGTGCGCGCGGCTGCTGCGCGAGCGGCTCGACGCCGAGGTGCGGGTGCACGAGGCCGGCGAGAACTTCCGCGCCGTGCGGAACCTGCACACGCCGGTGCACCAGCTCCGGGGCATCTTCACGATGATGCCCACCGCCACCGACGACGACTGGGCCCCGGTCCTGGGCAGGCTGCGCAACCTGCCCGCCGCGCTGGACGGCTACCGGGCCACGCTGGCGGAGGGCGTCGCCCGCAAGCTGCTCGCCGCGCCCCGCCAGGCCGACGTGCTGTGCGCGCAGCTCACCGCGTGGACCGGCGAGACGGCCGGGGGCCCCGGCTGGTTCGCCGAGTTCGTCACCCCCGCGCCGCAGCGGCTCCGCCCCGAACTGGACACCGCCGCGAACGAGGCGACCGCCGCCGTGGCCGCGTTCCGGGACTGGCTCCGCGACAGCTACCGGTCCGCTGCGGAAGGCACGCCCGACGCCGTCGGCCGCGAGCGCTACCTGCTCGGGGCCCGCCGGTACACCGGCGCCGACCTGGACCTGGACGAGACCTACGACTGGGCCTGGGAGGAGTTCCACCGGGTCTGGGCCGAGCTGCGCACGGAGGCCGAACGGGTGCTGCCCGGCGCCACCGTCCAGGAAGCCCGGGCCCACCTGGACCAGCACGGACACACCGTGCGCGGCGCCGAGCAGATGCGCGGCTGGCTGCAGCAGCTCACGGACGACGCGATCGAGGCACTCGACGGGCGCCACTTCGACATCACCGGCCCGCTGCGCCGGGTCGAGACCAGGATCGCCCCGGCCGGCAGCGCCGCCGCGCCGTACTACAGCGGGCCGAGCCTCGACTTCGCCCGCCCGGGCCGGACCTTCCTCCCGCTGGCCAACGGCGACGCGCAGGAGCGGTTCCGCACCTGGCGCCTGGTCAGCACCTGGTACCACGAGGGCGTCCCCGGGCACCACCTGCAGCTCGCCTCCTGGACCGCGGCGGCGGAACAGCTGTCCCGCTACCAGGTCACCCTCGGCAAGATCAGCGCCAACGTGGAGGGCTGGGCCCTGTACGCGGAGCGGCTGATGGACGAGCTCGGCTTCCTCACCGATCCCGGACGCCGCCTCGGCTACCTCGGCAAGCAGATGATGCGCGTCGCCCGCGTCATCGTCGACCTCGGCATGCACCTGGAGAGCGTCGTTCCGGCGGGCTCCCCGTTCCACCCGGGCGAGCGCTGGACCCCGGAGCTGGCCACCGCCTTCATGGCCGACTACGTCGGTCTGGCGCCCGCCCACCTGCACAGTGAGATCGTCCGCTACCTCGGCCGGCCCGGCCAGGCCATCGGCTACAAGCTCGGCGAGCGCGCCTGGCTGGCCGGCCGCGAGGCGGCCCGCCGCCGGCTGGGCGCCGACTTCGACCTCAAGCGCTGGCACATGACGGCCCTCCGGCAGGGCTCCCTGGGCCTGGACGACCTGGAAGCCGGCCTGGCAGTGCTGTGACCCCCGGCTGACGGCCCTGTGCCCGAAGTCGGTCGAGACGGACGCACGGACGCACGGACGCACCCGGCCCGGAGACTCCGCCGGGGCAGTGGGCGGCCGGGGTGTGGTCCGGAATCCGGGGCGGTCGGCGGTGCCTGGATGGAATCATGTGGACGCCCGGAGAGGGTGCCGCATGGTCGAGTCGGGACAGGAGCCGTAGGTGGGAGAGAGGCAGCGGGCCGTCCGGAAGCCCAAGGTCGTGCTCGCGGACGGGGAGCGGCTCCGCGCGGTCGCCCGCGCGGTCGTCGACGATCACCAGGGCGCTGTCGAGCACGTGCGCCGGGCCGCGGCCGGTCTGCGGGGCCAGTTGGTCCGTGACGAACTGGACGGCATTCCCGTGGCCCGGCTGAAGGACGTCACCGAGGGGCGTCTGCGCGTCGGAGCGTTGGAGGCCGCCGGGATCAGGACCGTGCGGCAGGTGGTGGACGCCACGCCCTACACGCTCCAACTGCTGCCCGGAATCGGAGCCCAGAGCGCTCTCCAGGCCATCGCCGCCGCCGGGCAGATCGCCCGGGCCGCCGAGCAGGCCGTGGCGATCCGGCTGGACGTCGACCACCAGGACGCGGCCGGCACCGCGCTGGTCGTCGCACTCCAACGGCTGGTCGCCGCCGGGCCCGAGGCGAGACGGGCCAGGGAACTGGCGGAGCGTGTCGCCGACGAGGCCGCCGCCCTGATCGCTGCCGCCCAGCCGGCCCGGGGCGTTGTGAGAGGCCTGTTCGCCGGGCGGCAGCGCCGACAGGAGGCATTCGCCGCGGTCGATCGGTTGGACGCCCTGCTCGCGGAGACGGAGGACCGGGGAGCGTCCATGCTCTTCGCCCAGGCCTCGGTGGACCTCCTCCGCCCACTGGCCACGGACGTCGAGGCCTGGGGGGAGTTCGAGGTCCGCTCGGCCGAGTTCTACGGCATTCTGGGCGAGTTCGTCGGATCCGGCTCCGACGGGCTCACCGCCTCCGAGGGCTTCCTCCCGGAGAGCCTGTCGGACCGGGTCCGGGCCGAGCCGCTGGACGACACCCGGTGCACGGTCTCGCTCCGTGGCTACCAGGCGTTCGGTGCCCGCTTCGCCCTCGCACAGAAGCGGGTGATCATCGGCGATGAGATGGGCCTCGGGAAGACGATCCAGGCGATCGCCGCGCTCGCGCATCTCCGGGCGCACGGGAGCGCACACTTCCTCGTCGTCTGCCCGGCCAGCGTCCTCATCAACTGGATCAGGGAGATCGAGTCGCGCAGCACGCTGAGGGCGTTCCGATTCCACGGCCAGGAGCGGGAAGTAGCGCGCACCGAATGGCTCGGCAGCGGAGGTGTCGCCGTCGTGACCTTCGACGGACTGCGTCGCCTGGAGGTCCCGGAGGACGTCACGGTCGGCATGGTCGTGGTGGACGAGGCCCACTACGTCAAGAACCACAGCGCGAAGCGCTCGCAGGCGGTGGCCGAGTGGACCGACCGCGTCGACCGCGTCCTGTTCCTCACCGGCACCCCGATGGAGAACCGGGTGGAGGAGTTCCGGAACCTGGTCCGCTATCTGCAGCCTGATCTTCTGCCCGGAATCCACAGCAGCTCGGCCGCCGCAGGCCCGACGTCGTTTCGCAAGGCAGTGGCACCGGCCTACCTGCGCCGCAACCAGCGGGACGTCCTGACGGAACTCCCCGACGTCGTTCATGTCGACGAATGGGAGGAACTGTCCGCGTCCGATCTCGTCGCCTACTGCTCGGCGGTCGCCGAGGGGAACTTCATGGCCATGCGCCGTGCCGCGTACGCGGACCCGGCAGGGTCGGCGAAGCTGCTGCGGCTGATGGAGGTCGTCGACGAGGCTGCGGAGAACGGGTTGAAGGTCGTTGTCTTCTCGTTCTTCCGGGATGTCCTGCGGGTCGTCCAGGACGCTCTGGGGCAGCGTGCTTTCGGCCCGCTCGACGGAGGCCTGGACGCTGTCCGACGACAGGACGTGGTGGACGAGTTCGCCGCCGTGCAGGGCCATGCGGTGCTGCTGAGCCAGATCCAGGCTGGCGGTGTGGGACTGAACATCCAGGCGGCGTCGGTCGTCATTCTCTGTGAACCCCAGGTGAAGCCCACCCTGGAGAGCCAGGCGATAGCCAGAGCCCATCGAATGGGCCAGGTCCGGCGTGTACAGGTGCACCGCCTGCTGGCCGCGGACAGCGTCGACCAGCGGATGGTGGAGATTCTTCGCGCGAAGAGCCAGCTGTTCGACGACTACGCGCGCCGCAGTGACGTGGCCGAATCGACTCCTGAAGCGGTCGACGTCTCGGAGCAGTCGCTGGCTGCGCTGATCGTGGAGGAGGAACAACTGCGCCTCGCCCGGACGGCTGCCGACGGTGCTGCGACCTGACGCCGTGACCGGGGGCGGTCGCACGTCCGTCGCTCGACGTTGCGGCGGGGGCTGCTGGGGCTGGGCGTTTGTTTCGGGCACTGAATTGGGGGTACTGTCTCCCAGTCGCTCGGCAGGGAGCACCGGACACGCATCGGCGCGGACGGTCCCGGGGCGGCCAATCCTCTGAAACACCACCTCCTGGTTCGGGCCGGGTCGCGCCTTGTCGCGGCTTGGGTCCTATTCGGCGTGCTTGTTTTATCGGATTGCGGCCGATTCGCTTTTCGAAGCGGGGCTCGGCTAGAGTTTGAAACGTCGGACGGGGCATACAGCCGTAGAAGACACCAGCGAATTGGATGAACGAAGCGCCGGAAAACGGAGCGGAAAACATCTGATAAGCTGGGAACACGAAAGAACGAAGCGCCCGGAGGGCCCGCTGGAAGGCGGTCCGAAGGAAGTGTCCGTTCCTTGAGAACTCAACAGCGTGCCA